>CAVOYR010000007.1:0-506565 GCA_963700735.1 uncultured Alphaproteobacteria bacterium
TCAAGGCCTGAAAATCGATGATCTACTCTCAGCAGACCCGTGCTGCACGATCACTGTTGGGCTGGGGTCAGCAGACTCTTGCTGAACGTGCTGCCGTGGAAGTCGCGACAGTGAGAAGAACTCGAGGCAATTTCTGGCCCTCTATCTGGAAACGCCGAAACGGTCTGGAAGCTTCAGAAGGCACTGGAGGACGCCGGTATCGTCTTCATAAATGAAGACGATAGTGGCGGACCGGGCGTCAGGCTACGCCGGCAACTTGAATCCAGAAGCTGATTCTCGCACCCATCACTTCTCGCGAAAGCCATCAGAAGAGGCATCAGCTAAACTCGAGGTTGCTGCTTTGCAAGCAAACTGAGACACAGGAGTGTTGCCATCGCCAGCCACATTGCCCGCGAGCAACTGACCTCTTCAAGGAAACATCTTGCGCATGACGAGGAACAACAGCACTGCAACGCCGCCGAGGATGACGATCTGGAAGTTCATGGCCTGCTGCTCGAAAGTGGTAAAGGCCACCAGCAGAAAATACGCAATTGCGATGAACACCCCTGTCATGACAACTTGCATCAGGTTCATAAGCGCTCATCTCCTGCATCACGACATCGCGACTGGAAGTACCCGTTCCGACAACATCATAGTCTGCACTGGCATTGGCAAAAAGATGGCTGGACCGGCAATTGCCAGGCTGCGCGGTTGCGAGCGGTGACCAGCCAGTGGCCAACGTAGATCCAGGCTGATAAGCTCGCATGTCGCAGCATCGAGGCCCAGGCAGGCCTCAGACCAGCTTGCCGGCAAAGCCGCGCTCTGGCACATCATGCTGTTGCGTTGACGCAACGATGTATTGCTCGAACTGCTCAGACGTCATCGGCTTGCCAAACAGGTAGCCTTGCCCCTCCGTGCTGCCAGCCAGCCGCAGCAGCAGCGCCTGGTCTTCGGTCTCGATGCCTTCACACACCGTCTGCAAGTCCAGGCTGCGGGCAAGCGACAGAACAGCAATTATGATCGGCTGGGATCTCGTATCCTTCAGCATCTTTCTGACGAAGGACTGGTCAATCTTGATCTTGTCGATTGGCAGCTTGGCCAGATAGTCCAGCGACGAGTGCCCGGTACCAAAATCGTCCAGCGCGATCTTCACGCCCATCAGCCGCAACAGGATGATCTGTTCGGCGACGAACTCCTGGTTGGTGACCAGGCTGGTCTCGGTGAGCTCGATGTGCAGGCGGTGTGCAGGCAACCCGGTTTCCGCCAGCACCTGCCTGACAATCTTGCCCATGTCGCTGAAATCAAGCTGCACCGGAGACACGTTGACAGCGACAGTCATCTCCTCGGGCCAGTTTGCGGCCGCCTCACAGGCCTGCTGGAGGGCGAATCGGCCTAGATCATGGATGGCTCCGGAGCTTTCGGCGATCGGAATGAACTCGGCCGGCGAAACGCTGCCGAGCACGTCGCTGGTCCACCGCAGCAGCGCTTCGGCGCCGGTGACCTTTCGGGTCGCCAGGTTGACCTGGGGCTGGAAGCACAAGGACAGTTCGTTTCTATCGATCGCCCGCCATATGTGCCGTTCGACCAGCCGCGAGCGCGCTATGTCCTGGCCCAGCGTAGCGTTGAACCAGGTGATGCCGCACTGGTTTGAGCGCTTTGCTATATCAAGCGCGGTCTCGGCCGACGAGATCAGGATGTCCGCCTGCCTGGTAACCTGCCAGCTGCCGGCGATACCGATCAGCAATCTGGTTTGGATATTATGCCCGTCCAGTTCAAGAGGCTGCTCCACCTGTCCCAGCATCGCATCTACCAGCGCCTGCGCCCGGTCGCGATCAGCCACCTTTGTCTTTAGCAATACCCCGAAGGTGCTGCCGTCAAGCCGTGCCACCCAATCCTTGTGACCAGCGAAATAGGCCAACCGGGTTGCGGTCTCAAGCAGTACCTTGTCACCGATTTCACGGCCAAAATTGTGATTGACCACAGCAAAGTGATAAAGGCTGACGGTAACCACGACGAAGTCAGACGGCTTGCCTTCCTGATCGGATTTCCCAAGACGTTGCTCGACCATGTCCATGAACGCTTCGCGCCGCAGCACACCCGTCAAGGGATCATGCCGGGCAAGGTATTCGAGTTTGCGGTTCTGCTTGTGCAGCTCTGTAACGTCCCGGACCGTAATGCAGATGGCAGTCTTTTCAGGCCCCGCCACCGCCGCGACCTGGACACCATCGCGCAGCCGGGACTGGGTAATCACATATTCGATCTGGCGCTCGCCCATGCACGGGGTCTGGAACGTGCACAGCTTCAGCATGCTGTCGTGGGCTGCATGGCCGGGGTTTACTGACAGCGCTCGTGCGGCGTCGTGTTGAATCGGCGAGGGTAGCACCTTTTCAAGCCGGCTGCCGGTCAGGTCCTGTCCGTCCTGGCCGGCGAACAGCCGTACCGCCTCGCTACTGGCGAACTCGATCACCCCATCGCCGGACGCCACGACCACCGCATCGAAGCTGTCATCGAAGACCTGGCCCAGCACACTGCGGTAATTGTCGACGACGACCCTGGCCTGGGCGGCCCTGAGGCGACGTCCGTCGAGTTCGATGGCAATCACCGAACCGGCAAGGCACATCAGGCCAATCTGAAGGGGCACGGTTTCGACAACGATGGCGTGCTTGTCGTATAACCGGAAGCCGAGGAACTCGGCGCCGACCGCAACCGCCACGAAGCCCAGCAACGACCAAGATAACCGCATTTTCATCGATAACAGCGCCAGGGCGAACAACAGCGCAAAGCTGAGGGCACTTGTACTTGTCTTGTCGGTCGAAACCAGCGCGCGCTGCTGTAACAACGTTTCGGTTGCCAGCAATTGCAAGATCGATCCGCTGACGATGCCGTGGACGGGGACCGCGAGGGAGTCGCGCAGCTCCGTGGCAGATGCACCCACGATTACCCGCTTGCCGGCCAGCCGTTCCGTTGGCACCTGTCCTTCAAGCAGGGACTTGAGCGAAACCACAGGGATTTTCAGTGCATCAATTGAAAAATCGACCGCCACGATATCGCCTTGCCCACCTTTCCGGGCGGACAGCAAGGCAGGGATCGACGGTACGAATTCCTGGTCAATCTGCTGGCCGTACGGAAGCCAGCGCACGATACCGTCAGCATCCGCCAGCACGTTGACAGACCCCGGCCAGGCATGCTGCAGCAAGCCGTCGATCGGCATGTTGAAACCGTCCAGCCGGTTGCTCGTCTCGACCGACTGCGGTTGCCGGAATGCAGCCAGGATGACAGCCCCGCCGGCCCGCTCCAGCGCCTGCCCCAGCAGCCTGTCGTCTTCCGGATTGGATGGCGAGCTGAAATCAATGTCCAGCGCAATTTCGGATGCGCCAGCCTTGACCAGTTCATCGATGACGCGGGCATGGATCCGTCGCGGCCACGGCCAGCGCCCCACGTAATCGATGGATTGCTTGTCAATGGCAACCAGTACCGTCTCGCCAGTCGGCGGCCTTGTCGAGGCAGCCGCCCTGGCTTCAGTGACCTCGTTCTGCAAACCCGAGATCAGGCCATTCGACTGACCAAAATCCAGGCAGAGCATGAGCACCAGTGCCCCTGCAAGCAGGCCGACCAGCCTGCTGCCCACGAAGGATTTCTGTTCTGCGAAGACAGTCAATTGTCATCCCCACCCGGACAGACCGGCAGCGCAGCTGCGCGGTCAACCAGCCCCTCTATCGAGTATCAATCACCATCGCCGTCAGATCCGTCTCCATCGCCGTCAGAACCGTCTCCATCCCCGGGGCCCTGGCCATTGCCTTCGTTGCCGGTTCCGTTGCCGCCGCCGTTGCCAACGCCATTGCCGTTGTTGCCATTGCCATTGCCATTGTTGCCGGCTCCGTCGCCATCGTTGCCGTTGCTGCCTTCGTTGCCATCGTTGCCATCGCTGCCGTTGGTGCCTTCGTTGCCGCCGCCGTTGGTGCCACCCTTACCGCCGCTGCTACCGCGACCGTTACCGCCGCCTTTACCGCCGCCAGACCCGGCCGCACTGCTGGACGAGGCCGATGACGAAGCGGACGCCGCAGTACCTCCACTCAGTCCGCCACCCGAAGACGACGCCGACTGGCCGGCTCCGACATCTGCTGACTGGCCCGTTGCGTTGTCCGAGACACCGACCAAGCCCTGGGAAACAGACACGGAAGAACGGCTGCGCGATGCGGTTACCGAGAATTGGGTCCCTTTCACCACCGCCGTAAGGTGATGTGTGCGTACCTTGACGCGAGGTGTGTTGCCCTTGTTGATGTCGAGCAGGATCTGGCCCGCACGGTGCTGGATGGATATCCGGTTTGACGCATCGCTTGCAGTGGCAACTCCGGTCATCGAATTTGGCTGGATGACTACCGTATCGCCAGCGCGCTGCAGCAGCACACGACCAGTGCGCCCGGTATTGATCCAGCTCTTGGCCGGAATCGACATGCCCGCCTGCAGCGGCCGCCAATTGTTGCTGTCGATGGCATAGAACGCCGGCTGGGATACTCGGGTAACCAGCCAGTCGGATGCTTGTGCGACAGCCGGCATCACAACGCCAGCCATCATGGCTCCCAGCCACAAGATCAATACTGTGAGAACTCTGCCCTGCTTCATCATGAAAGGAAGCATAGAAGCCAGAAGTTAAATTTCATTTCGCAAACAAAGTGCAAATTTTAGTCAACTGGTCCGGGCCAAACCGGCAATACCGGACACTGTGGTTCCGGTTCAGGTGGAAAGGAACCGCACGTCGGCGCCTTCGAGAACTGCACAGGTCAACCTGCCAGTTGCAAATGCCATCAACAGAAACACAGCAAAACTAGAGGTTGCTGTTTTGCACGCAATATGAGACGCCGAAGCTCAACTGCAACACACTCTCCTAAAGACTGTATTGCTCAAGGAAATTTATGAAAAGTCAGACTCTGAATCGAGCTTTGACTGAGGATCCCCAAGCCGGCAGTCAGGCGAACTGCTCCAGCGCTGGCATAATGATGCCATCTCGCATAGCCATGCCAACAGGGCCAAGACGCACGCAAAAAGTGTGGTTTACCGCTTGCATGCCAACACACCACTCGATCCTGATGTATAGCGAATCAACAGCATGCCGAAGTATACGAGGCTTCACTTTCGAAATCAGGTCCCAACTTTAGCAATGGCTGTGCATCGTGCCAGTGACAAAGGAGCAGGCTAGCATGCAAACGGCAATCATCGACAGTTTGAGCCATCCGGCAACAGCTGGCCAGAAATCAACTTGGTTGAGGCCTCACCTGCGCATAGAACGCATTGCCGATATCACCCGCGGTGGAGTAGGCACTGGCACGGACACCTGCAGCCAGACTGATGATGGCCTTCGCTGTTGATAAACTTACCTATCATTTTCACTTCCATCCATCAGATTAGGAAGTCATCCTGATGTAGCTGGTTAATGTTGTTGAGGCCGTAGAAACCGACGCTGTCGTCGGCATCTAGCTGGACAATAACGTAGTTGCCCGAGACATACGCAGCTGCCTGAACATCAGCGAAATCACTGAACCCGAACGCGGTGATGTCCACTATGTCCGGTGTACCCGCCCCGGCCTCAAAGCCGAAGATGCGGTCGTAGCCGTAACCGTCGGCCATCACAAAGGTATCGTTTCCATATCCGCCTTGCAGCTTGTCGTTGCCGGCACGTCCGTCGAGCAAATCATCTCCCGCCCCTCCAATGAGTACGTTATCGCCAGCATCACCAAATAGCTGATCGTCGAAGTTCGAGCCCCACAGCCCCTCAATGTTGATGTAGACGTCACCCATTGCATCACCGGTATTGGCAGCAGTATTTGCAAGGTCCGCAGTAATGCCTGTTATGGAGCTTATATAGGCCGCAGCATCATCGCCGTTGCCGCCATTCAACGTATCGGCACCAGCACCACCATCGAGTATGTCTTCGCCATCTCCGCCGTTCAGTATATCGTCACCGTCGTATGCAAACATTCGATCTGTACCGAGGCCCCCGTACATCACGTCGGCCACATTAGTGCCGGCGGCAAAATCCCGCCCGCTGGAACCATTGTTGGCGCCTCCCGGCTGCAGCTGTATGTCGAGGGTGTAGCTGTAGTCGAAGGTGCCGCCATTGCCATCATCCACGCGAATGATGACTGACTTGGTGGTCACCACATCTTCCGTCAGCGTGTTGCCGGCCTTGACCACCAGTTGCCCGTTGACGATCTCCAGGTCTGGATCGATCACTGGCGTACCGCTTCCATCGACTATGGTGAAGACGTGGGTATCATTGATGTCGGCATCACTAACTTCGAACCTGTCGATCAACACTGAACCCGCGACCACGTCGGCATGGCTCCACAGGCCGCACCAAATCAGGCCGTTGTAGTAGCTCTCAACCGCACTCGCAGTGACAGCAACGGGCGCTTCGTTGGTCCCGTTAACATTTATGGTTACCGTAGCGGTATCAAAACCGCCATTGCCGTCAGACACCGTATAGCTGAAGCTGTCTGTATCGCTCTCACCAGCGCCCAGGTACTCGAACTGACCGTTGGGGTCATAGCTGTAAGTACCGTCGCCATTGACGGTGAGCAGCGCACCGGAGGCCAGGATGATCTGGCTGCCCACGTTGCCCCCAGAACCGTTGACCGCCGTCACCGTCAGCGTATCGCCTTCGACGTCGCTATCGATACCGTTTCCATTGTCAGCCAGCACGCTGCCGGTCGCAGCCGGGCCGTCTTCGCCAGCAGAGACTGTATCGTCCTGCGCGATCGGTGCGTCATTGGACCCGTTAACAATTATGGTTACCGTAGCGGTATCGAAACCGCCATTGCCGTCAGAGACTGTATAGCTGAAGCTGTCGCTAGCGCTGTCGCCTGCTCCGAGATATTCAAACGCACCGTTGGGATCGTAACTGTAGGTCCCGTCACCGTTGACGGTGAGCAGCGCACCAGAGGCCAGCGTGATCTGGCTGCCCACGTTGCCGCCGGAGCTGTTAACAGCAGTTACTGTCAGCGTATCGCCTTCAACATCGCTATCCGCACCGTTGCCATTGTCAGCCAGCACGTTGCCGGTCGCAGCCGGGCCGTCTTCAGTGACAGCGACTGCATCATCCTGCGCAACCGGCGCGTCATTGACCGGATTCAGGACGATGTCGACCGTACCGTTAACAGGGGCGATGCCGTCGGTGACCGCATAGGTGAAGTCACCCGGATCATCCGGTGCCGTTGTAGTCGGCCGGCGCATCGTATTGAAGTCCAGCAAGCTGGGCCGGGGTCAGCACCTGGCCATTGGTCACCGGTGTACCGTTGGCCAGCGTCACGGTGCCCAGCACCGGCAAGCCGGTCACGGTGATCGTCAGCGGATCACCATCGGGATCGAGCGCAGAAACACCCAGCGGCGTGTTGGTGCTCTCCTCGTCGACGGTCAGCGTGGCCGAGCCCGCGGTCGGCCAGTCGTTCACCAGGTTCACCGAGATGGTGGAGATTGCAACATTGGAGTCCGGACCACCGTCGTTGACCGAGACCTCGATGACGCGGTTCGTAGCGACATTGGAGTAGGTGGCAAAGCTGATCTGTTCGATCGCCTGCTGGTACTGCGCCAGCGATGCCGTGCCGCTCAGTGTGAGGACACCGGTCAGCGGATTGTACGCCGAGGCGGTAATGCCGCCTGGCAAGGCGCCCTGGACCGACAGGCTATCGCCGACCTGGTGGTTGGTCAGCACGATCGTGGCCGACGCGATGGTCGTTCCGTCCGGATCGGTGATGCTGACATCGGGGCTTGCGATGGCCACGAGGGCATTCGTGTTGTCAACCGAGGTCGCGAAGTCGTAGGGCGGCGTGTAGGTGGTCGCAATATTCACGTTGTCGACGAAGAACCTGTCGTTGCTGTTGTGGAACGACGGGGACGTCTCGAACCGGATGGCGAAACTGGGTGAGATGTACGCACTGATGTCAGCCGTGAAAGTGGCGTAGGTCGCGCTGTTCGCAGGACCTGCGATACGGCCGATCTCGACAAAATTTACCCCGTCGGAAGATGCAAGGATGCGGACGTAGTCATTGGCGTCGTCAAAGCTCTCGGTGCGATAGTCGAAGGTTATCGATGCAGTTTCTGCGCCCGACAGGTCAGCCGATCGCGTGACCTGTGCGCCATCATCGTCGAGGAACAGCGACGTATCGCCACCATCGGTTATCGTATCAATATCACCGTCATTCGCACCACCGATCGACGTCTCGACCCAACCGGAAGTCCACTGGCTGCCACCATTGGCATAACCGCCTTCAAAGTTGTCCGACGGGCTCTGAGGTGGATTGCCATCGGTCGAATCCAGGTCAAGGACCGGTGCGGGATAGACCCCGTTGATTACCACGGTAACAGTGGCGGTGCTGGTCAGTCCGCCTTCATCTTCAACCGTGTAGACGAATGAATCGGTAATCGTGCTGTCCAGCGGCACGGAATTGAACTGGCCGTTGGGATTGTACGCATATGTCCCGTCAGCATTGAGTGTTACCAGCGCGCCCGATGCGAGGGTAACCTGGCTGCCGATACCGGTCGCCACGCCGTTGATCTCCGTAACGGTGAGGACATCGCCTTCCGGGTCATAGTCGGGGGTACCGTCGCTCAGCACATTGCCGTTGGTCGGCCCGGCGTCATCAGCATCGACGGTCAACAGGTCACCGATTGCCACGGGGGCATCGTTGGCGCCATTGATGGTAATCGTTATGTTCCGGGTCGAGCCGTCTATGGAGCTGACGGTGATCACGTCGGTGAGCGTTTCACCGGCATCCAGCGCGTTGATCGCCGGGTTGAGATTGCTGGCCGTGTAGGTCCAGCCACCGAACGGATTGATCGTTACCGCGCCATAGGTGCCGCCATAGGTGCCGTCGACGAAGCGCGCCTCGCCCGCATCCGGATCGGTAATAGTCAGCGTCCCGCCCGTGGTCAGGTTGAACGGCGCGGAATCCTCGGTCACCGAACCGGCGTCGGTGCCGCCAATGACAGCATCCGGCGTTTCCACGTGAACGATGGCTTCACCGACATTCGAACTGGTGGTGCCGTCATTTACAGTGATGTCGAACTGGCGGTCACCCGTCGTCGGTGTACCGGCGTTGTTGTCGTAGGTGATGGAAGCAATCAGCGCTTCCCACGCTGCCTGTGGCGCCGACCCGCCGCCCTGCACGGTGATGGTGAAGACATCAGGGGTGCCACTCTGATTGTAATTCACCGAGAAATTGGTGCCGCCTGCGCTGACGATCGTACCGGTCGCATTGGTACCAAGCGGGAAGTTGGCCCCGCCTATCGACAGGATTTCGGAGTTGCCATTTACAATCCCGGTGCCCTTGATCGACATCGAGACAAGATTGGGCAAATCCAGGTCTTCGATGGCGACATCGCTGTCGGAGATGTGAACAGGCATACCAGTCGAGGGGTCGAAGTAGGCATCGAAGCCGAAATTGTCGAAACCGCCGCCTGAATTGTCCGGGTCGAGATTCAGCTTCGGAGCGCCATTGGTATACATGGCGACCATGCCAACCGCCGTCTCGCCGGCCGGATTGGTCACTTCGTAGGTGAACGTATCATGCTTGATCAGGTTGCCGTTCGGATTAACCGTCAGCGTCTTGTCCACGTTCAGCGTCACGATGGCGCCGTTGGGCAATGTTACCGAGCCGCCTGGCGCAACATTCACACCATTGATCTTCGTGATCGTCAGATCGGCAATCGTGTAGGTGTCGCTGAAATCGTTGGCCAGAGGGTTGATCGTCACCGAGGCGTTCGGCGTGGTAAACACCTCGTCGTCGAACGCTGCCAGCACGCTCTGGAAACTGTTTTCCCGGACGATCAGCCAGGAATCCCACACCGCATCGCCCGTATCGGCGATGCCGATCTTGATATCCGTAGCAACGCCAATTTGCAGGTTGATGTTGACCGACAGGGTAACGGTGTAGCCGTCCATCTGGGTCGGCTGAGTGGTGCGGCTGACATACAGCGACCGGTTGGCGGATTCGAACACGCCATCGGTTGGATCGTGGGTCGAGTTCGGATCATTGGCATCGTTGCCATTGGTCGGGTTGATGGTGCCTGCAGCGTTTATCGTATCGATACCGATCTGCTGGCCGTCAGTTGTCAGGGCATAGTTGACCCCATTGATCCAGATGCCGATGGAGTCGTTGAAGCCGGCATAAACGTATTCATTGTACTCGTCCGACCCGAACATGAACTGGATCGTCAGGATGCCGGTCGTGGACGTGATGTTTGCTTCAAGGAAGGAGGCGTCAAACGTCGAGATACCGTCTTCCAGCGAGTTGAAGTCCGGATCGTTGTCGGTTGCGCCGGCCGCCGTGATATTCGTACCGAAGCCGGGAGACTGCGCGGTACCGACAATACCGTTGGCATTGCCGGTCGAGAAGATCACGCCAGAATCGAAGCCGAGAAACGCCGAGCCGGCACCGTCGAGTGCGCCGGCGAAAGTGGCTGCCTGCGATGCTGCGCCGGTATAGCTTGCCGAGTTGATGATCACTCCGGCACCGAAGATCGTATTGGCCAGCGTTATCGCCTGGTTTGACGACGGCACCACGACCTCGCTCTGGATCAGTTCGAGCAGGCCTTCGTAATTGTCGACCACGACTTCTTCGGCCTGGACGTTGCCGGCAGACACTTCAAGGTCCCAGTCTCCGCCAAGTACACCACTACCGGTCGGATCGTTGGACGCAGCGACATCAGCACCGGTTGCGATTGCCAAGGCTGCCATGGCAGGTGCACCCATTTCACCGGCGCCAAAGTCGCACCCATAGATCAGCAGGTCGGCGTTTTCTGACAACGCCTCACCGATGCTGGCAAGCTGGCTCGCATAGGCGCCTTCAATGCTGTCCTGGTTGACGGTCGAGGTACCCAGATAGAATTCACCTTCCACACCATGCGAAATGATGTGGATGGCAGAAATGCCGCCCTGCCCTTCAAGCACGGACGCCATGAACTCGATGCCGTCCAATCGGGGGTTGACAATGTGAACCTGGAACGACGGGTCGATCGACTGGAGAATGACATCGATGTCAGCGATACCACCATCGATGAACACGACCTGAATACCATCGGCTGTCTGCTCCAGGCTGATAGGCATTGCGGGGTCCAGGTATCCTGCCGGCACCTTGGCGAGCAGCTTATCATCCGGCTCCCGGACAGTTGCGTTATCGAGCGTAGCGATGGTTCCGGCAATCACCCGGCTTGCCGTGTCCAGACTTGCCCAGCTGGTGTTCAGGCTTTGATTACCAACCGACACGATTTCGTTGCGATCGGGGTCAAAAAGCACTGGTTCGCCGGCATCGGCGTCATCTGTCAACCGGATCTGGAAGACCTGCGGACCCTCACCGAACAGCCCGGGCAATGTCACTTCGAGGACATCACCAGTTGATAGTGGTGCTTCGGCAACGAATCCGAAAACACCATAATTATCAACGGGTTCCTCAATAAGAAACACCTTGGCTTCGTAACCAGAACGCATAACTCCACTCCTTTAGCGATAGCTCTGCGCGCCATCTGCTACGAATGGTTATGCGGCCTGATGCGTTAATTTTGGCTCAAGAGACTTGACCTAGAAGTCAAAGGTCGCCCGGGGAGCGGTTCGTGGTGTCCGAAATCTCTGAACCAGAGCGTACTCCAGTAGCCAGAAGCATCCTTGAGATCACCAGTCGTGATGTAAGAAAACACCTAACCGCTATGGATTCCGGTCAAGACCCGAGAGGTCACTTCGTTTCCCTTGCCGATCACGATATGCAACGCGCCCGCTCCAGGCGGCAGCCAGCCTTCACCAATTGTGAACGTGTTGGGCAGGATGGCGATCAGCTCCGCTGTGATGTAGTCAGCGTCCGTCAATAAAGCTGCGACAGGCATCGAAATTGTCAAAGCTGCGCATACCTCGTTGCGTGAGCGCGGCAACACTGCCGTCACAATAATGAAGCACTCGATTACCGCGATACCAGGTCTTCGATACGATCAGGTCTTGATCGAGAGCTACTTGCTCGCGGTACTTCGAGTAGGCAAGCCTTTGACGGAGTTTCGGCACCAGCATGAAGCCGGCAAGGAATATCAGCGCGCCAACTATTGCCGGCACCACGGTGATCTCAACCATCGACGGACCGGACCGACATGCTGTCAACCACTCAGGATGGCTGTTTTGCCATCGTGTGTAGCAGTCCAACTTTCGCGCGCCGTGATAGGTGGACACGACGAAACAAAGAGCCTCTAGTAATATTCAAGGCATTTGGGTCTGCCTAGACCCTTTTCGTCAGTCGTAATGCGTTATTGCTTTCGCGCCGAACTCTCGGCCGGGGGGTCGGACGAATCCCGATGCCACCTCCCCGTAACCCTCAACAAGCGGAGTGCAATCATGTCCAACAGCGAGCGAAATCAACCGCAAGAAACTGTTCAATCTCAATCAAGCGACGCAATACCAGATGCGCCCTCCGCGATGGCGCTTCTCTTCGGGTGGAACATGGAACTCGCGCAGTTCTATTTCCGACGCTATCAGCAGTATTGGACATTGCCGCTCAATGTTCGTGCCTGGCAGTCAGCCGAGGAATTGCAGGCCGTACAGGCAGAATTTCTGCAAAATCTTATGGCTGATTATCGCGAGAACGCTATTCGACTTTCCCGGATCGCCAATGGACCGACATCTACCGCCGCTCTCGACACGACGTATGAGGCACGACTTCTGAAAGCGCAGGACGACGCTGAAGCAATCATTGCCCAGGCCAGATTGCAGGCTACCCGTATTCTGGAGTCCGTGCAGAAGCAGATCGACAAGAACGAAGCGCTGCCAAAACCTCAACCTAGCAAGAAGCAGGCTTAAATTAGTGCAGTTTGGACTAAAGGATAGATGAGAGCGCCGGGAGCATCTTCAACGCTTTACGGCGCGGGAAGTCTTTTGCGTTGATTGCATCAACGCCACAGCACGATGCATATAACACCAGCGGATTAGCCATAGACGCGGGTCAGGTGGAAAGGAACCGCACGTCGGCGCCTTCGAGAACAGCGCACGTCAGCCTACCAGTCACGTAGGCCCCGGTATCAATGCCGATGCGGTGCACTTCTATCTCCGGTTCCTGTGTCGGTGTGTGGCCATGCACCACGATCTTCTCCAGCGGCCGGCCCCAGTCCAGGAACGGATCACGGATCCAGTACAGGTCGTCATCCACCTGGTCCGCCAGCGGCACGGACGGTTTGACGCCTGCATGGGCGAAGAAATATTCACCAGCGGTGGCAAACCGCTGCAGGCCGTCGAGAAACGCCACGTGACTTTCAGGTATCGCGTCGCGGAACTGCGCCTGCGCCTCTTCCTGGTCGCCTTCTGCCACGGGCAGCCTGATCTTCAGGCCGTACGAGAACAGGGTCTCGGACCCACCATACTGGCCCCATGAACCGATCACCGACGCATCGTGCTGAGGAAGGCTTGCATCATCACCTCGTGGTTACCACGCAGGCAGATCCGCTTGTTGGCCACGCTTGGTACGTCAATCAGCCAGTCGATCACCTGCTTCGAGGACGGGCCGCGATCAACATAGTCGCCCAGGAACACCTCGAGGGTCTTGTCAACTGGCCGGTCGGAGAGGTCTTGCGCAATCTGTCCGTACAATCGCTGCAGCAGGTCAACACGACCATGCACGTCGCCGATTGCGTACACCCGCACGCCCTCAGGCAGGCGGGCCACGGGCGCAGCGGCAGCAGACGGGCGCAACTTGTTGATGAGATTCCTGATCATGGCCCGCTTGGGTTGGAGGTGCCGCACTCATCGCCGGCGTGTCGCCAGCTCCTGTCATCGTCAGTCTTATAGACCAAAGACAGCGATGATCAACGAAGGTCCTTCGCACAACCCTGCAAGGCTTGCCATAAAGCGAAAACTCCAGAACTATCAATGCATAGATTTTATCGGAACAATCGTTGTGGTTCGCAACCCGTACCGAGGTGGTCCAATCCGCCCATGAGTTGGCTGTTGCACCATCGAGGATCATGAAGCCATGACGGCAGCATCGATACCCCCGAAACCGGCTAGCCGCTGGGCTGCACCTGTCCTGGCATTGGCAGGAATGTTTTGGGCCGCGACGGCATTCGCCAGCGAACAGCCCCAGCAATGCTGGCTGGCCTATGAAGATTGCGCCCGCCAGGCCGCTGGAGACCCGACATGGCGGTCCGTCTGCTATGCCGACTTCTCAAGCTGCATCGGCAAGGAGCCATTGCCCGCTTGCCCGGCGTCAGGATCGCTCGATATCTGCATGGCCTATCGCGCAGATTGCCGCTCCTTTAGCGGGTCCGATGCAACGTTGCTGGATCAATGCGCCGATGACTACGACGCATGCACCTTTGCCCACGGATGCTAGGCGTGCCGTGATCAGTCAGTGACGTGCGATGATCCGTGCTCAGCCGACAGGTTGCAAGGCGCGGCGATACAGGTGCCATGAGGCATGGCCCAGCACCGGCAGCGCGATCAGCAGCCCCAGAAACGCCGGAAGCATCGACACGAACAGCACCACCGCGATCAGTGCTGCCCAAAGCACCATGGTTGCCCGGTTCTGGCTTACCACGACAAGGCTGGTGATGATTGCTGTCATGAAGTCAACATCGCGGTCCAGCAGCAACGGCAAGCTGACCACCGTGATGGAAAACAGCGCAAAGGCAACCAGCGCGCCAACAGCCGAGCCTACTGCCAGCATCGCGATGCCTTGCGACGACAGCAGCAGGGAAAGCGTTTCGTGGCCGATGCCCGATTGCGAAAAGAAGATCGCGAAGATGCCGCGCGCGAGGATCATCCAGAAGCCGAAGATGACCAGCACCAGCACGGTGAGCGTCGAAATCTGGGCATTGCCATGGCCGCGCCACGCACCCAGCACCGCACCCCAGCTGACCGGCTCTCCCGCCTCGCGGCGCCGGCTGACCTCGTAGATGCCGACAGCGGCAAACGGTGCGAAAATCGGAAACCCTGCGGCAAGGGCGATGAACCAGAACAGCTTTCCACCCTGAACCATGCCGAAGTAAAGCGCCAGGCCCGCCGCCATGTAGACGAAAGCGAAAAACAGACCATAAGCCGGCATCGCCTTGAAGTCGGCCCAACCCGCCGCAAGTGCTGCGCGAAGGTCTGGCCAGCCAAGGTTCGACGTCACGTTGACCGGTGCAATTCCTGCGGTTTGTACAATAGCCATGACAAGCCTCCATCTGGATCAAGGGGTTTTGATGCATAAGGCCTGGATGGTGTCACGGTTCTGGCCAATTCGGTCAGGACCGGCATTCCCCAGGTAAACAGTCGCGTGAGCTGATGATTGCCAGATCGAGCCGTTTGATCAAGATTTTTCCTACTTGTGCGCGCTCCCCGGCCGGAGCGGACTTGATCTGCCGCGGTGTCAGGCGGGCCAGACGTCGCCAAATTCGACAGGAGGGCCCCAGTTGTGCATGCTGTCCGTATGGGGATGAGACACACAGTCACCAAGGAGTATTAGTAATGAAATTTTTCAAACCATGTTTGACTGCGTCTGCATTGGCATTGAGCACCTTCGTAATGCTGTCGCCGATCGGCACGGCGTCCGCCATGACAATTACAACGGGCGGCATCGCCCAGGCGCTGTCCGGGGTTCAGACCGGCCTGCCGGTGATCAAGGTCCAGCGTGGCAACCGGCGCTACAATCGCAACCGGCATGGCTACCGCTACCGCAACCGCCGCGGCCGGCACCGGCATTACTACAACGGCTATTGGTATGCGATGCCGTTCTGGCTTGGCGCGGCTGCAGCAGCAGGGGCGTACGCGGCCCCGGCACCGTCATATCGTGGTGGCGGCGGTTTCTGTGCCCAGAAGAGCGATGCCTGCGCCGACAACTGGGGCGCAAGCGGGCCTGACTATGAAGGCTGCATGCGCTATGAAGGCTGCTAGCCACCTGATGGTCTTTGGGCACTAGTAGCGAGCGCGATGGCACCCTCCACCAGAGGGTGCCATTTATCGTTCAGCGGCATGCCATCCACCCATCACAGCAGAGGGTACGAGCCGTCCTCGTCATGGGTTTCCTGCCCAGCCAGGGCAGGCGTAAACACGCACACGATGCGAAGGTCGCTGAGGCATGCAGTTCATGCCGGTCGTGCTGGTCGAGCGTGTACATCGTACCGGGCGACAAGCGGTGGGTCTCACCGGTTGCGCAGTCCGTCAGGATGGCTTCGCCTTCAATGATCAGGTTTGCCTCGATGTGGTTCTTGTACTGCATCACCTGCCGGGACCCGGCCGCCACCGTGGTCTGGGTCAGCGTGAACCCCACGCCATCATCGCGCAGCAGGTAGCGCGCGCTGCTCCAGGCACCGGGCTTTTCCCTGAACCGGTTTTGCGCCTTAAGGTCCTCCAGCGTGCGAACGATCATGATGTCTTGTCCTTTTAGTGGATGAAAGTCAGACCCGTGTTGCTTGCTCATGACGTACGTATGAGCTAGAACGTCCACAACCTGTTTAAAGGAGCGTACCATGAGTTATTCGCCAGAACCGAAGACAGAAGAAATCTCGCCGGAGCCGAAGGGAGGGGAAGGAATTTCTCCCGAGCCGCCTACGCAAAAGCCTGATCCCGGCGCCAATTAAAAGCGCTACTTCTCCCGATAGAGCTTTCTGCCTGGATCACGTGGGTATCGTGACTTCATTGGCTTCCCTGCTGACTGTCAACTGACGGATGGGCTATTCCTGTTTCAGCCGGTCATTGATTGCGGCAATCAGTGCGGTTGCCTCCTCAGGCGTTTCCGCCAGCATCCAGCCGTCCAGGCAAGACCTCGTGGCAGCGTCGTCTGACGTCTGCCGGTAGCGAGCGGCGTCGAAGATGCTGCCAGGAATGATCCGGCCATGCGCCGCGTCAGGCTCAACCGCCTCCAGCAATTTCTCCAGCGGCCCGTCGAACCGCAGATAAAAGCTTCGCGCAACGCTCAGCCCCGTGCGCTCAAGCGCCCTCGGCCCTGCCAGCCAGAACCCGGTTGAACTGTTCGGTCGGAAGTTCAGGTCGAACACCACCGGCCCGGCATCATCGCGGATGCCAATGTCGAACCCGGCGACGCCGCGATATCCGGCTGCCTGGGCGCGTCTGCCGATTTCAATCGCAATGGGTTGCAAGGCTGCCGGACACCCCTCTGCCATCATGACGTTGCCTGCCTGCTGACCGGGCGTTGAAAACACTTGCAGAGATGCGCCAAGCCATCTGACCTCGCTGTCCAGCACAGCCACCCCGGCACACCATGACGGGATCGCGCCATGGTCCTTCTCGACGATGATCGCCGTCTCAGCAGGCAGGCGGCGGCAGAACCCGGCAATGGCGTCTGCGAGACGCCCGGGCGTGTCACACCACCGTACAGCGCCGCCGCCGCCATTTGACAGCTCGGCACCCACCTTCAGGAAGACGGGCACCTCAACGCCGCACGTAACGCCGCCGGCAAGTTCGCCCAGCTCAACCACGCGGCGCTCCGGCAGGAATTGTTCAGGCACAAGTTCCGCCAGTGCCGTCTTGGCATTGAGCCGAAGGTACTCTGCCATCGGAACCAGGTGCCCGGGCTGGTCCTGCAGTTGCGGCAGCGTGCCGAAGTTGTGCACCAGCAGCCCGCCCTCGTCCATCAGCCTGAGCGCGTGTGCGGCACCCTCGGCCTCCGTCTCGTACCGGTAGAGGTTTTCTGGCCTCGGCAATCCGCAATGGCCAATGAAGTCCAGCGCAACATCCGTGCTTGCCGCCTCGTGCGCAATGAACGCCATCGCCCCGGCAAATCCGATCAGCTGGGCAGGCGTCGCGTCCAGTCGATAGGCCGGCAGGGCGTTCACGTCCGCCACGTTCCACGCCATGGCGTGACGCGTCGTGCGGCCAAAGAAGAACGCGCCGGATGGATAGAGGTCCTGCAAGGTCTGGCTGAGCAACGTCATTCCACCAGCCCGTCCAGGCCGCGCGCCAGACGTTGAACGAACGGACCGGGCTTGCCCTTCTTGTTCAGGTGCACGGTGGGCGTCTTGTTCACGTCGAACACCAGTGCCTCTCCGTCATTGATCACGAAGTCGATCTTGCCGAAGTCCAGGCCATGCTTGCGCCTGATGGCGCGCACGCTGTCCGGCACGTTGTTCTCCAGCTTGACATCGATCAGCCGCCGGCTCTTGACGATCGGCAGGTCACTGGTGACGCGCATGCAGTATTCTTCCTCGCCAAAGAACATCCACAGCCGCAACACGTAGAGCTCGCCGTCACGCTCGGGCGCGAATTTCTCCACCACCAGCCGGTCATCGTTCCACACCCAGTCCGGCACTTGCTCCTTGCTGTCGAGAATGGGATAGCGCCGGAACGGTAGCTCGCCGGTCCACTGCCACGGCATGACGCGGCCCGCGAAGATCCGGACCAGCCTCGGAATATCCAGCCCGTGATAGGCATACTCCTCGCCGGCATGGCAGTTGGCATCGGTCTTGATGATGACAGGGCCGTCCCACGAATCCTGCCTGTCGAGCAGCAACTGGCTGACCCTGCTTTTCAGGATGTTGCGTGCGTTGAGATTGACCACCGGCACGCCGGCCTCGACATGCGCGAACAGCTCATCCTCTACGGTCGAGTTGTCGGTGTGAACGATCACCACATCGGTCCCGGCGGGCGGGCGGTCACCATAGGTGATGGCGTCGCCTTGTTCGCGCCAGATGCCGGCAAGCGCCTCGATGAGGTGGATGCGTTGCAGCCTTTCCTTCGGTTGGGTCAGGATGTGCAAGTGCCGTCGCATCTGGTCCGTCCACGTCATTGCAGTCCTGCAGGCATTAACGTGAATTGCCTTGCAGCGCTACATCGCTTTACGGACGAATTGGGTTTCCGCATCGGCAACGACCTGACCGCCGGTCCATGCCAGCCACTGGTCCGGGTGCTGGCGCATTGAGCGCAGGGTGCGGGTGGAGGACACGGCTGCCATCCGCCTGATGTCCTCGTCCTTGTCGAGCGTAGGCGTCGGACCTCAGCGGCTCGTCGAAGTGAACCTTGAAATGGCTGAACGGTTCGATTTCCAGCACCGACACCGGCACAACCAGGGCATTGTACCGGCGCGCCATGTTGAGCGGTGCCGCAGACTGCACCAGCAAGGCGCCGTTCCCGATCCGGGTACAGGCAAAGCGGCGGCCGATGAAGGCGTTGTTGTTCAGGAAGAGCGCGGACCTGTCGCGGGCCATGTGCCGCCACTTGCGCCGACGCTTGATAATGACTGCGCGGCCCACTGATGATGCGTGGTCCGCAATAACGATTCTCCAGCGCGAACACCAGCCGCTGCAGCCCGGCCTTGCCCAGCCAGGTATGGCCATCACCATGCACGTGGTCCGAATATTGATACGCTTTCACCCCGGCCTGGTGCAGCGCCATTCGGCCGATGATCGGGGCAAACACCGTGTTGTCCATCCAGTAGATGACCGGCCCGTCGTGCTCGGCGTAAGCTTGCCGGCAGGGTGCCCTGCAACTCGAGGCGCGGCGTCCAGGACCTGTAGCGGGTGAGCAACGCCATCAGTTGCCAGTAGCGCGCGTAACGCAGCGCCGCCGATCTCCGGAGTTGGAAGACGTCGTCATCGCTCATCTCGCCGAGTACCAGCCGGGCACATTCCGCAAAACCGGCCGCAGCGGGAGATTCCCGTGCAGGCTCGTAAAGGCTCGCAGACTTCGCGTGGTCGGCCTGCCAGGCTGCCACATCGGGCGAGCGCCAGCGGGCCATCCAGCACAGGTAGCGCCACAGCTTGCGATTGGCCGCCTTGCTCGTCAGCGGCGGCCTTGTGATACGGCGCGGCCCGCTCGTCCTGAAAAACACGTCATCGGCGCTGAATTGCGGCATCGGCATCCGTTCCATGTGCCCGTCTTCGTGTGCTACTAGACCACAACCGGGTCACCTGCCACAAAGCTCAACTTGCCTTCCCGCAACATCTCACGGTGAACCGACCAGACCATGCGCCAAACGCTGTCCCGCCATATCATTGATACGCTGAAAGCCCGCGGCGTGCGCCGCATATTCGGCATTCCCGGCGGCGGGTCCAGCCTGTCGCTGATCGAGGACGCAGCCCGCTGCGGCATCGAGTTCGTGCTGGCGCGCACCGAGACCGCTGCCGCCATCATGGCAGCCGCCACGGCAGAGCTCGATGGCACCCCCGGCGTGGTGCTGACCGGAATCGGCCCCGGTGCAGCCAGCGTCGTCAACGGCATCGCCTATGCATCACTGGAAAAGTCGCCACTGCTGCTGATCACCGACTGCATGCATTCGGCCTCCTCGCCGCACCAGGTGTTCGACCAGCAAGCCGTGTTCGCCCCGCTGTGCAAGGCCACGGCCCGCCTGACGCCAGCCAATGCCGGCGAGCTGGATGTCTTGCTGGACACCTGCCTTGCCGCACCGTTCGGTCCTGTCCATATCGACCTCAGTGCAACCGATGCCTCGGCCACCGTTGACACCATCAGCACACCCGGCACTGCTGCCACACGCCCGGCCGGGAACCTTGAGCCGGCCCGGCAATTGCTGAACAACGCGCGGATGCCGGTGGTGCTGGTCGGCCTCGATGCCCGCAGCACTGATGCTCAAGCGTTCGCCCGCCAGCTGGTTGGAGCACTCGGTTGCCCGACCCTGTGTACCTACAAGGCCAAGGGCATCATTGCCGATGCGGACCCGCACTGCATCGGCCTGTTCACCAATGCCGCTGCCGAGGCGGACGTGCTGTCGCGTGCCGATCTCATCATCACCGTCGGGCTGGACCCGATCGAGATGATCCCACAAGCCTGGCGCCCTGCAGCCCCGGTGCTGGAACTGGCGCTGGCGCCCGGACATCGCTTCCCGTTCACACCAGCCGCCACCGTACTTGCACCGGCAGCAGACCTTGCCCGCGACCTGTTGCCCGGCATCGCGGCATCGGACTGGACCGCTGCGGATATAAAGTCCGCCCGCATGGCCATGCGCGGCAAGCTGGCGCTGGGCGAGGCAACGCTCAACGCCCAGACCATTACGGAAACGCTGGCACACCTCGCCCCGCCATCCACGAGGCTGTGCGTCGATGCAGGCGCACACATGTTTGCCGCCATGGCGTTCTGGCAGGCGGACGGGCACACCACGGTGCTCAAGTCCAACGGCCTGTCCACCATGGGCTACGCCCTGCCCGCCGGCATTGCCTGTGCGCTGCACGAGCCAGGCGCGCCCGTCGTCTGCATCACCGGCGATGGCGGCATGTCGATGTGTCTCGGCGAACTGGCAACGGCAGCAAATCTCGCCACCCCACTGGTCTGCGTGGTGCTGAATGACGCCAGCCTGTCGCTGATCGACATCAAGCAGCAGCGCACCCAGAACCGGCCACTGGGCACCCGCTACGACCCGGTTGACTTCGCGGCCATCGCAGCAGGCTTCGGGGTGCGGTCATGCAAGGTCCGCACGATGGACGAATTGCGCAGTGCCGCAGCCTCAGCCTTTGCCGGAACAGCGCCAATGCTCATCGATGTGGAAACGGATGCGTCCGGCTACGCTGCCCAGCTCGAACGGTTGCGCGGCTAAGCAATGGAAGGTCAGCGCCGGTCGACATGATACCGGTAGGCGTCGAAGCTTTCGAACGGCTTGAAGCCGTGCTTGGTTTCCGCCACCACGCCGCCGTCACTGTAATGAAACACCCGCCGCCCGCGATAGCGCGCCTTGCTGACAAGGCGGGCACCGGCACGGGTGATCTGCTCGGGATCGAACACCCGCTTGCGCCTGCGTGCTGCAAGCAGAACGGCCGCATATACCACGCCGATCACGACCAGCATGATCAGGGCACCTGCAATCAGGTATTCAATCTGGACTGCCATCCCGGATGCTTTTCGACGTTCTCCGGCACTCATCCAGCCGGTACTCGCTTGATTGGTTAATCATAGCGGCGAGACGTCAATTCAATCAAGAGTTAACACATTACAACCAGTGATTGCAGTTTGTTTCAACGCGATGACAATGTCATGCCATCAAGCGGCACATCCGGCGTGCGCCCGGCTATCAGGTCAGCCACCATGCGCGATGCACCATGGCTCATGGTCCAGCCCATGTGGCCCTGACCGGTATTCATCCACAGGTTCGAATACGGGCTATGGCCCAGGATCGGCGTGCCTTCGGGTGTCATCGGCCTCAGGCCCGCCCAGTATTCGGTGCGCGCATAGTCGGCCCCGTCCGGAAACAGGCCCTTTATCACGCTGGTCATGTGCCGGAAGTCGGCTGGCGTGTGCTCGCGCCCATAGCCGGAGAACTCCGCCGTCGCTGTCACCCGCAACCGGTCGCCCATCGGGGTGTAGGCAACGAGGCTTTCCTCGTCGATCCCGCCGATGCTCGGGGCGTTGTTGCGCCCTGCAATCGGAATGGTCATCGAATAGCCCTTGACCGGATAGATCGGCACGTCGATGCCAAGCTGGCGTGCCAGGTGTGGCGAGTACACCCCGAGCGACAGCACCACGATATCGGCCTCGAACGGTCCGGCGCTGGTCCTCACCGAACTGATGCGGTCACCGTCGGTGTCCAGCCCGGTGATGTCCACGCGCCACCTGAAGTTGACGCCCTTGCTCTCCAGCCATCTCGTCAGCCCTTGCGCAAACAACCGGCAGTCGCCGGTCTCGTCGCCAGTTGCGTGCAGCGCGCCGGCAAACTGGTCCTTGCGGTCGGCCAGCGCCGGGTCAGCCTTGGCAATTCCATCGAGATCAAGCACCGCGATGTCGGCACCTTCGGCGCGCAGGATATCCGCCTTGCGGTTGGCAGCCTCGAATGCGGGAGCCGAGCGGAACAGGTACAGGATGCCGCCGCCATTCGAGTCAAACTTCACGCCGGTATCCTGGCGGGTGCGCTGAAACACCTTTTGCGAATACTGGCACAGCCGCACCTTGCGTTGCGTATTCAGGGCAGCGCGTTCACTGGTGCACTGGCCCCAGAACTTCCACATCCATTTGAGGAAGGCCGGGTCGAGAGACGGCTTCAGCCGCAGCGCCTGGTCGTTGCGCCACAATGACTTGAGCAGGATCGACGGCGACGCCGGTGACGCCCACGCATAGGCATGGCCGGGCGCGATCATGCCGGCATTGCCAAAGCTGGTGAACTCCGCCGGACCGGCTTCGCGGTCCAGCACGGTCACCTCGTGTCCATCCTTCCACAGCTCGTAGGCCATGGTGACGCCAACTATCCCTGCGCCCAGAACCAGTGCCGTCGCCATGACCTGTCAGCTCCCTCAGATTGCTGCTTCGACCATGATCTCGACATCGAGGCCAGCGGCGGCAAGCTTCGCCGAATGCACGGCGGCCCGGCACGGTGTCTGCTCCGGCACCACCCACTTGTCCCACACGGTGTTCATCTCTGCCCAGGTGTCCATGTCGGTCAGCCAGACCACTGCCTTGATGATCTTCGTCTTGTCGCTGCCAGCCTCGGCCAGCAGTTCGTCGATCTGCGCCAGGATGTCTGCGGTCTGGTCTGCAACCGACCCGCCCACTGCCTTTTCGGCAACGCAACCGGACAGGTACACCATGTTGCCATGCACGATGGCGTTGGACATGCGGAACCCGGCACCAATTCTCTTCAAGCTCATTGTCTCAGTCTCCAGTTGTTTGTTGTCAGTTGATATCGGCAAGGGCCGCCTTGAAGCGTTGCCGGATGGCATGACCATCGCGTTCGGGCAGAACGCGGGGAAGCTCTCCGGCACCGGTTTTCAGCACGGCCAGCACCGGACCGCGCTCATCCAGCAGAAGGCTGCGTACCTGGTCAAGCTCTTCCGGCTTGCGTACGGTCAATACCTTGCGGAACCCGCATGCCAGCGCCACCGCGGCCAGGTTGGTCGTAAGGCCGGTATGGCTCTTCTGGCCACCCGTTTCACCGAACGCCTCGTTGTCGATGACCAGGATGGCGAGGTTGGCGGTTGCCTTGGCACCGATGGTGGCAAGCGCGCCCATGCCCATCAGTTGTTCGCCATCGCCGGTGACCACCAGCACGCGATTGCCGGGCCGTGCCTGCGCCAGCCCGAGCGCCATGCTGGCCGCACCGCCCATGGCACCCCACAGGTAGAAGTTGTGTGCACTGTCACCGGCAGCCGCAACGTCATAGGTGGGCGATCCCAGCCCGGTAATGACCAGCAGGTTCTCAGGCCGGTCCTTGAGCAGTGCCGCTACCGCGTCGCGCCGTTCGATCATCGCTCTCGTCCTTCTCAGAATGTCTTGGCGCCGATCAGCCGCTGCGACAGCAGCACGGCGACCGCACAATTGCTGTCATAGGCAAGCCGGATCGCCGACCCGGTCATCGCGGCAGCGTCCTCTCCGGTGTCCGCCCGGTAGACGATGAAGCCCGACCGCTTGAAGGTCTCTTCCGTGGCCTGGCCCATCGGCACCTGCCACGGGTTGAACTCGGCCCACTCGCCGCGCATCGTCACCAGTGTGACGAACGGAAACCCGCACGACTTGAGGAGCGAGAACATGTTCACGCAGTTGCCGACGCCCGACGACTGCATCAGCATCACGCCGCGCTGGCCGCCAAGCTCGGCCCCGGCCAGCAGGGCCACACCTTCTTCCTCGGTGGTCAGCACGGTGCAATCGATGGCGTCATCGGCATGGCACGCCTTGATCAGGCTGGCATGGCCGGCGTCGGGCACATAGGCCATCTGCCGGATGCCGCACGCCTTGAACTGGCCGAACACGGCTTCCCGCCAGTCACCGCCGGCAAACGAAAACTCCGACATGGCTCAGCTCGTTTCCTTGAAGCGGGCTTTTGCCACCCCGGCACGTTCGCACCAGTGATCGAGTGCTGCAGAGAAGTCCTGCTCGGCATAACCGCCCGCCTTGGCCAGCGACAGCGATTCGCGCACCGACGCAGCCAACGGCACCGGTGCGTTGACCGCATTGGCGGCGTTGCAGATCAGCGACATGTCCTTGTGGGCCAGCGTCAGCCGGAAGCCCGGCTCGGTATCGCCTTTCAGCACCTTGTTGGCATAAGCCACCTTGAGCTGGCCATTGGTGCCGGTGGTGCCGTTGAGCACGCCGAACGTCGTTTCCAGATCAAGCCCGAATGCCTGTGACAGCGTCAGCACTTCGGCGTTCATCTGGCACAGGCCGATGGTGAGGAAGTTGTTGACCAGCTTGGTGCGGGTGCCAGTGCCCGGCCCGCCACAATGATAGATGGTCGAGCCCATTGCCTCGAGCAGCGGCTTGACGCGGGCAAAGTCAGCGTCTGACGCGCCCACCATGAACAGGCTCTCGCCAGCCCAGGCATGACTGGCCAGCCGGCCCACCGGCGCATCGACGAACCCCACACCGGCCTTGGCGAGTTCTGCCGCCAGCTTGTCGGAGGTTTGCGGGTCAACCGTGCTCATGTCCATGACGAGCTGGCCTTCGCGGGCGTTCTCCAGCACGCCACCTGGCCCGAGCACCACCGCCTCGACGTCTGCCGAGGCTGGCAGCATGGTGATCACCACGCCGCTTGCCTTTGTCACCCCGGCGATGGACCCGGCATTCTCGGCCCCCAGCGCAACCAGCCCTTCGACCGGTTCGTTGCGCATGTCGTAGACTGCAAGCCCGTGCCCCTTGTTCTGCAGGTTGCGGGCCATGCCCTCGCCCATGTGGCCCAGTCCGATAAATCCCGTCAATGTCATGCGTTTGTCCTGCCCAGACCTTGCTTGTTGTCGTTGTTGCGGGAGGCACCTTGCGTTGGCATGGCTTTACACGTCAAGCTGCGGTTATTGCATGCTGGAGTTGCGTAAAATGAAGCAGGTCACATTGCCCGGCGGCGAGGCCATACCCGCACTCGGACTTGGCACCTGGAAGATGGGCGAGGACGCCGCCTCTTTCAGCCAGGAAGTCGCAACATTGCAGGCCGGGATCGAGCAAGGCATCCGGCTGATCGACACCGCCGAGATGTACGCAGAAGGCGGTGCGGAGCGGGTTGTCGCCAGGGCAATCGAGGGCCGCCGCGACGGCCTCACCATCGTCTCCAAGGTCTATCCGCACAACGCCTCCTATGACGGGGTGATGACCGCATGCGAACGCTCGTTGCAGCGCCTCGGCACCAGCCACATCGACATCTACCTGCTGCACTGGCGCGGCCAGGTACCACTGGAAGAGACCATCAGCGGATTCGAACGCCTCAAGGACCAGGGCAAGATCCGCCATTGGGGCGTCAGCAACCTCGATGCCTCGGACATGCACGAGCTTTACGAAAGCGGCAATGGCGGCAACTGCGCCACCAACCAGCTGCTCTACAACCTTGCCGAACGCGGCATCGAGTGGGACCTGAAGCCAATGCTCGACGGCAACGGCGTGCCGGTGATGGCCTATTGCCCGCTTGGTGAAGGCCGGCTGCTGCGCGATGCCACGCTGGCCGTGTTGGCGGAACGACACGGCGTCACCCCGGCGTCCATCGCGCTGGCGTGGCTGCTGTCGCGCCCCCAGACCATCGCCATCCCCAAGACGGCGCGGCCCGAACGCATCGGGCCGATCATGGCTGCACCTGGCGTCAAGCTGGACGCCGAGGACCTGGCGCTGCTGGATGACGAGTTCCCGCCGCCCGACGGCCCGACGTCACTGGCGATCGTCTAGGTGGCACGCAATCAACCGCGTGGATAGACCAGCACGATTGCCCTGCCCTCTTCCAGCGATACCGTCACCTGCCCGGTTACCGCCTCGTTGGACAGGGTGAGCGTCGAGCCGAGCGGCACGTCACGATTGTCCAGCGGCCAGCGCACGCCCTCGATGCCCAGCCCGGCAAGATCGCTGACCGGCAGGACCGACAGCCGCGTTCCCGGTTCAAGCTGCAGCGACAGGCTGCCGGCACGCAGCGGCCAGGCTTCCTCGTGACCGCTGGTCATCATCATCTCCAGGCCGTCAACGCGCGGTTTCAGCAACAGCATCATGTGGGCAAGTGCGTGGTCCATCTGGCCACCAAGGCCGCCGACCAGGACGATCTCCGCCGCCCCCAGCCGCACCGCCTCGTCGATGGCCAGCTCGCCATCGGTCGCGTCCTTGTCCGAGGGGTAGTCCTGGCGCGGCACCGAGCCGAAGGTCTGCTGCAGGCCTGCATCGGCGGAGTCGAAATCACCAAGCCAAAGCTCCGGCATGACACCAAGCCCGGCCGCGTGCCGCATGCCGCCATCAGCGGCAAGCACACGGCTGCCAGCCACCTGGCCGCGCACCCTCTCGGTCACCGTCAGGTCACCATCCAGCAATATGGAAAAGCGGTTCGACATCACCGCTGCATACCATACGCGCCCGATGGTGCAAGGCTGCCCTGCGATGGCTTCAGCGCCACACACCTTGCCAATCAGCGAGGCCGGTGAAACAGTGCGCTGCGAATTTCCGCCCCTCCAGTTTCCGGACCTGCCCTGACATGACGCTCGCCAATGGCCGCCGCCACCTCGCCATCCCCGGCCCCACCAACATGCCTGATGCCGTGCTCAACGCTTTGCATTCGCCGTCACTCGACATCTATGGCGGCGCCTCGGAGGAAGCCTCGCGGTCCTGCCTGGAAGACCTGAAGACCGTGTTCGGCACCAGCACGGGCAAGGTCTACATCTATGCCTGCAACGGCCACGGCGCCTGGGAAGCAGCGTTGACCAACACGCTGTCGCGTGGCGACAAGGTGCTGGTGCTGGTCTCCGGCCTGTTTCCGGTGGTGTGGGGCCACAACGCCACCAAGCTCGGCATAGAGGTCGAGGAGCTGCCCGAACGCCCCGGCCGCGCCATCGACGTTGCCGCCCTGCAGCAGCGCCTTGCCGCCGACACGGCGCATTCATTCAAGGCCGTGCTGATGGTGCAGGCCGACACCGCCACCGGCGTGGTCAACGACATCGCCGGCGTCCGCCGCGCCATGGATGCGGCTGGACACCCCGCCCTGCTGATGGTCGATACCATCGCCTCGCTCGGCTGCATGCCGTTCTCCATGGACGAGCTTGGCGTGGACGTGGCGGTGGGCGGCTCCCAGAAGGGCCTGATGACCCCACCCGGCCTTGCCTTCACCGGTGTCGGGCCAAGGGCGAAACAGGCCCACAAGTCGGCCGGCCTGATCACCAGCTACTGGGACTGGACCTTCAGGGATGGCGAGGAACACTACATGTGGTTTGGCGGCACGCCGCCGGTACAGATGGTGTTTGCGCTGCGCAAGGCGCTGGACATGATCCTCGAGGAAGGCCTCGGCAACATCTTCACCCGCCACGCCATCCTCGCAGGCGCCACGCAGGCAGCCGCAGAGGTCTGGTGCTCGAAGGGTGACATGGCATTCGCCGTCACTGAAGCCCCGGAGCGCTCCAGCTCGGTCACCTGCCTTCTGACACCCGGCGGCGCAGGCCCGGCGCTGATCGACTATTGCGAGCGCAAGCTGGGCGTCACCATCGGACGCGGCATCGGCCCGCTGACCGGCAAGGCCATCCGCATTGCCCACATGGGCCACGTCAATGGCTGGGGCCACCTCGGCACGCTGGCAGCCGTGGAAACCGGGCTCGCCGCCCTTGGCATCGAACACGGCGCAGGCGGCATCCAGGCCGCCACCAGTTACATCGCCTCGAAGGTAAAGTGAGCAACCAGATGTCCCCTGCCAGCCTCATCATCCGCAACGCCCGCGTCATCACCATGGACGCCGCGAAACCCGCCGCGCAAGCCATCGCCCTGAACGGACCACTCATCGCCGCCGTGGGCAGCGACGCCGATGTGATGAACCTGGCAGGCCCCGATACCCGCGTTATCGATGCGCACGGCGCCACGGTGATGCCGGGTTTCATCGAAAGCCACCTGCACATCTTCCACGGGTCCGCCTCGCTCACCCGGCTTGACCTGACCGGCGTGCGCGGCAAGCAGGCCCTGTCGCGCGTGCTGGCGGACTGGTCGGCCAACCATCCCGGCGGCGGCATCATCTTCGCCAACCAGGGCAGCTACACGATGTTTGGCGACCAGCCCACCACGCGCCAGTTGCTGGACGATGTCTGCCCGGACCGGCCCTTCGCCATGCAGTCGCCCGACTTCCACACCTGCTGGGCCAACACCGCCGCCCTCAAGGCCGCCGGCATCCTGCATGGCCGCGACTGCATCACCGGCAGCGAGATCGTCATGGCTGCGGACGGCACTGCCACCGGCGAGCTGCTCGAGCCTGACGCCTACCTCGACGTGGTTGCTCTGACCGAAACAGGCGGCCGTGAATCACTCGGCATCACCACCGCGCGCGACCCGCATCCACCCGCCTCACCGCAGGAACGCGCCGCCGACATCGCCACGCTGCGCAAGGGGCTCGACTATTGCGCCAGCCTCGGCATCACCTCCATGCACAACATGGACGGTACGGTGTACCAATGCGAACTGCTGCACGAGATCGAACGCGAGCACGGCCTCAAGTGCCGCATCGAGGTGCCGTTCCACTACAAGAACGACAAGACCCTCGCCGACCTCGAGGAAGCCGAACACATGCGCCGCACCTGGACATCGGATTTCCTGTGGTGCAGCCATGTCAAGCTGTTCATGGACGGCGTGCTCGATTCAGGCACCGCCTTCGTGCTCGACGGCTACCCGGACAACCCGGACCATGTTGGCGACCCGCTGTTCACGCAAGCTGAATTCATCGAGATCGCCACCGAAGTTGACCGGCGCGGGTTCCAGATTGCCGTGCACGCCATCGGCGATGCCGCCGTGCGCCGCACGCTTGATGGCTATGAAGCCGCCCGCAATGCAAACGGGCCGCGCGACTCGCGCCACCGCATCGAGCATATCGAGATCATTGACGAAGCTGACATCCCGCGTCTTGCGGGCCTCGGCGTCATCGCCTCCATGCAGCCGCTGCACGCGCTTGGCACCGGCGGCTTCCCCAACGAACCCACCGCCTCAAGGATCGGCAAGGCGAAGCTGCCGCGCGCCTTTGCGTGGAACACGCTGCGTGATGCAGGTGCGAAGATGTGCTTTGCGTCGGACTGGCCGGTGTCACCGGTTGATCCGCTGCTGTCACTGCAGGCCGCCATGACCCGGGAGAAACTGGATCCTGCCCACCCGGACCAGCGCCAGAGCCTGCACCAGGTTATCCACGGCTACACCGCAGGCGGCGCCTATGCCGAGTTCAACGAACACAGGAAGGGCGCGCTCAAGCCCGGCTACATGGCCGACCTTGTCATGCTGGATGGCGATATCGAGGCCACCGCCCCGGACAAGGTCACCGGCCTCAAGGTCGCGCTGACCATCTGCGGCGGCCAGGTCACGCACGAGCGCTAGGGTCAGGCCCCCGGCTTTCTGGCTCGCTGCACGAACGCCAGCTTTCCGCCTCCCTCCAGGGATTTCAATTTTCTGCTTCCCTCGGGCTTGACCCGAGGGTCCAGAAATATAGTCGCTTCACCCCCGCCCATGCGGCGCGTCGTAGTCCAGGTCCGGCCCGATGGCGACCACGCCGGACGGGTTCACGCCCGGATGGCTTTCATAATAGTGGTGCCGGATGTGCTGCAGGTTCACCGTGTCTGCCACACCGGGCATCTGGTAGATCTCGCGGGTATAGGCCCACAGGTTCGGATAGTCGATCACTCGCGCCCGGTTGCACTTGAAGTGGCAATTGTACACCGGGTCGAAGCGGATCAGCGTCGGGAAGGCGCGAATGTCTGCCTCGGTAAACCGGTCGCCCGCCAGCCAGCGCTGCCGCGACAGCCGCTCTTCCATCCAGTCCATCGTCTCGAACAGTGCCGTAACGGCCTTGTCGTAGGCGCGTTGGCTGCGGGCAAACCCGGCCTTGTAGACGCCATTGTTGAACGTCTCATAGACGCGCTCGTTGACGGCCTCGATCTCGTCAGCAAGCCCCTCCGGGCAATAGTCGCCGTCTGCCGCCCCGACACTGTCGAAGGCCGAATTGAAGATGCGCAGTATTTCCGAGCTCTCATTGTTGACGATCTTGCGGGTCCTGGTGTCCAGCAGCACCGGCACCGTCACCTTGCCGGTGTAGCCGTCATCTGCCGCTGCATAGATCTCGCGCAGGTATTCAGCATTGAACACCGGGTCCGGCACCACGCCCGGCCCATCATGAAACGACCATCCGCCCTCGCCCATGTACCAGTTCACCACCGACACCGGGATCATCTCCTCAAGGCCCTTCAGCGCCCGGGTGATCAGCGTGCGGTGCGCCCACGGGCAGGCATGGGAAACATAAAGCCGGTACCGGCCGGCCTCCGGCGCATAGTCACCATCATCGCCGATGCTATCGTGGAAGCTGGTGGCCTTGCGCTCGAACTCGCCATCGCTGGAGGTGCCCGCCACATCGCCCGCCTGCCATTCGCCATCGATCATCACGCCCATGAGGTCTTGTCCTTGTTTCCATTGCCCGCGTGCCGGGGCATAGTGAATCCATCCATTACCTGAACCAGCCATCACCTGTTGGGTTCCATGACAGACAGATATGCACACTACCAGGCCCTGAAGTTCAACCGTCCCGAGGAGGGCGTGCTGGAGATCATCCTGTCCGCGCCGGGCCGGCTCAATGCGCTGGACGAGACCGGCCACCGCGAACTGGCCGAGGTGTGGCGCGACATCGACCGCGACCCCGATACCCGCGCCGTGCTGTTGCGTGGTGACGGTGGCAACCTGTCGGCGGGGGGCGACCTGTCGCTGGTGCGCGAGATGACCGAGAGCTTCGAGACCCGCGCCCGCGTCTGGAAGGAAGCCTCGGACCTGATCTACAACGTCATCAACTGCGCCAAGCCCACGGTCGCCGCGCTCGAAGGCGCCAGCGTGGGGGCAGGCCTTGCCGCCGCCATGGTGTGCGACATCACGGTCGCGGGCCGCACCGCGCGCATCATCGACGGCCACACACGGCTGGGCGTCGCTGCCGGCGACCACGCGGCAATCGTCTGGCCGTTGCTGGTCGGCATGGCCAAGGCGAAATACTACCTGATGCTGTGCGAACCGCTGAACGGCGAGGAGGCAGAGCGCATCGGCCTGGTGTCGCTTGTCGCCGATGATGACAAGGTGCACGAAACTGCACTCGGCGTTGCCCGCAAGCTGGCCCGTGGCGCGCCCACGGCACTGCGCTGGACCAAGCATTCTCTGAACAACTGGCTGCGGCTCGCAGGTCCCACCTTCGATGCCTCGCTGGCGCTGGAGTTCATGGGCTTCTCCGGCCCCGAGGTGCAGGAAGGCCTTGCCTCGCTGGCCGAAAAGCGCAAGCCCGCCTTTCCGAAAACCTCGCCGTTCTGACCGGGCGCGGGACTGGCCTCAAGCAGGACGTGATGCGGCCTAGCCGCCACCGCTCGCACCCCGCCGCCTGGCGATGGCGCGCGCAATGTTGTTGCTCTGGGAAACCATCACCCCGGCAGCAATGATCACCCCGATCCCCACCAGCGTGACGCTGTCGGGCACATGCGCGAAGAACAGTATGCCCCACACGGTCGAGGCCACCAGCTCGGCATAGGTGTAGGGCGCCAGCGCCGGTGCCGGCGCCAGCCGGAACGCGTTGATCAGCAACAGGTGGGCAGCGGCGTTCACCCCGCCCATGACCAGCAGGATGGCGGCCTGGCGCAGGTCGACCGGCTGCCACATCCAGATCGCGAACGGCAGGATCAGCACCAGCGCGACGATCGCCATGAAGGTGTTCGACACCAGCGGCGGGGCCGAGTTCGCCACCTTGCGCGTCAGGATGATGTGCAACGCATAGACCACGCCGCTTGCCAGCGACCACAGCGCGCCCACATTGAGCACGCCAAGGTCGGGCCGCATGACAATGACGATACCGGCAAATCCCGCCGTGACCCCCAGCCAGATTGCAGCGCCCACGCGCTCCTGCAACAGCCATGGCGCCAGCGCAGCGACCAGGAACGGGTAGATGTAGAGAATGGCAACGGCGTTGGCGAGCGGCAGCCGCTGCACCGCCAGCACGAACGTGACGGTGGCCGCCAGGATCAGCACGGCACGGGCAAACTGCGCACGCCACTGCGGCGGCACGAACACGGCCCTGCCGTACTTCCAAAAGGCCAGCGGCATCAGCACCAGCAGGTAGCCCGAGTACCGTCCCGCGGTCATCATCGCCACGTTGAGCTCACTCGACATCATCTTGAGCAAGGCACCGGACAGGCTGGCCGTCGAAAGCCCTGCCACCACCAGCGCAATGGCCGGCAGCAGGTTGTCTGCCGGGGCGTGGGCCGGGGCAACCGGGACTGTCATCAGCCGCGCGCCGCAGCCAGAGCCTTCGGCAGCGCCTGCTCGAACTGGTCGAGATCGTCCTCGCGGCCCGCCGACACGCGGATGCAGCGGTTGAGCGGCGCCACGCCCGGCATCCGCACGAACACGCCCTGCTGCACCAGGCTGTCGAGCACCGCCTTGGCGAACGCCCCGTCGCGCCCGCAATCGATGGCCACGAAGTTCGTCGCCGACGGCAATGCCTCGAGGTGGTTCTCATGGGCGATGCGGGTGATTTCGTAGCGCGCCGCATGGACGCGCACGATGACCGCCTGCAGCCAGTCCTCGTCGGCCAGTGCCGCCTCTGCCGCAACCTGCGCCATGCGGGTCACGCCGAAGTGGTTGCGGATCTTGTCGTACGCCTTGATCAGTTGCGCCTCGCCTATGATGTAGCCGACGCGAAGACCGGCCAGCCCGTAGGCCTTGGAGAAGGTGCGGAACCGCAGTACCTGCGCGTTGTGGACGTCGATGTCGGGCATGGTGCCCGCGGGGGCGAACTCGCCATAGGCTTCGTCGAGGCACAGCACGACGCCTTCCGGCAGGTCGTCGATCATCGCCTGGATCTCGCCGGCCCGCCACCAGGTGCCCATCGGGTTGTCCGGGTTGGCGAGGTAGATCATCCGCGCGCCCTCGCGCCGCGCCAGCGCCAGCAGCGAGGCCGGGTCCTCGCGGTCATTCACGTACTCGCACGTCACGATGTGGCCACCGGCACCTGCCACCTGGTAGTTGAACGTGGGGTAGGCCCCTGCCGATGTCGCCACCTTGTCGCCGGGGTTGAGGAACAGCCGCGCCGTGGTGCCGAACAGCCCGTCGATGCCTTCGCCGACGCAGATATTGTCCGGCGATACCCCGTGCCAGGCGGCAATCGCCTGCTTCAGGCCGTGGTTCTCCGGATCGCAGTACTGCCACATGGCCGGCGCTGCCGCGCGCATCGCCTGGATCACCCGGTCCGACGGCCCGAACACGCTTTCATTGGCCCCGATGCGCGCCTTGAAGGCACCGCCGCGGGCGCGTTCCTGCGCTTCCGGTCCGACGAACGGCACCGTGGATGGCAGCTCAGCCGTGAGGAACGAAAGCGGCGGTCTCAGCATGTAGGCGTCTCCGTGCTAGATGGCGCTGGCAGCGGGACCAGCGCTCCATTAGTGTTGCCGCCCAACATGCCACCGTTTGACCGGATACACCACCTGCTTGAATGGCAGGCACAGCTTGCACCCGATGCACTTGCGCTGGCTGATACAGGTACCGGCGCGGCGACTTACGCACAGTTCCGCGACGCCGCCGCAACAGCCGCAGAAGAGCTCACAAGGCTCAGCCTCACCCCCGGCCACCGGCTGATGCTGGTGTGCGAAAACTGCAACGCGCTTGCCGTGCTGCTGATGGCAGCGAGCATGTGCGATGCCTGGAGCGTACCGGTCAATGCGCGCCTGTCGGCTGGTGAAATCGCGCGCATCACCGCCCATGCCCGGCCCGCCATCACCATATACACCCACGAGGTTTCAGCCGAAGCCAATGCCCACGCGGACACCGCCGGGGCCTCCCCCATTACCCTTGGCGGCTTCGACTTGAGGATCGGCTTGCACGATGATGCCACTGTCGAACCGGTCGAGGCAGATGCAACCGGACAGGTCGCCACCCTGCTCTACACCACCGGCACCACCGGCGACCCCAAGGGCGTCATGCTCACCCACGCCAACCTGCTCTATGCGGGTGCCGCCTCGGCCCGCCATCGCGGCATCGTGGCAGGCGATCACCTTTACGCCGTACTGCCATTGACCCACGTGTTCGGCCTCGCCTCGGCCTTGATGGCGGTGGTCTCGGCCGGTGCCACCACCGAGCTGGTCGCCCGCTTCAACACCGCCGCCACGCTGGATGCCTTGCGAGAGCGCGTATCGGTGTTTCCAGCCGTACCGCAGATGCATGCGCTGCTGATGGCATACGCCCGCGACCACGGCATCAGCCGCCTCGACACACGCCGCCTGAAATACATCTCGTCGGGCGGCGCCCCGCTTGACCTTGCCTGGAAGAACAAGGTCGAGGCGTTCTTCGGCCTGCCCCTGTGCAACGGCTACGGCCTGACCGAAACAACCGCCGGCATCGCCGCCACCCGCACCACCTCGCCGCGCGATGATACCTCCGTCGGCCCGCCGCTTGATGGCAGCGAGGTGTGCGTGCGCGGCCCCGGCGCAGATGGCATCGGCGAGCTTTGCGTGCGCGGTCCCGCCGTGATGAAGGGGTACTATCGCAACGAGGACGAGACAGCCCGCGTCCTTGATGCAGATGGCTGGTTTGCCACCGGCGACCTTGGCCTGATCGACGACAAGGGCAACGTGCATGTAACGGGCCGGGTCAAGGAACTGATCATCCGCTCAGGCTTCAATGTCTCGCCACTGGAGGTCGAGGCCGCGCTGAACCAGCACCCGGACGTGGTGCAGGCCGCCGTCATCGGCGTGGCGCGCGACGGCAACGAGGAGATTGTCGCCTTCGTGCACTGCGCCAACGGCACGGCCGTTCCGGTTGAACAATTGAAAGCCCACCTGCAGGACCGGCTGGCACCCTACAAGCACCCTACCCGCTGGGTGTTCTCGCAACATCTGCCGGCGGCCCCGTCCGGCAAGATACTGAAGGCGAAACTCGCAACCGTGTTTGCCGCGGAAATCGACGCCATCAAGCGCACAGATTGACCCCTTGGACGCGGTCAGTCCCACTTGGGCTTGCGCTTCGCCTTGAACGCGGCAATGCCTTCATGCGCTTCGGCACCGCCCAGCGCATCGCAGATCGACGCGGCCTCGCGCTCCAGTTGCTCTTCGAGGTGCGGATGGGCCGCTGCCTGCGACAACCGCTTGATCCCGGCGATGGATTGCGCCGGACCTTCCGCCAGCCGCTGCGCCAGTGCCTGCGCCTGCCCCAGCGCCTCGCCCGGTTCAACCAGCCGGTTCACCACGCCCGCCTGGTACAGCCGCTCCACCGGCACACGGTCGCCAGTCAGCATCATTTCCGTGGCAAGCTGGCGCGGCAGGGCCTGGTTGAGGAATTCGCTCATGCCGCCATCGGGCGTCAGCCCGATCTTGACGTAGGCCGCCATCACGAACGCATCGCGCGCCGCCACCACCATGTCGCAGGCCAGCATGATCGACAGCCCGGCACCCGCCGCCCCGCCTTCCACCGCCGCAATCACCGGTAACGGCGACCGGCGCATCTGCAGGATCATCGCATTCAGCCGGTCAACGCCGGACCGGCGCACATCCGGCGTGCCTTCAGCGCGCTCCTGCAGGCCGTCCATATCGCCGCCGGCACAGAAGAAGTTGTCAGCCCCCGTCAGCACCACGGCAGCCGCCCCGCTGGCGGGGGCCTCTTCCATCAGCCTGGCAAACGCCTCGAAGAACTCGAACGACAAGGAGTTGCGCCGACCGGGATTGCAGTTCACCGCCGTGATGACACGGCCATCGCGATGAACGATGAGCTGGCCAGCCATGCCTCAGAACACTTCCAGCAGGCCGGCAGCACCCTGCCCGCCACCGATGCACATGGTGACGACGGCATACTTCGTCCCGCGCCGCTTGCCTTCCAGCAGCACATGGCCCACCTGCCGCGCGCCGGTCATGCCGTAGGGGTGGCCGATGGCAATTGAGCCGCCATTGACGTTCAGCTTGTCAGAGGGAATGCCCAGCTTGTCGCGGCAATAGATCACCTGGCTGGCAAACGCCTCGTTCAGTTCCCACAGGCCGATGTCGTCCATGGTCAGCCCGGTGCGTTCAAGCAGCCGGGGGATGGCGAACACCGGGCCAATGCCCATCTCGTCCGGCTCGCAGCCCGCCACGGTGAACCCGCGAAACGCTCCCAGCGGTTCAAGCCCGGCCTTCCCGGCAGCCTTTCCTTCCATCAGTACCAGCGCGGCTGCGCCATCGGACAACTGCGACGCATTGCCAGCCGTGATGAACTTGCCCGGCCCGCGCACCGGTTCAAGCCCCTGCAGGCCCTCCAGCGTGGTCGAGGGACGGTTGCATTCATCCTTGTCGATCGTCACGTCGTGGGTGGTGATCTCGCCGGTCTCCTTGTTCTTCGCCCCCATCGTGGTGGTAACCGGGATGACCTCGTGATCGAACTTGCCAGCCGCCTGTGCGTCTGCCGTGCGGCGCTGCGATGACAGCGCATACTCGTCCTGCATCTGGCGGGTGATGCCGTAGCGCTCGGCCACGATGTCGGCAGTATCGATCATCGCCATGTAGATTTCTGGCTTGTGCTCGTTGAGCCACGGCTCGCGCTCGGCCCCCTGGCTTGCAGCCGCCGGCACCTGGCTGATGCACTCGATGCCACCAGCTATTATCGCCGGCGTTCCCTCCTCGACAATCCGGTGCGCTGCCAGCGCTACCGCCTGCAGGCCCGATGAGCAGAACCGGTTCACCGTCATGCCGCACGTCGTCACCGGCAGTCCGGCCCTCAGCGCGATCTGGCGGGCGATGTTGGAGCCCGTCACGCCCTCGGGAAACCCGCAGCCAATGATGCAATCCTCGATCAGCGCCGGGTCCACGCCCGAGCGGTCAACCGCTGCCTGCGCCGCTGCTCCGCCCAGTGTCGCGCCATGGGTCATGTTGAAGGCCCCGCGAAACGCCTTGCCGATGGGCGTGCGCGCGGTGGAAACGATGACGGCTTCACGCATTGTCGATGTCCTTGTTGTTGAGGCTGTCGAAGGTTTCACCCTTCTCCACCAGGTCCACCAGAAGCTGCGACGGTTTCCAGAACCAGGCATCTTCCTTCTCGAACTTGCGGATCGAGGCCAGCACCTTCTTCAGCCCGGTCATGTCGGCATGCTTCATCGGCCCGCCCCGCCAGCGCGGATGGCCATAGCCGGTGATCTGCACGATATCGATGTCCACCGGGCGCAGCGCGATGCCTTCCTGCAACACCTTGGCGCCTTCGTTGATCATCGCCGCCATGTACCGCTCCATGATTTCCTCAGCGGTGAACGTACGCGGCTTGATGCCCTTTTGCTTGCGAACATCCTCGATGATCGCCAGCACCTCCGGGTCATGCTCGCCCCGGCGTGCGCCTTCCGGGTAGATGTAGACGCCGCGCCCGGTCTTCTGGCCAAACCGGTCCTGCTCGCAAATCCGGTCCAGCCAGTCAGCGCAATAACGTTCCTCCGGCTTGCGCGCGGCTGCCTTGCGCTTGCGCGTCATCCAGCCGATGTCGAGACCTGCAAGGTCGGACATGGCAAATGGCCCCATCGGGTAGCCAAACCCGACAACGGCCTCATCCACCTCGTAGGGCGTTGCACCATCCTCGACCAGCATCTGCGCCACCCGCAGGTACTTGCCCAGGATGCGGTTGCCGATAAAGCCGTCACACACGCCTGCCCTCACGCCCACCTTCCTGGAGCGGCGCGCAATGTCGAAGGCGGTTGCCACCACGTCCGGATGGGTCTTGTCCGCCACCACGATTTCCAGCAGCCGCATGATGTTGGCCGGCGAGAAGAAATGCATGCCGATCACGTCTTGAGGACGGCTGGTCATCGCCGCGATTTCGTTGATGTCGAGGTAGGACGTGTTGGTCGCCAGCACGCAGCCCTTCTTGCAGATGGCATCGAGCTTCGTGAAGATCTCCTTCTTCACGTCCATGTTCTCGAACACCGCCTCGATCACCAGGTCAACGTCGGCCAGCCGGTCCATGCTGGTGCTGCCGCTGAACAGGTCCGACAGTATCCGGTCGCGTTCCTCGCCACTCAGCTTGCCCCGGTCGATGCCGCCCTGCAGCGTCTTCTCCACCCGGCCGCGGCCTGCGGCCAGCGCGTCCTCGTCGCGTTCGATCATCACCACCGGAATGCCGGCAGTCAGCATGGCGAGCGTGATGCCCGACCCCATGGTACCGCCGCCGATCACGCCGATGCGCTCGACCTTGCGGGCAGTGCCGCTGGCCAGTTCCGGCACCTTGCCCACGGTGCGCTCGCCGAAGAACGCATGGATCAGCGCTTCCCGCTGCGGCGTCTTCATCAGGTCCTGGAACAGCTGGCGTTCGATCTTCATGCCCTCGTCGAAGTCCTTGGCATAGACCGCTGCCATGATCGCATCGAGGGCGATGAGCGGTGAAAGCTGTCCGCGCGCCTTCTTCTTTGCATCGGCCTTCAGCCGGTCGAACAGGTCCTTGTCCTTCGCGGGCAAGCTCGATCTTGTCCGATATGCCACGGGTCGGGCGCGGGCCCTGGTCATTGCCCAGCAGCAGTTGCGTGAAGGCAAGGCCCGCCTCGACCGGGCTGGCCGACTTGCCATCAACATGATCAACCAGGCCAAGCTCGTGTGCTTCCTCGGCACCGGCATGGCGCCCGGAGGTGATCAGGTCTGCTGCAGCTTCCACACCTGCCAGCCGCGGTGCACGCTGCGTCCCGCCCGCCCCCGGCAATATGCCGAGGTTGACCTCCGGAAGTCCCACCTTCGCGCCTTCGACAGCGACCCGGTAATGACATGCCAGTGCCACCTCGAGCCCGCCGCCAAGTGCCGTGCCATGCAGCACAGCCACGACCGGCTTCTCGCTGGCCTCGATGACATTGGTGATGTGGGGAAGCTGCGGGTCCTTGAGCGGCTTGCCGAATTCCTTGATGTCGGCGCCTGCGATGAAGGTGCGCCCCGCCCCGGCAATCAGCGCCGCCTTGGCCTTCTTGTCGCCCTGGAACCGCTCGACCGCCTTCAGCAGGCCCTCGCGCACGGCATGCGACAGCGCGTTGACGGGCGGGTTGTCGATGGTGATGACGGCGATATCGTCTTCAAGCGTGTAGCTGACCGGGGATGCCATGTGTACTCCTGCTTGCGCCATCTTGGCGGGCGCACTGGTTCTTGAGGTTGGCGGCACATTATCGGCCACGGCATGCACGCGCAATGCGCCAGCCCATGCCATATCGTGCAGGGGCACCTGCCATGCCTGCAGGGCAGTCCGGCAACGTTACGCCACCCCTCGACGTTGGTGTGCCGGATGGTCTAGCTTGGCGGTTCGAGACAAACGTTCGTCAGGAGTGAGAACGCATGCAGTATCACGCGCCCGTTTCCACAAAGGAGGCCGTGCAGTTGCTGGCCGCCAGCAAGGGCAAGGTTCACATTCTCGCCGGCGGCACGGACCTGCTGGTGCGCATGAAGGGCGGTTACACCGAGCCCGACGCGATCATCGACATCAAGCGCATCGAGGCGCTCAAGACCATCGGCAAGTCGGGCAAGGGCTGGCGCATCGGCGCGGCCGTATCCGCTGCCGAGATGGGCGAGCACGACGGCCTGAAGAAGGCCTGGCCCGGCGTCGTCGAGGCCGCCAACCTGATCGGCTCGACCCAGATCCAGGGCCGCGCCACCATCGCCGGCAACCTGTGCAACGGCTCACCCGCCGCCGACAGCGTGCCCGCCATGGCAGCCGCAGGTGCCGTCGCCGTGCTGGCCGGGCCGAAAGGCAAGCGCAAGATTGCGGTCGAGGATGTTGTTAAAGGGCCCGGGAAAACCGTTATAAAGAAGAATGAACTTCTTGAATCCATCGAACTTCCCGAAAAGAAAAAACGCACTGGCGACGCCTATCTGCGGTTCATCCCGCGCACCGAGATGGACATTGCCGTGGTCGGCACCGGCATCTGCCTTACCCTTGATTCCAAAGGCAAATGTACCGCTGCCAAGGTGGTTCTGGGTGCCGTGGGCCCCACCGTCATCGTGTCGGCGAAGGCCGCGAAGACGCTGATCGGCACGATGGTCGATGACGCGGCTTTGCAAGCACTTTCAAAGGTTTGCGAGGCCGAGGCGAAGCCGATTTCCGACAAGCGCGGCACCAGGGAATTCCGCCGCCACATCGCCGGGGTCCTGGCCCGCCGGGCAGCCATTATCGCGCGTGATCGCGCCATGGAGAATTCGTGATGTTTCAGATACTTGTACGCACCAGCATCAACGGCGACGATACCGAATTCGCCTGCGAGGCGGACGAAACGCTGCTCGACGTGCTGCGTGACCGTCTTGGCCTCACCGGCGCCAAGGAAGGCTGCGGCACTGGCGATTGCGGGGCCTGCTCGGTGCTGGTTGACGGCCGCCTGGTGTGCGCCTGCCTGATGCTCGGCGCGGAAGCCGAAGGCTGCGAGATCGAGACGGTCGAGGGCATGGCGGACGGCCAGAAACTGCACCCGCTGCAGCAAAAATTCCTCGACCATGCGGCGCTGCAATGCGGTATCTGCACCCCCGGGTTCCTGATCGCGGCAAAGTCGCTGCTTGAACGCAACGACAACCCGACCGAGGAAGAAGTGCGCTACTGGCTCGCCGGCAACCTGTGCCGCTGCACCGGCTACGACAAGATCGTGCGCGCCGTGCTCGACACCGCCGCCGACATGCGCAAGGCGTCAAAACCGGCCGCCAAGGCCAAGTCCGCCGGCACGAAACCAGCCAAGCGGAGGGAACCAGCATGAACGTCCAGCCCGGCAAGAAGACCATCCAGCGCGAGTTTGACATTGTCGGCAAGCGCACCCCGCGTCCCGACGGCCTCGACAAGGTCACCGGCCGCGCCCGTTTCGGTGCGGACATGACCATGCCCGGCATGTTGTGGGGACTGGTGCTGCGCTCGCCGCATGCCCATGCGAAGATAAAGAAGATCGACACCTCGAAGGCTGAAAAGCTCAATGGCGTCCACGCCATCGTAACCTCGAAGGATTTCGGGCCGTGCGGTGACGACCTGCTCGATATCCGCGAGAACGTGATGGCGCGCGACAAGGCGCTGTACGACGGTCATGCCGTGGCCGCCGTGGCTGCGGTGTCCAAGGCGGTTGCCCGCCAGGCGCTGAAGCTGATCGAGGTCGAGTACAAGGTGCTGCCGCACGTGACCGACGTGGACGAGGCGATGAAGCCCGGCGCACCCGTCATCAATGACAAGCTGTTCACCAAGGGCCTCGACAAGACCCCGGACAAGCCATCCAACATTGCCGAACGGTTCGAATTTGGCCATGGCGACGTGGAGAAGGGCTTTGCCGAGGCCGACCTCGTCATCGAGCGCACTTTCCGCACCGAAGCCACCCACCAGGGCTATATTGAACCGCACGCCTGCCTCGCCTCGATGGGCGCGGACGGACGCGGCGACATGTGGGTGTGCACGCAAGGCCATTTCATGGTGCGCAATACCTGCGCCGGGCTGCTTGGCATCGATGTGTCGAATCTGCGCGTCACGGCGTCTGAAATCGGCGGCGGCTTTGGCGGCAAGACCACGGTGTTCATCGAACCCGTTGCCCTTGCCCTGTCGCTAAAGGCCAACCGCCCGGTCAAGATGGTGATGAGCCGCGAGGAAGTGCTGCGCGCATCCGGCCCCACCTCTTCATCGTCCATCGACGTGAAGATCGGCATGAAGAAGGACGGCACCATCACCGCAGGCGATGCAACGCTGCGCTACCAGGGTGGTGCTTTCCCGGGCTCGGCCGTGCCCTACGGCGCCATGGCCTGCTTTGCACCCTATGACCTCAAGAACGTCCGGGCCATCGGCTGGGACGTGATTACCAACCGGCCAAAGCAGGCCGCCTACCGGGCGCCCGGCGCCCCGATGGGAGCCTATGCCATCGAGAGCGTGGTTGACGAACTGTGCCGTGAACTGAAGCTCGACCCGATCGACGTGCGCCTGAAGAATGCCTCGTCAGACGGTTCCAAGGCATCCTACGGACCGAACTTCGACGTGATCGGCCTCAAGGCAACGCTGGAGGCTGCAAAGGCTCACCCGCACTGGAAGGCCAAGCTGAAGAAGAACCAGGGCCGCGGCGTGGCCTGCGGGTTCTGGTTCAACTTCGGCGGCGAAACCTCGGTGTCGCTCAGCGTCAACAATGACGGCACCGTTGGCCTGTCTGTCGGCACGCCCGACATCGGCGGCTCGCGCGCCTCGATCGGCAACATGGCAGCCGAGGAGCTGGGCATTCCCTACGACAAGGTGCGCTGCATCATCGCCGACACCGCCTCGCTCGGCTACAACGACGTGACCGACGGCAGCCGCGTGACGTTCGCGTCGGGCATGGCAGCCATCCAGGCCGCGCGCGATGCCATCGGCAAGCTGAGCGCCCGTGCGGCAAAGATCTGGGGCATCGCGGAAGACGCCGTCGTCTGGGAGAAGGGCCACGCGCGCCCGGCATCGCCCAATGCCGGCAAGCACGAACCGCTCAGCCTGGCCGACATTGCAGCCCAGGCCGGTGCCACCGGCGGACCGATTTCAGGCCACTGCGAGATCAACGCGGAAGGTGCCGGCGTCAGCTTCGCCACCCACATGGTGGATACCGAGATCGACCCCGAGACGGGCCGTGTACAGGTGATCCGCTACACGGTGTTCCAGGATGCCGGCAAGGCCGTGCACCCGGCCTACGTGGAAGGCCAGTTCCAGGGCGGGGCTGTACAGGGCATCGGTTGGGCACTGAACGAGGAGTACATCTACAACGCGGACGGCCGGCTGATGAACCCCGGCTTCCTCGACTACCGCATTCCGGTCTGCTCGGACCTGCCGATGATAGACACGGTGATCGTCGAGGTGCCGAACCCCGGCCACCCATATGGTGTGCGCGGTGTCGGCGAAACCTCCATCGTGCCGCCACTGGCTGCCATTTCCAACTCGGTGTCAGACGCGGCCGGCGTGCGCATGACCCGGCTGCCCATGTCTCCACCGAACGTGCTCAAGGCGCTCGGACGGATCTAGGATGGTAAAAGTACAGGTATGGGGATCGCTCAAGCCGGCCATCGGCGGTGAAGACGCCGTCGAGGTGAAGGGCGAGACAATCAACGACCTGTTGAAGGCGCTGGCTGACGAATACCCCGGCATGGCGGACGCCATTCGCCGGGGTGTGTCAGTTTCCGTGAACGGCCAGATGTACGCCAATTCGGTGATGGTACCCGTTCCGGCAGATGCCGAGGTTTTCGTTCTGCCTAAACTTGTTGGTGGCTGACCCGCATGAGCAATGACATCATCATTCCGGCCATCGCCGAAGACGGATCGCTTTTCCCCATCGAGAAGATGGAAGCCCATCGCATTGCCCAGCAACACCTGGCGGTTTCGGTGTTCGTGTTTTCAGGCACCCGCCTGCTGATCCAGCAACGCGCGCACGGCAAGTATCACTGCCCCGGCCTGTGGGCGAACACCTGTTGCTCACATCCGCACTGGGATGAAGCTGTCGGTGATGCAGCGCAGCGCAGGCTGTACGAGGAACTGGGCGTCCGGGTGCCATTGCGTCAAACCGCGACGATTGATTATCGCGCCGATGTGGGCGGCGGGCTGGTTGAGAATGAACGCGTCAGCGTGTTTGCAGGCTTTGCCGATGAAACCACGATTGCCATGGCGCTGAACCCCGAAGAGGTTGCTGCGACACGCTGGATTGATGTTGATGATTTGCCGCGCCTGCTGGAAACCGAACGCGACACGCTGTGTCCGTGGTTCTCCATCTATATCGGGCGGTGGGACGAACTGAATCTTCCTGTCTGAAATTGCGGCCGGTTCACGCCTCAACGCACTTGCGGATCGAGCACGGTTCAACCGACACCATGCCCTTGAGTGGCCACAGGCCATCGGTCTTGTGGATGACGGTGAAGTTGCGGGCCACAGGCTCAGCGGCGCTGGACAGGCTTGAGGCAGCAACCGCCGCAGAGATGCCGGTTGCTACAACCAGTCCCAGGATCACGATCTTGCTCAGCGAGGTCATCTTTGCATCTCCTCTGCTTGCCTGCGATGTGCGGCTTGCAACGGTGTCGAAGATGGCCTGCGCTGAAGCCGGGCGATGTGCAGATCATCACATCACGGAACCAACCGGGTGCCAGACCCGTATTAACTCCGGTGCCCGAAGTTGCAGAAGAGCTGGCGAATGAACGACAACACCTCTGACAAATCAACAAATGGCCTCGCCGAGGAACGAACCGACTGGGCCGAGGATCGCACCGTGCTGTCCAACGAGCGCACGTTTGCCGGCTGGATGAGGACGGGCATGGGTTCACTGGCATTGGCGCTGGGTTTGCAGGCGCTGTTTCGCGCAGCCGAACCGACCTGGATTGCCAAGGTGGTGGCCAGCGTGTTCGTGATCATCGCCATCGGCATTTTCTGGACGGCCCGCACCAAGGCCTGCCGGATGATTTCGCGGCTCGATTCACACTCGGCAGAACCGGTGACCGGCACGCACATGACGTGGATTGCCGGCAGCCTGTCGACAGGTGCCGTTCTGGCGGGTGTTGTGCTGTGGATCCTCTAGCGGACCATCCGCCAGCGCGGATCAGCCCTTGCGGTCGCCATCATCAGCAGGGCGATCCTCGAGCACCCGCCACCCGGCCCCTTCGAGATCGTCGAACTGGCCGGTTTTCAGCGACCACAGGAACGCGAACAGCCCGGCCCCGCCCAGCAGCAGGGCTATCGGCAGCAATACGAGTATGATGTTCATGACTTCTGCTCCCGGACCCTGCCCAGCGGCAAGACTGTTGGCCTGCCTGGCACCTTGCGCTCCCTTGTAGCAGAGAACCTGAACTCGGGCCGCAAGGCATTTGCCACCACCAGGATGGACGAGAAACTCATCAGCAGAGCCGCAATGAGCGGCGTCACCTGGTTGGCCATGGCCAGCGGCACGGCCAGCACGTTGTACGCCAGTGCCAGGCCAAGGTTCTGGCGGACCCGCAGCCGCGCAAGCCGCGCCATCGACAATGCAGTGGTGACGGCACCAAGCCCTGGCCTGGTGAAAACGAGGTCAGCGGCAATCCGGCCCACGTCACAGGCGCTACCCGGTGCCATCGAGACATGCGCCCCGGCCAGCGCGGGTGCATCATTGAGGCCGTCACCGACCATCAAGGTGCGATGGCCCTGGGCCTTGAGTTCATCAAGCCGGGCAAGCTTGCCGCGTGGCTGACACGCAGCCGAAAACTGCTCGATGCCCAGCGTATGCGCGATCCGCGTCACAGCCGAGCGTGTGTCTCCCGACAGGATTTCCACCGGCAGGTGCTGGCTCTTCAGCACGTTGACAGTGGCAACGGCCTCCTCGCGCAAGCGTTCTTCCATGGTCATGGCGCGCAGCGGTTCGCCCTCGATGGCAAACGCCACCGATTCGGTGCGGTCGCTGGTGCCATCCAGTGGGGCAGCAATTTCCGTCACCCAAGCAGTACTGCCCAGCCGCACCCGCTTGCCGTCAAGCTGGCCTTCCATGCCGCAGCCGCGCACTTCCGTGATGTTGCTTACTGCTGCGGGTGAAACTGCCGACAGCCACGTATTGACGGCAACCGACATGGGATGGCGCGAATTCGATGCCAGCGCGCGGGCAACCGCTGCACTCCCGCTTGCCCAGGGCATCACCCGCCACAGCCGCTGCTGACGCCGTCAGGGTTCCCGTCTTGTCGAACACCACGTGATCGACCTCGGCCAGCCGGTCCAGTGCCTCGCCGTTGCGCAGCAGGATGCCGCGTTCGAACAGCCGGGCCGCAGCCACCACCTGAACGATGGGTACGGCAAGCCCCAGCGCACATGGACACGTGACAATGAGAACGGCAACGCCGGCATCCATCGCCGTCCAGGCATCGGACGTCGTGGCGAACCAGAAGATGAATGTCACCGCGGCAAGCACGTGCACGACCGGCGAGTAGAGCTGTGCGAGCCGGTCTGCCAGCGACACCACGCGGCCACGGTTGGTGCTGGCTGCCTCCATCATGCTCGCAATCTCGGCGAGGAAGCTGTCCGCCGCGCGCGCCTGCGCCTCCACCCGGAACGGTCCGTCCAGTGCCAGGCACCCGGCCTCGAGCCGGTCTCCAGGGGCGACCGGCACCGGCACCGATTCGCCCGTCACCATGGAACGGTCCACCGCGCCTGACCCGTCCGTCACCAGCCCGTCGACCACCAGCCGCTCACCAGCAGACAACTGCACGACGTCACCGGGCTGGATTTCATCTGCCGCAGTCCATTCCGGATTGCCGCCAGCCGTGACCACATAGCCGCCACGCGGATTGAGCCGCATCAGCGAGACCACCGCACTGCGCGCACGCTCACGCATGCGCATGTCGAGGTAGCGGCCAATCAGCAGGAAGAAGCACAACATGGTGGCAGCATCGAAATAGGTCGCGCCGTCACCACTGAAGCTGCGCGCCGCACTCATGCCCACGGCCAGGATCAGCGCCAGCGAGATCGGCACGTCCATGTTGGTCCGCCCGGTCTTCAGCGCCGCGATGGCCGAGGCATAGAACGGCCGCCCGGCAATCGCCACGGCCGGCACGGCAATCAGCAGCGACAGGATATGGAACAATTGCTTGGTGGCATCGGTTGCACCACTCCACACGGACACCGACAGCAGCATGATGTTGGCCGCCGCGAACCCCGATATGGCAATGCCGACCAGCAGGTCACGCGACTGCTTCGCCTGCTGGCGGTCTGCCTCGTTCGCCGCCTCAAGCGGCCAGGCCGGATAGCCCAGCCTGTCGAAGGCGTCGATCACGCGGCCAACTGCCTCATCATCGCTCTGGCGAAGCACCAGCGTCACACGGCGCAAGGTCAGGTTGGCACGTGCCACGGCAACCGCGTCCAGGGCGCCCAACCCGCGCTCGATGGCCGAGATGCACACGCCGCAATGGATCGCGGGAACGCTGAGTACCAGCGTGTGGTCTGCTGCAGAAATGGCGTGCTGCCATTCGTTGACCCGGTCACGCCGCGTGGTTGCCGCCGCAACGTCGTGCGTCGGTTCATCCTTCACCGGTTGTGGGCAGCAGCTCATTTTGCCGTCACCTGCTGGCTGGAACGGAGAAGCGGAACAGCTGGCGCCAGTCAGGCTCGCGGCCAGCCCGGCTGATGCTGACATCTGCCAGCCAGTTGCCGCCCGTCAGAACCTCGTCCGAAACGAACCGGCCTGCACCGGCGGGCTTCAGCGTGATGGTCATGTCATCGCGATCACTCAACGGCCGGGTCAGCTTCACGGTGACGGCAGCGTCCGCAATGGTGGCGCCCTGGGCGCCCTCAAGGTTGACGGCCAGCCGCGACTCCTCAACGGCCAGCGACACCTGCCAGCCCAGTTTGACCTGTTCAGCGCGCTTCTTCTTCAGTGCCTCGAAGTCCTGGCTCGCCACGTAGGAGTTTGGCACCACCAGACCGGGCCACGTGCGCGAGGCCATGTAGGCCATGGTCAGGTTCACGGAGATCACCACACCGAAGAACGCGACCATGATAGCCAGCATGTGGCGGCCGGTAAACTCACCGGGATTTGACGTTGTCTTCTGCATCACTTGTCCTCCGGAACTTCAAAGCGGGCGGTATAGGCGTCGTGATCGTCATCGCTGGTGACGTCGACGGTGAAGGTGAACCTCGTCGTGCCGGGCGTAACCTGATCGGCCGGTACCGTCACGAACACCTTGAGCTGGCGCAACCGGTCGGGCTCGACAGGTATTGCCACGGAGCGCATCGGCTCCTCGGCAATCTCGTTGATCGACATTGTCGCACCGGGCAGCCCTTCCAGACCAAGCTGGATGGCGCGCGCTTCGGGTTTCATGTTCAATATCTTCATGGTGTAGCCATTGCGGATCGACCCATCCGACAACCGCACGAACACCGGGTTGCGGTCATGCAGCACGTTGACCTCGAGCCTGCCGCGCATGCCCAGCGCAACCAGCAACGCGATGCCGATGGCACACCAGATGCCCAGGTAGACAAAGGTCCTCGCACGCAACAGGTGCCGCCAGTCGAAACGGCGGAAGCCCGGCTTCAGCTTGCCCTGGTCATCATGCACCCGCGACGGCTCGATGCTGCCTGTTTCCGGGTTGGTGGCCAGCTTCATGTTCGCGTTGTAGTCGACCAGCGTCGCATAGGAGATCAGGCCGGGGTTGCGTCCCAGCTTGCCCATCACGTCGTCGCACGCATCGATGCACAAGGCGCAGGTGATGCAGGCCAGCTGCTGCCCGTCGCGGATGTCGATGCCCATCGGGCACACCGCGACACAGGCATTGCAGTCAACACAGTCCCCCACGGGCGCACCTTCGGCGGCCTGCCGCTTGGTGCCCTTGCCACGAGGTTCACCGCGCCAGTCATTGTAGGTGACGACAAGGCTTTCCTCATCCAGCATGGCCGCCTGCACGCGGGGCCACGGGCACATGTAGATGCACACCTGCTCCCGCATCAGCCCGCCGAACACATAGGTCGTCGCGGTCAGGACGAACACCGTCATGTAGGCAACCGTCGCCGCCTCGCCGTGGATGAACTGGTCGAGCAGCGTTGGCGCATCGGCAAAGTAGAAGATCCAGGCGCCGCCGGTCGCAACCGCAATGGCCAGCCAGATGAGGTGCTTTGACACCCGCTTGACTGCCTTCGAAGGTCCCATCGGGGCCGCATCCAGCCGGATGCGGGCGTTGCGGTCGCCTTCAATGGCGCGCTCAACCACCAGGAACAGGTCGGTCCACACGGTCTGCGGACAGGTATAGCCGCACCAGGCGCGCCCGGCCACAGATGTCACCAGAAACAGCCCGATACCCGCCATCACCAGCATGCCGGCCACAAAGAAGAACTCCTGTGGCCAGATCTCGATCATGAAGAAGTAGAACCGGCGGTTGGCCATGTCGATAAGCACGGCCTGGTCCGGTGCATGCGGCCCCCGGTCCCAGCGCAACCACGGCGTGACATAGTAGATCAGCAGCGTCACCGCCATGATGACCCACTTCAGTTGCCGGAACGTGCCACTGGCCCGCTTCGGGTGGATCTTCTTGCGGGTTTCATAAAGAGGCTTGTCCGCCCAGTCGGCGTTGACCGCCGTCACGTCGTGCTGTTCGACGGGCTGTTCGCCGCTCATCCGCTTGGAAAGGTCGAGCATGATCACTCCTTGGAACCGGCACGATCGCCGGGCTTGCGAGTAATCCTTGCAGCGGCCCTGCCGTGGCGGCCTTGATTCAGGTCAACTTGTGGGGCTGGCTGGAAGCGGCTATTCGCCGCCCCCAAGTGAGTGCACATAGATTGCCAGCTTCTTGATGGTGGTGTCGCCGAGGCGGGCTTGCCATCCTGGCATCACACCCTGGCGCGGCTGGCGCAACTGCGCCACGATCTGGTCGTGGCTGCCCCCATAGAGCCACAGCGCATCATTCAGCGCAGGCGAGCCAAGTTCCTTGTTGCCGGCACCGTTGTCGCCATGACAAGCCGCGCAGTTGTCGGCATATACCGCCTCGCCGCGCGTGGCCGCCTCTGCATCGGCTTCCTGCCCGGACAGCTTGCGCACATACCAGGCAACGTCGGAAATCTGGTTTGCGTCGAGAATGCCATCGCGGCCGAAGGCAGGCATTTCCGAGACCCGCGTATTCTCGTCGGCTGCATAGCGGATGCCGTGCTGCAAGGTTGCCTGGATTGCTTCCAGTGAACCGCCCCAGATCCAGTCATCGTCGTTCAGGTTGGGATAGCCGGTCCCGCCTTCTGCACCGGAGCCATGGCACTGTACACAGTTGACCTTGAATGCAGCATTGCCGCCAGCCAGCGCAAACGGGCGCAGTTCGGCATCCTTGGCAATGTCCTCGATGCTCATCTTCTCGATGGCCTCGAGCTTGCTGGAATTGGCCTTTGTCTGCTCATCCAGCACTGCTTGCAGGTCTCCGCGCGAAGACCAGCCCAGTACGCCGGTGGTCGCGCTGTTCAGCATCGGTATGGCCGGATAAAGCACCACGTAGACCAGCGAGAAGGCAATGGTCGCGTAGAAGGTCCACAGCCACCAGCTAGGCATCGGCGTGTTGAGTTCCTTGATGCCATCCCACTCGTGACCGGTGGTTTCGGTGCCGCTGACCTGATCGATCTCGCGGCCTTCCGGAGATGTGTTCGTTGCCATCTCTCAATCCTCTCTGAAGGGAATTTGTGCTGCATCATTGGCCCGCTCACGGGCGCCAGGCCTCAGCACCATCACCACGGCACCCAGGAAGAAAGCCATCATGCCGAGAAGGCCCCAGCTGTCTGCGAACACCCGCAGGCTGTCATAGGTAAACTCCATCAGCTTGCTCCCCCGGTGCTCTTGGTCGTACCCACCTGCTTCGGCGTTTCGCCGCTGAAGTCGACCAGCGTGCCGAGCATCTGCAGATAGGCGATGATTGCATCCATTTCCGTCAGCTTGCGCGGGTCGCCGTCAAAGTCGCCGGTAACCGCCTTGGGATAGCGAGCGAGCAGGCCGGCCGTATCAGCTTCCGGATTGGCCTGGTCGAGCAGGTCGGCCCTGGCGTTCTCCATCATCTCGTCGGTGTAGGGCACACCAACCCGGCGGTTGGCCACCATGTGAGCGGCGGGGTCTTCCACCACCAGCTCCTTCTTGGCGAGGAACCCGTACGACGGCATGATGCTTTCAGGCACGCGCGAGCGCGGCTCGATCATGTGTTCGACATGCCACTCGTTCGAATAGCGCCCGCCGACGCGCGCCAGGTCCGGTCCGGTGCGCTTGCTGCCCCACTGGAACGGATGGTCGTACACGCTCTCCGCGGCCAGGCTGTAGTGGCCATAGCGCTCGACCTCGTCCTTGAACGGCCGGATCATCTGGCTGTGGCAGACGTAGCAGCCCTCGCGGATGTAGATGTTGCGCCCGGCCAGCTCCAGCGGCGAGTAGGGCCGCACGCCGGACACCTTCTCGATGGTGTTTTCCAGCCAGAACAGTGGTGCGATCTCGACGATGCCACCGATGGTGACGGTCACCAGGGAGAACACCAGCAGCAGCGAGACGTTGCGTTCGATCTTGCCGTGCTTGCCAAGCATGCCCTTGACGACCGGCTCGGATGCCGGCGGCTTGATGGCAGGTGAGGCAGATGCGGTCTTGTTGTCGTTGGTCATTTGTCCGATCTCCTCATTCGGCCGGTACGGCAGCGGGTTTGCCAATTGTGCTCTGGCCCATGGGAACTTCGTCCCGCAGCCGGCCGCGGATGGTCATGTAGATGTTGAACACCATGATCAGCGCACCGGTGAGGTAGAGCAGGCCGGCAAACGCACGGGCGATGTAGTAGGGGTGCATCTCCTGGACCGTTTCCACGAAGGAGTAGGCCAGGAAGCCATCGGCGCCGACTTCACGCCACATCAGGCCCTGCATGATGCCCGACACCCACATCACCGACGCGTAGATCACGATGCCGATGGTGGCCAGCCAGAAGTGCCAGTTGACCAGCCGCAGCGAGTACAGCCGTTCACGACCCCACAGCACCGGCGTCAGGAAGTAGATCGCGCCGAACGAGATCATGCCGTTCCAGCCGAGTGCACCGGAGTGGACATGGCCGATGGTCCAGTCGGTATAGTGCGACAGGCCGTTGACGCTCTTGATCGACAGCATCGGGCCTTCGAACGTGCTCATGCCGTAGAAGGCGATCGAGATGGCCAGCATGCGCAGGATCGGGTCTGTGCGCAGCTTGTCCCAGGCACCCGACAGCGTCATCAGGCCGTTGATCATGCCGCCCCAGCTTGGCATCCACAGCATCAGCGAAAACACCATGCCCAGCGTCTGTGCCCAGTCCGGCAGCGCCGTGAAGTGCAGGTGGTGCGGGCCGGCCCAGATGTAGAGGAAGATCAGGCTCCAGAAGTGGATGATCGAAAGCCGGTAGGAATAGACCGGGCGGTTGGCCTGCTTCGGCACGAAGTAGTACATCATGCCGAGGAAGCCGGCGGTCAGGAAGAAGCCCACCGCGTTATGCCCGTACCACCATTGCGTCAGGGCATCCTGCACGCCCGAGAACGCGCTGTAGCTCTTGGCGCCCAGCAGGCTGACCGGCATCGACAGCCCGTTCACCACGTGCAGCATGGCCACCGTGACGATGAACGACAGGTAGAACCAGTTGGCCACGTAGATGTGGGGTTCCTTGCGGCGCATCAGGGTGCCGACGAACACCACGAGATAGGACACCCAGACAATGGCGAGCCAGATGTCGACATACCATTCGGGCTCGGCGTATTCCTTGCTCTGCGTGATGCCAAGCAGGTAACCGGTGGCCGCCATGACGATGAACAGCTGGTAGCCCCAGAACACGAACCAGGCGAGGTTGCCGCCAAACAGGCGCGCGCCCGTCGTGCGCTGCACGACGTGGAAACTGGTGGCCAGCAGCGCATTGCCGCCAAACGCGAAGATCACCGCAGAGGTGTGTAGCGGCCGCATGCGCCCGAAGTTGAACCAGGGTTCGACGTTGAGATCCGGCCAGGCCAGCTGGCTGGCGACCACAACGCCAACGAGAAGCCCCACCACGCCCCAGAACGAGGTCGCCAGCACGCCGTATCGCACAATGGAGTCGTTGTACTCCACCGCCCCGTCAGCGCGCAGCGGTATGGCCTTGGCACCGGAAAAATCAACCCGCGCCAGCAGCACGCAGGTCGCTGCCGTCAACACAAAGAACAGCACCCAGGCGTGCGTCCGCATTCCCGCATCGGCTGCAACCGCAGCCAGCAGCAACGCAAGCAGCGCCCCGATGCCAACCAGGATGGCTTCTACATGATTTCGCATTGTCGTTATGTCCCGCTATTCAGCCCTTGCATATGCTTCCGGGTTAAAGGCCGCGCGGGGGAACAACATTGATCCAGATCAACCCGCGTCAGACTGGCGCGGGGATGAGCGGGCAAAAACGGCAGCAGCCGCGGCCTGCCGGAGGCTCAAGCAGGCAAGGTGCGGCGTTATTGCACGCAGATTGGCAGGTGCCGCAAAGGGAACCTGGACGCACGTCAGGGGGTCACTCCGGCAGGACCGCCGTGGCCTCGATCTCAACCTTGGCCCGTGCCTCGACGAGCGCCACCACCTGCACGAGCGCCATGGCCGGAAAATGCTTGCCGAGAACGCGCACGTAGGCAGCACCAACTTCCTTCTGGCGGGCAAGGTACTCGCCCCGGTCGGTCACGTACCAGGTCAGCCGCACGATATGTTCCGGTTTTCCACCGGCCTCGGCCAACACCGCCACGATGTTGCGCAGCGCCTGCTCGACCTGGCCGGCAAGGTCATCGGTTTCAAACTGTTCATCGCCGGTCCAGCCGATCATCCCGCCGGTGAACACCATCTGGCCTTTTGCCAGGATGCCGTTGGCATAGCCCTTGGGCTTCTTCCAGCCTGCCGGTTGCAGCACCTTCATGTGGGTATGTCCTTCCTTAGCCTGAACCGTTGCACCTTGCCGGACTCGTTGCGCGGCAGGGCGTCGATAAAGCGGATGATGCGGGGATACTTGTAGGGCGCAATCGCCTGCCGCACGTGGTCCTGCAGCAGCGGGACAAGCCCATCGTGGTCCGCGCCGTTGCGCGCCACCACGTAGGCGGCAACCACCTGCCCCCTGTCCGGGTCCGGTTCGCCGATGACGGCGCACTCGGCGACGGCGGGGTGCTGCAGCAGCGCGTTTTCCACCTCAAGCCCGGAAATGTTGTAGCCGGACGAGATGATCATGTCGTCGCGGCGGGTGTGATAGGCGATGTAGCCGTGCTCATCCATCGAACAGGTGTCGCCGGTGATGTTCCAGCCGTGCTGACATAGTCGTGCTGGCGTTCATCTGCCAGGTAGCGGCATCCGGTCGGGCCCCGCACCGCCAGCCGCCCAAGCTCGCCGTGCGGCAGTCGCTGGCCATCGCTGTCCAGGATCGCCACTTCAAAACCCTGAATGGCAGGGCCGATGAACCCCGGCCGGACATCTGCACCCGTGGCACCCGCAAAGGCGTGCAGCATCTCGGTCGACCCGATCACCTCGGCAAGGCAGCTGCCTGCCACCGCGGCCCACGCCTCGCGGACGGGAAGCGGCAAGGCCTCGCCGGAGGATACCGCCAGCCGCAGGCTGGACAGGGAGGAGGCATTGTCCAGCCGCAACATGCGCTGGAAGAAGGTCGGCACGGTGAAGCAGACCGAAACCTCGTACCGCCTGATCGCGTCTGCCAGTGTCTCCGGCTGCCAGGCAGCGTGAGTACGCTGCTTGCGCCCGCGTACAGCGGAAACACCAGCAGCCCGCCCAGCCCGAAGGTGAACGCCAGCGGTGCCGTGCCGATGAACACGTCCGATGATGAAGGCGCCACGATGTGGCGGCACATGGTCTCGCAGATCGCCAGTACATCGCGGTGGAAATGCACGGTTGCCTTGGGACGGCCTGTCGTGCCGGACGTGAAGGCTATGAGCGACACGTCATGGGCCTGCGTGACCGCTGTTGGATAGCTGTCCGGCTTGTCCGCAGCACCGGCAGGTTCGCCGCAATCGCCGGTCCAGGTGATGAGCTGCGCGGCCGAGGCTGCCGCCTCGATGGCGAGGTCGAGTTCACCCGCCAGTGTTGCCTCGCACAGCGCAACGCAGGGCTGCGAGATGTCGAGAATGGCGGTCAGCTCGGCCACCCGCAACAACGGCATGGTGGTGACTGCAACTGCGCCAATCTTCTGGGTGGCAAGCCAGATGGCCGCCACGGCCGGCGTATTGAACCCGCGGATGAGCACGCGGTTGCCGGGCCTCACGCCGAAATCCTCCACCAGGTAACGCGCCAGCCTCGCAACACGCGCTGCCAGTTCGCGGTAGCTCCAGCTGCCTTGCGCAGAGTGGATGGCAGGGCGGTCGGTGCGCTCGCCTGCTGCATGCCGGTCCAGCAGGAAGCTGACGCAGTTGAGCGGCCCGGTCATCGGCACGCCGGCAACCGGCAGGATCACCGGCCACTGCTCCGGCGGCGGCAACCGGTCATGCACGAACCGGTCCTGCTGGATGCTGGCGCCGGTCATTGCGGCGTCCAGTCCGGGGCGACCATGCGGCGCTTGCCGTCGCTCGACAGGGTGACGCGAGGATCGTCAAGCTGCTCGCGGTCCCACAGCTGGCAGGTCACCTGCTTGTGCTGCTGGTCAAGCCCCTCGCAATAGTTGGTGAACTCGCACAGCCGGATTTCATCGGCATGGCCGGTCTCCAGCTTGCGGAACCAGTCCGGGTCGGCCAGCACCTGGCGCGCCGAGGCCACCACGTCGCCGATGCCGTCGTGCAATACGCGTTCGGCCAGCTCGAAGTTGTGAATGCCGCCCGCCGCCACGATGGGCGTGTCATGGCCAGTTGCGCGCACCGCCTCGCGAATGGCCTTGGTGGCGGCGAAGTTGCGGCCGAACGGACCAAACTCGTCCGACAGGTACTGCGGCATGCACTCGTACCCGCTGGGTCCGGTGTAGGGATAGGCTGCCTGCCCGGCCTTGGGTTGCTTGGCGTCATCGAACTTGCCGCCCCGCGACAGGGAGAGAAAATCCAAGCCGGCACGGGCAAACGCGGTAGCGAAGTAACACACGTCCTCGAGCGGGCTTCCACCGGCGATGGCCTCGTCAGCCAGGAAGCGGCAGCCCACGGCAAAACTGTCGGGGACGGCACCGCGCACCGTGTCGAAAACCTCGAGCGGCAACCGCACCCGGTTTTCAGGCAGCCCGCCATAGCCGTCGTCCCGGGTGTTGGTCGCCGACAGGAAACTCGCCATCGTGTAGGCGTGCGCATAATGCAGCTCCACCCCGTCGAAACCTGCCTTGTGCGCCCTTACGGCAGCATCGGCAAACAGGCCCGGCAGCACCGCCGGCAACCCGGCGATATGCGGCAGGTGCGTATCGGTCACGCGCTCGCGATGGCCCATGACCAGCGCTTCCAGTTCGCGTGCCGTCAGCACCTCTCGCAACTGTTCATCATCCAGCGCCGCCAGCCGGGCGCGCACCTCGGTCTCGCCTGCACCCTCAAGGCCCAGCGCTTCGCGGTGTGCATCGGTGATGGCGAGAAACCTCTCCAGGAACACATCCCGCTTCGGCCTGCGCCTGATCGACAGAAAGTCGATGAGCTGGATGAACAGCCTGGTCGACCCGCAGCTTTCGTCCCGCACCCTTTCCACAAGCGCCTTCAGGCCATCGATGTAGCGGTCATGACCAATGCGCAGCAGCGGCCCGGAGGGAACATCGCGCACGCCGGTTGCCTCGACCACAATGGCCGCCGGCTTGCCGCGGGCAAACCGCCCGTACCAGTCTAGCACGTCGTCCGTGACCTCGCCGTCATCGGTTGCACGCCATGGCACCATGGCCGGCACCCAGCTGCGGTTGCGAAGGTTGAGCCTGCCACGGATCAATGGCTGGAACAGGCGCGAGGCCCGCACCTCCTGCTGATCCGGCACATCTCCCAGTGACGCTTCCCACTTGATCTTCTGCGGCGGTTTCCACATGGCGCGTTCAACCCTTCCGCAGCCGGAAGCGCTGGATCTTGCCGGTCTGGGTTTTGGGCAGCGCCTCGGTGAACACGATGGAGCGCGGATACTTGTAGGGTGCGATTGCCTGCTTCACGTGATCCTGCAACCGCTTGATGCAGTCAGCATCGCCTACAATGCCCTCCACCAGCACCACGTGAGCCTGCACGATCTGGCCGCGGTCGTCATCGGCCACGCCGATCACCGCGCATTCGGCAACCTCCATATGGGCCAGCAGGGCCGCTTCCACTTCCGGCCCGGCAATGTTGTAGCCGGCGGAAATGATCATGTCGTCGGACCGCGCAGCAAAGTGGAAGATGCCTGCCTCGTCCTGGATGAAGCTGTCGCCGGTCAGGTTCCAGCCATCGCGGGCATAGCCGGCCTGGCGGGCATCGTTCAGGTAGCGGCACCCGGTCGGTCCCTTGACGGCGAGCTTGCCAACCTGGCCGCGGCGGACCTCGTTCATGTCGTCGTCGACCACGATGGCCTTGTATCCGGTCACCGGCGTGCCGGTCTGGCCGGGCGCGGCTGCCCCGAAGCGGTTCGAGATGAAGATGTGCAACAGTTCCGTGGAGCCGATGCCGTCGAGCATCTCCTTGCCGGTCTTGGCCTTCCACTCCTCGAAGATCGGTCCCGGCAGCGTTTCGCCCGCAGACACCGCCACCCGCAGCGACGACAGGTCGGCACCTTCGTCCATGGCCCGCAACATGGCGCGATAGGCGGTCGGCGCGGTAAAGCACACCGTCGCCTTGTAGGTCTCGATGATGTCGATCATGTTGGGCGGCGAGGCGGTTTCGAGCAGCGTCGCCGTCGCCCCGAAGCGCAGCGGGAAGACTGCAAGCCCCCCCAGCCCGAACGTGAATGCCAGCGGTGGCGAACCGACGAAGACGTCATCGGGCGTCACCTGCAAAACTTCCCTGGCATAGCCATCGGCGATGATCAGCAGGTCACGGTGAAAGTGCATCGTCGCCTTGGGCTCACCCGTGGTGCCGGACGTGAAGCCCAGCAGCGCCACGTCGTCCTGGCTGGTCTGCACCGGTTCGAACCTGACGGTTTTTCCAAGCGCCACCCGGTCCAGCTCGGCGTCGTGATTGGCCGTGCCGTCAAACCCGACCACCTTCCTGAGGAACTTCGAGTCCTTTGCGCAGGCAACGATCTCGTCCATCATGCGGGTGTCGCACAGGGCCAGCGAGACTTCCGCCTTGTCGACGATCTTCATCAGTTCGCCGGCGCGCAACATCGGCATGGTGTTGACCACCACCGCACCCGCCTTGGTGGCTGCCAGCCAGCACGCCACCATGGCCGGGTTGTTGGCAGACCGGATCAGCACCCGGTTGCCGGGCCTGACGCCATAGTCCTCGACCAGCGCATGGGCCAGCCGGTTGGTCCAGTCGGACAGTTCCTTGTAGGTACGCCGCCGCCCGTTGCCGATCAGCGCCTCGTGATCGCCAAAGCCCTTCTCGACCATCCGGTCGGTCAGCTCGACCGCCGCATTCAGCTTGTCGGGATAGTCGAAGCCGTCGAGCAGCAGTTCCGGCCACTGGTCGAACGGCGGCAGGTTGTCCCGGGCAAAGGTGTCAGTGTGGGCACTGGGCAACAGCTTCATCACTCAACCTCCTGACAGCAACTGGCGGGCAATGACGATCTTCTGCACGTCGGACGCGCCTTCATAGATGCGCAAGGCGCGGATCTCGCGGTACAGGCTCTCGACGATATGACCCGACCGCACGCCGTCGCCGCCATGCAACTGCACCGCCTGGTCGATCACCGTTTGCGCGGTCTCGGTGGCATGCAGCTTGGCCATCGCCGCCTCGCGGGTGACGCGGTTGCCGGTCGTGTCCTTGGTCCAGGCCGCCCGGTAGATCAGCAGCGCGCTTGCATCGACGCCGAGCGCCATGTCGGCGATGTGGCCCTGCACCATCTGGAGCTCCGCCATGGGCGCACCGAACAGCTCGCGCTGCCGGACACGCTTGAGGCTTTCATCGAGCGCGCGCCGGGCAAACCCGAGTGCCGCTGCCCCCACGGTTGACCGGAACACATCCAGCACCGACATGGCGACCCTGAAGCCTGCGCCGGGTTCACCGATCATGGCATCAGCCGGCACCCGCACCTTGTTGAACCTGAGCCGCGCCAGCGGATGCGGGGCGATCACCTCCAGCCGTTCGGCAACCTCAAGCCCTGCCGAGTCAGCCGGCACCAGGAAGCATGACAGGCCCCTGGCACCGGGGCCTTCGCCGGTGCGCGAGAACACGCAGTAAAGCCCGGCAATACCACCGTTGGATATCCAGGTTTTTTCGCCATCGAGCACGAAATGGTTGCCATCCCGCGTGGCCGTCATGTCCATTGCCGCGACGTCCGATCCGGAGCGCGGTTCACTCAGCGCAAAGGCCGTCAGCACATCACCTGCCCGGGATCTTCTTCAGCCACTGGCGCTGGTCAGCCGAGCCGAACAGCGAGATCGCTCCCGTGCCCAGTCCCTGCATGGCGAAGGCAAAGTCAGCCAGTCCGTCATGGCGTGCCAGCGTCTCGCGGATCAGGCACAGTGAGCGCACGTCCAGCGTACCTGGATGATCCGGGTCGATGGCGGAGTGCTTGAGCCAGCCGTCCTGCCCGAGCTTGCGCACCAGGGCGATACAGGCGGCATCAACGTCCGCGTGATCCACCGGCAGGTTGGCCGCGCACCATTCGTCGAGCGATGCTGCAAGGTCGCGGTGGCGAGGCTCGAAGAACGGCCAGTCGAGGAAGCTCCTGTCGGCCATGTCAGTTGCCCTCAAACACGGGTTTCTGCTTGCCGACAAATGCCTTGTAGGCACGGTGGAAATCCTGCGTCTGCATGCAGATCGCCTGCGCTTGCGCCTCCGCCTCAATGGCCTGCTCCAGGCCCATCGACCATTCCTGGTTCAGCTGCGTCTTGGTGATGCCATGCGCGAAGGTGGGACCTGCCGCCAGCCGCTCAGCCAGCGCCATGGCCTCGGCTTCAAGCTGGTCAGGTGCCACCAGCCGGTTGTAGTAGCCCCAGCGTTCGCCCTCCTCCGCACCCATGGTGCGGCCCGTGTAAAGCAGGTCCGCAGCCCGGCCCTGCCCGATGATGCGGGGCAGCATGGCGCACGCCCCCATGTCGCAGCCGGCAAGCCCCACGCGGGTGAACAGGAACGCCGTCTTGGCCTCGGGCGTCGCCAGCCGGAGGTCAGATGCCATGGTGATGATGGCGCCCGCTCCCACCGCCACCCCATCGACGGCCGCAATGACCGGCTTGCTGCAGCCGAGCATGGCCTTTACGAGGTCGCCCGTCATGCGGGTGAAGTTGAGCAGGCCCTTCATGTCCATCCGGGTCAGCGGCCCGATGATGTCGTGCACATCGCCGCCGGAACAGAAGTTGCCCTCGTTCGGCAGGAACACCACCACGTCCACGTCATCGGCATAGGCCAGCGCCCGGAAAGTGTCGCGCAACTCCGCATAGCTGTCGAAGGTCAGCGGGTTCTTGCGATCAGGGTTGGACAGCCTGATCGTTGCGATGCGGCCGTGGAGCGCCCAGTGGAAGTGCTTCGGCTTGAAATCGGCGAAACCGGTCATTGTTGTCCTCCGCTTGGTCGGGATGCCTTGTCGAGCAGCATCACCAGTTGGGCCGCCTCCTGCGCGGAAAGCCCGCCCAGCAGGTCGTTGACCCAGCCCTCATGCACCTCTGCCATCTGCCTGAACAGGTTACTGCCCTTGCGCGTCAGGCGCACCAGCATGGCGCGGCGGTCGCCTTCCACCGGCACCCGCACCACCAGCCCGTCATCTACCAGCCGGTCCACGATGGCGGTGATGTTGCCATTGGACACCTTGAGCCAGGACGACAGCTCACTCATCCGCAAGCCTTCCGCGTGATGGTCAAGCGCTGCCAGCACGTCGAACCGGGGCAGCGTGGTATCGAACGAGGTGCGCAACCGGTCGCGCAGTGCCGCTTCCATCTGCCGTTGCAGTTTCAGCACTCTCAACCATGTCCGCAGCCGCTGCTTGGCCACACTGGGCCGCGAGACGGGTTCGAGCGATGCAGCCTGTTTCATGGCTGGCCTCCATTCATGACCACGGTTTCGCCGTTGACCGACCGCGCCGCGTCGCTGCACAGCCACAGCACCGTGCCCGCCACTTCCTCCGCCGTGATGAAGCGGCCCGTGGGAACGTCCTTCAGCAGTTGCTTCGCTGCCTCCTCGCGGCTCATGCCGGTGCGGGCGGTGATGTTTTCGAGTGTGCGCGCGGTCATCGGCGTGTCGATGTAGCCAGGACACACGGCGTTGACGGTGATCTGCTTCGGGCCAAGCTCCACCGCAAGCGATCGCACAAGGCCCACGACGCCATGCTTCGACGCACTGTAGGCGGATATGTATCCGCCACCCTGCAATCCGGCGGTGGAAGCGATGGCCACCATGCGGCCCCCGCCCTTGCCCATGTGGTCGAGGCCGGCCTTGAACGTGTTGAACACGCCGGTGAGGTTGGTGTCGATCATCCGTTGCCATTGCTCACTGTCGAGCCGGTGGAATGGCTGGCTTTCGGCGATGCCGGCGTTGGCAATCACCAGCGGCACCTGGCCTGCATCGTCAGCCGCGCGGGCGAAGGCTTCGCGCAGGACAGACAAGTCCGTTACGTCGGCGACGGTCGGCCGGATATGGGCGTGACGGGCACACACGCCAGCGAGTGCTGCCGCAGTACGCCCGGTGATGGTGACGGTCACCCCCGCCCCTGCCAGGGCCAGCGCAATGGCTGCGCCAACGCCGCTGCCACCGCCGGTAACCAGCGCATGTTTGCCGGACAGGTCCGTCATACCTTGAACTCCTGCGGCTGTCCGGCACTGCGCTCAGCCAGCCGGTAGGCCTGGTCGCGCCCGGCCTGATAGGGCTTTGGCCAGTCCGTTTGCGGGTCGCCCAGGGCGCTGGCTGCATGCAGTGTCCAATATGGGTCAGCCAGGTGCGGCCTGCCGATGCAGACGAGATCGGCCCGGCCCGCCATCAGGATCGAGTTCACGTGATCGGCCTCGTAGATGTTGCCAACGGCCATGGTGGCGATCCCGGCCTCGTTGCGGATCCGGTCCGAGAACGGCGTCTGGAACATGCGGCCATAAACCGGTTCTGCCCGGGTCGAGGTCTGCCCGGCAGACACGTTGATGATGTCGGCCCCGGCGGCCTTGAAGGCGCGCGCGATCTCCACCGCTTCCTCGGGCGTCACACCCTCATCGCCCACCCAGTCATTGGCGGAAATGCGCACCGAGAACGGCTTGTCCTCGGGCCAGGCGGCGCGCATAGCGACGAACACTTCCAGCGGATAGCGCAAGCGGTTTTCCAGCGATCCGCCATATTCGTCGGTTCGCCGGTTGGTGAGCGGTGTAATGAACGACGACAGCAGGTAGCCGTGCGCGCAATGTAGCTCGATCATGTCAAACCCGGCCCGGTCTGCCATGTGCGTTGCCGCCACGAACGCGTCGCGCACACGGTCCATGTCGGCCCGGGCCATCGGCTTCGGGAGCTGGTTGGCGGGAGACCACGCAACAGCCGATGCGGCCAGCAGCGGCCAGTTGCCATCGGCCAGCGGGGCATCCATGCCTTCCCAGCCGATGCGGGTTGAACCCTTCGGCCCGGAATGACCGATCTGGCAGCAGATCTTCGCATCGGTCTCGGCGTGCACAAACCCGGTGATGCGCTTCCATGCTGCTTCATGTTCAGGCGCGTACAGGCCGGTGCACCCGGGCGTGATGCGGCCATGCGCGCTGACGCAGGTCATCTCGGTGCACACCAGCCCGGCACCCCCCTTGGCCCGCTCGGCGTAGTGCACGAGGTGCCAGTCGGCCGGGCAGCCATCGACCGCCTTGTACTGCGCCATCGGTGATACGACGATGCGGTTGTGCAGCTGCATGCCGCGCAGGCGATAAGGCGCAAACATCGGTGCGCGCACCGGCGCATCCGGGCTGACGCCGGCTTGCGTCTGGAACCACCGCTCGGCCTGTTCCATCCACTGCGGATCGCGCAACCGCAGGTTTTCATGGCTGATGCGCTGCGAGCGGGTGAGCAGCGAATAGTTGAACTGCACCGGGTCGAGGTTGAAGTACCGCTCGACCTCCTCGAACCACTCCAGCGAGTTGCGCGCCGCTGACTGGAGTTTCAGCACTTCCAGCCGCCGGGCATCCTCATACCTGGCAAAGGCAGACGCCATGTCGGGCTCGGTGTGAAGGTACTCTGCCAGCGCAATGGCGCTTTCCATGGCAAGCTTGGTGCCCGACCCGATGGAGAAGTGCGCACTGGCCGCAGCATCACCGATCAGCACGAGGTTCCGGTGGCTCCAGCGTTCGCACAGCACGCGCGGAAACCTGATCCAGGCCGACCCGCGCAGGTGCCTTGCATTTCTCATCAACGGGTGACCGTCCAGGTACTTGGCAAAGACGCGTTCACAGGTTGCGATTGTTTCGTCCTGCGTCATATGCTCGAAGCCGAACCGCTGGAAAGTCTCTTCCGAACACTCGATCAGGAACGTCGCCGTATCATCATTGAACTGGTAGGCGTGAACCCACATCCAGCCGTTGTCGGTCTTCTCGAAGATGAAGGTGAAGGCGTCATCGAACTTCTGGTGCGTTCCCAGCCAGATGAAACGGCACTTGCGCATGTCGATGTCGGGCTTGAACACATCGGCAAACCGGGTGCGCGCCCTTGAGTTGATGCCGTCCGGCGCCACCACCAGGTCATGGCTGGACATCAGCGCGTCGATGTCGTCGCGCTCGGCTTCGAACTGCAGCTTGACACCAAGCTCCAGCGCACGTGCCTGCAGGATCTGCAGCAGCTTCATCCGGCCAATGCCGCAGAAGCCGTGGCCGGTGGACACTTGCCGGGTGCCATTGAAACTCACGGCAATATCGTCCCAGTAAGCGAAGTTCTTGCGGATTTCCGCCGCGCTTGCAGGGTCGTTCGCCGCCAGGTTGTCCAACGTCTCGTCGGACAGCACGACGCCCCAGCCGAACGTGTCATCAGGCCTGTTGCGCTCGAACACGGTGATGTCGTGCGCGGCATCGCGCAGCTTCATCGAGATCGCGAAGCAAAGACCGGCCGGGCCGCCACCGAGACTGGCAATCTTCATCTTACCTCCACCGCGCGCGGGCTGCCGGCCAGGGATGACCGGCCAGATATTTCAAGTATAAACATTTCAATAATGAAACTTCAAGGCCTGGCATCAGCACCCCGTTTCCTGACGGACGCGGAAGAATTTATGGGAACCAACCCTCGGCTCTCGAAGTTGAACCTTTGACGCTGGCCCCCGTTACCGGTGCACGCGCGGCAACGCCTGCGCCATTTTCCATTGCGTGCCACGCACCGGCACAGAACAGAAGTGGTGAACGAGCTCTATGTGTGGAATTGCCGGAGAGGTTCGAACTGACGGCGGCCTGGCAGACATTGCAGCCGTAACACGCATGACCGGGGCCATGGCTCCGCGCGGGCCGGACGGAAGCGGCATCGTTGCGCGCGGTCCCGTTGCCTTCGGTCACCGCCGGTTGAAGATCATCGACCTGTCGGAGAACGCCGCACAACCCATGACCGACCCGGCGCTGGGCCTCACCATCGCCTTCAACGGCTGCATCTACAACTATCCCGAACTGCGCCGTGAACTTGAACAGGCCGGTTACGACTTCTTCTCGCATAGCGACACCGAAGTGATCCTGAAGGCCTGGCACAAGTGGGGCGAGGGTTGCGTCGACAGGTTTCACGGCATGTTCGCCTTCGTGATCACAGAGCGCGACAGTGGCCGCACCGCCTTCGTGCGCGACCGTTTCGGCATCAAGCCTCTCTACATTGCCGACGACGGCAACCGCATCCGCTTTGCCTCGACGCTGCCGGCCTTGCTGAAGGCTGGCGGCATCGACACCGGCATAGATGTGCAGGCCCTCCACAACTACATGAGCTTCCACGCCGTGGTGCCGGCACCGCGCACCATCCTGAATGGCGTGCGCAAGCTGCCTGCGGCAACCATCCGTATCGTCGAGGCGGATGGCACCAGCCGTGACCATGTTTACTGGCAGCCGCCCTACGAACGCCGAACTGAAGATGTGGACCTGACCCGCGAGGACTGGCGCGACCGGGTGCTGGAGGCGCTGCGCACCGCCGTTGCCCGGCGCATGGTGGCCGACGTGCCGGTGGGTGTGCTGCTGTCGGGTGGCGTTGATTCCAGCCTGATTACCGGGTTGCTGGCCGAGGGTGGCCAGTCCGGCCTAATGACCTTTTCCATCGGGTTCGAGCAAGCCAATGGCGAGATCGGCGATGAGTTCGTCTATTCCGACCTGATCGCAGAACGCTTTGCCACCGACCACCACAAGATCTTCGTGCCCGGCAGTGACCTGATGCATCACCTGCCCGATGCCATTGCCGCCATGTCTGAACCGATGGTCTCCTACGACAACATCGGCTTTTACCTGTTGTCGCGCGAGGTCTCGAAACACGTGAAGGTCGTGCAGTCCGGACAGGGCGCCGACGAGGTGTTCGCCGGCTACCACTGGTATCCGCCGTTGGCCAGTTCCAACGACGTGGTGGCTGACTACGCGCAGGTCTTCTTTGACAGGTCTCACACGACGCTGGCAAGGCAGCTGGCCCCCGGCTGGCTGGCCGATACCGATGCCAGCCTTGAATTGGTGCGCGAGCCACCTGGGGATGCCCGGCGCCGCCACGCCGGTCGACCGGGCACTCAGGCTCGATTCGCACATCATGCTGGTAGACGATCCGGTCAAGCGGGTCGACAACATGACCATGGCCTGGGGCCTTGAGGCACGCGTACCGTTCCTCGACCATGAACTGGTGGAACTTGCCGCCTCCATTCCGCCCGGGTTCAAGCTCAATGATGGAGGAAAGGGCGTGCTGAAGGATGCCGCCCGGCTGGTGGTGCCGCCCGAGGTCATTGACCGCAAGAAGGGATATTTCCCGGTACCGCAGCTGAAGTACATCGACGGCGAGTTCCTCGACATGGTGCGCGATGCGCTGGGCTCCCAGAAGGCCCGTGAGCGGGGCCTGTTCCGGCAGGATTATCTCGATGACTTGTTCGAAAGGCCGGCAGAACACATCACGCCGTTGCGCGGTTCGGAACTGTGGCAGGCAGCCCTGCTGGAAATGTGGCTGCAGACCCACGCCATCTGACCGCCAGTACAAGAAAGCCAGAGGGAAAACCCATGGCAGACAACAAGGACCGTCCGGCAACCAGGAACCGGGACTATTCGTACCGGCTCAAGCGGATGCGCGAGCAAGGCTTGAAGCCGCCGATCGGCGTCAGCGGCACATCGGGCGAACAGCCCCGGGACAACTGCGCTCTGGACTGCGGCTGGGGCAGGCTGGTGTTCGGCCAGACCTATGCTGACGCAAAGGCGATTGCCGAGGCACTGCGCGCCGAACTGCCCGACCAGCGTGACATTGCGGTCTATGTCCGCAACCCGCACGTGCTGCTGGCGGCTGCCCCGCTCGACCTGTTCCTCGACCCCTCGCACACCTACCGGCTCGACCTCGGCGCCTACCGCCCGTCGAAACAGCAGCCCAGCGGCTTCTTCGTCCGCCGCCTCACCTCGCGAACCGATGCCGAGGAGATCAACCGCATCTACGCAGCGCGCGGCATGGTCGAGGTATCGCCGGACTTCTTCTGGACCAAGCGCGATGCCCGGGCCATCACCTACTTCGTGGCCGAGGACGAACAGACCGGCGAGATCGTCGGCACCGTCACCGGCATAGACCACGGCCGTGCCTTCAATGATCCGGAGCACGGGTCATCACTGTGGTGCCTTGCGGTCGATCCGCAGGCACGCCAGCCCGGACTGGGCGAGGCCCTGGCCCGCCGCCTTGCCGAACTGTTCGCTGCGCGCGGCTGCTCGTTCATGGACCTGTCCGTGCTGCACGACAACGAACAGGCCATTGCGCTCTATGAGAAGCTGGGCTTCCGCCGCGTTCCCTATTTCAGCGTCAAGCGCAAGAACCCCATCAACGAGCAACTGTTCACCGGCAGCGAGACCGACGACAACGTCAACCCCTATGCCCGCATCATCATCCGCGAGGCCCGCCGGCGCGGCATCCAGGCCGACATCACCGATGCGGACGGGGGTTACTTCCGCCTGTCCCATTACACCGGCGCAGTGCAGGCACCACGCTGAAGCTGGAGGGTGATGAGGCATCGGGGATATTCGTCGTTCTGTCAGGCTGGCTAACGGTCACCAAGGCACTGCCCGGCGGAGACCGGCAGATTATGGACTTTGTCCTGTCTGGCGAAACAATCGATCCAGGATCGGCAGATCCGTCGACCAGCGCCGTGGAGATCGAGACATTGACCGATGCGGGTCTGTCGTCGGTTCATGTCTGCCGTACACTGCGCCGGTTGAAGCGGCATGGCATCGTCGAGACGGAGGAGCAGATGGATGTGCTGATCCGTGACATGGAGGCCCTGGCAATTGCCGCCAAGGCTGATCCAGAAGAATTGCGCAAGCAGATCATCCCGTGGGGTTGACCGCCGGCTCACCAGCCGAGGTCACCATTGGGCACGATTGGGCTGGTTGCAGCGCAAGCTGCAGGGATATTCGTTGCCACTGGAATAATTGGCGGAGAGAGGGGGATTCGAACCCCCGGAACGCTCGCGCGTTCAACGGTTTTCGAGACCGCCCCATTCAGCCACTCTGGCACCTCTCCGCGATGCATACGGACACCACCGGATCGCCGGCAGCCCGTGTGGGCAGGCGCTCTGATACATGAAGCCTGCGGCACCTTCAACCCCGCTTTTGCTTGACTTCACGCCCGCCCGGTTATAGGTAAGCGCCGAACCCGCTCATGAGGCATGTCTTCATGGGCGGAAACAGCGCTGCCTAAGGTCTGCAACAACAACAAAAATCCAAGTCTGGCATGACGGTTTCGTCAAGGCTGGCACCGGAAGGCGCGGGACGAAGAAAGACAAGGAAGTACAATATGTTCGCAGTCATCAAGACCGGCGGCAAACAGTATCGTGTTGCTGCCGAAGACGTCATCGAAGTGGAGCGCACAGGCGCTGCCGAAGGTGACATCATTGAATTCCCCGTGCTGATGCTCGGTGGCGAAGGAAATGTCGAGGTCGGTACACCGACCATCGAGGGTGCCACCGTTGCAGCCCAGGTCACGGAGCTGACCCGTGGCCCGAAGATCATCATCTTCAAGAAGAAGCGCCGCAAGCACTACCGCCGCAAGAACGGTCACCGCCAGGACCTGATGACGGTGCAGATCACCGAAATCCTGACCGGCGGAGCCAAGCCTTCGAAGAAGGCCGCAGCGCCTGCACCCAAGAAGGACGAAGCGCCTGCAACGGCTGCCGAGGCACCGGCTGGCGTCAAGGACGACGTCGAGATCATCGGCGGTGTCGGTCCGGCCCTGAAGAAGAAGCTGGCCTCAGCCGGCATCACCACGCTGACCCAGGTCGCTGCCATGAGCGCAGACGAGATGGCAAAGCTGGACGAAGAGTTGAAGCTGGGTGGCCGCACCGAGCGTGAAGAGTGGATCGAGCAGGCCAAGGAACTCCTTGCCGGCAAGCCCGCCCGCGCCAAGGTCGACCAGGCCAAGCAGTAACAACGGACCCAAGGTTGAAGGAGCAAACCCATGGCTCATAAAAAGGCAGGCGGTTCATCCCGCAACGGACGTGACAGTGAAGGCCGCCGCCTCGGCGTGAAGAAGTTCGGTGGCGAGCACGTCATTCCGGGCAACATCATCATCCGTCAGCGCGGCACCAAGTGGCACCCCGGCACCAACGTCGGCATCGGCAAGGACCACACCATCTTCGCAGTCAGCGAAGGCCAGGTGGAATTCCGCGCCCGCGCCAACGGCCGTACCTACGTGTCGGTCGTTGCGCCAACGCCAGCGGCTGCTGAATAACCAGGCCGGCTGACAAGGTTCGCCGGCGCCATCGCCCCGGTGACAATACAGGTTTGCGGACGGGGAGATGGCCAGCCATCTCCCCGTTTGACGTTTGAACGCCGCAAGCCAGGCCCCAGGAGACGACGCATGAAATTTCTCGATCAGGCGAAAGTCTACGTGCGCTCCGGCAACGGTGGCGCAGGCTGCGTATCGTTCCGGCGCGAGAAGTTCATCGCGCATGGCGGACCTGACGGCGGTGATGGCGGACGTGGCGGACACGTCTTCATCGAGGCTGCCGAAGGCCTCAATACGCTCATCGACTATCGCTACCAGCAGCACTTCAAGGCTGGCATCGGTACCCACGGCATGGGCCGCAACCGCACCGGCGCAACCGGCGAGGACGTGGTGCTGAAGGTGCCGGTCGGCACCCAGATACTGGAGGAGGACGGCGAGACGCTGATCGCCGATCTCACAGAGGTCGGGCAGCGTGTGCGGCTGCTGCGCGGTGGCAACGGCGGCTGGGGCAACACCCGGTTCAAGTCCTCCGTCAACCAGGCACCCCGCCGCGCCAACCTCGGCGAGGACGGGGTGGAAATGTGGGTCTGGCTGCGCCTGAAACTGATCGCCGATGCAGGCCTCGTCGGCATGCCCAATGCCGGCAAGTCCACCCTGCTGTCGGTCGTGTCGGAAGCAAAGCCCAAGATCGCCGACTACCCGTTCACCACGCTGGTGCCCAACCTGGGCGTCGTCGCCGTGGACACCGCCTCATTCGTGCTGGCCGACATTCCCGGCCTGATCGAAGGTGCGCACGAAGGCGTCGGCCTTGGCGACCGCTTCCTTGGCCACGTGGAACGGTGTGCCTGCCTGCTGCACCTTGTTGATGCCTCGCAGGACGACCCCGTCGACGCATGGCGTGTGGTGCGCGCCGAAATCGAGGCCTATGCCGAGGAACTCGCCGACAAGCCGGAACTGGTCGCCTTCACCAAGGCAGATATCGTCGATGCCGCCGACCTGAAGAAGAAGCGCAAGGCCTTCGAGAAGGCGACCGGTCAGGTACCGCTGGTGATGTCCGCCGCGACCGGCCAGGGCGTTCGCGCTGCCATGGCAAAACTGCTCGAAGTCATTCGTGAACAGCGCAACCAGCAAGGCAACAGCGGCAACACTGCACCGGCGGCTGACAATGACGCGGACGAGGCAGCGGTGGAGGAAGAACCGTGGCGTCCCTGAGTGACAATCTGGCCAATGCCTCCAGGCTGGTCATCAAGATCGGCTCGGCCATGCTGGTCAACCCTGACGCCAGCCTGCGCCAGGCCTGGCTGGAAGCGCTGGCCAGCGATATCGCGCAAGCCCGCGCCCGCGGCACGCAGGTTATGGTTGTGTCCTCAGGCGCCATTGCACTGGGCCGCCGGCGGCTGGGTTTTGCCAACGGCCCCCTGAAGCTTGACCAGAGCCAGGCCGCCGCGTCGGTCGGCCAGATTGCGCTGGCGCAAGCCTGGCAGCAGGCGCTTGGTCAACACGGCATGGTCGCCGCACAGGTGCTGCTGACCCTCACCGACACCGAGCAGCGCCGCCGTTACCTCAATGCGCGCGCAACCCTCAACACCCTGCTGCAGGCCGGTGCCGTGCCGGTGATCAACGAGAACGATACCGTCGCCACCTCCGAGATCCGCTATGGCGATAATGATCGCCTTGCCGCGCGGGTGAGTTCGATGATGTCTGCAAGCTGCCTTGTCCTGCTGTCCGATATCGACGGGCTCTATACCGCACCACCCGGCACGCCCGGCGCGCAGTTCGTCGAGCTGATCGAGGATGTGACCGCAGACGTCATCGCCATGGCCGGTGCGCCGGTATCCGGCATGGGCTCGGGCGGCATGATTACCAAGATCGAGGCAGCCCGCATTGCAACCGGCGCAGGCGCCAGCATGGTCATCACCTCAGGCCACGAGGACCACCCCTTGTCGCGTATCCTTTCGGGTGCCCGCGCCACCTGGTTCACCTCTGCCGCCACGCCCTCCACTGCCCGCAAGCGCTGGATTGCCGGTTCGCTTGAGCCCGCTGGCACGCTGGTGGTGGATGGCGGTGCCGCGACCGCCCTGAGGAAGGGCCGCAGCCTGTTGCCGGCTGGCGTCAGGCAGGTCACCGGCGCGTTCAGCCGGGGCGACACGGTGTCCGTCGTCACGGAATCAGGAACGGAAATCGCACGCGGCCTCGTTGCCTATGACGCCGCCGATGCCTCCGTCATTGCCGGGCGCAAGTCGTCGGAAATCGGAACAGTATTGGGTCTGGCCGGGCGCGATGAAATGATCCACCGTGACGACCTGGTGATGACGGGGAAGGACACGGCATGACGATTACTGCCAGTGCCGGAACGCTCGAGGCGCAGATGCAGGCGCTTGGAACAGCCGCCCGCGAGGCTGCCCGCGCGCTGGCCATTGCGCCGTCTGACCGGAAGAACGCCGCCCTTGCCGCCATGGCCAAGGCCATCCGCGCGAACGCGTCCCGGCTCCTCGAAGCCAATGCCCGTGATGTCGAGCGCACGGCTGCGTCCGGCAAGCCGGCCTCGTTCATCGACCGGCTGACCCTCACGCCTGACCGCATCGAGGCCATGGCCAGGGGACTGGAGGATGTCGCTGTCCTGCCCGACCCGGTCGGCGAGGTCATGACCCGCTGGCAACGGCCCAATGGACTGGACCTGACCCGCATTCGCGTGCCCATCGGCGTGATCGGCATCATCTACGAAAGCCGTCCCAATGTGACCGCCGATGCAGGCGCGCTGGCCATGAAGTCCGGCAATGCCGCCATCCTGCGTGGCGGCTCGGACAGCCACGAAAGCTCCAGCCTGATCGTGGCGTGCCTGCAGGAAGGCTTGCGTGAGGCAGGCCTTCCAGTTGCTTCAATCCAGATGGTACCAACCGCGGACCGCGCCGCCGTCGGCATGATGCTGCAAGGTCTTGAGGGCACCATCGACCTGATCGTGCCACGCGGCGGCAAGTCGCTGGTGGCCCGCGTACAGGAAGAAGCCCGCGTGCCGGTATTCGCGCATCTTGAAGGTATCTGTCACATCTATATCGACAAGGCCGCCAACCTCGACATGGCGGTGAGCGTCATCACCAATGCCAAGATGCGCCGCACCGGCGTATGCGGCGCTGCCGAATGCCTGCTGTTTCACCGCGATATCGTGGCTTCCCATGCCCCGGATATCATCACGGCACTAACGAATGAGGGCTGCGAAGTTCACGCCGATGAAACCATCATGAACGCCAGTTCCGGCACCCGTCCTGCCACCAGTGACGACTGGGGGCACGAGTTCCTTGACGCTGTTATCGCCGCTAAGACCGTGACTGGCCTTGATGACGCCATGGCCCACATCGCACGCTATGGCTCCAGCCACACCGACTGCATCATCACCGATGACGCCGATGCCGCAGCGCGTTTTCTCAACGAGGTCGACAGCGCCATCGTGATGCACAATGCCTCGACCCAGTTCGCCGATGGCGGCGAGTTCGGCTTCGGCGCCGAGATCGGCATTGCCACCGGCAAGCTGCATGCGCGCGGGCCCGTCGGGCTGGAGCAGCTGACCACCTTCAAGTACCAGGTGCGCGGCACCGGCCAGACCCGGCCATGACACGCCCGGCATCATCATCATGACACTGATATCCACGCTTTACTCGCTGCCCCGGATCAGCGGCCGCCGCATCGGCCTGTTCGGCGGCTCGTTCAATCCCGCCCACGAGGGTCATGTCGCCGTCTCACGCGAGGCGCTGAAACGGCTGCAGCTCGACGAGATCTGGTGGATGGTATCGCCGCAAAACCCGCTCAAGGACAAGGCGGACACGGCTGACTTCCAGCAGCGGCTAGCCCACGCCCGCGCGCTGGCCAGCCATCCGCGCATGCACGTCACCGGCATGGAAGCACGCCTTGGCACCCGCACCACCGCCCAGACCTTCGCAGCCCTGCAACCGATGTTCGAGCGCGGGAACTTCGTCTGGATCATGGGCGCTGACAGCTTTGCGGGGCTGCATCACTGGAACGACTGGCGCGAGATACCTGCCACCTTGCCACTGGCGGTGTTCGCCCGGCCCGGCTGGTCGCTGAAGGCGCTGGGCTCGCCTGCCGCCCGGTTGCTGGAAGGCCACCGCCTCGACGCTTGCGATGCCGCCCTGCTTGCAGGCGAGAAGGCCCCGGCCTGGGTGTTTCTGGACATGCCCTTGCGGCACGAAAGTTCAACGGCGATCAGGTCACGTCCAGCTTGATTTCACACGCTGTCATGCTTACGTCATGGGCGTTGGGTTGAATCACTGGCGTAATCGGCGTAGCATTTGAGTCGCTTAAGTCCAATGTCCAACGGAACAAGGCAAACCGCACACCGTGCAGCCAGACCGTACACAACCGATTTCTGCCAGGCCGCTCAAAGGTGCCGCCTGCAGCCATCATGAGGACCAAACCACTGACTACTCAAGCAATGCGTAGCGGCTCGCAATCGACAGCCGCTAAACCCTCCGCTGTGCGCAGCCGCAGCAAAGCCAAGCCATCCCTCGAAAAGCTGGTCCTGTCGTCCCTCGAAGATGCAAAGGCCGAAGACGTTGTCACCATCGACCTGCAGAACAAGGCAGCGCTGGCAGACAGCATGATCGTTGCGTCCGGCCGGTCCAACCGGCACGTCGCCGCGATCATCGACCAGCTGACCGACGCGCTGAAGGAGGCCGGCTACAAGGACCTCGCCGTTGAAGGCATGCCCCATTGTGACTGGGTCGTGCTTGATGCTGGCGATGTCATCGTGCACGTCTTCAGGCCGGAAGTGCGGACGTTCTACAACATCGAGAAGTTGTGGTCGCCCAACGCACCCGCAGATACGTCGCTGGCCTGAGGCTATCGGCTGCCGACAGGCTGGTTGCCCGCCTGCCCCCGAGCTGGTGAACGGGAGCATTCGCCGTGAAACTGATCGTGGCCGCCATCGGCCGGATGAAGTCCGGTCCTGAAGCTGACCTGCTGGACACCTACATGACCCGCGCGCGCCAGCAGGGCCGCAGCGCCGGCATAACCTCGATTGCCGTGGGCGATCATGCCGAAAGCCGCAAGTCGTCCGCCGCCAGCCGCCAGGCCGAGGAAGCCGCCATCCTGCTTGATGCCGTGCCTGACGGAGCGTGTATTGTGGTGCTGGATGAAAGGGGCGACAACCTGTCCAGTGAACAGTTTGCCGCCCTCATTGGCCGTGAACTCGCCTCAGGCACCAGCGATCTTGCGTTTTGCATCGGCGGGCCGGACGGGCACGGCGATGCCATGCGCGCTGCTGCCCGCCACACCATCAGCCTGGGCCGCATGACCTGGCCCCACAAGCTGGCCCGTGCACTTTTGGCCGAGCAGATTTACCGGGCAGTCACCATTTTGGTTAATCATCCGTATCACCGAGATTGATGATTCTGTCCGCCGCACCCTGTTTCACCATGTTCTGGCTGGTGATGGGGTGCCGCCTTTGCCGGAAAGAGCCCGTTCACGTGCTCATGCGCCTTGACCACCGCATTGCCAGCCTTGCAGCAGCAGCACTGTTGCTGGCGTCCGCGCATGCGGTTTCGGCGCAAACTTCTGCAAACAGCAATGAGAATGACGAGCTGCGCATCATTGAGCGCCAGATCGACAATGCCCGCAGCCGCACCGCCGCGCTTGATCGCGAACGCGAGGCCCTGCAGGCGGAAATGGCCACCGTGTCCGACCGGCTGGTGGCACTGGCCGGCAACATCCAGGCTGGTGAAGGCCGCATCAGCGAGAGCGAGAAGAAGCTCGCCCGGCTGGCCGAACAGGAAACCGGGCTTCGCGCCAATCTGACCCAGCGCCGTGCTGCCCTGGCCGAGTTGCTGGCCGGGTTGCAGCGGCTGGAACGCAATCCGCCGCCACCGCTCGCCGTGGAACCGTCAGATGCCCGCCGCGCCGTGCGCGGCTCGCTGCTGTTCGGCTCCATCGTGCCCACCCTGAACGGTCAGGCCGCACGCCTTGCCCGTGAGCTGGCAGAACTGGACGCCGTGCGCCAGCGCATCATCGCCACGCGCAAGGAACTGGACGGCCAGGTGGCCAACCTGGCACCTGCCCGCGCCGAACTGGAGGAACTGCTCAAGCGCAAGAAGCAGTTGTTGTCCAGGACCGAAGCCGAGCTTGCCGCAGAGCGCGAGCGCGCCGAAAATCTTGCCCGCAAGGCCGCCGACATTCGCCAGCTCCTCGCACAACTGGCCGAGGACCGCCGCAAGGCCGAAATCGCCCGCCAGGAAGAGGAAGCCCGGCTTGCCGCAGAGGCAGAGGCTGCCCGCGTGGCTGCCGCAGCCGAGGCCGCACGCCTGTCCGAGGAGCAGCGCGAAGCCGCCCTGCGCAAGGCCGAGGCCGAACAGCAGGCGCGCGAAGCCGAGGAAAAGCGCCGCCTTGCTGCACTCAACCCGGCGCCACCTCGTGACAGCGTCCGGTTTGCGAAATCTGTCGGCAAGCTGGCCTGGCCCGCACAAGGCGAACGGGTCCGGCAATTTGGCGACAAGAACGGCTTCGGCGGCACCTCCGAGGGCATCTTCATAGCCACCGGCAAGCAGGCCCAGATCACCACGCCCGCTGACGGCGCGGTGGAGTTTGCGGGTGAGTTTCGCAGCTACGGCAAGCTGGTTATCATCAATGTCGGCGACGGTTACCACTTGTTGCTGGCGGGGTTACACACCATTTCTGTAACAACCGGCCAGAAGCTCGCTGCTGGAGAGCCGGTCGGCAGCATGGGCGAGCACCCGGCTCGCGGAACTTTGATCGGTGACCGCGTAGACGATCCCCGGCCCATCCTGTACGTAGAATTGAGAAATGGCGCAGATGCCATTAATTCTTCGCAATGGTGGCAGAAATCTAAGGCGAAGGCCGCCCTGCGCCGCAATGATGGCGGAAAAGAAGGCTAGCGAAGCGAACTCGCGCGGGCTAGCATTTACCCATTGAACGCGATCCCCCGCTTTATCGGCGCCGGATCAATCTGAAAGCGGAAGCTGATGCACAAGACAAATCTGAAAATTGCTGGAGCCTTCCTGCTTGGAGCCGTGGCTGCAAGCGGCGGCTGGCTTTCCCTCAACCAGGCCAGCGCCTCCAATCAGGACACCTACCGCTACCTCAACCTGTTCGGTGATGTGTTTGACCGCGTCCGCGCCGATTACGTGGAAGAGCCGGACTTCTGAAAAGCTCATCGACACCGCGATCAATGGCATGCTGTCCGGCCTCGACCCCCATTCGAGCTACATGAACCCCAAGCGGTTCAAGGACATGCAGGTGCAGACCCGCGGTGAGTTCGGCGGCCTCGGCATCGAAGTCACCATGGAAAACGAAGTGGTGAAGGTGGTCTCGCCGATCGACGACACCCCTGCCCAGAAGGCCGGCATCCTTGCCAATGACCTGATCACGCACATTGACGGCAAGGAAGTGCGCGGCATGAACCTCAACGAAGCCGTCGACAAGATGCGAGGCAAGGTTGGCTCACCCATCCTGCTCACCATCGTGCGCAAGGGCTCCACGGCCGCCTTTGACGTCGAGGTGGTACGCGACATCATCAAGATCCGTGCTGTCCGCTTCAACGTGGAACGCGACGATGTCGGCTACATCCGCATATCGTCCTTCAACGACCAGACCCAGGAAAACCTCGACAAGGCGATTGCCAAGATCAAGGAACAGACCGGCGACAAGCTGAAGGGCTACGTTATCGACCTGCGCAACAACCCGGGCGGGCTGCTGAACCAGGCAATATCGGTTTCCGACACCTTCCTCGATCGCGGCGTCATCGTGTCGACGCGCGGCCGAAATGGGGCCGAGACCGACCGGTCGACGGCTGCTGCCGGAGATGCAACCGACGGCAAGAAGGTTGTGGTGCTGATCAACGGCGGCTCTGCTTCAGCCTCGGAAATCGTTGCCGGGGCCCTGCAGGACCACCAGCGCGCAACCATCCTCGGCACAAGGTCGTTCGGCAAGGGCTCGGTGCAGACCATCATTCCGCTCGGCTCCGAAGGGGCAATCCGGCTCACCACGGCGCGGTACTACACCCCGTCCAACATCTCGATCCAGGCCAAGGGTATCGTGCCTGACATCGTGATCGAGCAGGAACTGCCCGAAGAGCTGAAGGCACAGGCCCAGCGCACCACGTCGGAAGCAAGCCTGCGCGGTCACCTGTCCGGTGGCGACGAGCAGGAAGAGACCGGGTCATCGTCCTATGTCCCCGAGGACAAGGAGAAGGACCTGCAACTGAAGGCCGCAATCGACATTCTCGATGGCAAGACGGTGAACCCGTCGCCACAGAAGGCTGAAGCCGCCAAGAAGGACGAACCGGCAACCAGCGCCAATTGATACTGGCTGCTCCGGTCTTCCGCCGGTCAGCACACTGCACCCGGGCATCGGCTCATCATGGCCGGTGCCCGTATTGTTTCAGCCATTGCTTGCAGCGACTTGGAACAAAATCAGGGTATAGTTCCAGCCGAATCAGGTGATTCGAAATTCCGGCGGGTCAAGGGCCGGACGGCGCACTTCCTCTGGGGCATGAGAGCTGTACACGCATGGACGATGAACTTCGACAACCGCTGAAGCGGCGCTCGTTCCTGTCACGGCTGGTGTCGGCACGGCCATCCACGCTGCGGGCAACCACGGTGGGCTGCATCGTTGCGCTGGCGGGCGTGGGCGTGTGGGCAGTTGCCTCGCACGAACCCTATGGTGGCGAACCCGTCGTCCACATGCAGATCGATACGTCCGATCCGATCGTGACCTCGTCCCTCAACAAGTCCGAACAACCAGCCGACCCGTTGCAGGCCGGGGCTGAGGCAGCTCCGGCACCCGAGGACGACGAGGCCCCGATGGACATCGGTGCCAACACCGAAGTGATCGACCTGAGCAACCTGTCCGTCTCGAGCGATCGCAACGACAGCGGTGAATCCGATCTTGACCGCCGCCGCCGCGAAGTGGCCGAGAACAACCGCGTCCGCGATGAACCGGCTGCCGATAGTCCGGCAGGCGCGATCTCCATTGACGACCTTCCCGTCACCCGTGACGGCGAGGTACGCACCGCATTTGCGCCGGGCCGCGCCATGGCACTGGTTCCGGCCCCCGTGGCCCGCATTACCGGCGATGGACCGCACGGCCCACTACCCGTCGTCGCCAAGGATGGCGCACGCGCCGCAACCCTGTATGCCCGCCCCGTGTCGCGCGAACAGGCCGACGCGCAGATGCCGAAGATCGCCTTGCTGATCGGCGGCATGGGCCTCAACCCGGAGTTCACGCGCTCAGCCATCAACAAGTTGCCCCCCGAGGTCACGCTGGCGTTTGCACCCTATGGGGAAAACCTGCAGGAGCTGGCCAATACCGCGCGGGCGCAGGGCCACGAGTTGTTCATCCAGTTGCCGATGGAGCCGTTCGGCTATCCCTCGGTCAACCCGGGTCCGCATACCCTGCTGAGCGCCGCACCGGCACCGCAGAACCTCGACAGCCTCTTTTGGCACCTGGGCCGCTTCACCGGCTATGCCGGCGTCACCAATTATCTGGGTGCCCAGTTCGCCTCGAACGAACAGGCCTTCGGTCCGGTGCTGAAGGAACTGGGCCGCCGCGGCCTGGTGTACGTTGATGACGGCAGCAAGGGCTTGTCGAAGGCCACCAGCATTGCCAGCCAGTATGGCCTGCCCGCCGGCTCCGCATCGGTGTCGCTGGACGGTGACAGCCCGGAAGCCGTGGCGGTCGCCCTGCAGCGGCTTGAGGCACTCGCCGCCAGAACGGGCTTCGCCATCGGTACCGGTGCAGGCCTGCCGCACACGATCACGGTGATCGAGGAATGGTCGCGCACCCTTGGCGGGCGCCAGATCATGCTTGTGCCGGTGTCTGCTGCCTTTGCCAGCAAGCGCGGATGACGGCACAGGCGATGGGCAAGGACATGCACGGCAGGTCCGCCGAAGAACTGGCCCGGCTGCCCTACCGGCCTTGCGTCGGCGTCATGCTGATCAACCGCGAGGGCAAGGTGTGGATCGGCCGCCGCATCGTCCAGCCGGACGATGACGAGGCTGCACGCGGCGATGCGAAGTGGTGGCAGATGCCGCAGGGTGGCATCGACGACGGCGAAGACATTGAGGCAGCCGCGCTGCGCGAGCTCACCGAGGAGACCGGCGTCCGCTCAGCAAGCATCATCGAACAGGCTCCGGACTGGTTGACCTACGACCTGCCGGAGCACCTGCTCGGCATCGCCTGGAAGGGCCGGTTCCGCGGCCAGATGCAGATCTGGGTGGCCTGCCGGTTTGAAGGTGATGACGCGGAGATCGATATCTCCGGCGTTGGCCACAAGGCCGAGTTTGACGACTGGCGCTGGGCGTCAATGGACGAACTGGAAAGCCTGATCGTGCCGTTCAAGCGCGATGTCTACCTGCAGGTGGTCAAGACCTTCCGGCACCTTGGGAGTTGACTCATGTCCATCGCACGCATGGTCGAAATTTCAATGTATGTGTCGGGCTTCGTGCTGATGGCAGCCATCGTTTATGCAAGACCGCTGGGCAACGTGTTCGACTTCGTCCTGGGCTTTGCCGTGTTTCTCGTTGAGGTCGCGGTCGGCGTCTATGTGGGCCGCCTGTTGCGGGCTGGCGAGGCAGCCGCCGCAAGTGCTGACAAATCTGACAAGCGCCGCTAGTTCAAATCTTTCCTGAATACCACGCTGAGATTGTTCGCCGGCATCTCGATGACCTGCTCCAGCTTCAGCCCGTGTGGACGCGCTGCCTCGGCAACGTCTTCCAGCAGGCGCAATCCCCAGGACGGATCGCGCGCCCGGAGCGAGGCATCAAAGGCCTCGTTGCTGGGAGCGGTATCGACACCGGTGCGACGGAACGGACCGTACAGCATCAGCTTGCCACCGGTCTTGAGCTTCTGCCCGGCGCCGTCCAGCAGGCCGAGGCAAGCCGCCCATGGGGCAATGTGGATCATGTTGCAGCACAGGATGAAATGCGCCTCGGCAGGCATCACACGCGACGCCCAGTCAGGCTCGGTCACATCGAGGCGCTGCGGCGGGTGAAGGTTGGCAAGGCCCGCCTCGTCACGATAGGCCTCGATGCTGGCCAACCCCTCGCTGGACAGTTCACACGGCCACCAGCCGACCTTTGGCAGGTGGCTGGCAAAATGTACCGCATGCTGGCCCGTGCCGGCAGCAACCTCCAGCGCATCCGGTGCACCTTCCGGCAGCACGGCGCGCAGCACGTCCAGGATCGCGTCCTTGTTCCGCTCGGCGGCTGGCGCGTTGAGCTTCGCCGTCATGGGTGGTCTTGCCTTCCGGTCATGAAAAACCCCGCACCGGCAAGCCGGAACGGGGTTGTATCTGTTGGGCAACCTCGCATCCGCAAGAGGATCAGAGGATCGCCTTCAACTCGGTGAGATGATCGAGGATTTCCTGCGCCTTGCGCTTCTTCTCCGGATCGGTCGCATCGTTGACGTCGTCCTGCGCGTTGCGGATCTGCGCGGCGATACGATCGGCCGACAGGTCCTTCACGGCAATCGCCTCTTCGGCAAGCACGGTCAGCCCTGCCGGGTTGACCTCGGCAAAGCCGCCGCGCACGAAGATGCGGTCTTCCTGGCCGCCGCCATCGATGACGGTCACAACACCGGGCTTCATGCTGGACAACAGCGGTGCGTGTTCGGGCAGCACGGTGAACTCACCTTCCACGCCCGGCACAACAACCTGCCGCACTTCGCCGGAGAAAATAAGCCGCTCCGGCGACACCAGCTCAAACTTCAAGAGATCGGCCATCCGGCCCTCCGTTGATCAGTACGCCTTGCCGATGCGGTCAGGCTGCCTCGGCAGCCATCTTCTCGGCCTTCTCGATGGCTTCCTCGATGGAGCCGACCATGTAGAAGGCTGATTCCGGCAGGTGGTCATAGTCGCCGGCGCACAGGCCCTTGAAGCCCTTGATGGTGTCTTCCAGCGCAACCAGCTTGCCCGGCGAACCGGTGAACACTTCGGCCACGAAGAACGGCTGTGACAGGAAGCGCTCGATCTTGCGGGCGCGCGCCACCGACAGCTTGTCTTCTTCCGACAGTTCGTCCATGCCGAGAATGGCGATGATGTCCTGGAGCGCCTTGTAGCGCTGCAGGATGGTCTGCACCTGGCGGGCCACGCCGTAATGCTCGTCGCCCACGATCTGCGGGTCCAGCATGCGCGAGGTCGAGTCGAGCGGGTCCACGGCCGGGTAGATGCCCTTTTCCGCAATCGAGCGCGACAGCACGGTGGTGGCGTCCAGGTGGGCGAAGGTCGAGGCAGGCGCCGGGTCGGTCAAGTCGTCGGCTGGCACGTAGACGGCCTGCACCGAGGTGATCGACCCCTTGGTGGTGGTGGTGATGCGTTCCTGCATGGTGCCCATGTCGGTGGCCAGCGTCGGCTGGTAGCCCACGGCCGACGGGATACGGCCCAGCAGCGCCGACACTTCCGAGCCGGCCTGCGTGAAGCGGAAGATGTTGTCGACGAAGAACAGCACGTCCTGGCCCTGGTCGCGGAAATGCTCGGCCACGGTCAGGCCGGTCAGCGCCACACGTGCACGCGCTCCCGGAGGCTCGTTCATCTGGCCGTACACCAGTGCAGCCTTGGAACCTTCGCCGCCGCCATGCTTGTTCACGCCCGATTCGATCATTTCATGGTACAGGTCGTTGCCTTCACGGGTGCGTTCACCCACGCCGGCGAACACCGAGTAACCACCGTGTGCCTTGGCGATGTTGTTGATCAGTTCCATGATCAGCACGGTCTTGCCCACGCCGGCGCCGCCGAACAGGCCGATCTTGCCGCCCTTGGCGTAAGGAGCCAGCAGGTCCACGACCTTGATGCCGGTGACCAGGATTTCGGCTTCCGTCGACTGCTCGACGAAGGCCGGTGCGTCCTGGTGGATGGCGCGGCGGGACTTGGTCTTCAGCGGACCGGCTTCGTCAACCGGCTCGCCGATGACGTTCATGATGCGGCCCAGCGTTTCGTCGCCCACCGGCACCTCGATGGGTGAGCCGGTGTCGGTCACGGCCTGGCCGCGCTGCAGGCCTTCGGTGGAGTCCATGGCGATGGTGCGCACGGTGTTCTCACCCAGGTGCTGCGCCACTTCCAGTACCAGCCGGTTGCCGCCATTGTCGGTTTCCAGCGCGTTGAGAATTTCCGGCAGGTGTTCGCCGAACTGCACGTCCACGACGGCGCCCGTTACCTGGACGACCTTGCCGGTGCGTGCGCCGCCGGTGGCGGCAGCCTTCTTGGCAGGCGCAGACTTTGCCGCTGCAGTCGAGCTGGCTGCCTTCTTGGCAGGTGCTTTCTTGGCTGGTGCTTTGGCCATTTTTCGGGTCCTTCCCTTGAGCCTTTCCAGGCGTGTCGGTTGGTCTACAGCGCCTCGGCGCCGGAGATGATTTCAATGAGTTCCTTGGTGATCTGCGCCTGACGCTGGCGGTTGTAGCTCATCGTCAGCTTCTTGATCATGTCACCGGCGTTGCGGGTCGCGTTGTCCATGGCGGACATGCGCGCGCCCTGCTCCGAGGCGGCATTTTCAAGCAAGGCGCGGAAAATCTGCACCGCGATGTTGCGCGGCAACAGGTCTTCCAGAAGTTCGCTTTCTTCCGGCTCGTATTCGTAGACGGCACCGCCGAGATCGGCACTGGCCTCTGCGCCATCACCATTGGACGCCACGTTGGCCGGAATGATCTGCAGCGCAGTCGGGATCTGGCTGATCACCGACCTGAACTCGGAATAGAACAGGGTGGCCACGTCGAATTCGCCGGCATCGAACATGCCGAGCACCTTGGACGCGATCTCCTGCGCATTGCCGTAACCCACCATCTTCACGTCACGCAGGTCGACGCGATCAATGATCAGGTGATTGTACTTGCGGCGAAGGACGTCATAGCCCTTCTTGCCGACGCAGATGATCTTGACGTCCTTGCCGGTGGCAACCAGCCGGTCGGCATGTTCACGGGCCAGCTTGGCAATGTTGGCGTTGAAACCGCCGCACAGGCCACGCTCTGCCGTACACACGATCAGCAGGTGCACCTGGTCCTTGCCGGTGCCTGCCATCAGCGCCGATGCATCAGGCCTGCCTGCCATGCTGGCGGACAGGTTTGCAAGCACCGCCTTCATGCGCTCGGCATAGGGGCGCGCTGCAACGGCGGCCTCCTGCGCACGGCGCAGCTTTGCCGCGGCCACCATCTGCATGGCCTTGGTGATCTTCTGCGTCGACTTGACCGAGGCAATGCGGTTTCTCAGGTCCTTGAGACTTGCCATGTCAGATGCCTACCTTTTCGTTCTCGTCACGTGACCGTCAGGTTCAGGCAAACGACTTGGCGTAACCGTCGACCACCGACTTCAGGCGGTCGCTGATTTCGTTGGTCAGTTCCTTCTTGGTGCGGATCGATTCAAGCAGGTCCTTGTGGGTGTCGCGCACGAGACGCAGCAGGCCCTGTTCGAACTCGCCGACCTTTGCCACCGGAATGGCGTCGAGGTAGCCGTTCACGCCGGCATAGATCACCACGACCTGTTCTTCGGTCTTGAGCGGCGAGAACTGCGGCTGCTTGAGCAACTCGGTCAGGCGCGCACCACGGTTCAGCAGGCGCTGGGTGGCGGCATCGAGGTCGGAACCGAACTGGGCAAAGGCCGCCATTTCGCGGTACTGGGCCAGCTCGCCCTTGATCTTGCCTGCAACCTGCTTCATCGCCTTGATCTGTGCGGCAGAGCCCACGCGGCTCACCGACAGGCCGACGTTCACGGCCGGGCGGATGCCCTGGTAGAACAGGTCGGTTTCAAGGAAGATCTGGCCGTCGGTGATCGAGATCACGTTGGTCGGAATATAGGCCGACACGTCGTTGGCCTGGGTTTCGATGACCGGCAGTGCCGTCAGCGAGCCCGACCCATTGTCCTCGTTCAGCTTGGCAGCGCGCTCGAGCAGGCGGGAGTGGAGGTAGAACACGTCGCCCGGATAGGCTTCGCGGCCTGGCGGACGGCGCAGCAGCAGCGACATCTGGCGATAGGCAACGGCCTGCTTGGACAGGTCGTCATAGCCGATCAGCGCGTGCATGCCGTTGTCGCGGAAATACTCGCCCATGGTGCAGCCGGCAAACGGAGCCAGGTACTGCAGCGGTGCCGGGTCGGATGCGGTCGCGGCAACAATGATGGAGTAATCCAGCGCGCCATTGTCTTCCAGCACCTTGACGAACTGGGCAACGGTGGAACGCTTCTGGCCGCACACCACGTACACGCAGTACAGCTTGTCTTCCTCAGGGCCGTTCTCGTGGATCGGACGCTGGTTCAGCATGGTGTCAAGAATGATGGCGGTCTTGCCGGTCTGGCGGTCGCCGATGATCAGCTCGCGCTGGCCACGGCCGACCGGGATCAGCGCGTCAACGGCCTTGAGGCCGGTTGCCATCGGCTCGTGCACCGACTTGCGCGGGATGATGCCCGGTGCCTTCACGTCCACGCGCTTGCGCTCGGTGGCCTTGATCGGGCCCTTGCCGTCGATCGGGTTGCCCAGCGGGTCGACCACGCGGCCCAGCAGGCCCTTGCCGACCGGCACTTCCACGATGGCGCCCGTGCGCTTGACCGTGTCGCCTTCCTTGATGTCGCGGTCGGACCCGAAGATCACGATACCGACGTTGTCTACTTCCAGGTTCAGGGCCATGCCCATGATACCGCCCGGAAACTCGACCATTTCACCAGCCTGGACATTGTCGAGACCGTAGACGCGGGCAATACCGTCACCGACGGAAAGCACCTGGCCGATCTCGGCAACTTCGGCTTCCTTGCCAAAGTCCTTGATCTGCTTCTTGAGGATAGAGGAAATCTCGGCAGCGCGGATATCCATCAGCTGACCCCTTTCATGGCAACCTTGAGGTTCTGCAATTTCGTGCGAAGTGAATTGTCGACCATACGTGAGCCGACCTTGACAATGAGACCGCCGAGGATCGACGGATCAACAACCTGGGACAGCTCGACGTCCGAACCGACCGAAGCCTTGAGTTCGTCCTTGAGCCTTGAAACCTGCGATGGCGAAAGCTTTTCCGCCGAAACCACCTCGGCTGCAACCTGGCCACGGGCCTGTGCAACCAGTGTACGGTAGGCCGAGATCATGTCGCGCACCGCAAAAAGCCGGCGGTTCGTGGCCACCAGCTTGATGAAATTCGCTGCAACCGACTTGATGCCTGCCGCCGCAAAGATGTCGTCGAGCGCTGCGATCTGTTCGGAGGCGCTGAACACCGGGCTGCGAACCAGCCGCGTGAGGTCTTCCGAACCGTCCATCATGGCAGCGAACCGGTCCAGGTCAGCGCCAACCTTGTCGACCGAATTGGTCTCTTCGGCCAAATCGAACAAGGCCGTGGCGTAGCGCCCCGGCATGCCCGTCGTCTTATGTTCTTGAGCCGTCACGTGACATTCAACTCGCTGTGGCTGTTGCGCGGGTCCAGACAGTCTCGCGAGGATGCAAGCGCCTGACATAAATGGAATTTTATGGCGGCTTCTGTGCCCCTGCAAAGGAAGCCGCCCCAACCGCGCGCTCGATCTAGCATAAGGGGTGGTTAGGCGCAACTGCATCGGGGCGGCGGATTGCCGCAATGCCTGCCACAATCGGTCCGCACATTACCCCGTGCTGATCTCTTTCTCGCCACGATCGGCCACTAGGTCAGCTCTCGCACAAATGCTGCACTTTCGAGCCAGGACACCAATAAGTGGCAATCCAGGCTCGCCAGGGCGCGGATCGTCCGTGTCACGCAGTCCATTCTAGCCGCGGGCAAGCGGGGGAATAGCCGGTTCTTGTCCGCCGTATCATCGGAGCAATCTTTCACATGAATCTGAAATCCATCGCCAGCGCGATCGCGCTGTCGGCAGCTGTTTGCCTGCCCATGGCCGCCATGACGTCAACCGCGCATGCAGAAAGGGCAGGCATTGCCGTCAAGCCCACCGTCACCACCAACTTCAATTCGGCTGCAACCAGGGCCGCCAAGCCGCGCCGCGCCAGCCGCAAGACCGCCTCGCGCAGCCGGTCTGCCAGGGCTGGCAGGGCCGGCAAGGGCCGCAACCCGTCGATTGTGGCCAAGGTACAGGCACACGCCCGCGCCGCCGGCGTACCGGTCTCAACCGCAATGTCGATTGTTCAGCAGGAATCAGGCTTCCGGCCCAACGTCACCGGATCGGCCGGCGAGATCGGCCTGATGCAGCTCAAGTGCCAGACCGCCCGGGGCGTCGGCTTCAAGGGTGCGTGCTCGGCCCTCTACAACCCTGACACCAACCTGCGCTTCGGCATGAAGTACCTGCGCCAGGCCCTCAACCGCGGATCGGTCGCCTATTACAATGCCGGCATCCACGCAAGGAAGCTGCCCAGGGCTGCGCGCAAGTACGCAGCGCAGGTTACCAGCCGCTTCTGACAGACACGACAAGCTGGGCCCCTACAGGAACGAGTAGGGGTCCACATCGATATTGACCCGAAGGTTGCCGCGCGGCTTTACGTCCTTCAACCAGGCCCGCAGGTAGGCCTGGATGTCCACGTCGCGCGCACTCATCACCAGGTACCGGAACCGGTAGCGCCCGCGCACCATGGCAAGGGGCGCCGGTGCCGGCCCCAGCACCTGAACGTCTGACGCATCGGGCCGTCCAGCAGCGAGGCTCTGGGCGAAGCGCGCTGTCTGGTTGCGATCCTCGCCGGAGATGATGATGCCCGCCAGACGCCCGAATGGCGGCAGCATGGCGCGTTCGCGGATCCTGCTTTCATGCTCGAGAAACCGGTCACGGTCCTGTGCCGCCAGCGCCTGCATCAGGGGATGATCGGGCATGTAGGTCTGCACGATGGCACGCCCGCGCTTGTCGCCCCGCCCCGCCCGGCCCGAGACCTGGGCCAGCATCTGCCAGGTGCGTTCACCGGCGCGCGGATCGGTGGTCTCAAGGGCCAGGTCTGCATCGACCACACCGGCCAGCGTCAACCCGGGAAAGTGATGCCCCTTGGCCACCAGCTGCGTGCCGATGATCAGGTTGAACTCGCCCTTCGCGATATCGCGCAATGTCTCGCCCAGCATGGCCCCGCGTGACAGGTCCGATGACAGGATCGCGATGCGCGCCTCGGGAAACCGCATCGCGGCCTCTTCTGCCAGCCGCTCGACACCCGGCCCGCACGCCACCAGCGACTCTTCCGCACCGCACTCCGGGCAGTTCGCCGGCACAGGTTCCTCATGGCCGCAATGATGGCAGGCAAGCCTGCCGCGAAACCGGTGTTCCACCAGCCAGCTCGCACAGCTCGGACACGCCAGCCGGAACCCGCACGACCGGCACAGGGTCAGCGGGGCATAGCCGCGCCGGTTGAGAAACAGCAATGCCTGGTCCCCGTCCGCCAGCGTTGTCTCCACCGCCTGCACCAGGTCCGGTGCCAGCCACTCGCCAGCGGCCATCTTCTGCTTGCGCATGTCGAGCAGGTGCACGTCCGGCAGCACGGCCTTGCCATAGCGCGCCTCCAGCCTGACATGGCCATACCGTCCACGGCCCGCGTTCCACAGCGATTCCAGCGACGGCGTGGCCGATGACAGGATGACGGGGAAGTTGCCCAGCGAACCATAAAGCACGGCCATATCGCGGGCGTGGTAGGTGACGCCTTCTTCCTGCTTGAAGGCAGGTTCGTGCTCTTCGTCGACCACGAACAACCCGGGCCGCGCCCACGGCAGGAACAGGGCGGACCGCGCGCCCACCACGATGCGCGCTTCACCGGTCGCTACCCCGCGCCAGACCCGTTCACGCTCGCGCGGGCGCACCGCCGAATGCCATTCGGCTGGCGCCACCCCGAAGCGTTCCTCGACCCGGCGCAGGAACGAGCCCGTAAGCGCAATCTCGGGCAGCAGCAACAGCACCTGCCGGCCCTGGGCGAGTGCCGCCGCCATCGCCTCGAAGTAAACCTCCGTCTTGCCAGACCCGGTCACGCCATCCAGCAACGACACCGAGAAAGCCCGCTGTGCCACGCCGGCCCGCAGGGTGCGCGCGGCGTCCTGCTGGCCCTTGTTGAGCGTGACCGGATTGTGCCCCGGACTTGGCACCTCGAACGGCGCAAGCGCCGGAAGGGCGACAGGCTCCAGGGCACCCTGTTCCTGCAGGCCTTTCACGACAGCGCCACTGACACCGGCCTCGGCGGCAAGTTCTGCCGCGCGCCGGGCCAGCCCGTCTGAGGCCACCTCAAGCACGCGGGCGCGTTGCGCCGTCAGCTTGTCCGGTTCGCGCCCGCTCGCCCGCCAGGCAATCTGCTGGCGTTCGCCGGCCAGCGCCTCCGGTACCCGCAGGCACATGCGCAGCACCTGTCCGGGGTTCTCCAGGTAGTAACGCGCCACCCAGTCGATAAAGGTGCGATGCAGCTGCGGCATGGCGGGCGTGTCGTAACGCTCGGACACCGGCCTCAACCGGGTGGCATCAGGCACCGGACCACCCACCTGCCACACCACGCCGATGACCTGCCGGGGCCCGAGCGGTACCCGCACATAGTCGCCCGCCGCCAGCGTCATGCCGGCCGGCACGGCATAGGTATAGGCCGCATCGAGCGCCAGCGGCAGCAGCACCTGCACTGTGGAATCGGATGTCATGTCGATTGCCAAGCTGGCGCAAAGCCCCGGTGCAATCAACCGCCCATCAGCCATTGGCTGGCACCGGCTGCAGTGCTAGGTTCCCCGCCAACCAATCCCTGCTAGCTGGAAGTGACCCCAGATGAAATTCTTCGCCGACACCGCCGACCTTGCCGAAATCCGCGAACTGGCCGACATGGGCCTGCTCGATGGCGTCACCACCAACCCGTCACTGGTGGCCAAGTCCGGCGGCGACTTCCAGCAGACCATCGCCGAAATCTGCAAGATGATCGACGGGCCGGTCTCGGCCGAGGTCGTGGCGCTGGATGCAGCCGGCATGATCGCCGAGGGCCGCCACCTGGCAAAGATTGCCAGCAACGTTGCGGTCAAGGTACCGCTCACCTGGGATGGCCTGAAAGCCTGCAAGACCCTCACCAGCGAAGGCACGATGGTCAACGTCACCTTGTGCTTCAACGCCAACCAGGCGCTGCTGGCAGCCAAGTCCGGCGCAACGTTCGTGTCGCCGTTCATCGGCCGGCTGGATGACATCGGCCTCGACGGCATGGAACTGATCGAGGAAATCCGCGAGATCTATGACAACTACGGTTTCGAGACGGAAATCCTTGCCGCCTCGATCCGCACCGTCAACCATGTCAAGCAGTCCGCCCTCGCCGGCGCCGACGTGGCCACCGTGCCACCGGCCACCCTCAAGGCGCTGGTCAAGCACCCGCTGACCGACAAGGGCATCGAGTCGTTCATGGCTGACTGGGCAAAGACGGGCCAGAAGATTCTCTGATCAGCCGCTGTTAACCGTGCCCGCGCTAATCTGGCGGTCATGAGCAATGCCGGAATTGACCAGTTCAACGCCGCCCCTGACGCTGCCGGCGCAATCGCCCGCTGGGTCGGGCATCTGCGCGCCGAACGGCAACTGAGCGCGCACACGCTCGAAGCCTACATCCGCGATGTCAGCCAGTTCACCGGTTTCCTCAAGCACCATCTGGGGGCGCCCGCCTGCTTGCGCGACCTCGAAACCCTGAAGCCGATGGACTTTCGCGCCTTCATGGCATCGCGCCGCAGTACGGGCGCCGAAAGCCGCACCATGGCGCGGCAATTGTCGGCCATCCGCACCTTCTATCGCTGGCTCGACCTGAACAACATCCTGCGCAATCCGGCGGTTGCCGCGTTGCGTTCGCCCAAACTGCCGCATGCCATCCCCAAGCCGTTGCCTGCTGCCGCCGCCCGGCGGGTGATGACGGCCACCAGCCATGACGAACCCTGGGTCGAGGCCCGCGATACGGCCGTGCTGATGCTGCTTTACGGCTGTGGCCTGCGCATTTCCGAGGCGCTCAACCTCAACCGCCGCGAAGCGCCCGTGCCGCCCAATGACGATGTGCTGCGCATCACCGGCAAGGGCGCCAAGGTACGGCTGGTGCCGGTGCTGCCAGCAGCAGTCAGGGCGGTCGAGACCTATCTTGCCCTGGTCCCCGGCCTTGGCCCCGATGACCCGCTGTTCATTGGCCAGCGTGGGGGAAGATTGAATGCCCGCAACATCCAGCTGCTGATGCAGCGGCTGCGATCCGGGCTGAACCTGCCTGACACCGCGACTCCTCATGCCTTGCGGCACTCCTTCGCCACGCACCTGCTCGGTGGCGGGGCAGACCTGCGCGCCATCCAGGAACTGCTCGGCCACGCCAGCCTGTCCACCACGCAGGTCTATACCGGCGTTGACCGCGAGCACCTGCTGGCCCAGTACGACAAGGCCCACCCCCGCGCCTGACACATGGCCGGGCAGCAAACAAACCCGCTTGGCAAGCGCACAGCGCAAATCTAGTCTCGCCGCACCATGGCAGTACCCCTTCCCGACTTCGTCGACAGCGACGACACCCTTCCGGATCGCATTGACGTCGCCATCATCGGTGGCGGCATCATCGGCACGTGCACGGCGATGGAACTTGCCGAACGCGGCCTCAGGGTTGCCGTGTTCGAAAAGGGCCGCATCGCCGGTGAGCAGTCGGGCCGCAACTGGGGCTGGTGCCGGCAGATGGGCCGTGACAGCCGCGAGATGCCGCTGATCGTCGAATCACTGAAGGGCTGGCGCGGCATGAACCAGCGCGTCGGCGCCGACACGGGCTTCACCACCTGCGGCATTGCCTATCTGGAAGAGAGCGACGACGGAATCGCCAGGCGCGAAGACTGGGCAGACCGCAATGCACGCCCCTACCAGGTCAATTCCCGCATCATCCGTGGTGAGGAGCTCGACCGGATCGTACCCGGCGCATCCCGTCGCTTCAAGGGCGCGCTGTTTACCGAAAGCGATGGCCGCGCCGAACCAACCAAGGCCGCTCCCGCTATTGCACGGTACATCAGGACCCTGGGCGGGCAGGTGTTCACCGGCTGGGCGGTACGCGGCATCGAGACCGAGGCAGGCAAGGTGTCGGGCATCGTTACTGAGCGAGGCACCGTGAAATGCAATGCCGTGGTGTGCGCCGGCGGGGCATGGTCGCGCCGCTTCCTTGGCAACCTCGGGCTGGACCTGCCGCAACTCATCACCATGTCGAATGTTCAGGCGACCGAACCGCTCGAGGGGCCTTACGCCTCATCGTTTGCCGGCGGCAAGTACGCCGTCAGAAAGCGCGCCGACGGCGGCTATACCATCGCGCACAACGCCATCACCGTACCCGACATCATCCCGGCGTCGTTCAAGTACCTGCGCGCCTTCTGGCCGGCGCTGAAGTCCGAGTGGCCATACCTGCGGCTGCGCATCGGCAAGCGATTCCTGACCGAAGCCATGCTGGCCTCGCACTGGAAGATGGACGAGGTGACCCCGTTCGAAAAGATCCGCGTGCTCGACCCCGAACCGCTTGACTGGGTGCTGGAGGACTGCCTGAAGGCCCTGCAGCAGGATCACCCGGAGTTCAGGGGTGTGAAGATCGTCAACAAGTGGGCCGGGCTGATCGACGTGACGCCCGACGCAGTTCCGGTCATTTCGCCGGTCGAACAGATTCCCGGCTTCTACCTCGCCACGGGATTTTCCGGCCACGGCTTCGGCATCGGCCCAGGGGCAGGCAAGCTGATGGCTGACATGGTCACCGGCAGGACGCCGGTCGTCGATCCCGCGCCGTTCGTCTACAAGCGCATGATTGACGGGACGAAGCTGGTGCCTGAAACAGGCCTCTGACACTGTCAGGAATGGATTGCCCGCTTGTCCACTGCAAGGGCTGCTTCCTTGACCGCCTCCGACAGGGTCGGGTGGGCATGGCAGGTGCGTGCGAGGTCTTCCGACGACCCGCCGAACTCCATCAGCACCGCGCACTCGTGAATGAGCTCGCCTGCCTGCGGGCCGACGATGTGCACGCCCAGCACCTGGTCGGTTTTCGCATCCGCCAGCACCTTGACGAAGCCATCCGTGGTCTTGTTGGCCTTGGCCCGGCCATTGGCCATGAACGGGAAGCTGCCGGACTTGTAGGCAACGCCTGCGTCCTTCAACTCGTCCTCGGTCTTGCCGACGGAGGCAACCTCGGGATAGGTGTAGACCACGCCCGGAATGATGCCGTAGTTCACATGACCGGCCTGGCCCGCCAGCAACTCGGCCAGTGCCACGCCTTCTTCCTCGGCCTTGTGCGCCAGCATCGCCCCGCGCACCACGTCGCCGATGGCATAGATGCCGTCAACGCTGGTCCTGTAGTGGTCATCGATCACCACGCGGCCGCGCTCGTCGGTCTTCACGCCGGCCGCGTCAAGGCCCAGGCCCTTGGTGAACGGCACCCGGCCGATGGCCACCAGCACCACGTCAGCCTCGATCGTCTCGCCGTCGCCGCCCTTGGCCGGTTCGACCGAGACCTTCAGGCCCTTCTTCGTCTTGTCGACGCCGGTGACCTTCGACCCGAGCCTGAAATCGAAGCCCTGCTTCTTCAATATCAACTGGAACTTCTTGGCTACTTCCGAGTCCATGCCCGGCAGGATGCGGTCGAGATATTCGACGACCGTCACCCTGGCACCAAGCCGCCGCCATACCGAGCCAAGCTCCAGCCCGATAACGCCCGCGCCCACCACCACGAGGTGACCCGGCACCTTGTCCAGTTCCAGTGCGCCGGTGGATGACACGACGGTCTTCTCGTCGATCTCGATGCCCGGCAGGCGCGCCACGTCAGAGCCCGTGGCGATGCAGATGTTCTTCGTCTCGAGTACCTGGATGTCGCCTTCCTCGGGCGCCACTTCCACCCGGCTGGCCGACAGGATGGTGCCGGTGCCGTGGAACGTATCGATCTTGTTCTTCTTGAGCAGGTACTCGATGCCCTTGGTGTTGCCGTCGATGGCGTCCTGCTTGAAGCTTTGCATCTGCTTCAGGTCTACCTTCGGCGTGCCGACCTTGATGCCCATGCCTTCGAACGCATGACCGGCTTCCTCGAACAGTTCAGAGGCATGCAGCAGCGCTTTCGACGGAATGCACCCGACATTGAGGCAGGTGCCGCCGTGCGCCGCACGCTTTTCAACGACCGCCACCTTGAGCCCGAGTTGCGCTGCGCGAATGGCACCCACATAGCCGCCAGGACCGGTGCCGATTACGACGAGATCATACATGAGGAAAACAGCCTTCCGTTACAGGTCAAGCACCAGCCGCTCGGGGTCTTCCAGCGAGTCCTTGACCCGCACGAGGAAGGTCACGGCCTCCTTGCCGTCGACGATGCGGTGATCGTAGCTCAGCGCCAGGTACATCATCGGGCGGATCCTGATCTCGCCGTTCATCGCGATCGGGCGGTCCTGGATCTTGTGCATGCCGAGGATGCCGGACTGCGGTGCATTGAGGATCGGGGTCGACATCAGCGAGCCATACACGCCGCCGTTGGAAATGGTGAAGGTGCCGCCCTGCATGTCCGACATCGACAGCTGGCCATCGCGCGCCAGCACGCCAAGCCGGCTGATGTCCTTCTCGATCTCGGCGATCGTCATCTGGTCTGCGTCGCGCACCACGGGCACCACGAGGCCCTTGTCGGTGCCGACCGCCACGCCGATGTGGCAGAAGTTCTTGTAGACGATCTCGTTGCCGTCGATCTCGGCATTGACCGCCGGAATTTCCTTCAGCGCGTGGGTGATCGCCTTGGTGAAGAACCCCATGAAGCCGAGCTTGACGCCGTGCTTTTTCTCGAACAGGTCCTTGTAGCGCTTGCGCAGGTCCATCACCGCCGTCATGTCCACCTCGTTGAAAGTGGTCAGCATGGCCGCAGTGTCCTGGGCGTCCTTGAGCCGGCGCGCAATGGTCTGGCGCAGGCGGGTCATCTTCACCCGCTCCTCGCGCGGGGCGTCATCCGCCGAAGACGGCGCCCGGGCAGCCTTGGGCGCAGCCACTTCCGGCTTCTTCGCCGTGCCCTTTTCCAGCGCCTCGAGTACGTCGCCCTTCAGCACCTGGCCCCGCTTGCCGGAGCCGTCGACCTGGTCAGGCGACATCCTGTTCTCGGCGAGCATTTTTGCAGCCGACGGCGAGGCCGGCACGCCGGGCCGTTCAGCCGGCGGGTTCATCTCGGCTTGCGCGCGCTCCACGCCCTTGGCCGAAGCCCTGGCCGAGCCTTCCTCGCCCTGCTCGATGCGGGCCAGCACCGCGCCCACCTTCACGGTGTCGCCTTCGCCAGCGAGAATTTCAACGATGGTACCAGACACTGGCGAGGGTACTTCCTGCGCGGCCTTGTCGGTTTCCAGTTCAAGCAGCGCCTCGTCCTGCCGGACGTAGTCGCCTGCCTTCTTGAACCACGAGCCAACTCCTGCCTCGGTGACAGACTCGCCTGCCGACGGCACCACAACGTCAACCACCTTGCCGGATTTCGCCGCCGGCGCTGGCGCGGACGAAGCTGCCTTGGCGCCATTGCCATCATCGGCCTTGGCCGGCTTGGCGTCAGCCTTGGCCTTGCCGTTGCCCGAGGACGGCGCAGAAGCGGCGGCCCCGTCGGATGACACGGTGCCGAGCAGCGCGCCCACTTCCACGGTCTCGCCCTCGTTGGCGACGATCTCGCCCATCACGCCACTGGCAGGTGCCGGCACCTCGACGGTAACCTTGTCGGTTTCCAGTTCGACGAGAGGTTCGTCTGCCTTGACCGCATCGCCAGGTTTCTTGAACCACTGGCCGATGGTGGCTTCGGTTACGGATTCACCAAGCGTAGGCACCCGGATTTCATTCGCCATCAGTCCAAATCCTTCATTGTCGAAGCCGGTGCCAGCAACTGACGCAGGCCCGTCACGAGTTCCGTTTCCATTGCTGCAGCGATGCGTTGCGCCCGCCCGCAGTCCTGCTCCAAATCAGTTCAGCGCCTGCTCGCCAAGAGCCGCCTCAAGGAACGCAGCCAGTTCCTTCTGGTGGCGGCTCATCAACCCGGTGGCGGTGGAGGCAGATGCAGCGCGTCCCACATAAACCGGGCGGCGATGCCTGGCTTCCACCTTGTTGAGCACCCATTCCAGGTACGGCTGGACGAACGTCCACGCACCCATGTTCTGTGGCTCTTCCTGGCACCAGACGATCTCGGCGTCCTTGAACCGCATCAGTTCATTGATGATGGCCTTGGCAGGGAACGGGTACAGCTGTTCAACGCGCAGCAGGTAGATATCGTTCACACCGCGCTTCTCGCGCTCTTCCAGCAGGTCGTAGTAAACCTTGCCCGAGCATAGCACGACGCGGCGGATCTTCTCGTCCTTGACCAGCTTGACGGTCGAACCGGGCAGGTACTCCGCATCATCCCACAACACCCGGTGGAAGGTACTTTCGGTGCCCATTTCCTCCAGCGTCGATACACAGCGCTTGTGACGCAACAATGACTTGGGCGTCATCAGCATCAGTGGCTTGCGGAAGTCGCGGTGCATCTGGCGGCGCAGGATATGGAAATAGTTGGCTGGCGTGGTGCAGTTCGCCACCTGCATGTTGTCCTCGGCGCACATCTGCAGGAAGCGTTCCAGCCGGGCCGACGAATGCTCCGGACCCTGGCCCTCGTAGCCGTGGGGCAGCAGGCACACCAGGCCTGACATGCGCAGCCACTTGCGTTCGCCTGATGACAGGAACTGGTCGAACACCACCTGCGCACCGTTGGCGAAATCGCCGAACTGGGCTTCCCACAGAACCAGCGTCTGCGGTTCCGCCAGCGAATAGCCGTACTCGAAGCCGAGCACAGCCTCTTCCGACAGCATCGAATTGATGCATTCGAAGTCGTTGGTCTTCTTGCCCGCCAGATGCTTGAGCGGTGCGTAGCGCTTCTCGGTTTCCTGGTCGATCCACACTGCATGGCGCTGCGAGAACGTGCCGCGCTCGACGTCCTGACCGGACAGACGCAGCCGCCAGCCTTCATCGAGCAGGGTCGCGAAGGCGAGCGACTCGGCCGTGGCCCAGTCAATGTCGCGGCCTTCCTCGATGGCCTTGGTCCGGCCTTCCATCACTCGCTTCAAGGTGCGGTGAATGTTGAAGCCTTCCGGGACATCAGTGATTCGCTTGCCCAGCTTTTCGAGCGTCTTGACGTCGACACCGGTCTTGCCGCGGCGTGGATCATCATCGATCTTGGTTGCCTTCAGCCCCGACCAGCGGCCGTCCAGCCAGTCGGCCTTGTTGGGCCGGTAGTTGTCGGACGCCTGGAAATCGGTTTCCAGCCGCTCGCGGAAGTCAGACTTCATCTTGTCGTAATCGGCCTCGCCGATGGTGCCTTCCCCGATCAGCCGCCGGGCATACAGTTCGGCAACCGGAACATGCTTCGCGATCCGCCGGTACATGATCGGCTGGGTAAAGGCAGGCTCATCAGCCTCGTTGTGGCCGAAACGACGGTAGCAGAACATGTCGATGACGACCGGATGGCCAAACGTCTGGCGGAACTCGATCGCGATCTTGGCGGCATAGACGACCGCTTCAGGGTCGTCGCCATTGACGTGGAAGATCGGTGCCTCGATCATCTTGGCAACGTCCGACGGATACGGGCTCGACCGCGACCAGATCGGGGAAGTGGTGAAGCCGATCTGGTTGTTGATGATGAAATGCAGCGACCCGCCGGTGCGGTGGCCCTTCAGGCCAGACAGCCCGAAGCACTCGGCAACCACGCCCTGGCCCGCAAAGGCCGCATCGCCATGGATCAGCAGCGGCAGCACCGTGGAACGGTCCCGGCCGATCTGGTCCTGCTTGGCGCGTGCCTTGCCCAGCACCACGGGATCGACGATTTCAAGATGTGACGGGTTGGCCGTCAGCGACAGGTGAACCTTGTTGTTGTCGAACTCGCGGTCCGACGACGAACCCAGGTGATACTTGACGTCGCCCGAACCCTCGACCTCTTCCGGCGTGGATGATCCACCCTTGAACTCGTGGAAGATCGCCGTGTAGGGCTTGCCCATCACGTTGGCGAGCACGTTGAGACGGCCGCGGTGCGCCATGCCGAACACGATCTCGGCGAGACCCATGTTGCCGCCACGCTTGATGATCTGCTCCAGCGCCGGCACGATCGACTCACCGCCATCGAGGCCAAACCGCTTGGTGCCGGTATACTTCACATTGAGAAACGCCTCGAAGCCTTCTGCCTCGATCAGCTTGTTGAGGATGGCCTTCTTGCCAGCCGCCGTGAACTCGATCGACTTGTCCGGCCCCTCGATACGCTCCTGGATCCACGCCTTGTGGCGCGGGTCCGACATGTGCATGAACTCCACCGCCATGGTCGAGCAGTAGGTGGACTTCAGGATGTCGACGATCTGGCGGACGCTGGCGCGCTCGAGCCCCAGCACGTGGTCGATGAAGATCTCCCGGTCGAGGTCATCGGGGCCGAAGCCGTAGGTCTCCGGGTCAAGCTCGGGGTGCTGTTCCTTTTCGCGCAGGTTCAGCGGGTCCAGATCGGCAATCAGGTGACCACGCATGCGGTAGGCGCGGATCATCATCAGCGCGCGCACCGAATCGAGCGTCGCCTTGCGCAAGGTGTCTACATCGATCCTGGTGCCCGTTTCGGCGGACCTGGCGGCAATCTTGCCGCCCATGACCTTCTCGATCACCGGCCAGTTGCCGTCGAGCGCCGACACCAGTTCGCCATTGACGGCCTGCGGCCAGTCCTTGCGGGCCCAGCTTGGACCTGCCGCCGTGCGCGCAACATCGCTGCCGTCGTCGCCCAGCTGGTCGAAGAAGGCTCGCCACTCGGCATCTACCGAGCCCGGGTCCTTCTCGTAAGCTGATTGAAGTTGTTCGATAAACTGGGCGTTGCCGCCATACAGGAAGGACGTTTGCTCGAAAACGTCGTTGGCGTCTGTTTTGGCCATGTCACCTTCGCGTCAGGCGTTTACCCGGCCGCGATCCTTGAGTGGAAACGGATGCGCACGCCATAGAGAAAAACGTGCTGCAAGGCAACATAGACCTATTTCGCATGCTTTCAACCACAAGCGGTCAAACTTGACGCGAACGTAAATCACAATTGCGCGGGTTGGATCGGCAATCCGGAGTCTGGTAACCGATCCGCGTTGCGGATCACTCCTGCGGCTGCAGTTTCACCGAATCGGACCGGAACACGACCGCCACCAGCCCGAGTTCAGGCCAGTCATCGGGCAATGTGCCTCCATGCCTGGCAAGCTTCGGGAAAGCGATCGTCGTCGCTGCGCCATCGTTGCGATACCCGGCGAGCGTGGCAAAATCGGCATCCCGGATCTCGGCACCGGCGGGAAACCGGACCCGTTCACCGCCACCGCCCAGGCCAAGGCCTGCCGATATGCTGCACTGGCTGATCAAGAACGCCCGTGTCTTGCTGACAGGCGCCAGCTCGCCAGCCACGAGCACTTCATAACCTCCTGGTCTGGACAGCAGCCGCGACTTGACCGGATCAGCGAGGTGTTTTTCAAAAGCCATTGTGGCGACCATCTCGACCTTGGCGATCATCGCGCCACCCTTGGCTGCAATCTCGCTGATCGGCTGGTCGCTGCCGAGGATCATGGCGACAGCCGCCGCATGACGCTGCCGGTCCACGGCAAACTCGTTCGCCGGACCATAGCCCAGCGCCTCGATGGCCTCGACACGCTGGTCAAGGCTGAGGCCGGATGCGGCGCACACCTGCAACAGTTGCTCGAAGGGCGAGGCCATGGCCCCGCCCTTCATGCACGCAATCGCAACGATCGCGAGGAGTATGCGACGCAGGCGCATCAGCCCTTGATGGCCTTCAGAACGGCTTCGCCAAGACCGGCCGGCAAATCGGCAACGACAATGCCGGCCGCCTTCATCGCCTCGATCTTGTCTTCGGCACCGCCCTTGCCACCGGAGATCACCGCACCGGCATGACCCATGGTGCGCCCCGGAGGGGCGGTGCGGCCCGCGATGAACCCGGCCATCGGCTTGCTTGCGGCCCTTCCTTGCCTCGTCAGCAATGAACTGGGCGGCATCTTCCTCGGCCGATCCGCCGATTTCGCCGATCATGATGATCGATCTGGTGTCATCGTCGGCCAGGAACATCTCCAGCACGTCGATGAACTCGGTGCCCTTGACCGGGTCACCGCCGATGCCGACGGCCGTGGTCTGGCCGAGGCCGGCATTGGTGGTCTGGAACACGGCTTCATAGGTCAGCGTGCCGGAGCGCGAAACGACGCCGACCGAACCCTTGTTGAAGATGTTGCCCGGCATGATGCCGATCTTGCATTCGTTCGGGCGTCAGCAGGCCGGGGCAGTTGGGCCCGACGAGCCGCGACTTCGACTTTTCGAGCCGTGCCTTCACCTTGACCATGTCCATCACCGGCACACCTTCGGTGATGCAGACGATGAGCGGTATTTCCGCGTCGATGGCCTCGATGATGGCAGCGCCTGCACCTGCCGGCGGCACGTAGATCACGGATGCGTTGGCGCCGGTTGCTCTCCTTGCCTCGGCGACGGTTGCGTAGATCGGCAGCTTGTGCCCGCCCTTGCCTTCCCAGGTCTCGCCACCCTTCTTGGGGTGGATGCCGCCGACCATCTGGGTGCCGTGATAGGCCAGCGCCTGTTCGGTGTGGAAGGTGCCGGTCTTGCCGGTCAGGCCCTGCACCAGAACCTTGGTATTCTTGTCGATGAGAATGGACATGTCCCTCAGTTCCCCTTCACGGCCTTGACGATTTTCTGCGCAGCGTCATCCAGGTCATCGGCCGCAATCACGTTGAGACCGCTTTCGTTGATGATCTTCTTGCCCAGGTCCACGTTGGTGCCCTCGAGGCGCACCACCAGCGGCACCTTGAGGCCGACTTCCTTGACCGCGGTGACAACGCCCTCGGCGATCACGTCACACCGCATGATGCCGCCGAAGATGTTGACCAGGATGCCCTTCACGTTGGGGTCCGAGGTGATGATCTTGAACGCTGCCGTGACTTTCTCGGTGGTGGCACCGCCGCCCACGTCGAGGAAGTTTGCAGGCTCGGAGCCGTACAGCTTGATGATGTCCATGGTTGCCATGGCAAGGCCTGCGCCGTTGACCATGCAGCCGATGTCGCCATCCAGCGCAATGTAGGCAAGGTCGTACTTGGAGGCTTCGATTTCCTTGTCGTCTTCCTCGGTCAGGTCGCGCAAGCTCGCCAGTTCCGGATGACGGAACTCGGCATTGCCGTCGAACGACACTTTCGCATCCAGCACCCGCAGGTGCCCGTCGCCCAGCACCACCAGCGGGTTGATTTCGAGCAGGCTCATGTCCTTCTCGGTGAACGCCTTGTAGAGGATCGGGAACAGCGACTTCGCATCTTCGGCAGCCGCACCTTCAAGCTTCAGGCCCTCGCTCAACCGCGCCACGTCAGCATCGGTGATGCCGGTGGTCGGATCGATCGCCACATTGATGATCTTCTCCGGCGTGTGCTCGGCCACGGCCTCGATGTCCATGCCGCCCTCGGTCGACACCACGAAGGCCGGACGGCCAACGGTGCGGTCCACCAGGATCGACAGGTACAGCTCGCGCTTGATGTCGGCGCCGTCCTCGATGTAGAGGCGGTTGACCTGCTTGCCGGCAGGCCCGGTCTGCTTGGTCACCAGCGTGTTGCCCAGCATGTCCTTGACGTTCCGAACCACGTCCTCGACGGACTTGACCACGCGCACGCCACCGGCAGCATCGGCACCCAGTTCCTTGAACTTGCCCTTGCCGCGGCCGCCGGCATGGATCTGCGACTTGACCACGTAAACCGGTCCCGGCAGCGATTTCGCAGCCGCTTCGGCTTCACCGGCAGACATGATGGCGACACCTTCAGCCACCGGTGCCCCGAATTCCTTCAGCAGCGCCTTGGCCTGATATTCATGGATGTTCATTGCTTGATACTTCCCTTTTCCTCCCGAGCGGGACGGAGACTATAGCCACAAAACGTCAGCCGGGTGAAGCCCGTGGTATACCACATACCAGAATACTTGAGGCTGGGAATGCCCCGGCCCCATGCCGTCAGGCGAGGTCTGGCGCGATTTTCTTTGCAGCGTCCATCAGGCCCTGTACCGCCTTGATCGACTTCTTGAGTTCAGCCTTTTCAACCGGATCGAGCTTGATCTCGACGATGCGCTCGATGCCGCCATCGCCGATGACAGCCGGCACCCCGACATAAAGATCGGAAATGCCGTACTGGCCCGACACGTGCGCCGCACATGGCAGCACGCGCTTCTTGTCCTTCAGGTAGCTCTCTGCCATTGCAATCGCCGAGGCTGCAGGCGCGTAGTAGGCCGACCCGGTCTTGAGCAGGCCGACGATCTCGGCACCACCGTCGCGGGTACGCTGCACGATCTTGTCGATCTGCTTCTGGGTGGACCACTTCATCTTGATGAGGTCCGGCACCGGAATGCCGGCCACCGTGGAGTAGCGCACCAGCGGCACCATGGTATCGCCATGCCCGCCCAGCACGAACGCGGTGACGTCTTCCACCGACACGTTGAACTCTTCGGCCAGGAAATGCCGGAAGCGGGCGGAATCAAGCACGCCAGCCATGCCGACAACCTTCTGCGGCGGCAGGCCGGAATACTTCTGGAGCGCCCATACCATCACGTCGAGCGGGTTGGTGATGCAGATCACGAAGGCATTCGGGGCATACTTCTTGATGCCCGCACCCACCTGGCTCATGACCTTCAGGTTGATGCCGAGAAGATCGTCACGGCTCATGCCAGGCTTGCGCGGCACGCCTGCCGTCACGATGACCACGTCGGCGCCTTCGATGCCTTCGTACTTGTTGATGCCTTCAAGCTTCGCATCGAAGCCCTCGACCGGTGCACTCTGGGAAAGGTCAAGCGCCTTGCCCTGCGGCAGACCTTCAACGATGTCGAAGATGACGATATCGCCAAGCTCCTTCAGGCCGGCCAGATGAGCCAGCGTTCCGCCGATCATGCCGCCGCCGATAAGGGCGATCTTCTTGCGTGCCATGGAATTTGTCCCTGCATGTTGAGTTGCGCAGCCTTTTCGCGCCTGCGAAAGGTCGCGCCTGTACTAACGCCTGCCACGGCCTGCCGCAAGATGCCGCGGGCTGCTCCTTTGGCCTAATCGGCCGGGACGTGCCCGGCGGCCGCCGCGGAGGCGGTGCCGGCCCACCATTGCGCAGACTGCATTTCATTGAGCCGCGACACGGTACGGGCAAACTCCACCGGCGTGTCGGCATGGCGGAAGATGCCGTCGGGCGGCGTATCAGCCGCGATCACCAGCCGGACTTTCTTGTCATAGAGCGTATCGACGAGATTGATGAAGCGCCGCGCAGCATTGCCCTCGTCACGGTCAAGCTCCCGGACGCCGCCGATGAACACCGTATGGTAGGCGTCGGCAATGGCAAGATAGTCGGCATTTCCCAGAGGTTGGTCGCACAGGTCCGCAAACTCGAACCACGCCGCCCCGCGCGCAGCCCTCGGCACATGCAGCTTGCGCCGGCCCACGTCCAACCAGTCCTCGCCGGCACCGGTAACCCCGGTCACCTTCTGCCACAGCACCTTCATGCGGCTGGAAGTACCCGGCCCCAGCGGGCAGAAATACACATCCTCCCCGGCCAGCTTGTCCAGCCGGTAGTCGGTGCCGCCTCCCAGCTCGATCACGTCGAACCGCTGCTCGATCAGTTCGATGAACGGTTCGAACAGGTTGCGGTTCAGCCCGTTGCGATAAAGCTGCGACGGCGGAATATTGGAGGTCGCCACGATGACACACCCTGCCGCCAGCATGGCTTCGAACAGCCGGCCCAGGATCATCGCATCGGTAATGTCCTTGACCTGGAACTCGTCCAGGCACAGCACGTTGGCATCGTTCACCAGCCTGACTGCAACCGCCTTGATCGGATCCTTTTCTGCCTCGATCAGACCTTGTTTCTGGCCTTGCCGGAACGCATGGATGTCGCGATGGACTTCCTGCATGAAGGCATGGAAGTGCACCCGCCGCTTGGAATGCGGGGCAATGGCTTCATGAAACAGGTCCATGATCAGGGTCTTGCCGCGCCCCACGTCGCCCCAGACATAGACTGATCGCGGGCGCGTGCCGGATGGCTTCTGCTTGAACAGCCAGGCAAGGCCGCTGCCGCCACCGGACGCCACCTTGTAGCCCTCCAGCCTGGCCGCCAGCTCGTCCAGCTTCTGCAAAACCTGCTTCTGACCGGGGTTGGCGGTCAGGTCGCCTGCGTGCACGCGCGCAGCATAAAGCGAGGAGGGTCGTTTCGACATGGCGGTTTCCGGCTGGCAGGACTCGCGTGGGCGGTCTGTCTCGTAGCGCGATGACAGGGCGTATTCAACCCGTCAACGTGCCGGTTACCGCGTGGTTCAGACCAGGCTGGGCCAGAACGCCAGCAGCGCCATGCCATGGGCTGCTGCCAGCGACACGTAGGCAAGGCACATGACGGCTGCACCCGACCCGTTCATCAACTGGATGTCGCCACGTGCCGGTCCAAGCCTCGTGCTTTGAAAAAATGCCACCACCGCAATCGCGGCCAGCACGGGGTTCTTGTAGAACACGCCTGCCGCCGCCACGGCGACGGCCATGAAGAACATCGCCGAGCGTACGTGGCCCGGCATCAGCGACTGCAGCACCGCCCGCAATACCCGCCCGCCATCAAGCGGAAACACCGGCAGCAGGTTGAGCAGGTTTAGCGCCCCGGCAACGGCGGCCATGATGAAGGCCACGTTCTGCAGCGCAGGGCTGCCCACATCGTAGGCATGGACGACAACCGCCGGCACCAGCGCCAGCAATGACAACCCCGCCCCCATGATGGCGCAGAAGGCATCATCGGCGAGCCGCAGATGCGGCACCCGCGACACGGCCACCCCGCCCAGGAACGGCATGAAGATGATCTTGCCCCACGGCTGGCCGATCATGCGGAAGGAAATCAGGTGACCCAGCTCGTGCAGCACCAGAAGGCCGACGAAGATCACGCCCATCTGCCAGCCCATCAGCAGGGAAAAACCGGCTGCGGTGGCCGCGAGCGAAGCCACGGAAATGACAGCCGCAGCCCAGCCCTTGCTGCCCTTGGGGTTGGCGACGCCGGTTTCGCACCAGCTCTTGAGCCGCGACAGCGACTGCGCAGCATCCATGTGCGCCAGTGCCAGGCCGGTCAGTGAACGCGGCCCCCACACCTCCGACAGCCGCACCAGCGAGTTGTCGCCTTGCGGTTCAAGCTCGATCTCGAAGGACAACAGCCGGTCGTCGGTCCTCTTGTCCTCGATACCGGCCCGCTGCAGCCGGATGAGCCTGCCTTCGACGCGCTCCACGATATTGAACTGCATCGACCAGTCCACCTGCGAACCGTCATCGCGCTTGATGGCGTAATCGAGGGTGATCACTGAATCATCGGAACTTGTTGCATGACCGATGAGATGCTGCTGCCAGGACAAGTCGCCGCCGGCATGATCGATGGCAGGCCACACCGTGGCAACCGGCTTGGCCACAACTGTTGTCCGTGACAGCGACACGGGGCGGCGCCAGTTGAACACCAGCAGCATCGATGCCGCCGCGATCACCGCGATAACCAGAAATCCCCAATCCGACATCGCCGTGCCACCCGTCCCTGAAAATAAGCTTCAGCAAGCAACGTCGCATGGCACGTCTTAACGCTTTCGTTGCGCCGCCCGGGCCGGGCATCCGATCGCGTCATGGTGTGCAAACATGCTTAATGCAGGGCAAACCGGCACAACGCAGGCAATGAAAAACCCGCCGGCAGAGGAGCGCTCGGCCGGCGGGCTGGTAACGGGCGTCTGTTGCGGCAGATCAGTTCATCGTCGGGATCGAGAACTCCGCCCCGTCCTTGATGCCGGACGGCCAGCGCGAGGTCACAGTCTTGGTGCGGGTATAGAACCGCACCGAGTCCGGTCCATGCTGGTTGAGATCGCCGAACGACGACTTCTTCCAGCCACCGAACGTGTGGTAGGCGAGCGGCACCGGGATCGGCACGTTGATGCCAACCATGCCGATGTTGATGCGGTCGGCAAAGTCGCGTGCGGCATCGCCGTCGCGGGTGTAGATCGCCACCCCGTTGCCATATCCGTGGCTCATCGGCAGGTCGATGGCTTCCTCGTAGTTCCTTGCGCGCACCACCGACAGCACGGGACCGAAGATCTCTTCCTGGTAGATTCGCATGTCCTTGGTGACGTTGTCGAACAGGCAGCCACCCATGAAGTAGCCATTTTCATAGCCCTGCATCTTGAAGGAACGGCCATCGACAGCCAGCGTGGCGCCTTCCTTGATGCCGATCTCGACATAGTCACGGATGCGGTCAAGCGCTGCCTGCGTGACCACCGGACCATAGTCGGCTTCACGGTCGGTTGATGGGCCGATGCGCAGGTTCTCGACCCGCGGGATCAGCTTGCCCATCAGCCGCTCGGCGGTGTCTTCGCCCACCGGTACGGCAACGGATATGGCCATGCACCGCTCACCGGCAGAGCCGTAGCCTGCACCGATCAGCGCATCCACGGCCTGGTCGATGTCGGCGTCCGGCATGATGATCATGTGGTTCTTGGCGCCACCAAAGCACTGCACCCGCTTGCCGTTGGCACAACCGCGCGAATAGACGTACTCGGCAATTGCCGTGGACCCGACGAAGCCAACAGCCTGGATGGTTTCGTTGTCGAGGATCGCATCGACGGATTCCTTGTCGCCGTTGACGACGTTGAGAATGCCAGCCGGCAGGCCCGCCTCGATCATCAGCTCCGCCAGCCGCATCGGCACCGACGGATCGCGCTCGGACGGCTTCAGGATAAAGGCATTGCCGCAGGCAATCGCCGGGCAGAACTTCCACATCGGGATCATTGCCGGAAAATTGAACGGCGCGATGCCGGCAGCAACGCCGAGCGGCTGGCGCATCGAGTACATGTCGATGCCCGGGCCTGCGCCTTGGGTGTACTCGCCCTTCAGCAGGTGCGCGATGCCGGTGCAGAACTCGGCCACTTCCACGCCGCGCTGGATGTCACCATGGCTGTCAGGAATTGTCTTGCCATGTTCACTGGACAGCATCTGCGCCAGTTCTTCCTTTTCGTTGTTCACCAGCTCGATGAACTTCATCATGACGCGGGCGCGCTTCTGCGGGTTTTCCGCGGCCCACTTCGGCTGCGCAGCAGCGGCATTCTCGACCGCCGCGCGCAATTCCTCCTGACTGGCCAGAGCGACCTTTGCCTGCACCTCACCCGTCGAGGGGTTGTAGATGTCAGCAAACCTGCCTGACTTTCCTGCCACGCGCTTGCCGTTGATGAAGTGTCCGATTTCTTTCATGGATGTACCATCTCCCGTTTTGCCCATCGGCAACCGGAAAGACCCTCCCGTTGTCATGGCCTGTAGAACCTAAGACCGCGGAAACTACCGGTGCGGTGGGAGCGAGGCAAGCACCAGTTTTTCCGCCATCAATGGACCTGCCACAACCAGCTCCAATCACGATTTGTTGCATTGCAACATAACGGCCTTTAAATTGTTGCATTGCAGCATTACTTTCCAGTCAAGCAGAATTGCCGGATCCGGCAGCACGATTCTGGAGAAGAATTGACCATGGCGACCAAACAAGTGCCGATTGAAACACCCATCGTGATCCGCCGCCTGTGGCGCCCCGAAGCAGCCTTGTTCCGCGAACATTTCGACCGGCTGGACAGCCATTCAAGGTCGATGCGCTTTGGCGGCGCGGTGCACGACAGTTTCATCGACCGCTACGTCGATGCCGCCCTGTCCGGCAACGGACTGGTCTATGGCGCATTCGTCGATGGTGGGTTGCGCGGCGTGGGCGAAATCCAGTTCATTTCGGAGACCTACCCGTGGCGGGCCGAAGCGGCATTCTCCATCGAGCCTGACTGGCAGCACAAGGGACTGGGCGATGCTCTGTTCGATCGCATCATCGCGGTCGCCCGCAACCGGTCCATCGCCGGCATCGACCTTTGGTGCCGCACAAGCAACCTCACCATGCGCAAGCTGGCTGACCGGCACGGTGCCGAACTGGTGTTCGAAGGTGACGAGGTACATGGCCGGCTGATGATGCCGTTCGCGACACCGGCCTCAATGATCGAGGAATTCATGGGCGAGGCAATCGGCATTGGCGGCATGGTGGCAGGCTTTAGCCGGTTTCCATTGCTTGGCTCATCCAGCCGCACAAACCTCGCCAAACCGGCGTGACCCGTCGTGCACCACGCGGCACGGTGCAATGTCGCTGGACGATGCGATACCGGCCTTGCGCAGCGTAAGCACGAACAGCACCGCCGCATTGGCCACCATGTCGCTGACATCCGCTGAACCCAGCCCGCTGTCGAAGGCCCGCGACAGCCGCGCCGCGGCACGCCGGCAGTAATCTGCTGCCTCGGCGTCGCTGATCGCGCCGCTTGCATCCCATTCGGCATCAAGCCGCTTTCGCGAAAGCTCGGCCAGCACGCTGTCGCCGATCAACAGTGGAACGTTGCCACGCTCGACGATTGCCTGGCATGGATCCCCGCCCGTACCGGCAGCCGGATAGGAGACGCACACGTGCGTCTGTTCAAGTCCGGCGTCAACAGGCAAGGCCATCAGGTCACGGGCGGCCATGGCTCATCCTCCATGAGGTGGTCAGGCCATCAGCATGCATCCGGCAGGTTTAGACAGGGTTAACCATGATTGGCCGCTGTTTCGTTCATTGTGGCAATAAATCTGGATCCTTCGCCTTGTCCTCGATCAGCGCCATCGGAAGGCGGCACTCGAAATCCCCCATCACGTAGGCAGCGATGGCATAGGGCGGAAACCTGACCGTCGCGCCGCCCTTGTCCAGGGTCCAGAACGACAGGTCGCCAACACTCTTTTCAAGTGAATGGGGCGTATCCTCGAATAGCCTCTCGCGCCGGTCGCTGGCGCTCAGGACCTCACTCTCCGCACTGGCCAGCCTGTCGTAGCAAAGCTTCGCAAGTGCGCCGAGACTGGACGGATCGAACAGCGTCATCGAAGGCCATTACTCCATCCCGGGTGCTGACATTGATGCTGGTGGTGTAGTGGTTGGGGTGCGCCCCGCCATCATAGCGGTAGACGGGCACCAGGGCGGAGACCATGCCGGGACCCGCATAGACGATCTGCATGGTCTGCTGGTACTCCAGCGCCGGCGGGTCGAAGTCCACTTCCTCGTTCACGGGAGCCGCCTCGATGAGGGCATCCACCGCCGCGTTGAAGGCAATCTCGCCCTTGGTGCCGGGCGAGGAGAACTTCATGCCGGAGATGTCGATGGCGTAGGTGCGCTTGCCGGCGTCCCTGACGATGAAGAACGGCTCCATCGCACTGCTTGGCCCCGGCCCCGAGGCGGGCGTCCCGGCCAGCAGGGCATATCGCTCCCCCGTCATCTTCGTAAGGCAGGCAACTTGCGTGGCGTCATCGGCATAACTGCATTGCGCGTCGCGCTGCTTGAGCCATGCGCGCTGGCTGGCCTTGAGCGCCTTCAGTTCATCCTTGTCTAGCCTTGCGGTGAGGTCGTTCCATGCGACCTGAAGATCGTCATCAAGGCCCTTGAGTTGCTTGTCGGAGCAGATCAGCTTCTCGACGCTGGTGGTTGCCTTGGCACAATCAATGGCCTGCGCCGGCACGGTCATGGCCACCAGCGCGGCAAGGCTCAGGAACAGGGAAGGTCTCATGGGCGTCGGCCTCTTGCGTGTGAGGCCGCCATCCTAACCCGGTTGACCGCGTGCGGAACAGTCAAACCCGGCGTTCGACCATCAGTTTCTTGATCTCGGCACCCGCGACGCCCGCAAGGCGGCAACGCCGCCGAGGACGCGCAAAACCGGTACGATGCGATTGCCGGTCAAACCCGGCGTTCGACCATCAGTTTCTTGATCTCGGCACCCGCGACGCCCGCAAGGCGGCAACGCCGCCGAGGCCGCGCAAAACCAGAACGATGCGATTGCCGGTCAAACCCGGCGTTCGACCATCAGTTTCTTTATTTCGGCAATCGCCTTGGCCGGGTTCAATCCCTTCGGGCAGGCCTTCGTGCAGTTCATGATGGTGTGGCAGCGATACAGCCGGAACGGGTCTTCCAGGTTGTCGAGCCGCTCGCCGGTGGCCTCATCGCGCGAGTCGATCAGCCAGCGATAGGCCTGCAGCAGGATGGCCGGGCCAAGGTAGCGGTCGCCGTTCCACCAGTAGCTCGGACACGAGGTCGAGCAGCAGGCACACAGGATGCACTCGTACAGCCCGTCGAGCTTCTCGCGGTCCTCGTGGCTCTGCTTCCATTCGGTGCGCGGCTCTGGCGTGTCGGTCTTGAGCCACGGCTCGATGGAGCGGTGCTGCGCATAGAATTGCGTCAGGTCGGGCACCAGGTCCTTGATCACCGGCATGTGCGGCAGCGGGTAGATGCGCACCTCGTCCTTCACCTCGTCGATGCCCTTGGTGCACGCGAGCGTGTTGGTGCCGTCGATGTTCATCGCGCACGATCCGCAGATGCCCTCGCGGCACGACCGCCGGAAGGTCAGCGTCGGATCGATGTCGTTCTTGATCTTGATCAGCGCGTCGAGAACCATCGGCCCGCAGTCATCGAGATCGATGGTGTAGGTGTCGACGCGCGGGTTGGCGTCATCGTCCGGCGACCAGCGGTACACCTTGAATTCACGGGTGCGGTTGGCGCCTTGCGGCTTCGGCCACACCTTGCCCTCGGTGACCTGGGAGTTCTTGGGAAGTGCGAGTTCAACCATGTTTCAGTGCCTCAATACACCCGCGCCTTGGGCGCGATCTTCTTCGGGTCGATGCCGCCTTCGGCTGGCGTGGTCAGCGGCTCTGTGTGCACCGGCCGGTAGCCCAGCTTCACCTTGCCGTTGTCGTCCACCCAGGACAGCGTGTGCTTGCGCCAGGTCTTGTCGTCGCGACCGTCATAGGGTCCCGACTTGTAGTCCTCGCGCGCATGCGCACCGCGGCTTTCCTTGCGCGCTTCCGCCGAGTAGACGGTGGTGATGGCGCAGGCCATCAGGTTCTCCAGTTCAAGCGTTTCGGCAAGGTCGGAGTTCCAGATCATCGACCGGTCCGTCACCTTCAGGTCAGACAGCTTCTGCCACGCCGCATCAAGCCGCCGGCAACCCTGCTCGAGCGTTTCCTGGGTGCGGAACACGGCCGCGTCTTCCTGCATGGCGCGCTGCATCTCCAGCCGCAGTTCGGCGGTCGGCACGGCCCCGCTGGCATGCCGCAGCGCATCAAAGCGCGACATGATCCTGTCGCACGAGGCTTCGTTGATGGCCGGGATCGGCGAGGTACGGTCGACCACTTCGCCCGCGCGTATGGCGGCAGCGCGGCCAAACACCACCAGGTCGATCAGCGAATTGGACCCCAGCCGGTTGGCACCGTGCACCGAGGCACAGCCTGCCTCGCCCACCGCCATCAGGCCGGGCTGGATCGCGTCGGGGTTCTTCGCCGTCGGGTTGAGCACTTCACCCCAGTAGTTGGTGGGAATGCCGCCCATGTTGTAGTGCACCGTCGGCAGCACCGGGATCGGTTCGCGGGTCAGGTCGACGCCGGCAAAGATCTTGGCACTTTCCGAAATGCCCGGCAGGCGCTCGGCCAGCACCGCGGGATCGAGATGATCGAGGTGCAGGTGAATGTGGTCCTTGTTCTTGCCTACGCCGCGGCCTTCGCGAATTTCCAGCGTCATGCAGCGCGAGACAACATCGCGCGAGGCGAGGTCCTTCGCGTTGGGCGCATAGCGCTCCATGAAGCGCTCGCCTTCCGAGTTGGTCAGGTAACCGCCCTCGCCGCGCGCGCCCTCGGTGATCAGGCAGCCAGCACCATAGATGCCGGTCGGGTGAAACTGCACGAACTCCATGTCCTGCAGCGGCAGGCCGGCGCGGGCAATCATGCCGTTGCCGTCCCCGGTACAGGTGTGGGCAGAGGTTGCCGAGAAGTAGGCGCGGCCATAGCCGCCGGTAGCGAGCACCACCATCTTGGCAGCGAACCGGTGGATGGTGCCGTCCTCGAGGTTCCACGCCACCACGCCGGTGCACACCCCGTCATCCGACATGATCAGGTCGATGGCGAAGTACTCGATGAAGAACTGCGCATTGTGCTTCAGGCTCTGGCCGTACAGTGTGTGCAGGATGGCATGGCCGGTCCGGTCGGCCGCAGCACAGGTACGCTGCACCGGCGGGCCATCGCCGAAGTTCTGCATGTGACCGCCGAACGGGCGCTGGTAGATCTTGCCCTCCGAGGTCCGGCTGAACGGCACGCCATAGTGCTCAAGCTCGTAGACCGCCGCAGGTGCCTCGCGCGCCAGGTATTCCATGGCGTCGGTGTCACCCAGCCAGTCGGAGCCCTTGACTGTGTCGTACATGTGCCACTGCCAGTGATCCGGCCCCATGTTGCGCAAACTGGCCGCGATGCCGCCCTGGGCCGCCACGGTGTGCGACCGGGTCGGGAACACCTTGCTGATGCAGGCCGTACGCAAGCCCTGCTCGGCCATGCCAAGCGCTGCGCGAAGCCCGGCACCACCAGCACCTACCACCACCACGTCGAACTGGTGGTCGACGTATTCATACGACTTGCTGGGTGCCATTGGGTGTTCAGCCTCCGAAAGAAATCTTGAGAATGGCAAACAGCCCGGTCAGCGCGATTGCCACGCAGAACAGAGCGTTCGCAACCAGTGCGGCAACCTTCGGCCCCTCGGCGTGGATGTAGTCCTCGATGATGACCTGCATGCCCAGCTTCATGTGCCAGCACACCGAGATGATGGTGAACACCAGCATCAGGGCAACCAGCGGGTGGCCGATGTCGGCCAGCATCTCGGCTCGCGAGACATCAACGTGCGTCACCACGAAGATCACCATGAAGATGATCAGCGGAATGTTGGCAATCGCGGTGAGCCGCTGGTGCATGAAATGTTCGGTGCCGGCCTTTGCCGAGCCCAGCCCGCGCACCTTGGCCAGCGGCGTCCGCATGTTGGATCCAGTCATCTCCGCCGCCCCCTATCGAACCGCATAGGCCACGATCCAGATCAGCAGCGTCAACGCCAGCGATCCAATCAGGTTTGCCTTGGCCAGTACCTCGATCAGCTTCAGCCCGAAGCCGTGGCCCGTGTCCCACACCAGGTGACGCAAGCCCCCCAGCGCATGGTGGATCAGCGCCCAGGTGAAGCCCAGCAGGACCAGCCTGCCGAACCACGAGCCGATGAAGCCCTGCACGAAATCGAAGTATCCGGCTGAATGCGAGGCCGCCAGCAGCCACCACACGAATCCCGCCATGCCGAAGTACAATCCGGCCCCGGTGATGCGATGCACGATCGACATCATCATCGTCAGCATCGGCCTGTAAACCTGCAGGTGCGGCGACAGTGGCCGCTCCTTCATGGGTGTTCCCGCCATGTAACTTCCTCGCTCGTCAACTTGGCCCAAGATGTACAATGTGCGCTGCAACATAGGCAATGCACCCTTGGTGCTATTCCACCAGTTGTAAACCCATTCCATAAACTCATGTTGCCGCTAGCTGCCCAGCGGCATCAGTGCCCAGTAGTCCAGATCCAGGATCACGCCATCGGCGTACTTGCCGTCTTCGGTCCTGAGCGGAAAATCGCTGCATGGCCGGTCCTTCGTTGCCACCAGCCGCAGCCGCAGCGCGCCAACGCCCGGGTGATCGGGCAGTTCCGCCTTGTCGAGCACATGCGACCAGCAGAACACCGTGTCGCCGGCAAACAGCGGCGCCACGTGCGATCCGCCATTGATGCCCGCGATGTGAAACGCGTTGGCCAGCCCGTTGAAGCTCAAGGACCGCGCGATCGAAATGACATGCCCGCCATAGATCAGCCGCCGGCCAAACCGGCCCTGGCCTTCGGTGAACTGGTTGAAGTGAACCTTGGCCGTATTCTGGTACAGCCGTGTCGCGATCATGTGTTCGGCTTCTTCCACGGTCATGCCGTCAACGTGGTCGATCTTCTCGCCGATGGCATAGTCGTTCCAGGTGTGCACAGAACCGGACAGCGCGGTATCCCAGTTGCCATGCAGCACCGGCGGCACCGCCATGCCGATCCTGTCAGGGTTCACCACGCTGGCCAATGCCGGCACAACGGGATCGGGCGCGGGTGCGGCCTGGTCACGCTTTCGCACCATCACCCAGCGCACGAACTCCAGCACCGTTGCCCCATGCTGGTTCACCCCCGTCGAGCGCACGTACACGACGCCCGTTTGACCGTTGGAGTTCTCCTTCAGGCCGATCACCTCGGATGTCGAGCTCAGCGTGTCGCCGACATGCACCTGCTTGAGGAACCGGCACTGCGCGTAGCCGAGGTTCGCCACCGCGTTCACCGAGATGTCCGGCACGGTCTTGCCGAACACGATGTGGAACACCAGCATGTCATCGACCGGTGCGCGTTCATAGCCGATGCTCGCTGCGAACGCGTCCGACGACTGGACAGCGAAACGGGTTCCATACAGCGCCGTGTACAGCGCCACGTCGCCCACGGTGACGGTGCGCGGCGTGGCATGGCGGATCACCTGGCCGAGGCGAAAGTCCTCGAAGAAATTGCCCGCACTGGTCTTGTTCATGCTTGCGCTTCCATTGCCTCTATGGCCTGCGACAGGGCCACGGTCTTCCTTGCCATCTCGCAGTGCAGAAGCTCTACCATGCGGCCGTTCAGGTTGATTACCCCTAGTCCCCGGTTTTCGGGTTGCTCGAACGCCGCGATGATCTCCTGCGCCTGGGCGATGTCGTCGGTTGTCGGCGCGAACGCGACGTTGGCCGGTCCGATCTGGCCCGGGTGGATCAGTGTCTTGCCATCCATGCCCAGCAGCTTGCCCTGCTCGCATTCGGCCACGCAGCCAGCCTCGTTGCGGAAGTCATTGTAGACGCCATCGATGATCACCAGCCCGCAAGCACGCGCCGCGGCAAGGCACGTCATCAGCCACGGCACCATCGCGAGCCTGTTCTGGCCAAGCCCGGCACCGGTTTCCTTGGCGAGGTCGTTGGTGCCCATCACCATGCACTCGAACCGGGGCTGCTTGCGGACAGCCTTGGCGATCTTGTGGGCGTTGATCACCGCCAGCGGCGTTTCCATCATCGCCCAGATGCGAAGGTCATCGGGTGCGCCAGCAGAATCGAGCGCGCGGGCGACCGCTTCGACATCGTCAGGCCGGGATACCTTTGGCACCAGGATCGCGTCGGCGCCACACTGTGCAGCAGCGGCAAGGTCATCGCGACCCCAGTCCGTATCAAGGCCGTTGATCCGGATGACCAGTTCGCGCCGCCCGTATCCGCCGTCGCGCACCGCCTCGCATACCTGCTGGCGCGCATCCGTCTTGGAGCCCGGCGCAACGGCATCCTCGAGGTCGAGGATCAGGGTGTCGGCAGCAAGCGACTTTGCCTTTTCCAGCGCCCTGGCATTCGACCCCGGCATGTACAGCACGCTGCGGCGCGGCCTCACACTCATTTTGTCATTCCCGCTTCAATTGGTTTGGTGTCCCTGTCTTAGAATATTGCATCGCACAATAACAAGCCTGCTTTGGTAGAGGCCCCTTCCCCCGGACTGCATCCTTCGGCCATACTCCCCCTGACCTGCCAACTGAATCGTTCCTTGCTCAAGTTCTGACCCCATGGCCATCGTCTCAATCTCGTCGCGCATCTCGCGCGGCTATATCGGCAATACCGCAACGGCATTTGCCGCGCGCCGGCTGGGCGTGGACGTGTGGGAGGTGCCGACGGTCAACTGGCCGCATCACCCCGGTCATGGCCGCCCGTCGGGACCCGTCACCTCGGCGAAAGACATGGAAGCCATGCTGATGGCGTTCGAGCGGCCCGACTGGCGCCGCGAGATCGACCTGGTGATGACCGGCTATTTCCGCGACGTCGGCCAGGTCGAGGCTGCTGCCGCCTTCATCGGCCGCCTGCGCGAGGCACGACAGCAGTTCCAGGTGGTCGTCGATCCGGTCTGTGGCGATGCGCGTGGCTGCTATGTCGCCGCCGACATCATCGAGGCGATCAAGTCTCACCTCATTCCACTTGCAGACACCATCACCCCCAACCGGTTCGAACTGAACGTGCTCACGGGTGGCGAGTGGAACGAGAATGTGAGCCTTGTCCATGCCGCACGCTCACTGGGCGCAGAGAACGTGGCGGTGACCTCCGCCTTCTCGCAGACGCTCGGCATCGGCAACCTGCTGGTTGAACCAAGGAATGCCACCTTGCACGAGACGCTGGCCTTCCCCGATCCGCCACACGGCACCGGCGACCTGTTTGCCGGCGTGTTCGCCGCGCGCATCCTCAAATCGTCGGCGCGCGAGTCGCTCATTCATGCAGGCAACACCGTCTATCGCATCATAGAGGCAACCGCGCTGTCGGGCCATGACGAGCTTGACCTCGCCAAGTGGAACGACCTCATCGACGCACCGCCCCACACCGGCAACATTGTCCACGTCCGCTCGACGAATGCGTGAATTCTTCGTTGCCGGGCTGGACGGATGCAAGGCCGGCTGGGTGATGGTGACGTGGTCGGGCAACCCTGACGCAAGCCCGCAGGTAACGTTGATCAATCATTTCCAGCAGGCGCTGGCCACGGCCGCCCGGCTGATCGCCGTCGACATGCCGATCGGGTTCCCGGTCGCGTCGGAACGGGCTTGCGAAGGGATGGCCCGCAAGGTGCTGGGACCAAGGCGCAACTCGGTGTTTGCCGTACCCTGCCGCGCGGCAGTGGAAGCGCCTGATTACATCACCGGTTGTGAGGTCAATTTCGCGCTGACGGGAAAACGGTTCTCGAAACAGGCATTCATGCTGTTTCCGAAGATGCGGGAAATCGACAGCTGCCTGACGCCTGTGCGCCAGGGTTGGGTGTTCGAAATTCATCCCGAGGTGTCGTTCTGGGCCATGAACGGTGAAGCACCGCTCGACCACTACAAGAAGACGCCGGAAGGCGCAGCACACCGGCGTGAACTGCTGGCCCGCAACGGCTTTCCGATCGACCGCCTGCAACATCCGCGCTGGAACAAGTCAGTAGTGGCCGAAGACGACATTCTCGACGCTTGTGCGTGCGCCTGGTCGGCGTTTCGCGTTGCGCAAGGACGCCACCTGTCGCTACCGGCCGAGCCGGAGCTTGATGCCCGTGGCCTTCGCATGCAGATTAGTGCATGACAGTTCACGCCCATGGACCACGGATTTTTTGACATGATTACCCCTGCCGACATCGCCGCCGCGCATGAGCGCATCTCGCCATACCTGCGCCGCACCCCGGTGATGGACGTCCGCCTGCCCGGCATTGCCAACCCGGTCACGCTCAAGCTCGACTGCTTCCAGCGCTCTGGTGCATTCAAGGCGCGAGGCGCCTTCAATTCGCTGGTCGGCAACGAGGAAGCTCTTGCCGCAGGCGTCGCCGCAGCCTCCGGCGGCAACCACGGGGCAGCCGTTGCCTGCGCTGCAGACGCATTGGGCCTCAAGGCGCATATTTTCGTCCCGACCATTTCATCACCAGCGAAAGTCGCCAAGATCAGGTCGTACGGGGCCGAGGTGCTGGTGCGAGGTGCCGTCTATGCCGAGGCGCTGGCCCTGTGCGAGGCCTACATTGCCAGCTCCAATGCGGTGTCCGTGCACGCCTATGACGCACCGCTCACCGTGGCAGGCCAGGGCACGCTGGCGGTTGAGCTGGAACAGCAGGCCCCTGATCTCGACACCGTGCTGGTGGCGGTCGGCGGCGGCGGGCTGATCGGCGGCGTGGCTGCCTGGTACGAAGATCGCGCCCGTGTCGTGTCGGTCGAGCCTGAAACATCGCGCGCGCTTCATGCCGCCCGCGAGGCAGGCCGGCCGGTCAAGGTGGACGTGTCGGGGATCGCAGCTGATTCACTGGGCGCATCCACCATCGGTACGCTGCCCTTCGAGATCACCCAGAAGTACGTCAATGACTACCTGCTGGTGTCCGGTGAGGCCATCGAGGCCGCCCAGCGCTGGCTGTGGGACCATTGCCGCATCATCACCGAACCCGGCGGATGCGCCGTGCTGGCCGCGCTGCTGGAAGGCGTTTATGTGCCCCAGCCCGGCGAAAAGGTGTGTGCCGTTATCTGTGGCGGCAACGTCGATCCGGCCAGGTTTGCCGTCACTCCCTGATCACGAAAGGACTTGCCCATGCCCGCCTACCTGATTGCCCGCATCACCGTCACCGACCCGGAACAGTATGAGCACTACAAGGCGCTCGCCCCTGCTGCCATCGCGAAGTACGGCGGCAAGTATCTCGCCCGCGGCGGCGCCACCGAAACGGTCGAAGGCGACAGCGAGGACCGGCGCGTCGTGATCCTGGAATTTGCCGACACAGCCACAGCCCGCAAGTTCTATGCGTCACCGGAATACTCGGAAGCGAGGGCAAAGCGCGAAGGCGCTGCCACCGGTCAGTTCGTGATCGTCGAAGGGCTTTGAGACTGGCTTAGCTGGTTGCCGTCATGGCCGAACAGCCAAGCACCACGCCGCCATTGTCGCCCTGCAATACGGCCACGCAGCTGCTTGCTTGCTTGTCCATCATGTGCTTGCGCGGCAGGGAGATCTTCATCTGCTCGCCCTTCCACATGGCGGCCGGCGTCAACCGGCGCACGACATTATGATAGGTCACCGTGCGGCCGCTGTTTTCGCCACGCTCGATTTGCACCGTCACTTCGGGTGCCACCGACATCACCCACACGGTGGAATCCTGGATGATGCGATCGGTGGGCGAACCGCCCACGATGATGTCCAGTTCCGACCCGCGCGCGGAGATTTCGATCGGCACGAAATAACGGTCCGGTACGGCACTTTGCTGGCTGATTTCTGCGAGCACTTCCTCGCGATGGGACCCAACCACATGGGTTCTGCCGTTGATGACCATTTGTGGCGTGTACACGCGCCCGTCGCCGCGCCGGGCCGCATAGTCCTTCTGGCGGCGGCTGAACAACGGCTGGGACAGGGTGTCCTGCCAGCCGAGGTAGTTCCAGTAATCGACGTTCATGCTGACGGCAATAATGCCGGGCCGGTTGACAAGCTCAGCCATGAATTCATCAGCCGGCGGGCAAGACGAGCACCCTTGCGAGGTGAACAGCTCGATCAGCACGGGTGGATTGCCTGTCGCAGCGGCAGCCGGCCACGAAGCACCGCCCAGCGCGGCTGCACCGCAAGCCAGCCCTGAGGCCAGCAGGCCGCGCCGGTTGATGTTTGATGTGATGTTCATGAAACACTTATCGCTGATGCCCCGATCAACTGCCACTCACGAGTGAGTGAGACCGCGATGGCTGCGGTCTCCCTCTCCCGTGAAGCCCGGCGGCTGGTCGGTTCAGGAACACGCACCGTCAGGCAGCAAGCTGGCGCAGCACGTATGGCAGGATGCCCCCGTTGACGAAGTATTCCAGCTCGTCAGCCGTATCGATGCGGCTCTTGACCTTCACGGTACGCGACGCACCGCCCGAGGCGATTTCCACCTCGAACGACTGCTGCGGCTTCATCTTGCCCTCGAGGCCCTTGATGGTCACGACCTCGTCACCCTTCAGGCCCAGCGTCTGCCAGCTCTCGTCGTCGGCAAACTGCAGCGGCAGCACGCCCATGCCAATCAGGTTGGAGCGGTGAATGCGCTCGAACGACTGGGCGATGACGGCCCGCACACCCAGCAGGCGGGTGCCCTTGGCAGCCCAGTCACGCGATGACCCGGTGCCATATTCCTTGCCGGCGAACACCACCAGCGGCACGCCGTCCTTGGCATACTGCATGGCGGCATCGTAGATCGCCATCTGCTTTCCGCTCGGATGGTGCATCGTGTAGCCCCCTTCGACGCCGTCGAGCATCTGGTTCCTGATGCGGATATTGGCGAAGGTGCCGCGCATCATCACTTCGTGATTGCCGCGCCGTGCGCCATACGAGTTGAAATCGGCTGCCTCGATCTTGTTCTTCTTGAGATACTCGCCGGCCGGGCTCTGCGCCTTGATGGCGCCTGCCGGCGAGATGTGGTCGGTGGTGATCGAGTCGAGGAACAGGCCGAGGATGCGGGCATTCTCGATGTTGCGCACCGGTTCAGGTTGCATCTTCATGCCGTCGAAGTAAGGCGGGTTCTGCACATAGGTCGAGGTATCGTCCCAGCCATAGGTCATGCCGCCATCAACCTTGATCTTGCGCCACTGGGCATCGCCCTTGAACACGTCCTTGTAGCGCGACTGATAGGCCTTTCGGGTCACGTTCTTGCGCACGAACTGCGCAACTTCCTTGGCGTCCGGCCAGATGTCCTTCAGGTACACAGGTTCACCCTTCGGCGTGTGGCCGAGCGGGTCGGTGGTCAGGTTGATGTTCATCGTGCCGGCCAGCGCATAGGCCACCACCAGCGGCGGTGACGCAAGGTAGTTGGCGCGCACATCCTGGTTCACCCGGCCTTCGAAGTTGCGGTTGCCCGACAGCACCGAGCAGGCAACCAGGTCATTGTCCTTGATCGCCTTCGAGATGTTGTCCGGCAGCGGGCCGGAGTTGCCGATGCAGGTGGTGCAGCCATAGCCCACCAGGTCGAACCCGAGCTTGTTGAGGTCCTTCTGCAATCCGGCCGATTCCAGGTACTCCGTCACCACCTGGCTGCCGGGTGCCAGCGAGGTCTTCACCCACGGCTTCACCTTGAGGCCAAGCCGGTTGGCATTGCGCGCCAGCAACGCCGCGCCGATCATCACGGTCGGGTTGGACGTATTGGTGCACGAGGTGATAGCCGCGATGACCACGTCGCCATGGCCGATCTCGAAGTTGGAATCATTGACCTTGTACTTGCGGGTATGCTGGTCCTGCTGGGCACCTTCGGACATGTACCGGGCTTCATCGGTATCCTTGGACGGAGCTGACTTGCTCTTTGGACCGCCGCTGATGTCGATCAGTGCCTTGGCGAATTCGCTTGCCGCATTCTCCAGCGCAACGCGGTCCTGCGGACGCTTCGGGCCGGCAAGTGCGGGCACGACATCAGCCAGGTCAAGCTCCAGCGTCGAGGTGAACACCGGGTCCGGCGAGGATTTGCCACGGAACATGCCTTGCGTGCGGGCGTACTTTTCAACGAGGTCGACCTGCGCCTTGGCGCGGCCCGTACCGGTGAGATACTCCAGCGTTTCGTTCGAGGTCGGGAAGAAGCCGCAGGTCGCGCCATATTCCGGTGCCATGTTGGCGATGGTGGCCTGGTCTTCCAGCGACAGGTTGCCGAGGCCCGGTCCGTAGAATTCCACGAACTTGCCGACCACGCCCTTCTGGCGCAGCATTTCCACCACGCGCAGCACAAGGTCGGTGGCCGTGGTGCCCTTGGCCATCTTGCCGTTGAGCCTGAAGCCGACGACTTCCGGAATCAGCATGGAGATCGGCTGGCCCAGCATGGCGGCTTCCGCCTCGATGCCACCAACGCCCCAACCCAGCACGGCCAGGCCGTTGACCATGGTGGTATGCGAGTCCGTGCCCACCAGCGTGTCCGGGTAGGCAACCGTGACAGCCTTGCCGTCGATTTTCTGCTTCTTCGTCCACACCGTCCTGGCAAGGTATTCCAGGTTTACCTGGTGGCAGATGCCGGTACCGGGCGGGACGACGCGGAAGTTGTCGAATGCCCCCTGGCCCCACTTCAGGAACTTGTAGCGTTCTCCGTTGCGGTCGTATTCCATGCCGACGTTCTTCTTGAACGCCCCGGCCGTACCGAAGAAGTCCACCATGACCGAATGGTCGATCACCAGGTCAACCGGTGCCAGCGGGTTGATCCGCTTCGGGTTGCCGCCAAGGCTGACCATTGCGTCGCGCATCGCGGCCAGGTCCACCACCGCAGGCACGCCGGTAAAGTCCTGCATCAGAACACGCGCCGGACGGAAGGCGATCTCGCGGTTCGACTTGCCTTTCGACTTGACCCACTTGGCCATTGCCTCGATGTCGGCCCGGGTGACCGTGCGGCCATCCTCGTGGCGCAGCAGGTTTTCCAGCAGCACCTTCAGCGAATACGGCAGCCTGGAAATTCCCTCGAGACCGTTCTTCTCGGCCGCCTTGAGTGAGTAGTACACGTAGGTCTTTGTACCGACCTTCAGTGTCTTGCGGCATTTGAAACTGTCGAGGGACTGATCGCTCATGTCTGGTGCTCCGTCGCGTGCGTGAACAGGGTTGGCGGTGTATTAGCCAAATCTGGCCGCACTTACCAGTACGTCTCTTGTCGAAGTGGGCTTTTATCGCCCTCACGCTTGCGTTAAACGGGCCTTGATGGAGATTTCAGGAAACGATCTGGCGTGCGAGCGCGGGGGCCGGCTGGTGTTCGAGGCGCTTGGCTTCCGGGCAACCGGCGGACGCATGCTCGTGCTGCGCGGTCCCAACGGCGCCGGCAAGACGTCGCTGCTGCGGCTGATCGCCGGGCTGGCCGAACCTGCCGGCGGCAGCATTGCCGTATCAGGCCTGACCGACCCCGATCTCTCGGGTCAGGTGCATTTCATCGCTCACCAGGATGCCATCAAGATGCACCTGAGCGTTGAGGAGAACCTCGTCTTCTGGTCACGATTTCTTGGCGGCAGCACTACTGCGGCCCATGTCGAACGTGCACTCGATGCCATGAACCTGCGTGACCTGCGCAGCTTCCAGGCACAGCGCCTGTCGGCCGGCCAGAAGCGGCGCCTGGGGCTGGCGCGGCTGGCGCTCGTACACAGGCCGGTGTGGCTGCTGGACGAGCCGACCGTCGGCCTCGATACCCGTTCGCAGGCACTGCTCGCCAACCTGATGACCACCCACCTCGACGCAGGCAACATCATCATTGCCTCGACCCACATCGACCTGCCGGTGGCCAGCACCGACGTGCTTGAATTTGCGAGTGCCGCCGCATGATGCAGGTATTCATGGCCATCGTGCGCCGCGACCTGACGCTCGCCATTCGCCAGGGCGGCGGCATTGGCACCGCCATCGGTTTTTTCCTCACCGTTGTGGTGTTGCTGCCGCTGGGTCTCGGCCCCGACCAGAACCTGCTGAGCCGCATCGCGCCCGGCGCGTTGTGGATTGCCCTGCTGCTGTCGGTACTGCTGTCGGCGGACCGGCTGTGGCAGGCCGACCACGACGATGGCTCGCTGGAAGTGATGAGCCTGTCGGACACCCCGCTCGAAGTTGCAGCCCTGGCCAAGGCGAGCGTGCACTGGCTCACCTCCGGCCTGCCGCTGGCCATCGCAGCACCCGTGCTGGGTTTCCTGCTCAACCTGGATTCAGCACTCGTGCTGCCCCTGATGCTGGCCATGGTGACCGGCTCGCTCGCGCTGTCGCTGCTGGCAAGTCTCGGTGCGGCCATCACCGTGGGTCTGCGCCAGGGTGGCCTTCTGGTGTCGCTGCTCATCCTGCCGCTCTACGTACCGGTGATGATCTTCGGCGTGCTGTCCACATCCGGCTTCCAGACCGGTATCGACAACTCAGGCACCGCACTCCTGATCCTGTTCGCCATAACGCTCGTCGCGCTGGTGGTGGCGCCGCTGGCATCGGCTGCTGCCCTGCGCAGTTACCTGAGATGAGTTGCCGCCTTGCGCCACGCCACGAGATGACCAATCTGTAACGCATTCGAACGTTGCGAAGCCCAGCCTGCGAGGCTAGAGAATTGCCCTCATGAGTTCCATCGAGAGATTTGCCAACCCGACGCGCTTCCTGAGGCTGCAGGCCGCCGTGCAGCCATGGGTCTGGGCCATCACCATCGGGCTGTTTGCATCGGGTCTCTATCTCGGCCTGGTGCGCGCGCCGACCGACTATCAGCAGGGCGAAACCGTGCGCATCATGTACGTGCACGTGCCGGCCGCCTGGTCGGCGCTGATGGTCTATTCGGTCATGGCGCTGGCCAGCATTGTCGCGCATCATCTTTCGCCATCCGCTGGCCGACGTCGCTGCCAAGGCAGCCGCTCCCATCGGGGCCTGCTTCTGCTTCATCTGCCTCGCCACCGGCTCGCTCTGGGGCAAGCCGATGTGGGGTACCTGGTGGGTCTGGGATGCCCGGCTGACCTCGATGTTCGTGCTGTTCCTGCTGTACCTCGGCTACATGGCCGTGTGGCAGGCCATCGACGACCCGCGCCGCGCCGCCCGTGTGGCCGCCATTGTTGCCATCGTCGGCTTTATCAACGTGCCGATCGTGAAATTCTCCGTCGACTGGTGGTACTCGCTGCACCAGCCTGCCAGCGTGTTCCGCATGGACGGGCCAACCATCCATCCGTCGCTGTTGACCCCGCTGCTGCTGATGGGTCTCGCCTACACCTTCCTGTTCCTGGCGTTGCACCTGAAATCAATGCGCACCGAGATCGGCCTGCGCCGCATCCGCCAGCATGAACTGGCCCAGACCGGCGCCATGCGCTGAACGGAACGAGGACACCTTCCAGATGGACTTCAGTGCCGACCATATTGGCTTCGTGCTGGCCTCGTACGTACTGACCTTCGTGGTGCTCGGCGGCGTGCTGGCCTGGACATTCCTGCGCGCCCGGGCCGTGTCGCAGCGGCTGTCGGTGATCGACCGGGACGGTTCGCATCGCCGCCGCGCAACCACAGCGGACAAGTCTTCATGATCGATGCACCCACAAAACCGCGCGGGCGCGCCTGGATCATCCTGCCGCTGCTGGTGTTTGCCGGGCTGGCCGGAATATTCGTGGTCGGCTTGCAGTCCGGTGACCCGTCCAAGCTGCCATCTGCGCTGATCGGTCACCCGGCGCCCGAGTTCGACCTGCCGCAGCTCGAAGGCTTGCAGGCAGGTGGTCAACAGGTTCCGGCGCTGGCAACGGTCAATTTCGGCAACGGCAAGGTGACTGTCCTGAACGTGTGGGCATCATGGTGCGGGCCGTGCCGAGAGGAACATCCGATCCTGATGGATCTTGCAAAAAGAGATGACATCAACCTCGTCGGCATCAACTACAAGGACCAGCGTGAAAACGCCGTGCGCTTCCTGACCTCGCTGGGCAATCCGTTCTCGAGGGTCGGGGTGGATTCTACCGGCCGCACCGCCGTCGACTACGGGGTCTACGGGGTGCCTGAGACCTTTGTCATCTCGCCACGTGGTATCATCACCTACAAGTTCACCGGTCCACTTACGCCGGACGGGCTGAGCAGCCAGCTTCTGCCGGAAATCGCCAAGGCTGCGCAGCAATAGAAAATGGCCGGGCAGCAGCATGGCTGCACCCGGCTCATCTCGTCAGTGGACGACGGCTGGAAGCTCAGTCGTGATCGAGCTTGCTCGACAACTCTTCCAGCGACGTGACGAACGCCTTGCGCAGCTTCGGCGACAGCGCATCAAGCAATGCCTTGTCGACCAGCATTGCCACGGGGCGCGCTTCTATTACGCTGTTGCGGCCGAGGTCGGACAGGAACACGAAGTTCACCCGCGCATCGGTGCTGCTGCGTTCACGCCGTACGTACCCTTGGGTTTCAAGCCGGTTGACCAGGTCAGCCAGCGTCGACCGGTCGATGCCGGTGATGCGGACCAGTTCGGTCTGGCTGGCACCTTCATGATCGAGCACGGTTTCCAGCAGCGTAAACTGCCGTTGTGTCATGCCGGTCTTGCCCAATTGCTCGGCAAAGAGATCGGCAGAATACTGGGCTGCGCGCTTCAGCAAAAAGCTGACCGGTGGCGTAGCCTGACTGTCTGTGTGAGAGGAGAACATGGCGGAAGGTCGGTCATCCATGCGGATGACCCTCCCTGCAACATATGCAAGACATTTCGAGGTCGCTCTTGTGGCGAGCAAGCCCCATTGGCGTAGTTGTAGCGTGCATCTGATCCCCCGGTTGCACAACTGCTTTTAACACTACTCTCGTAACGTGTTGTATAGGGAAAATCAATGCTGCATTGCATTTTTCCGGCTATCCTAGCGTCAATCTCCTAATGTATTGGATTAATTGCTATTGTTGTCAGGATCAATCATGTGCCGCTGCATCAGCGGCAGCTGCGCCATGGCAAACACCATGGTCAATGGCATGATTCCCCACACCTTGAAGGCCACCCAGAAGTCGGTGCTCTGCGTGCGCCATACCACCTCGTTCAGCACGGCCAGTACGAGGAAAAACAAACCCCACCGCAGGGTCAGCTTTCTCCAGCCCTCGGCATCCAGCGCAAACGCCGAATCGAATACGTAGGCCAGCAGCGACCGGCCGAACATCAGCCCCGTCAGCAGCACGCCACCGAAGAACAGGTTCACGATGGTCGGCTTGATCTTGATGAAGGTGTCGTCCTGCAGCCACAGTGTAAGGCCGCCCATCACCAGCACCACAATGCCGGTAATCAGCGGCATCACCGCCAGGTGGCGCGTCAGCACCCAGCTCACCGCAAGCGAGATCAGCATAGCCACCATGAACACGCCCGTGGCCAGGAAGATCGGCTGCGGAAACAAGGCCCCGAGATCAAACTGGTCGATCAGCGACTGGCCCCGGCTGTTGACGAAAAAGAACAGCACCAGCGGTCCGAGCTCCAGCACCAGCTTGAGCACCGGGTTGACCTTCGGCTTGACATCGGTATCGCTCACTTGCCGTCACCTTCATCCACGCCGGCAATGGCACGCGCAAACGCCTCGGCGTCGAACGGCTGCAGGTCTTCGATCTTTTCACCCACACCGATGGCGTGCACCGGCAACCTGAACTTCTCGGCAATCGCGACCAGGATACCCCCGCGCGCGGTACCATCGAGCTTGGTCATGATGATGCCCGTCACCCCGGCAATCCGGGTGAACACGTCCGCCTGCGCGACGGCATTCTGGCCCGTCGTGGCATCCAGCACCAGCAGCACCGCATGCGGCGCGGTTGCGTCCTTCTTCTTGATCACGCGGACGATCTTTTCCAGTTCGGCCATCAGGTCCGACTTGTTCTGGAGACGGCCTGCGGTATCGATCATCAGGATGTCGGTGCCATCGCCCTGCGCCTGTTGCAGCGCATCGAACGCCAGTCCTGCGGCGTCGGCCCCGGTCGGGCGCGACAGCACCTTGGCGCCCACCCGTTCGCCCCACACCGACAACTGCTCGATGGCCGCTGCCCGGAACGTGTCGCAGGCTGCGATCATCACCTTGAAGCCTTCGCCCGTGGCAATGGCACCAAGCTTGCCGATGGTTGTGGTCTTGCCCGCACCATTCACCCCGACCACGAGAATGACGAACGGCTTCGTCGCTGCATCGAAGGTGAACGGCACCTCGACGGGTTTGAGCACCTTGACGATCTCGGCCGCCATGATGCGGCGCACTTCGATCGGATCGATCTCCTTGTCGTAACGTCCGCGCGCCACCTCCTCGGTGATGCGGGACGCCATTGCCACGCCAAGGTCAGACTGGATCAGCACGTCTTCCAGGTCCTGCAGCGTATTCGCGTCCAGCTTTCGCTTGGTGAAGATGCCGGTGATGTTGTCACCCAGCGAACGCGACGACTTCGACAGGCCTTCGCGCAACCGGCGGAACCAGCTGCTTTTCTGTACCGGCTCGCGGTGCTGGCCTGGCTCTGGCTCTGGCTCTGGCTCTGGCTCTGGCTCTGGCTCTGGCTCTGGCTCTGGCTCTGGTCTGGCTCTGGCTCTGGCTCTGGCTCTGGCTCTGGAGCAGGCTTGGTCTTCTGTACCGGCGCAACAGGTTCTGCGGGGGTTTCAACAACCGGCTGCGGCTCCGGCGCAACCGCGGCCTCAACGGATTCGTCCTGCGGTTCCGGCTCAGGCGCAGCGACGGGCGCTGCCTTCTTCGCTGTCTTCCTGGGTTCAGGTTTGGGCTTGTCGGCCTTCTGCTTCGCCAGTGCCTTTTTAGGCCTTTCCGCAACAGCTGCCGGTTCAGGTTCGGGTTCAGGTTCGGCGACGGGTTCCGGCTCAGGCTGGGGTGACGGCTTCACCTCATCCGCAGGCCCGATGAAGGTTTCCTTCAGCCGGCCCAGCAAGCCCTTCCTCTTCGGCTCAGGTGCCGGAGCGGCTTCCTCTACAACCTCAACCGGCACGATTTCAGGCTCAGGCTCGGGCTGCGGTACAGGATCAGGTTCCGGTGCCGGCAATGCCTCCTGGACGTTGTCCTCGGGCGGCGGCGTTTCATCGCCCTTGCCGCCAATGCGGTTGAACAGCTTCTTGAAGAAACTCACGGCGCCAGCACCCCGCTCAGCACGCCACGGCCTGCACCGGTGATCGCCACTCTGGCCAGTTGACCTGCTTCGGCGCTGTCACGCTCAAGCTCGACCGGCGCATATTGTGCCGTACGGCCACGGGTGGCGGTTTCAAACAGCACCTCGTGCACGGCTCCGGCCTGCGCCGCCAGGAACGCCTGTAGCGCCAACTCGCCCTTCTCGCGCAGTTGCCGCGCCCTGTCCTTGATCGCTGCCCCGTCCACCTGCGGCATCCGCGCCGCCGGTGTGTCAGGCCGCTTCGAATAGGGAAACACGTGCAGGAACGTCAGCCCGCACTCATCCACCAGCTTCAGCGAGTTCTCGAACATCGCGTCGGTTTCGGTTGGAAAGCCTGCGATGATGTCGGCCCCGAACACCGCATCAGGCCGCCGCGCCCGCACATCATGGCAGAACGCAATGGCATCGGCCCGGCTGTGACGGCGCTTCATGCGCTTCAGGATCATGTCGTCGCCCGCCTGCAGGGACAGGTGCAGGTGCGGCATCAACCGCTCTTCCCCGGCGATGGCCGCCATTAGCTCATCATCTGCCTCGACCGAGTCGATCGACGAGATGCGCAACCGCTTCAACGCCGGCACCGCGCGCAGGATGCGCCGCACCAGCGATCCCAGCTGCGGCTGACCGGCAAGATCCTTGCCCCACGAGGTTATGTCGACGCCCGACAGCACCACTTCGGGACAGCCCGCCTCGACCAGCGCGCGCACCTGGGCGATGGCGTCTTCTGTTGCCACCGAACGCGAGTTGCCGCGACCGAACGGAATGATGCAGAACGTGCAGCGGTGATCACACCCCGTCTGAACCTGCACCACGGCGCGCGTCTTGTCGCCAAAGCCATTGTTCAGCCTCGGGCTCTGCGCCGTCGTGACCGACATGATGTCGCCAACGATCACGGGGGCAGCGGCAGCCGTGCCACGCCGGACCACGTCCTTGTGCCAGCTTGCAGCCTTCAGCTTTTCCTCGTTGCCCAGCACGAGGTCCACTTCCGGCATGGCGGCAAAACTGTCTGCATCTGTCTGGGCCGCGCAACCGGTCACCACGATGCGCGCCGACGGATTGTCCTTGCGGGCCCGCCGGATCGCCTGCCGCGCCTGACGTTGCGCCTCGGAGGTGACCGCACAGGTGTTCACCACCACCGCATCACGCAGGCCCGCATCGTGCGCGTGTGCCCGCATCACTTCCGACTCGTAGGCGTTCAGGCGGCACCCGAAGGTGACGATGTCGATACCGGACGCCATCAGGACACGGCCTCGAGGTCCGGCAGCGTGCCCTCGAACTCATGCGCCACGGCACCCGTCATCAGAATGTGGTCGCGCGCGTCCCACTCGATCAGCAGGTCGCCGCCCGGCAGCGTGATCTTCACCGTGCGATCGGTCAGCTTCTTGCGCGCCGCGCACACCGCCACCGCGCACGCAGCCGTACCGCACGCCTTCGTCAGCCCGACGCCGCGTTCCCACACCTTTACCTCGACGTGGTCGCGGGCGAGCACACGGGCAAGCGAGATATTGGCGCGCTCGGGAAACATCGGATGGTTTTCCAGCAGCGGCCCGGAGCGCGACAGGTCTGTGATCTCGAGGTCCTTCACCCAGAACACCGCATGCGGATTGCCCACGTTGACCACCGATGGCGTGTGCAGGATCGGCGCATCGATCGGCCCGATCTGCAGCTCGATGCCGCGCGTGTCATAGAATTCCTCGGCCAGCGGAATGTCGGCCCAACCGAACTTCGGCTGCCCCATGTCCACCGTCACCAGACCGTCTTCGGCCTTGCGGCAGGCAAGGAAGCCGCCCTTCGTGTCGATGGTCGCCGTATCGGCACCGGTTTCGGCAAACAGCAGGCTTGCCACGCAGCGCGAGGCATTGCCGCAGCTTTCCACTTCGCCGCCCTCGGCATTGTAGATGCGCATGCGCACGTCAGCGACGCCTGATTTCTCCATCACGATGAACTGGTCGCAGCCGATGCCGGTGGCACGGTCGGACCACGCCCGCACCTGCTCGTGGCTGAAGGCGCGAGGCGTCGAACGCCCGTCAACGATGATGAAGTCGTTGCCAAGCCCGTTCATTTTCAGGAAGGGTATGTTGCCGGTCGCACTCATGATTGAACGCCTTATATGGTGAAACGCCGCCATTATGCCAGTCCCATTGACCCAACTGGCGTTTTACCCTATTGAACCAGCCAATCCGAAAGCCAAACTGAATTGGCAGGCTTGCTGACACATGGGTTTATGCCCGGGAGGTCAGGGGTCCACACCCGTCAGCGATCATTCGCCCACGGGTGCCAATTCGCTTTGGCCATTCGCGTCGAGGAGATCGTTCCAAGAGGCGAGGAGGAGAGAACGGGCCAGAAGCCCGTTGTCTCCGACAGGGAAATCAAGAGGCGTGGAGGAGAGCGCGGATCGCGGTCTCCGACAGGGACTTAGTAAATGTTCGAGACACTTCAGGATCGCCTCAGTGGCATTTTCGACAAGCTGACCGGCCGCGGTGCGCTGTCGGAAGCTGACGTCGATACCGCCATGCGCGAGGTCCGCCGCGCGCTGATCGAGGCGGACGTGGCGCTTGAGGTTGTCCGCAGCTTTGTCGATGACGTCAGGCAGAAGGCCGTCGGCCGCGAAGTCGTCAAGTCGGTCACGCCGGGCCAGATGGTCGTCAAGATCGTCAATGACGCGCTGGTTGAAATGCTCGGCAAGGACCCGGCACCGCTCAACCTCAAGGCAGCACCGCCGGTTGCTGTCCTGATGGTCGGCCTGCAGGGCTCGGGCAAGACCACCAGCACCGCCAAGATTGCCAAGCGGCTGAAGGAACGCGAAAAGAAGAAGGTCATCATGGCCTCCCTCGACACCCGCCGCCCGGCCGCGCAGGAACAGCTCGCCATCCTCGGCCAGCAGATCGGCGTGGACACGCTGCTCATCGTCAAGGGCGAGCAACCCGAAGCCATCACGCGGCGCGCCATGTCGGAGGCCCGCAAGGGTGGCTACGATGTGCTGATGCTGGATACGGCCGGGCGCCTGTTCATCGACGAGGAGTTGATGGCCGAGGTGCAGGCCGTGCGCGACATCGCCCAGCCGGCTGAAACCCTGCTGGTTGCCGATGCCCTGACCGGCCAGGACGCCGTCAACCTTGCCCGCTCGTTCGACGAACAGGTCGGCATCACCGGCCTCGTGCTGACCCGCATCGACGGCGATGGCCGCGGCGGTGCCGCCTTGTCCATGCGCGCCGTCACCGGCAAGCCGATCAAGCTGCTTGGCACCGGCGAAAAGCTCGACGGGCTGGAAGACTTCCACCCCGAGCGCATCGCCTCGCGCATTCTCGGCATGGGCGATGTCGTGTCGCTGGTCGAGAAGGCTGCGCAGACCATCGACGCCGACAAGGCGCAGAAGATGGCCGACCGGCTGCGCAAGGGCCAGTTCGACCTGGATGACCTCGCCGACCAGATCCGCCAGATGCAGAAGATGGGCGGCATGTCCGGCCTGATGGGCATGATGCCCGGCATGGGCAAGCTCAAGAAGCAGCTTGATGGCGTCGATCTCGACAACGGCATCCTGAAGCGCCAGATCGCCATGATCTCGTCGATGACCAGGCAGGAACGCCGCAACCCGAAGATCATGAATGCCTCGCGCAAGAAGCGCGTCGCCCGCGGTGCCGGCGTTGAAGTGCAGGACATCAACAAGCTGCTCAAGATGCATCTCCAGATGGCCGACATGATGAAGCAGATGCGCAAGGGCAAGGGCGGCATGCTTGGCAGGATGATGGGCATGGGCGGCGGTGCCGGCATGCCGTCGGCCGAGGAAATGCAGAAGATGCAGGCTGAGTTGTCCGCCATGGACCCCAGCACACTGCCGCCGGAACTGAAGGAAATCGCCGAAGGCAAGATGCCGCAAATGCCGAAGGGCCTGCCGGGCCTTGGCGGCATGGGTGGTGGCCTGCCCGGCGGATTGCCCGGCCTTGGCGGCAAGGGCGGCTTGCCGGGCCTCGGCGGAGGCGGCGGCTTCAAGGGCCTGCCCGGCTTCGGCAGAAAGAAAAAATGATCCCGCCCAATTCAACCAATTCAACCTATTCAACGAACATCTAGACCTACAGGAGTAAAATCAGATGGCATTGAAAATCAGACTGGCCCGCGGTGGCTCCAAGAAGCGTCCGTACTACCGTATCGTCGTGGCACAGGCCACCGCCCCGCGTGACGGCTCGTTCATCGAGAAGGTCGGCACCTACAACCCGCTGCTGGCCAAGGACAGCGGCGAGCGCGTGTCGCTCAACGTCGAGCGCGTCAAGCACTGGCTGTCCGTTGGCGCCCAGCCGACCGACCGCGTACTGCGCTTCCTCGACGCTGCCGGCCTTGAAAAGCGTGAAGCCCGCAACAACCCGAACAAGGCCAAGCCGGGCAAGAAGCGGCTCGAGCGCGAAGCTGGCGAAGTGGCAGCCAGGGAAGCCGCTGCAGCAGCCGCTGCAGCTGAAAAGGCCGCCGCCGAGGAAGCAGCTGCTGCTGCCAAGGCTGCCGCTGAAGCGCCGGCCGAAGAAGCTGCCGCCGAAGCTCCGGCTGAAGAAACCACGGCTTGACGGGCAGGTGCGCGAATGCCTGATGCTTCGCGCATCGTACTGGGGCGCATTACCGGCGCTCATGGCATCCAGGGCGAGGTGAAGCTGCAAAGTTTCACCGCCGACCCTGCAGCCATCGCCGGCTATGGCCCGCTCGACAGCTCTGCCGGCGGCACGCTGGTGGTGAAATCACTGGTGCCGTTCAAGGGCATGTTCCGGGCACGGCTCCAGGGCATCAACGACCGCAATGCCGCCGAGGCCCTGCAAGGCGTGGAGCTGTCGGTTGACCGCTCGCGGCTGCCGGAGCCGGACGGCGACGAGATCTACCATGCCGACCTGATCGGCCTTGCCGCCCATGACCTTGCCGGCAAGCTGGTTGGCACGGTGGTCACGGTGCTCGATTTCGGCGCCGGGGAATTGCTGGAACTGAAGCCGGCCGACGGGTCAGCAACCGTGCTGGTGCCGTTCACGATTGAAACCGTGCCGGACATCGACCTTGCTGCCGGCCGGTTGACCATCGACCCGCCTGAAGGATTGCTCGACGCAGACTGAAGGACCCGAGGCCCATTCCATTCCAGGCGACAGTGCTGACCCTCTACCCGGACATGTTTCCGGGCCCGCTTGCCATGTCGATGGCAGGCCGCGGGCTGGAGGACGGCGTGTGGTCGCTGGAGGTGCGGGACATCCGCGCATCGGCAACCGACAAGCATGGCTCCGTTGATGACACACCCGCCGGTGGCGGGCCGGGCATGGTGCTGCGGCCCGACGTGCTGGCCCGTGCCATAGATGCGGCAACGCCCGCCGGCGACACCCGTCCGCGGCTGCTGATGTCGCCTCGCGGCCGCCCGCTCGACCAGGCCCGCGTGCGTGACCTTGCAGGCGGTGAGGGCGTGGTCATCGTGTGCGGCCGCTTCGAGGGCATCGACGAACGCGTCATCGAGGCACGCCAACTCGAGGAGGTCAGCATCGGCGACTATATCCTGTCCGGCGGAGAGCCTGCTGCCCATGTCGTGCTCGACGCCATTGTCCGGCTGCTGCCGGGCGTCATGGGCAACCAGGCATCCGGCAGTGAGGAAAGCTTTGAGACCGGCATGCTGGAACACCCGCACTATACCCGCCCGCGCGAATGGGAAGGCCGTGAAATTCCACCCGTCCTGTTGTCCGGCGACCACAAGGCCATCGCACAATGGAAGCACGAGATGGCTGCAAGGCTCACCGCCGACCGCCGTCCCGACCTGCTCGCAGCCAAAAAGCGCGGCCAAACCGCCCCGCCACCCGATAAACATTGACTTTGACATCCACTCGACGGTAAAGACCCGCATTCTTCTAAAGGGACTAGTGTTATGAACATCATCCAGCAGCTCGAGCTCGAGCAGGCTCAAGCAATTACTGCCAAGCGCCCAGTGCCGGAATTCAGCCCGGGCGATACCGTCGTCGTGGCCGTCCGCGTCACCGAAGGCGAGCGCTCGCGTATCCAGAATTATGAAGGCGTGGTCATCGCGCGTTCGGGCGGTGGCCTGAACGAAAGCTTCACCGTGCGCAAGCTTTCCTATGGCGAAGGCGTGGAACGCGTGTTCCCGGTCTTCTCGCCGCTGGTGGAAGACATCAAGGTTCTGCGTCGCGGCAAGGTGCGTCGCGCCAAGCTGTATTACCTGCGTGGCCGCACCGGCAAGCGCGCACGTATCTCTGAAAAGAAGCGTGCCGTCGTCGTGCCAGGCACCGCTGCCAAGGTCGAAAAGGCCGCTGACGCCGAATAAGCCACAGCGCAGCATTCGCATCTTATCAAGGCCGGGCCCGACAGCCCGGCCTTTTTGTTACCTTCAAAATGGCCAGATTCCTGCCCCTGAACGCCATCCTTCGATGCTGCAATGGCGGCTGTAGAAGGGCTGGTGGGCCATGTAGATGGAGGGATTGCCATGGCCGCCGATTATCACAATGAGTACCGTTCCCATCCGCCGGAATACCGGACACGGTCGGGATCATCGAATAGCTGGATGCTTGCACTTGTCGCCGCCGCCCTGATCGGGCTGCTGGCGTTCTTCACCTTCTCCGGGTCTGAACAGCCCGCGAGGGTATCGACGGCACCGGGTGGCGTGACCTCGACCGGTGTCGCGCCGCAACCGCAGCCGGAAGCCAACCCTGTGCAGACCGCGCCTGCCGTGCCTCAGCCGGCGCAATAGAAGGGTCACCAACCAACCACTGACGCCTCCCCGCCTCAACTCGCCGGACCAGTCGCACATGCGCGGGTCCGGCATCTTCTTGCCATTAGGCCGGTTTGTACCACAGCATGTAGAGACCTAGTGGCGGAAGCGCCTCGGCAGTCTCCAGGTCGCTGCAGAAATTGGAGATGTCCCGGCCAACCTCATCCATGAATTGCAACTGCAGACCCGCCGCAATGCCGGCGTTCACCAGGTCGGATATCCTGTGGGTGAAGGAATAATTCGGCGCCGAGTTATAATTCTCGTGACCGAAGTAATCCAGCCCGTCTGTCTCGACGAACGGTTCTGTCCGGAAATAGGAATGCGTCACCTGCGAGGGACCGCCATCCGGGTCAGGTTCATACATCATCAGCACCGGGTGCATTTCTTCCATCACCCAGTGTCCGCCCGGCCTGAGCAGTGCTGCAACCGCCGCGAAGAACGCCTTGATGTCCGGCATCCACGCGGTCACGCCGATGGTGGTCATGACGATGTCAAACTGGCCGTTGAGCTCTTGCGGCAGGGCATAGGCGTTGGCCTCCAGAAACGTCACGTCCGCATGACCGGCAGCCACCGCCAGCTCGCGGGCCTGCTCGAGGAACGCCGGCGCCTGGTCGATGCCGAGGCACTCCCCGGCCCCCATGCCCTTGGCCGACAGAAGGTCGAGGCCGTTGTTGCAGCACACCTGCACGACCCGCTTGCCGCAGATGCCAACCCTGCCCAGCATGGCGACGTACTCGTCCGACAGGTGGTTGTACCCATCCGCCAGCAGTGCCTTCAGCCGGCCCTGGTTGTGCCTTGCATGGCGAGGCGCTGCCTCGTTCCATGCGTCGCGATTGGCCGCAACGTAGTCCGTCCTGTCCTGCATCAGCCTACCCGTCAGTACATTTCCAGTGGCACGTCACCGCTGCCTGCCAGCATCTCCAGCCCGTCTTCGCCAAGGTGATAGGTTCCGCCCATGATGACGCCAAGGCCTTCATCCAGCAGTTGCAGGTAGCCGTGCAGCACGAACACCATGCCCGGCTGCATCACCTGGTCAGAGCCACGCGCAATCTGCAACGGTTCCAGCCAGATCGGAGGATAGGCCACCCCGATGCCATAGCCGAACCGCATCACGGCGGCGTCTTCCAGCCCTGCCTTGCGCACCGGGCCGAGCGAGGCTTCCTCGACGTCCGCCACCGGCACGCCCGGCCTGACCGCCTCGATGCCAGCCGCCAGCGACTGCCGGCAAACCTCGTAGACCTCACGTGCCCGCGCCGATGGCATGCCGCACGCCATGGTGTGCACGGCCGTCGCGTGGTAACGCCGCTCCACCCCGGCAAACTCCAGGTGCACCAGGTCGCCTCGCTGAATGATCCGCTCGCGCGGCGTTGCATGCCCGCCGGGCGTGCGCTCACCGGATGAAAGTTCGGTCGGGATCGACCAGTAGTCGCTGCCGGCAGAACGCATGGCGTGTTCAACCACACCCGCCAGTTCTATCTCCGAGATGCCGGGCCGCAGTGCTGCCCGCGCCGCCTCGATGCCCTTGTTGGCATACTCTCCCGCCTTGCGAAGGTAGGTCAGTTCAGCCGCCGACTTGATCAGCCGGGGCTGGCCCATGATCGCCGTCACATCAACAATCTGCGCAGGCGCCACCGCCCGGGCAATCGCCTCGCCCAGCGCATGGGTCACGGCATAGGACTGCGTCTCGATACCCACCTTGCCGCCAGTCAGACCCTTCTCGCGCGCCACGGCCGCGATCAGGCCGGGCACGTCATCAGCCATCAAGCGATACACCCGCAAGTCCCTGACCCAGCTTGATTCCGTCGCCAGCAGCACGTCAGTATCGCGCAGCACGATGGCAGGCTCGCCGCCTTGGGTGTCGAACACCAGCGCCTGCGGGCTGTTGACGCTGACCCATGAGTTGTAGCCGCCGTAGTAGTAAAGGCTCTCCGGCGCCATCGAGATGCACACGTCGATACCCGCCCCGGCAAGAGCCTCGCGGGCGCCATCGAGCCGTCGGCGGTGTTCCGTTTCGCTGAAACTGGCATACGCGATCGTGTCTGGCATTGGCATGAAAACACTCGTGTTGACGCTGGCAAGGTCAGGCGGCGGGTTGTAGGCTGCGGGCCATGATACCTGCAGATTTCACCCTTGCCCACGCCATTGCCATCGCCCTGCTGTTTGCAGCCTGGACGCTGTATTCGCCGTTGCTGCAGCTGTTTGGGCGCGGCACCCTCAACGCCCAGCTCGGCGTTGTCAGGCTGCGCTGGATGACACTGTCCACCAGCCGCCAGAACCGCACCTTCGATGCCCTGTTGCTCAACCAGATCATCAACTCGGTGTCGTTCTTCGGCTCTGCCACGCTGATCGTGGTGGCAGGTCTGCTGGGCACGTTCGCCAACGTCAAGGCGGTGAACGAAGTGATCTCCGGGCTGAAGTTCTTCGCACCGATGAGCGTCGAACTGCTGGCCGTCAATCTCGGGCTGGTCGTCCTCGTTCTCGCGATCAGCTTCTTCTCGTTCACCTACGCGCTGAGAAAGCTGATCTATACCGTGGCGCTGACCGGTGGCCTGCCTGAACAGGCTGAGGAAACACCGTTGCTGAACGCCCAGATCGAGGCAACCGCCGTGGTGCTGTCCGAAGCGATCCGCAGCTTCAACAACGGCATTCGCGGTTTCTACTATGCGGTCGCCGCCCTGTTCCTGCTGGTTGGTCCGCTGGCGTGCATGGTGGCCACCTGCGCGGTGATGGCGATGCTGTTCTGGCGCCAGACCATGACCCCGACCGCCCGTGCCATCGGTGCCTATGTGGACGCATTGGCCCGGGACCACCAGCAATGACCAGCACCCTTCACCGACCCAACGCTGACAATCAATCAAGAGGATCGCCCGCATGCCGATGTTGACCCGCACACAGGTTGCCGACTTTGAGCGCGATGGCTGCATAACTGTGGAAGATGCCGTGACACCACAACAGCTCGACGCCATGCGGGCCGCCTTCGACCGCTGGGTGGATGGCTCTCGCCAGCATGCCACCCCCTATGGTGAACAGGCCGACGGACGGCCCCGCTTCGACCTCGAACCGGGTCACACAGCGGATCGGCCCGGGCTACGCCGCGTCGCTTCGCCCACCGAGCTGGAAGACATTTTCCTCGACGTACTGACCAATTCCAGCATGATCGCCATGTTGCAGGACCTGATCGGGCCAGACCTGCGCCTGCATCATTCCAAGCTCAACTCCAAGCTGCCAGGCACCGCGACCACCGTAAAGTGGCATCAGGACTTCACCTACGACCCGCACTCGAACGACGATGTCGTTACCTGCCTCGTGTTCCTTGATGACGTTACCGAACTCAACGGCCCGTTGCGGGTGGTGCCCGGCTCGCACAAGGGGCCACTTTACAGTCTGCGCCAGAACGGCAGGTTTACTGGCGCCATCGCGGAAGAACACGTCGCAGGCATGGACGCGCGCGCCATCGCCCAGATGGGCAAGGCCGGTTCGGCCTGCCTGATGCATTCGCGGGTGCTGCATGCCTCCAGCGCCAACGCATCTGACACGCCGCGCACGCTATTCATCGCCGAGATCGCTGCTGCCGATGCCATGCCGCTCACACCCAACCCGTTGCCAAGCCGCCATGCCGGGCTGCTGCTGGCTGGTACCGAGCCTGGCCGCATCCGCGCCACCAGCTTCGAAATGGAGATGCCGGAAATCCCCACCGGTGCATCCTTCTTCGATCAACAGACCGCAATGTAGCAGCTATCCAGGCCACACTGATGTCCCCCGAAACCGCCTTCACCATCGTCAACACCGGCCATCCTGCCAGCATGGCTGCTGCTGGCATTGGCACCTCGCTGGCGCGTCACGCAGGTGCTCATCCACGGCGGCTGGTACATTGCCGCGTACTGCGTGATCTACGTGGCGGGCCTCGTTTACGCGATGGGGTTCACCCCGGGCACCGAGGGTGCCGGCTTTGACAGTCTCGCAGCCGTCAGCCTGCTGTTCTCGACGCCTCTCGGCGTGCTGATCGGCTGGGTGCATTTCCTGGCGTTTGACCTGTTCGTGGGCGCCTGGATTGCCCGCGATGGCCTGAGGCACAGTCTGTCGCACTGGCTGTTGCTGCCATGCCTCGCATTGTCGTTCCTGTTCGGACCTGCGGGCCTTCTGGCCTACCTGACGCTACGCCTGGTGCGCAACCGCCGGCTGTCCGGGTTGCGCGAGACGGCTGCCTAGGCGCTACGCCTCGACGAGCCGCTCCAGCTCACCTGCAAATGTGTCCATGGCCGACATGCCGCCGGGTGACAGCTCGTAGATGCCGCGTTCGACGCGCACGAACCAGCCATAATGATTGTCCGCCATGATCAGCCGCGCACGCTGGACGCCGCTGGTCTTTGCCACGACGGCCGCCTTGGATGGACCGGCCTCGCGCAGCACCGCAAGGCAGCGCAAGGCATCCTGCCGGTACGATGTCATCAACCCGGCGCGGGTCTGGCCGCCAGTGTTTGGATCACCGGCGCGGCGGGCAAATTCCTTCAGCAGAAGCTGCCGCTTGCGGGCAGTCTTGCGGGGCCGGCCCTGAACCGGGCCAGCCAACACGTCCACACGGGCAGAGGCTGGGTGCACGGCCATCACGCCGATGCCGAGGCATTTGCACAGCTGGACATTGCGGCGCAGGGCTTTCGCATCGGCCCGGCCTGAGCCTGCAGGCACGGCGACATACACGAGGTCGGTCAGCTTGAGGCGTTCAACGGCCTGATGCAGCAACGACAGGCTGAAGCCGGTCTTCAGTTCAACCACCAGCGGCTCTTCGCCATCGCGGCACGCGACGAGGTCAGCCGCGCCGATCTCCGACTTCACCACGTAGCCGCGCGCTTCAAGCAATTGCTTGACCGGGTCATAGAGGTCGGTTTCTCGCAAGTGTCGGGCTGCCATGCCTTATTGCATAGACACAGAAGTGGTGAGTTTTGAAGCCCCGGACTTGATCGCCTGTGGTCAGGCGGCTTCGGCCTCGCCCCGCTGGCGTTCGCCCAGCAGGATGATCTCGATGATCTGCGACTTGGCGACAAGCGACAGGTCGCCATTGTCGTGCAGGAATTCCACCACCGCACCATCGCCGCCAAGCGCGCGGCGCACGTCACTGGTGATGGGCAGCAACAGCGTGCCGGACACGACACGCCCGTCTGACAGGACCAGCCTGACAGATTCAGTCTTCTTCTGGGAGGCATTGTTGAACATCGAGGGGGTGTAACTCCAAGGAACAGTAAGTGCCCTCGTTCTAGCCGCAGGGTGTTAAACTTCCGGCGTTAACGCCCGTGAAAATTGATCCAAATTATCGTGATCGCCTGCACCCGTTAAAGCCCGGATTCAAGCCCGCGCCATGTAGGCAGACGTGGTGGTCTGCCAACCGATGCCGCGCTGCTGCGGATGCGGGCGTTCGTCCAGCATGGCCATCAGCGTGGCATCGTCGGTGCCGTCTGCCAGTTCGTGCGTCCACACCCTGAACATGCTGAGCTCGTAGGCACCGAACGACGTGACCATGGCAACGTCGGATGCGTCATCGCCACGCACCATCAGGATGCGGCCGATGCGCGGCACGTTGTAGCGGGCATCGAACGTATGCCACTGGCCGTCCAGGTACACCTCGAACCACGCGCAGAAGTCATCAAAGCCTGCATCGGGCACGCCGATGTCACCCAGGTAACCGCTGCAATAGCGCGCCGGAATGTTCATCGCCCGGCACAGGCTGATGGCCAGGTGGGCAAAGTCACGGCACACGCCCGTCTTTTCGGACAGCACGTGCCCGGCGGTCTTGTCTGGCCGGCCGAACTTGTAATCGAAGGTAACATGCGCGTGCACGTAATCGCAGATCGCCTGCACCCGCGCCCACCCCAGCGGCGTCTGGCCAAACTGTTTCCAGGCAAAATCGCCGATGATGTCAGAATCGCAGTAACGGCTGGCCATCAGGAACCTCAGCGTTTCGTCCGGCAATTGCTGGATTTGCAGCTGTTGTGCGCCCGGCACAACGGGGTCTGGACGGGCATCGAACTCGACAACGCAATCCGACCAGTAGGTCGACTGGCCCTGGGGCGCAACGGTGCGGGTGATGCGGTTGCCAAACCCGTCGACATACTCGCGCACGTCGCCGGTGGTGGTGCAACGGACCCGGTCTTCGCCGATGAAGCGGCCGTCAAAGCTGCTGTGAACCGACAGTGCCAGCAACATCGGCACCGGGGCCGGGCAAGTCACGCTGATCTCGAAACCGATGCGGATGAGCATGGCGGCAATCCTTGTGTGGAAGACGACGAGTGACCATCTTGACAGGACATCTCCTGTCATGGACACGAACCATCTACGGATGGGCGCGCCAAAGGTTCCAATGGTCACTGCTATTCGCATCCAGCATACCACACGGTATCGCTACAACCAGCCTGTCATGTTCGGCGACCACCGCATGCTGCTGCGCCCGCGCGATGGCCATGACCTGCGGCTGGTGTCTTCGGCGATCCACATCTCGCCGAAGCCGTCATTGCGCTGGTACTTCGACACATTCGGTAACTCCGTGGCGATCGCATCGTTCATGGACCCCGCCGATACGCTTGAAATCCGCAGCGAGTTGCTGGTGCGGCGGTTCTCGCACGAGGACTTCCTGGTCTCGCCCGACCGCATCGGAACCAGCCTGCCGGTTACGTATACCGATGAAGACCTGGTGGACCTGGCGCCCTTCATGCTGCTGGAAAACCCCGGCGACCGTGACGAGCTTGCCGCCTGGCTTGACCAGTCCATGACCTGCAGACCGGAAGAAGCACTGGCTTTCCTTCGCCAGCTGTCGGACGTGATAAATACAACCTTCACCTATCAGCGCCGGGAGCCGCTTGGCACGCAAAGTGCCGCAACGACCATCCGGCATGGCTCCGGCACATGCCGGGACTTCGCGCTGCTGTTCATGGAGGCTGCCCGCCATTTCGGGTTCGCCGCAAGGTTCGTCACCGGTTACCTCAATTCGGCCAGTCCCGGCTCGCCCGAACACCAGGGCGGCGGATCGACCCACGCCTGGGCTGAAGTATACCTGCCGGAAGAAGGCTGGATCGAGTTTGACCCGACCAACCGCATTGTCGGCAGTTCGGCCCTGATCCGAATTGCCGTGACGCGGACACCATGGCAGGCAACGCCGATCTCGGGCACTTATGTCCACACGCCGGACACGCATTTTCTCGGCATGGACGTGTCCGTGAACGTGCGCACGGAAGCCTACGAGCGCTGAACCGCAACGCCACTGCACGTTGCTGCCGTACCGGCAAATACACCAAATATTAGGATAGCAATGGGAAATTCTACGCATTCAAGGCCCTGTCGGCCCTGATGCGCGGGTCCCTGCCGGGCCAACCGCTGTGTGTATGTGTTGCGTAAGTAGTGAGTTGTGTCATGCAGAACCAGTCATCGCCGCAAGGCGAACATGGGCATAATCGCCGTGAGGCATGGATTGCACCGAGGCTCCAGGTGCACTCGATCAGTCAGATCACCCAACTCGGATTTGCCAGCAACTGTGACGGCGGCTTCGGCCTGCCCGCCATTGATGGCGATGCCATCTTCTGCCGCCGCCGCCGTTAGTCGCAACAGACGGCTTCGAAGTTCCCGCATTTCAGGATGACAAACCGCAGCGGCAACGCTAATTTGCGGCCCAATTCATCACCGGCAATGACCTTGCTCATCCCGTCGTGCATCGTGCACGGCGCGCTTGACCGGCAAATGCCTGACCCGCTCGAGGAACCCCATGGCTGCTCCACGCACCCTGTACGACAAGATCTGGGACGACCACCTGGTCCACGAGGCAGAGGACGGCACCTGCCTTCTGTATATCGACCGCCACCTGGTGCATGAGGTTACCAGCCCGCAGGCGTTCGAGGGCTTGCGCATGACCGGCCGCAAGGTGCATGCGCCTGAAAAGACCCTCGCCGTGGTCGACCACAACGTGCCGACCACCGACCGCACGAAGGGCATTGCCGAAGACGAAAGCCGCATCCAGGTCGAGACGCTGGCCCAGAATGCCGCCGAGTTCGGCATCGAGTACTTCTCCGAGACCGACCAGCGCCAGGGCATCGTGCACATCATCGGCCCCGAGCAGGGCTTCACCCTGCCCGGCACCACCATCGTGTGCGGTGACAGCCACACCTCGACGCATGGCGCATTTGGGGCCCTTGCGCACGGCATCGGAACGTCCGAGGTCGAACACGTTCTGGCGACGCAGACGCTGATCCAGAAGAAGGCCCGGAACATGAAGGTCCAGGTGGACGGCAAGCTTGCTGCCGGCGCCACCGCCAAGGACATCATTCTCGCCGTGATTGGCGAGATCGGCACAGCCGGCGGGACCGGCCATGTCATCGAGTTCGTTGGCGAGGCATTCCGCGACCTGTCCATGGAAGGCCGCATGACGGTCTGCAACATGACCATCGAGGGTGGGGCCCGGGCCGGCATGATTGCGCCTGACCAGAAGGCCTATGACTACTTCAAGGGCCGCCCCATGGCGCCGTCGGGCGCCAACTGGGACGCCGCCATGAAGTACTGGGAAACGCTGTTCACCGATGACGGTGCCCACTTCGACAAGATCATCAGGCTGGATGCAGCCTCGCTGCCGCCGATCGTGTCCTGGGGCACCTCGCCGGAAGACGTGGTGTCCATTGCAGGCGTCGTGCCCGACCCTGCCGCCATTGCCGATGAAAACAAGCGCGCCTCGAAGGCCCGTGCGCTGGAATACATGGGCCTGACGCCGGGCACGAAGATCACCGACATCGGTCTCGACGTGGTCTGGATCGGGTCCTGTACCAACGGCCGCATCGAGGACCTGCGCGAGGTTGCCCGCATTGTCGAGGGCAAGAAGGTCTCCGGCAGGCTCGACTACGCCATGATCGTACCGGGTTCCGGCGTGGTGAAGGCCCAGGCGGAAGCCGAAGGCCTCGACGCGATCTTTACCGCCGCCGGCTTCGAATGGCGCGAGCCCGGCTGTTCGATGTGCCTCGGCATGAACCCCGACCAGCTCAAGCCCGGCCAGCGCTGCGCGTCCACCTCGAACCGCAATTTCGAGGGCCGCCAGGGCTTCAAGGGCCGCACCCACCTCGTTTCGCCGGTCATGGCGGCAGCTGCGGCGATTGCCGGTCACTTCGTCGATGTAAGGACGCTGGGCTGAAGCTTCCGCCCGTGGACGCAGGAGAACGAAGCCGTGCGGCGTATTGACGCCGGAATCTGACGCAATGTCGGGTTTTGCACTTGCAGCGAGGCCCGATTTATGGTGTAGCAACCGTTAACCGGGCCGCAATGAAGGCCCTCTATAACAGCGTGAGCATTCCCCGTGCAGGGGTTGGTTTCGTACACTTGAGTTCGCAGGGGAATTCCATGACCACCGCAACCGCTGACACGCGTTTTCTTCGCCGTGTGCTGGTATTCCTTATTGCCGCTACCCTGGCATCGGGCGCCATCATGGCTTACGCAGCCACCGGCCTGATCCACTAGGTCTGTTCCCTGTCCTGCAGCCTCGCCTACCAGTCACTGAAATGATTTCAGGACTGGTGTTCAGGCCCATAGGCTGGCAAAATCCGTGACCATGAGTCCGAACTTCAACAGTGACAGCCGCTGGGCGCACATGCGTGCCCCGACGGCTGGCGACCTATCATTGCTGGCCCGCAAGGTGTGGGACGCAGTGCCCGTTGCACTGCGCGACCTGACCGGCGAAATTGCCATCATCGTGGAAGAATTTCCCGACGACGAGACCCTGGATGAAACCGGCGCCGAGACGCCGTTCGACATCATGGGACTGTTGCGCCGGGCCGACGATGACCAGCCACTGCTGGTGATTTACCGGCGCGCCGTGCTCGACTACTGGGTCGAGACAGGCGACGAACTGTCTGCCGTGCTCACCCACGTCATGGTGCACGAGACGGCGCATCAGCTTGAACTGTCCGACGAGATGGTGGCGCAGCTGGAAGCCGAGATCGAGGCTGCCACGCCGCTGCCGCGTACCGTGCAGTGATCGCGCGGCATGGCTGATCACAAGTCTGATGGCAAGTCTGGTTCCAGGTCACGCGATGACGAGACCGTGGCCCGCGCGCAGGCTGACCTCAAGCGGCTTGGCGAACAATCCGAAAAACTGCTGGGTGCCCGTCAAACCACCGGCGAGGATGACGCCAACGATCCAGTGGTGATATGGGGCAAGCGCATCGGCCGCTTCGCCACCGCGTTGCTGACCCTCTATCTCATCTACTGGTTCCTCAACCATTACGGACTGGTCTGACCCCCATGAACACGACACCTGACAAGGTCTGCCTGGTCACCGGCGGCGCGCGCGGCATCGGCCTCGAGACCGTGCGCACCTTCCTCGACTACGGCTGGCGGGTTGCCACCCTCGACAACAACCGCGAGACACTGGCGCAAGCCCGCAGCAGCTTGCCTTCGGATGTGCTGTGCATCGACGCGGATGTTTCCGTGCCCGACGATGTCCAGCGCGCCGTTGACCAGACCGCTGAACACTTCGGCAGGCTGGATGCGCTGGTCAACAATGCGGGTATCGCCGATTTCGGCCCCATCGCCCAGACCACCTACGGCATCTGGCAAGCCATCATGGCAACGAACCTGACCGGCACCTACCTGATGGTGCAGGCGGCAAGCCCGGTCATGTTGCGCACCGGTGGCGGGGCCATCGTCAACATTGCCTCGATCTCCGGCCATCGGGCCTCGACCCTGCGCACCGCCTATGGCACGTCGAAGGCTGGCGTGATCCACCTGACCAAGCAGCAGGCGGCAGAACTGGGCAACCAGGGCATCCGCGTCAACTGCGTCTGCCCCGGTCCGGTCAACACCGCCATGGCCATGAAGGTGCATGATGACGCCATCCGCCAAAGCTACCATGACAGCATTCCGCTGAACCGCTATGGCACCGAGCGCGAGATTGCCGAGGCAATCCATTTCCTGATCAGCGACAAGGCCAGCTACATCAACGGCCAGATATTGTCGGTGGACGGCGGCTTTGAATCCACCGGCATCGGACTGCCAGACCTGCGCGCAAGGCAGGGCAACGGCTGAGCCGTCTCGCACCTTGACGCTGCCGCATTCACGCGGCACACATCACCCGACTGATTTTCCGTACTGGAGGAACCCGATAGATGGACAAGTTCACCACGCTGACCGGTGTCGCCGCGCCGCTGCCGATCACCAATATCGACACCGACATGATCATCCCGAAGCAGTTCCTCAAGACCATCAAGCGCACCGGTCTGGGCAAGTCGCTGTTCTTCGAAATGCGCTATGACGAGGCAGGCAAGCCCAACCCGGACTTTGTGCTCAACCAGCCGGCCTGGTCGAATGCGCAGATCCTGGTTGCGGGCGACAACTTCGGCTGCGGTTCCTCGCGCGAGCACGCGCCATGGGCATTGCTCGACTTCGGCATTCGCTGCGTCATTGCCACCTCGTTTGCCGATATCTTCTACAACAACTGCTTCAAGAACGGCATCCTGCCGATCAGGCTGCCGCAGGAAGACGTCGACAAGCTGATGGACGACGCCCGCCGCGGTGCCAACGCCACCGTGACGGTCGATCTCGAAACCCAGCAGATCAAGGGACCTGATGGCGGCGTCGTGACGTTCGACATCGACCCGTTCCGCAAGCACTGCCTGCTCAACGGGCTCGACGACATCGGCCTGACGCTCGAGAAGAAGGCCTCCATCGAGGCCTACGAAGCCCGCATGGAAACCGCCCGCCCCTGGGCTTGACCCGCACTCAGGAGACTGGACCAGATGCGCCTTGTTGCCGCCGCCCTGACACTGACCGTGCTGGCGGCTGCGCCTGCCCAGTCGCAAGTCACCCAAGCCTGCATTGCCAGCCTGAAGGCGAGGGTGACCAGCGCCGGCATCCCTGCCTCACTGGCGGCAAAAGCGCTCGATGGCGCCAGGTTCAACGAGAAAGTGGTGCGGTTCTCCCGCACCCAGCCCGAGTTCCGCACGCCGGTTTGGGACTACATGGCTTTCCTCGTGGACGGGCCGCGCATTGCCGACGGCAAGGCCAACATGCAGAAATGGGCCAAGACGCTGGCCGCAGTGGAACGCAAGTACGGCACCGACCGCCATATCATAGCGGCCCTGTGGGGTATCGAGAGCGACTATGGCCAGATCCGTGGTGAGTTCTTCCTGCCACATGCCATGGCCAACCTGGTGTGCGCCAACCGCAAGAAGGACCTGTTCACCCGCCAGTTGATTGCCGGGCTGAAGATCGTGCAGGCAGGCGACATCAAGCTGGACGATCTTTATTCATCGTGGGCCTCGGCGTTCGGCCAGACCCAGTTCATCCCCGAAACCTACCGCCGCCTCGCCGTCGACTTTGACGGCGATGGCCGCCGCGACCTGGTCAACTCGGTGCCCGATGCGCTGGCCTCCACCGCCAACTTCCTGGTCAACGCTGGATGGCGGCCGGACGAACCGTGGGGCTTCGAGGTCAGGCTGCCGCGCGGTTACAACGGGCCGTCGGGCCGCAAGAAGCGCGCCAGCGTGCAGGACTGGGCACGGCGCGGCATCACCAATGTTGACGGCTCGCCGCTGAAGTCGAACTTTTCCGCCGGGCTGCTGCTGCCCGCCGGTGCCAATGGACCGGCCTTCCTGGTGGGGCGCAACTTCGATGCGCTGTACTCCTACAACGCGGCAGAGTCCTATGCCCTGGCGATCGGCCACCTGTCCGACCGGCTGAAGGGGCAGGGCCCCCTGACCGCCCGCTGGCCGACAGATGACCCCGGCCTCACCCGCGCCCAACGGCTCGAACTGCAGAAGTTGTTGCTGAAGGCCGGCTTTGACATCGGCGAGGCCGACGGCAAGATCGGACCGGTCACTACCAATGCAATCAAGAAGGTGCAGGAACGAAACGGCATGAAACCAAACGGCCGCCCGTCAATGGCCGTCTACAAGGCGCTGGGCGGTCAGTGACGAGCACCCGGCCCTTTCTCATTCTGCAATTGCGGCCTGCACTCCAGATCGCACGTAGAGCGCCGCAAGACCGGCGCGATGCGCAATATCTGGAGCAAGCAGAAGCAGGTTTCAGGCCATGACGAACACCCGGCCCTTTCTCATCCTGCAGTTGCGGCCTGAAACCCCCGCCGCTGACAACGAGTTCGAGGCGATGCTCGCCAAGGGAGGACTTGCGGAACGCGACACCATCCGCATCCGCATGGAGCGCGACCCACTGCCCGCTGGCCTCGTCCTCGAAGAGCTGTCCGGCATCATCGTGGGCGGCGGACCGGGCTGCGTCAGCGATGGCCCGGAGAAGAAATCACCCGCCGAGCGCAAGATTGAAGACACGGTGCTGTCTTTGATGCCGGCCGTCACCTCTGGCGACCTGCCGTTTCTGGGCTGTTGCTACGGCATCGGCATCCTCGGGCATCACCTCGGCGCACCGGTGGGCAAGGACCTCTATGCCGAGCCGGTCGGGCCCACCACCTGCAGCCTCACCCCCGATGGCAAGGCTGACCCGCTGCTGCAGGACCTGCCTGCCCGCTTCGATGCCTTTGTCGGCCACAAGGAGGCGGTAGAGGCCCTGCCGTCAGGATGCGTGCACCTGGTTGCATCAGACCCGTGTCCGTTCCAGATGATCCGCCATGGCCGCAATGTCTATGCCACGCAGTTCCACCCGGAACTGGATTCAGACGGGCTTGAGGTTCGCATCAACATCTACAAGGACCGCGGCTATTTTGCCCCCGCCGAGGCCAGCACGTTGATCGCCCGGGGCCACGCAGCCGATGTGCACGCCCCCGAAACCATCCTGCGCAGGTTTGTGCAGCTCTATCGCAGGTGAAATTTTCGTCCGCCAGAATTCCGGCGCAATTCATCCACGATTTTGCCGCGAGCCGCGCGCAGCGTTCCCGCCGTTCAACGCGTGCTTCAAGGAGCGCAGGAATTGGAAAACGGTTACCTCGGCGGCAGCATTCTGGCGGCGACTTTTATGGTGATGGCATTTGCCTACTGGCAGTTTCGCAAGCCCGGCATTGCCTCCTTTCTCGACAATGAAATCGTTGCCACCTTGACAGGGTGGTTGTTGACGGCGGCCATGGCCATCGGTGTGACCGTGTTTGCGGGCAACGCCTATTCCACCGACCCGTTCAGCACGATTGCCTCCAGCGGCATGGCCCTTGCGGCCCTGCTGGTGCTGATCCTTGTCATTGCGCGCGCCCGCACGGCCCCGCTGGCGGACAACCGCAAACCCGTCAACCCGGCACCGTTCACGCCCGAAACCCCGGCAGCAAACGGCAACAAGCCGGCACCGGCACGCCAGTCACGGTCGAAGGCAGCCTGAGCCACCGCACCGTGCGAAGCATCCGCAGGGCGGCATCGGTGCCGCGGCGGGCTTGCGTTTGTTGAAATCTGCGACTACGCAGTCGCCTTCCATTTCACCAATGCGCAAGAAGGTTCATGCCAATGGCAACGTACAAGCTCTTCCTCCTCCCCGGCGACGGCATCGGTCCTGAAGTGATGGCGCAGGTGCGCCGCGTCATCCAGTGGTTCGAGGACAAGGGCATCGCCTCCTTCAAGCTTGACGAGGGTCTTGTCGGCGGCGCCGCCTACGACTGCGCACGGCGAGTCGATCTCCGAAGATGACATGCAGAAGGCAATGGCGGCAGACGCCATCATCTTCGGCGCCGTCGGCGGTCCGAAGTGGGACGGCATTCCCTATGACAAGCGCCCCGAGGCTGGCCTGCTGCGCCTGCGCAAGGACCTGGCACTGTATGCCAACCTGCGCCCGGCCATCGTCTACCCGGCACTGGCTGATGCCTCCTCCCTCAAGAAGGAACTGGTCGAAGGCCTCGACATCCTGATCCTGCGCGAGCTGACCGGTGGGGTCTATTTCGGCGAACCAAAGGAGATCACCGACCTCGGCAACGGCCAGCAGCGCGCCGTCGATACCCAGGTCTACGAAACCTACGAGATCGACCGCATTGCCCGCGTGGCGTTTGAGCTGGCCCGCACCCGCGGCAACCGCGTCTGCTCGATGGAAAAGCGCAATGTCATGAAGTCCGGCCTGTTGTGGAACCAGGTCGTCACCGCCACCCACAAGGACGGCTATCAGGACGTCGAGTTGTCCCACATGCTGGCCGATGCTGGCGGCATGCAGCTGGTGCGCAGCCCCAAGCAGTTCGACGTGATCGTCACCGACAACCTGTTCGGCGACATCCTGTCCGACGTGGCCGCCATGCTGACCGGCTCGCTCGGCATGCTGCCGTCCGCATCGCTCGGTGCGGCCGATGAAAAGACCGGCGTGCGCAAGGCAATGTACGAACCCGTGCACGGCTCTGCCCCGGACATCGCCGGCAAGGGTCTCGCCAACCCGATCGCCATGATCGCCTCGTTCGCCATGTGCCTGCGCTACTCGTTCGGCATGGGCGACTGGGCCGGCAAGGTGGAAGCGGCCATCGCCAGCGCGCTCGACAAGGGCTATCGCACCGGCGACATCATGCAGCCCGGCATGAAGCAGGTCGGCACGGTCGAGATGGGCGACGCCATCCTGGCTGAGCTGGAGGCCGCCGCCTGAGGCGAACGGTCAATTGACTGTTCACCGAAAGCTGGTACAAGCCAGAGCCGGAAACCCCTGAACCCGAGCGCGATCCATCGACCGATGCTGTTTGTGACCGACATCGACACCACGTGCGCTGCTGCCTTTGCCGGCGGCAATTCACCTGTCGTCACCACCAAACGCACCCCGATGAAAACGGTCAAGACGACCGTCTGATCGCGCTTGCTCCCGGCTCATGTCTCCCGCGGGAGACGCGCTGAAGCGAACAGCCCGGAAAAGGCGCTGGCAAGGCCAGGCGGGAGCGGGTGTCAAACGAAAGAAGAGAACCTCACCATGAGCTACTCAATCGCAATCGTCGGTGCCACCGGCAACGTCGGCATGGAGATGATGAACATCCTCGCAGAGCGCGAGTTCCCGGTCTCGAAGCTGCACGCTCTTGCCTCGCGCCGGTCCGTCGGGCGCGAAGTCTCGTTCGGCGACAGGATCGTGAAGTGCGAAGACCTTGATACCTTCGATTTCTCCAAGGTGGATTTTGTGCTGATGTCGGCAGGCGGTGCCATCTCGAAGGAGTGGTCACCGAAGATCGGCCGCACCGGCGCCATCGTCATCGACAACTCGTCGGCCTGGCGCTACGACCAGGACGTGCCGCTCATCGTGCCGGAGGTGAACGCCCACGTGCTGGAAGCCTACATGGCGCGCACCGAGCGCAAGAACATCATCGCCAACCCCAATTGCTCGACCGCCCAGCTCGTGGTGGCACTGAAGCCGTTGCACGATGCCGCCAAGATCAAGCGGGTGGTGGTGGCCACTTACCAGTCCGTCTCAGGCGCCGGCAAGGAAGCCATGGACGAGCTGTGGACCCAGACCAAGGGCATCTTCGTCACCGATGCACCGACGCCGCAAAAGTTCACCAAGCAGATCGCCTTCAACGTCATTCCGCACATCGACGTGTTCATGGATTCAGGTGACACCAAGGAAGAGTGGAAGATGGTCGCCGAGACCAAGAAGATCCTTGATCCCAAGATCAAGCTCACCGCTACCTGCGTGCGGGTACCGGTGTTCGTGGGTCATTCGGAGGCTGTCAACATCGAGTTCGAACGACCCATCAGCGCTGATGAGGCCCGGGACATCCTGCGCGAGGCGCCGGGCGTGCTGGTCATCGACAAGCGCGAGGACGGCGGCTACGTGACCCCGGTCGAGTGCGTCGGAGACTATGCCACCTTCGTGTCGCGCATCCGCGAGGATGCCACCATCGACAACGGCCTGAACCTGTGGTGCGTGTCGGACAATTTGCGCAAGGGCGCGGCCCTCAACACCGTGCAGATTGCCGAAACGCTGATCAACCGTGGCCTGGTCAAGCCGCGCGCCGAAGCCGCCTGACAGGCTTGCGCAAGACATGAGGCCCCGGGGTTCAATCCCGGGGCCCTGGCTTGCGGTATCAGATTGCGTTCGTGCGATTGGGCTGCAGGTTGACCGACCACAAGTTGGCGTCGTCGGCATCGCGCAGCGTTACCGTCATCACTTCCGACTTTCCGTCGATCTTCACATGACCGAAGAACTGCAGGCCGAATGACGGCGGCAGGTTGACCTGGCCCTCGTCCGGTGCCTTCACGTACTTCACTTCCGGCCCGAACGTATTGTCGAGCTTGTTCGGTCCGAAGCTGCCGGCGTGGAGCGGCCCGGACACGAACTCCCAGAACGGCAGGAAGTCCTGGAACTGCGCCTTGTTGGGGTCGTAGTAGTGGGCGGCGGTGTAATGCACATCCGCTGTCAGCCACACGGTGTTCTCGACCTTGTTGGCCTTGATGAACGACAGGATCTCGGCAATGTCGAACTCGCGGCCGAGCACCGGACCATCACCGTTTGCGCCGTTTTCAAAGTCGGTCTTGCCATCGCCGACCACCAGGCCGATCGGCATGTCGGCAGCAATCACCTTCCAGGTGGCCTTCGACGCCAGCATCTCGCGCTTCAGCCAGTCAATCTGGTCGCGGCCCAGGAACGATGTGTCAGCAGAACGTCCGGCCTGGTTGTTTGGCGAATTCTTGCCGCGGTAGGTGCGCATGTCGAGCATGAACACATCCAGCAACGGCCCGTATGGAACTTTGCGATAGACCCGGTACGGCTCGTTGATGTTCGGTCGGATCGGGTTCATCTCGTGGAATGCCTGCGTGGCCCGGGCCGCCAGCAGCGATGAGGACTTCACCTTGTAGCGGTCGTCCGAGATCAGCATTTCACCGGGGTACCAGTTGTTCGTCACTTCGTGATCGTCCCACTGCACCAGCATCGGCACTTCGGCGTTGAAGGCGCGCACATGGTCATCCATCATGTTGTACTTCCACTGGGCGCGGAATTCGCTCAGCGTCTCGGCAACCTTTGCCTTCTCCTCGATGGTGACCGACTTCCAGATGCCGCCGCCGGGCATTTCCTTTTCGGCCGCAATCGGGCCGTCGGCATAGACGGTGTCGCCGGAGTGAATGAAGAAGTCGGGCCGGTGGCCGGTCATGGTGGCGTAGGTCTTCATGCCGCCGCGATCAAGGTCGATGCCCCAGCCCTGGCCGGCGGTGTCACCGGACCATACGAACGACACGTCGCGCCGGCTCATGGGGGCCGTGCGGAACTTGCCAACCTGCGCTTCGCCTGCGGTGGTCATGTCGTCAAGGTTCACAAACTGCACCTTGTAGAAGATGTCCTGGTCCGACGGCAGACCGTCGAGCAGCAGCTTGCCGGCAAAGTCGCGTTCCGCGATGACATCGAGCGGTTGCACCTTGCGGGTATTGGCAAAATCCTCGGTGGTCGACCATTCGACCAGCATGCGCGCAGCCCGGTCAGCGCGCGCCCACACCATGCCGGATGATCCATCCACATCGCCAGACTGCAGCCCGTGGCTGATCATCGGGCGGTCGGCAGCCCGGCTGATGGACGGCGTGAACAGCCCGCCGGCAGCAAACGCCGCAGACGCAGCGGCACCGGAGCGAAGGACCGTGCGGCGGGACAACGGCGCTGATTGAAACTTGATCGGCATGGGTGTGGCCTCCCTTGTTGATGACAAACAGGATGGCCTGCATAGCGCGGCAAGATATCAGATCGTGCACCGGAGCATGACAATCCGGTTGAGGTTTTGTGTCGTCATCATTTCGGCAACTGCCGGTCAGGCCCCGTCGCGCCGGCCACGCGCTGCCTCTCGCGCACCAGAGATCTGTTCGGCCTCGAACACCTTGCCCAGCCCGAACGGCGGCATGTTGACGTAAATCGACTCCCACTTGCCAGGATCGATCTCGTAGGTCTCATGCCACACGCCAACGTCGGGAGACGCCGCCCGCAAGCGGTTGAACTTCGCCCATGCCGGCAGGTGCTGGTGATCGGGGTTGCGCGCATAGGCCTCGAGGCTGTCGAAGTCCTTCCAGTACTGCACACAGATGATGGTGCGGCCGATCCAGACATCGCCACCCAGGTATCCGAGGTGTGGGTGCCTCGACAGTTCGCGCAGCATGTTGGGCATGGTCGGCAGGATCGGCGCCCACGTCCACGGCTTCCATAGCGCGTTGAGCCGCATGCCGATCAGGAACAGCACGAACGGCTCGTCGCGATTGGCGGTCCAGCGTCCCGGGCGCACGCCCCGGAACAGGTCAGGCCGGATCCCTGTTACCTGCTCGATGCTGTCAGCCATAAACCTGCTGCATGAGTTTCGACAGTTGCCCGGCAAACCCCGCCGGGTCCTGGGGTGCTTCGCCTTCCAGGATCAGCGCCTGGTCGAGCAGCAACTGCGCGGCGTCCGATACATCCTCGCCCTTCGACTGGCGCTCGGCGAGACGGGCAATCAGCGCATGACCAGCATTCACTTCCAGCACCGGGGCAGAGATGTGGGTCTGGCCCTGCTGGCGCGCGAGATATTTCTCCAGCGTCCGGTCAAAACCGTGCTCGCCCGCCGTGATGCATACCGCAGACGAGGTCAGACGCTTCGACTGCCGCACATCCTGCACCTTGTCACCCAGCGCAGCCTTCAGGGCCGCCAGCAGGCCGGCCGTTGCCGCATCGTCGGTGGCGGGCTTGTCGTTGGCACCATCCAGCGGCGCAATCAGGTCAAGGTCAGCAGAGCCTTGCGTGACAGAGGTGAACGGCTTGCCGTCATAGCCCAGCGCAGTACGCACCCAGAACGCATCGATCGGGTCAGTCAGCAGCAGCACCTCGACGCCACGCGACTTGTAGCCTTCAAGCTGCGGGCTCAGCTCGATCTTCGCCGCGTCCTCGCCGGTGAGGTAATAGATCGCCGTCTGGTTTTCCTTCATGCGGCCGACGTAATCCGCCAGCGTCACGGTTTCCGCGCCATCACTGGCCGTGGACCGGAACCGGCAAATGTCATAAAGGCCGTCGCGCCGCTCCATGTCTTCATACAGGCCCTCCTTGATCACCGGGCCGAAGGCTGCCCAGATCTTCTCGAAGGTTTCCGGCTTCTTGTCGGCACATTTCTTGAGTTCGCTCAGCACCCGCTTGGTGACCGCTGCCCGGATGGCGTGCACGGTCGGATTGTCCTGCAGCATCTCGCGGCTGATGTTGAGCGGCATGTCCTCGCTGTCGATCACGCCGCGCACGAAACGCAGCCACGACGGCAGCATGGCCGCCTCGTCGGTGATGAACACCCGGCGCACATACAGCTTCTGGCGCCCCTTGCGCTCGGGGTCGAACAGGTCGAACGGCTTCTCACCGGGTACGTACAGCAGCACCGAATATTCGTGGCGGCCTTCCGCCTTGTAGTGGATGGTCAGCGCCGGGTCGGCATACATGCCCGCCACGTGCGCGAAAAACTCGCGGTGCTGCTCGTCGCTCACCTCAGACTTTGGCCTAGTCCAGATGGCACTGCCGGAATTGAGCTGCCGTTCGCCGAGATGGATCGGGTGGCTGACATGATCGGAATAGGTGCGCACGATGTGCTCGAGCCGGGCGTCGTCGAGAAACTCCCTGGCGTCCTTGCGCAGCGACAGCCGGATGCTTGTGCCGCGCACAGGAGCGTCTTCGCCGGTGTAGGCATCGACCGTGAAGGTGCCGGTGCCGTCCGAACTCCAGATGTTGGCCTTCTTCGCCCCGGCCTTGCGCGAGATCACGTCGACGTGGCCCGCAATCATGAAGGCCGAGTAGAAGCCGACGCCGAACTGGCCGATCAGCTGGACGTTGTCGCCCTTGCCTGCACCCTTGCCCTTGTCAGCACCCTTGTCCTGACCATCCTTGAGCTGCTCCATGAACGCCTGCGTACCGGAGCGCGCAATGGTGCCTAGATTGTCCGTCAGTTCCTTCGCGTCCATGCCGATGCCGGTGTCGGAGATGGTCAGCACGCCAGCCTTCTTGTCGGCGGTGATGTCGATGCGCAGCTCGCCGCCATCGGCCATCAGCTTGTCGTTCTGCTGGGCTTCGTAGCGCAGCTTGTCACAGGCGTCGGATGCGTTGGAAATCAGTTCGCGCAGGAAAACCTCGCGCTCGGAATAGACGGAATGCACCATCAGGTGCAGCAGCTTGGCGACCTCTGCCTGGAACTCTCTCGGCTTCGCGGTCGCGACAGCTTCAGCTTTCGCCATGGTCTTCATGCCTCCTCAAGATCCCGAACGGGCATACAGGTGATTCGATAGCCGGGATATTGGGGACTTGGCCCCCCAGATCAAGATCAAGGTGGGCACATGCATGCAGACGATGCAAAAGAAAAACGGCGGCCTCATGAAGGTCCGCCGGATAACCAGTACATACTCGCGAATTGACCGGTTTTGAGGGCCGGGTGCCGCTTTCGCTACAAACTGACTGACTGACTGACTGACTGACTGAAAGAGGTCCGGCTCCTAATTCGCCGCGGGGGGCTGGGGGGCTGAGATATCCGAAACGGTTCAGAGCCGGACCTTGAGGCAACGGTTACAGACTGCCGGTCCATATGGTCGATTCTTTGAACACTTTATGACCGGAATGGGGCATCTGCCCTTGGCCAAAATGCGTACGAATACGCTGGCCCATGGTCAGTCGATGGGTTGAATCCACCGCCAAATGACGCCAAGATGACGATAGTTGCTTTCATCAACCGTCAGGATTGCAGTTGACCGAAGAGCCCGAGATTGTCGCGCTGCGCAGCCGCAAGCAATGGCAGGACGCCGAGCCGCTGGACACCTCCCAAACCCAGCAGGCTGCGGGTTCTGCTGGCCAGCAGGTGGTGTTCAACCGGGTGGAGCTGGCAACCATCCTCAACCTGTACGGCACCAAGGTTGCGTCCGGCGAATGGCGTGACTACGCCATCGACTTCAATCGCGAGCGTGCGGTGTTCGCGGTCTACCGGCGCGCGTCGGAACTGCCGCTTTACCGCATCGAAAAGAACCCGAGGCTTGCCCGAAAGCAGGGTGCCTTTGCAGTAACCACCACCGGCGGCCAGATCCTGCGCCGTGGCCACGACCTGGCCCAGGTGCTGAAAGTACTGCTGAAAAAGCCGAAACTCGTCGGCGCCTAGCGCACCAGCCGCAACCGGAACCGCATGGCACCCGCCGTCACGTTGACGCTGCCGGATTGCACCTGCGTGCCGACCGGCGACAGGGCGACATCATCAGGCCCGCCATCAACCACGTTGCCGCCCACGCCGCCGCCAATGGCACCCTCCAGCGTCAATCCGCCATAGCTGCCCTCAAGCCCGCCACGGCGCACCCGGCCCGAGCGGGAATAGACGTCCCAGTGCATCACGGTGCGGTCGAACACGCCCCATTCGATGCCATATTTGCGCAGTGTGCCGGCATAATGCTGCAATCTCCGGCCCGGTTGGCGCAAGCGGCAGCGCATCGGACGGGCCGAGCCGAAATGCAAGGCAGCATCAGGCTTCGAGACAATGCAGGTGAGTTTGCCTGTCTTGATGAAACCGGTACTGGCGCTGGCACCTGCGGGCAGGGCCACCAGCGCTGCCAGCGCAATCACGGTTGCGGAAATGATCTGCTTCATGGAACGGCCGCCTCTTCCGGAATCAAAAAACCCCCGTGAAACATGTGTCCCACGGGGGTTTGAAAATTCTGTGGCAGCAGGCGCGATCGGTTGGATCGCGTCAGATCATTCGGATCGCATGATGCCCAGGATGTTCAGGATGTGGATGAACAGCGTGACGAAACTGCCATACAGCATGAACGCGCCGAAGATCGACTTGGAGCGGGCCACGGCGGTGCCGTCACCTTCCACGTACATTTCCTTGATCATCTGCGTTTCGTACGCGGTGATGCCGGCAAACAGCAGCACCACGACGATCGAGGTGATCAGGCTCATCATGCTCGACTGCACCAGGAACACGTTGACCAGCATGGCAATCAGGATGCCGATGGTGGCAATCATGAAGAACGTGCCCAGGCCAGACAGGCTGCGCTTGGTGACATAGCCGAACAGGCTGGTGGCACCGAACGTGGCAGCCGCGATGAAGAAGGCGCGGGCAACCATGCCCGGGTCAACGGCCATGTAGGCGCCAACCATCGGCGCGATCCCGAAGCCCCACAGCGCACAGTAACCCCAGAAGGCACCCTGCGCAGCGATTGTGCTGTTGGAGAAGATCATTCGCGGGGCAAGGAAGCCCATGCCGAGGATACCGATGAAGAATACCCACTTGAGCGACACCGACAGCGCCAGCAGCGCCGGCGTTGAGGCCACGAACAGGGTGATGATGGCCGTCGCTGCCACACCAAGCGCCATGTAGTTGTAGACGCCAAGCATGTATGAGCGCAGGCCCTGGTCAATCTCCGCGGCGCGGCCACGTGCCGGTGCGGTTGATTGGTAACGAAGGTCGGCCATTTCGAAGAAACTCCCTCAAGGTTGAATTACGATGTGGAATATGGGGGCAAACAGCAAACCTGACAAGCGCACTCGATATTACAGATCGGTTAGGTTAACCCGCTTGCCTTGTCCATGAACCGGGCCAGCTTGATGTCGAGGCTGGTCAAACCATCAACGTCATGGGTGGACAGCGTAACCTCGACCGTCTTGTAGACATTGCTCCATTCCGGATGATGATCAAGCTTTTCCGCCATCATGGCAACCCGGCTCATCCATCCGAACGCTTCGTTGAAGTTCCGGAACACGAACGTCTTGCTGATGGCATCACGCCCGGTGACCTGTGTCCAGCCCGAAAGGCCTGCCAGCGCTTCGTCGCGTTCGGAACCTTGAAGTTTTTCAGCCATTGCTGATGATCTCCTGCATTAATGGGTTCTCACTACCAATGTATGTCAACTGGTTCCCGTTCCCCCATGAAATCGCTGTTAATCGTCTGCCTTGGAAATATCTGCCGCTCGCCAATGGCCGAGGGAGCCGTTCGCAAGGCACTGGACGAGGCAGGACTGCACCACGTGGCCCTCGACAGCGCCGGCACCAGTGCCTGGCACGAAGGCGCACCTCCGGACCCGCGCGCCATAAAGGCTGCCCTGATGCGCGACATCGACATTGCGGGCCAGCGGGCCCGGCAGGTCACCGCGCAGGACTTCACCGGTTTTGACGTGATCCTGGCGATGGACGGCCAGAACTACGCACGGCTCAAGGCCATGCAACCCGATGGCGCAACGGCCCAAATCCGCATGTTCCTCGAATTTGCCGGCGAGGTACCGGTGCGCGAGGTGCCCGACCCCTATTATGGCGGCGAGGACGGCTTCGACCACGCGCTCGACTTGATCGAATTGGCAGCCCGCGGCCTGGCAGCTCACATCGCCCGGGCCAGCGGATAGATTTCCTCGCGCCCGTATGGCCCGCCCCCGCGCGACGCCCGCGACGAAAACAGCACGAAATGGCTGACCTCGAAGACGCGTGAGCGGTACAGGTTGTGACCGTGCGCAAACGACAGCGCCTGGCGCGGGTCGACATGGCGCAACCGGGCCAGCGTGACGTGCGGCGTGAACTTGCGCGTCTCCGGTGGCAGGCCAAGCGACTGGCACACCCGCTCATGCATCGCCTGCAACCGCCGCAGGTCCGGGCTTTCCGCCACCTTGGCATAGAGCGAGTGCGGTTTCTTCGAGCCGAACACGCCAACGCCCGCCAGCGAGATGCTGAACGGCGGCATCACCACCACCCGGCTCAGTTCCTGGGTCAGCTCAGCCGCCACCCGCTCGGGGATGTCGCCTGCAAACCGCAATGTCAGGTGATAGCTGTCGGGGTCGATCCATCGGGCGCCTTCGATGCCACCCCTCATGATGGACAGGTCAAGCGCCACGTCCGGTGGCAATTCTACGCCGGTAAACAGTCGAGGCATGATCAAGCCCTCCCGTTATTTGCGTGCGAATCAGTCCGCGAAATCAAGGCTAACCGGCGATGCATGACAGTCGCAAGACATCACCTTCATGACCCATCGCGGGCAAGCAGTTCGGCCACTTTCGGTGCAATCCGGTCTACGATGATGCCGATGCCTTCAGCGTTCGGGTGCATGCCATCGGCCTGGTTGAGGCGTGCGTCTCCTGCCACGCCGTCCAGAAAGAATGGGTACAACGGCACATCGTGAAGGGCAGCGAGATCGGCATAGATCGGATTGAACGCATTGCCATAGTCCTCGCCCATGTTGGGCGGGGCAATCATGCCGGCCAGCAGCACAGGGATGTTACGCGCCTTCAACCGCTCCAGCATGGCGTCGAGATTGGCTTTGGTTTGTTCGGGCGCGACCCCGCGCAGGGCGTCGTTGGCACCGAGTTCGAGAATCACCAGCGACGTGCCGTCCGGTACAGACCAGTCCAGCCGGGCGAGGCCACCCTTGCTGGTGTCGCCCGAGACACCGGCATTGATCACCTCCACGTCCAGCCCGTCTGCCGTCAGCCGTTGCTGCAGCCGGTCGGTGAAACCATCACCCGCCGACAGCCCGTAGCCAGCGGTCAGGCTGTCGCCGAGGGCAACAATCTTGTGCGGACCGGCTGCCAGTGCCGGCATGGCGGCGGCAAGACAGATGAGTACAGCAGCGACAAATCGGAACATGATGCCGGAAACCTTTGAACTTTGACGTCTAGTGCATACATAGAAACGTCCCATGCCCGCTGCAAGTTGCGCTGCCCGCGCCATTTGCCCGTCCCGATACTGGAAGGTTCCCGCCACAATGGATGCTCGCAGCCCTGCCCCCGGCCAGCAATTTGCAACTCCTGCCGGATCACGGCCAGCCATCGCGCTGCAGGCACTTGAGGTCACGCTGAAGTCCCGCGCCGGGCAGGTCGAGATTCTCAAGGGCGTCGACGTGTCCATTGCACAGGGCGAGGCGGTGTCGGTGGTCGGGCCGTCAGGGTCCGGCAAGACCACGCTGCTGATGGTCATCGCAGGGCTGGAACAGGCGACCGGCGGCAAGGTCGAGGTTGCCGGCAACGACCTAACCGCCATGAACGAGGACAGGCTGGCCGAATTCCGCCGCGACGAGATCGGCATCGTGTTCCAGTCGTTCCACCTCATCCCGGCCATGACGGCGCTGGAGAACGTGGCCGTGCCGCTGGAGTTTCGCGGCGCGCCCGATGCCTTCGCGCAGGCGCAGCGCGAGCTTGAACGCGTCGGCCTTGGCCACAGGCTCGATCATTACCCCGGCCAGCTTTCCGGCGGAGAACAGCAGCGCGTCGCAATTGCCCGCGCACTTGCCGCTGGTGCAGGTATCATCCTTGCCGACGAACCGACCGGCAACCTCGACCAGGAAACCGGCCAGACCATCATGGACCTGCTGTTCGACCTGCAGGCCTCGCACAAGACCACGCTGGTGCTGGTCACCCATGATCCCGCCCTTGCAAGACGGTGCTCGCGCGTCATCGAGATCCGCGATGGCCTGATCCACGCCGACACGAGAGCCTGACATGACAGACATGCTTGCCATTGCCTTCCGGCTGGCGCGGCGCGAACTGCGCTCCGGCCTGCAGGGCTTCCGCATTTTCCTTGCCTGCCTGGTGCTGGGCGTTGGTGCCATTGCCATCGTCGGTTCGCTGTCGGCGGCACTTGAACGCGGCATCGCCAACGAGGGCCGCTCGCTGATGGGCGGCGATGTGGAGTTCTCCACGCTGCACAACCAGCCCACGCCCGAACAACGCTCCCTGATCGAAGGTGCAGGCCGGGTCAGCAAGGTTGCAACCCTGCGCGCCATGGCAGCCGTGCCGGACAAGGCTTCGGCTCTGGTCGAGGTGAAGGTGGTCGATGACGCCTATCCTCTGTACGGCCAACTGGTTCTCAACCCGGACATTGCGTTGACCGATGCCGTCAAGGACGGCCCGTCGGGCCTGCCCGGCACCGTGGTCGAGCAATCGCTGCTCGACCGGCTCGGCATAAAGGTCGGCGATACGGTGCGGCTGGGCACGCAGGACTTCACCGTCAACGCCGCCATCGTGCGCGAACCCGACCGCATATCGGACGGATTCGTGCTTGGACCGCGCGCGATGATTTCCGAAGCCGCACTGGCAGCAACCGGCCTTGCGCGGCCCGGCAGCCTGATCACCTGGCGCTACCGCGTTGCCTTGCCGCAACCGGCCAGTGACGGGGCAGTGAAGACCCTGGTCACGCAAGCCGAGCCCGTTTTGCAGGATACCGGCTGGCGGATCCGCTCGCGCGAGAATGCAGCCCCGGGCGTACGCCGGTTCATCGACCGGCTGACCTTCTTCCTGTCGCTGGTGGGGCTGACCGCACTCATTGTTGGCGGTGTGGGCGTGGCCAATGCCGTCAAGGCATTCCTCGAGCGGCGCACGAAAAACATCGCCACCCTGAAATGCCTCGGCGCGCCTGCGCGGCTGGTGTTCTGGACCTACCTTGTCGAGGTGCTGCTGGTGGCAGCACTTGGCATCGGCATCGGTGCAGCACTTGGCCTGATCACGCCACCGCTGGCCGGTGCGCTGTTGTCGAACGTGCTGCCGGTGCCGGTATCAGCCGGGCCTGAATGGTGGCCGGTGCTGCGCGCAGCGCTGTACGGCTTCCTGATCGTGGTCGCCTTTGCCGTCTGGCCGCTGGCCCGTGCCGGCAAGATCCCGCCGTCTGCCCTGTTCCGCGACATGATCAGCCATGCCCGTGCCTGGCCCGGCGCCGGTGTCCTTACCGTCATAGCGGCTGCCCTGGCCGGCATCTTCATGCTGACGCTGACTGCCTTTCCCGACCCGCGCGTGAGCTGGGGCTATGCCGGCGGCATGATTGCCAGCTTCATCATCCTGGCGGGTCTGGCTCAACTGCTGATGTGGGTGGCTGCCCGGCTGCGGCCAGCCAAATCCGCCACCGCCCGGCTTGCCATCGCCAACCTGTACAGGCCCGGCACGCCAACCCCGTCGGTGGTGATGTCACTCGGGCTTGGCCTGACCCTGTTCGTCACGCTCGCCCTGATCGACACCAACGTCTCCAAGGAGCTGCGCGACAACCTGCCGGACCGGGCACCTGCGTTCTTCTTTCTCGACGTCTATTCCAGCGAGGCCGAGAACTTCACCGCCGCCGTGGAAAAGGCCGGCGCGACCGGCGTCGGCGCTGCACCAATGTTGCGCGGCCGCATCGTCAAGGTGAACGACGTGCCGTCCAGCGAGGTCAAGGTCTCGCCCGATGCCGCCTGGGCCCTGCGCGGGGATCGCGGCATCACCTATTCGGCGACTGCCCCTGACAATGCCACCCTGAGCGCAGGATCGTGGTGGGCACCCGACCATGACGGCCCGCCGCAGGTATCGTTCTCTGCCGACATTGCCGAAGGGCTTGACCTGAAGCTGGGCGATACCGTCACCGTCAACGTGCTGGGCCGCGAGGTGACCGCCACGGTTGCCAACCTGCGCGAGGTCGACTGGCGTTCGCTGCAGATCAACTTCGTCATGGTGTTCTCGCCCAACACGTTTGCCGGTGCGCCCCACATGTACGTCATCACCGCGCAAGCCAAACCCGCCGATGAAGCAGCCATCCTCAAGGCGGTGTCCGGGCCGTTTCCGACGGTCACCTCCATCCGCGTGCGCGACGCGCTGGATGCCGTCAACAAGCTGATGGGCCAGCTCATCACCGCCATTCGCGGGGCCAACGCCATGACGCTGCTGGTCGGCATCCTCGTGCTTGGCGGCGCACTGGCGACGGGACTTTCAGGACGTATCTACGACGCTGTCATCCTGAAGACCTACGGCGCTACGCGGAGCCAGTTGCTGCGTTCGCTGGTGATCGAGTATGCCGTGCTGGGCCTTGCCACGGCCGCCTTTGCCATCATTGCCGGCTCGCTGAGTGCATGGGCGATCATTACCTTCATCATGCAGTTCGAATGGCAGTTCTCGATAACCACCGCGGTTGCGACCGCCCTGATTGCGCTGGTGGTCACGGTGACCGCCGGCCTGGTCACCACCTGGTCGGCCCTGAAGGCAAGTCCCGCCCGCGTTCTGCGGGTAGACTGATCGCGCACGATTGCATACCGTCGCCCCACAACGCAGCTACCGGAAGACAGCAATGGTCGTTCTCAACAGGATCTACACGAAAACCGGCGATGACGGCACCACCGCGCTGTCCACCGGTCAGCGGCTGCCGAAGTTTCATGCCCGGATTGCCAGCTATGGCACGGTGGACGAAGCCAACTCCATCCTCGGACTGGTTCGGCTGCATACCGGCGGCGATGACCTGAAGCTGCTCGACGACATGCTGGCCCGCATCCAGAACGACATGTTCGACCTCGGCGCGGACCTGTGTACCCCGGAAGATGGCCAAAAGCTCGAATGGCAGCCCTTGCGCGTCACGCAAGGCCAGGTCGACCGGCTGGAACGCGAGATCGATCAGCTCAACGCGGAGCTTCAACCACTGCGCTCGTTCGTGCTGCCCGGCGGTCATCCGGCGGCTGCCTTCCTGCATCAGGCCCGCACCGTATGCCGCCGCGCCGAACGTCACATCGTCGAACTCGCCACCATTCCCGGCGAGCACGTGACGCGCGAGGCCGCCACCTACCTGAACCGGCTGTCGGACTTCCTGTTCGTGGCAAGCCGCTGGGTCAATGCCCGCCACGGCGGCGACGTGCTTTGGAAGCCCGGCGCGACCGCCACCGAGACCTGATCCCGATCAACCCGACCCGGAGTTCCGCACGCCATGTTCGTTCCGCTCCACGACAACACCGCCTTGCGGATGATCCGGTTCCAGTTCGTCACCGGCACCCTGATCGTCCTCAACATCGTGATCTATGCACTGATCGTTTATGGCGGACTGGACATGAGCCACCTGCAGCTTGCGACCGCCTTCGGGCTGGTGCCGGCAGAGATTGGCCAGGTGGTGCGGCACACCACGGGCGGTGCCGGATGGCTCGAGACGGTCCGCGAGCCACTGACCCTGATCACCTATACCTTCATTCACGGCGGCTGGCTGCACGTACTCTCCAACATGGCTTTCATGTGGGTATTTGCCGACAACGTCGAGGATGCCTTCGGCCATATCGGTTTCCTGCTGCTGTATTTCGTTTGCGGCATCATCGCGGCCGGTGCCCACATCGTCGCAAACCCGGACTCGACCACGCCACTGGTCGGGGCGTCAGGCGCGGTGTCCGGCATCCTTGGCAGCTACATCGTGCTGTTTCCAAAGGCGCGGGTCTGGGTACTGCTGTTCATGAAACTGCCGCTGCGCATCTCGGCCCTTTGGGCGCTGGCCGGGTGGATCGGCTTCCAGGTGCTGTCGCTCTATGTCGATGACGGCCAGAACGAAGTGCTGGTGGCCTGGTGGGCCCACATCGGCGGGTTCGCCGCCGGCTTCATCATCACCGTGCTGTTCCGGCGCACGCTCGCACACCGCCTCGCCTGACCGGCCATCGGGATATTGCCAACCTTTGGTCATTGTTGGGACCAGAGGTCGCAATTGGCCGTGAATCGACGATATTCGCATTGACGCCAGCCTTGGCTGGCCCCTAGGGTCCGGCCCGGACTGAAACAGACTTGCCACCATGGCAAGCAAACCACCTGTTCTGCGCCCGGATTTGCATCGGGCCTCAACGACTGAAGAAGAGAGATTGCACGCGATGAAAGTACTGGTCGCTGTCAAGCGGGTTGTTGACTACAACGTCAAGATCCGCGTCAAGGCTGACGGGTCAGGCGTCGAACTGGCCAACGTGAAGATGTCGATGAACCCGTTCGACGAGATTGCCGTCGAAGAGGCCATCCGGCTGAAGGAAGCAGGCACCGCCAGCGAGATCATCGCCGTGTCCGTCGGTCCGCAGCAGGCCCAGGAAACCATCCGCACGGCGCTGGCGATGGGTGCCGATCGCGGCATCCTGATCAAGCACGACGACTACGTCGAGCCGCTTGCCGTTGCCAAGCTGCTGAAGAAGGTGATCGAGGAAGAACAGCCCGGTCTGGTCATTCTCGGCAAGCAGGCCATCGACGATGACTGCAACCAGACCGGCCAGATGCTGTCGGCGTTGCTGGGCTGGGCACAGGCCGCGTTCGCCTCGAAGATCGAGATCAACGGCGACAGCGCGACCATCACCCGCGAGATCGACGGCGGCCTGCAGACCATCAAGGTCAAGACCCCGATGATCGTGACCACCGACCTGCGCCTCAACCAGCCGCGTTATGCGTCGCTGCCCAACATCATGAAGGCCAAGAAGAAGCCGCTCGATGAAAAGGCCGCCGCCGACATGGGCGTGGACCTGGCACCGAAGCTGAAGGTCATCAACACCACCGAGCCACCGGCCCGCGAAGGCGGCAAGAAGGTCGGCTCGGTTGCAGAGCTTGTCGACAAGCTGAAGAACGAAGCTGGAGTTATCTAAGCCATGGCCACTCTCCTGATTGCAGAACACGACAATGCCGGTCTGAAGGACGCCACCCACAAGGCCCTGACCGCCGCCACCCAGATGGGCGGCGACGTGCATGTGCTGGTTGCCGGCCACAAGGCTGACGCAGCCGCCAAGGAAGCAGCCGCCCTGGCCGGCGTGTCCAAGGTGCTGCATTGCGACGACGCAATGTTTGAACGCCCGCTGGCCGAGACAATGTCTGCGCTGATCGTCGGCCTGATGGGCAACTATGACGCCATGGTTGCGCCTGCCACCACCAGCGGCAAGAACATCAGCCCCCGGGTTGCAGCACTGCTCGACGAGATGCAGGTGTCCGGCATCATCGCGGTCAAGTCTGCCGACACGTTTGAGCGCCCGATCTATGCCGGCAATGCCGTGCAGACGGTCCAGGCGCCCGGCAAGAAGAAGGTCATCACCGTTCTCACCGCCTCGTTCGAGGCCGCCGGTACCGGCGGTTCGGCTTCGGTGGAAAAGGTTGCAGCCCCCGCCGACCCTGGCCTCAGCAGCTACCTGAGCGAGAACCTGTCGAAGTCCGACCGGCCAGAGCTGACCTCGGCCAACGTCATCATCTCCGGTGGCCGCGGCATGCAGAACGGCGAAAACTTCGCCATGCTGGAAAAGATCGCCGACAAGCTCAACGCAGCCGTCGGTGCCTCGCGCGCCGCCGTGGACGCAGGCTACGTCCCCAACGACTACCAGGTCGGCCAGACCGGCAAGGTGGTCGCCCCGGACCTCTACATTGCCGTGGGCATCTCCGGTGCCATCCAGCACCTGGCCGGCATGAAGGACTCAAAGGTCATCGTTGCCATCAACAAGGACGAGGAAGCCCCGATCTTCCAGGTGGCTGACTATGGCCTGGTTGCCGACCTGTTCGAGGCCGTGCCAGCGCTCGAGGCAGAACTCGCAAAGGCCGGTTACTGACGCCTGCTGTCCGGTCCCGGCATCGCATCACGACCAGAACCCGCCCTGCAGGAATGCAGGGCGGGTTTTCTGTTGCACTGCGATAATGCGTCTTGCCGCAGTCCGGCGCGCGCGATAGTCTCCCGCGTGCGCGAAAAGGCGGAGATTTGAAAAACTGATGACTATCAAGAAAGTAGGCGTTATCGGCGCCGGCCAGATGGGTTCAGGCATCGCACACGTATGTGCACTGTCCGGCTATGACGTGGGCCTCTATGACGTATCCCGGGACGCGATCGAGAAGGGGCTGGCCACCATCAACGGCAACATGGCCCGTCAGGTCCGCTCTGAAAAGATCACCGAGGACGACCGCAAGTCGGCACTGGAACGGATTTCAGCCGCTGCGAAGTTCAGTGATTTCGGCGATGCCGACCTGATCATCGAATCTGCCGTCGAAGACGAATCCATCAAGCGCAAGATCTTCAACGAACTGTGCCCGCATCTCAAGGAAACCGCGCTGATCGGGTCCAACACCTCGTCAATCTCGATAACGCGGCTCGCCGCCGGTACCGACCGTCCGGAAAAGTTCATGGGCATCCATTTCATGAATCCGGTGCCGGTCATGGAACTGGTCGAGCTGATCCGCGGCATTGCGACCGGCGACGAAATTTTCCAGGAAGTGCGCGAATTCGTCGGTACGCTGGGCAAGAACGTTGCTGTGGCCGAAGATTTCCCGGCGTTCATCGTCAACCGCGTGCTGCTGCCGATGATCAACGAAGCCGTCTACACCCTTTATGAAGGCGTTGGTTCGGTTGAGGCCATCGACAAGGCGATGCGGCTGGGGGCCAACCATCCGATGGGGCCGCTGGAACTGGCCGACTTCATTGGCCTGGATACCTGCCTGTCGATCATGCAGGTGCTGTACGACGGTCTGGCCGACTCCAAGTACCGCCCATGCCCGCTGCTGGTCAAATATGTCGAGGCCGGATGGCTGGGCCGCAAGACCCAGCGCGGCTTCTACGACTATCGCGGCGAGACGCCGGTTCCCACCCGCTGAGCGTTCGTTGCTGCCGTTTGCCCCACGTTAAGTTTTATGCTCAACTCAGTGTTCCAAGTGGGAACGGTACGGGGGTACACGCATGTCTGACACGATGAACACAAGCGGCTCTGGGGTCGCCAAGGTTGCTGGGCTGCTCGGCTGGCTCGCGGTAGCCGGCGGTGTGGTCCTTGCCGCCTATGGTGCCTACCTGATGTTCGCGACCGATGCGGACCGGGCCTCGGCCATCACCTCACTTGTAGGCGGCGCGTTGACGGCAGGCTTCGGCCTGCTCGCCATTCTCAATTCCATCATGGCTGGCGCGATGATCGACACCGCCAATGCCACTGCCCGGCTGCTGGCTGCAGGCGGTACGGTTGCTGCAGCCACCACCGCTGCTGCTGCGAGTGCGGATGCCGGCGACGGATTGCCGGACTTTTCAGCCAAGCGCGACGATGATTTCGGCAGCAGCAATCTGGATACCGACCCGCTGGACGATGATGACTTGGACGATGTGCCGGACCTGCCTCCGTTCGATACCGCTCCGGCAGCACCCATGCCGTCTGCTGCGCCCATCGTGCCGGACACCTCCGACCCGCGGCTGTGGCCTCTCGCCATCGACGAGTTCGACCTGGATGGCCACCTTGCCATGACGCTCGAGGATGGCTCGGTTGCGGTGGAGACCAGCGAGGGCTGGCGCCGCCTGGCGAGCGTGGAAGAAGCCCGCGCCTGGCTGTCGCAAGGCGTCTGAGCCCGCGTTACTGGCTGACCGGTTTCTCGGCGATTGCGGCTTCGATCAGCTTGCGGGCTTCATCGGTTGTCCAGTAAGCAGGCCCGAGCAAGCGGCCGATCTCGGCGCCATTGCGGTCCATCAGCAAGGTCATCGGCAGGCCGATCGCACCCAGCTTCTTCATGATGCGGGTGGTCGGCTCTACATACAGAGCCAGGTTGTCTGCGCTGATCTCCTTCAGGAACGCCGAGGATGCCTCTGCGCCCTTCAGGTCGACGCTGATGGCAACCACCTCGAAGTCATCGCCGCCATAGTCCTTCTGCAACTGGGCGAGGTCCGGCATTTCCTTGCGGCACGGCGCACACCACGTCGCCCACAGGTTGACCAGCACCACGCGGCCCTTCCAGTCAGCCAGCGAAATTTCCTTGCCGTCGGCGGTCTTGAACGGTCCGGAGTCCACCTGCGGCCGGGCTGGCTTGAACACGAAGGCCGCCACCGAGCCCGTCGACAGCGACTTGTCGAGCGTCACGGCTGACCCCGTTTCTTCTGCAACCGCTTGCGAAATGGCGACTGGCTCATTGCCTTGCGGCCCAAACATCGCGTACATCCCGCCAGTGACCGCAATCAGGGCCGTGGCGATGATGGCAGCCGTGCGGCGGCGCAGACGGCGCGGGTTGGACGTATTCTCGAACTTGGACATGGGCTCTCCATCGGACCGGGCCGGTGACTGAAAATGTGGGCGGACATTCGATATGACAAATAAAATGTGGGGCGGCAGGTTCAAGTCCGGTCCCGGCGAAATAATGGAAAAGATCAACGCGTCGATCAGCTTCGACCAGCGCCTGCACGCCCAGGACATCGCCGGATCCATAGCACACGCACAGATGCTGGGCGACTGCGGCATCCTCGCCAAGGCCGATGTTCGCGAAATCGTGAAGGGGCTGAAGGCGGTCGGCAAGGCCATTGACGCAGGTGACTTCACCTTCTCGACCGCGCTCGAAGACATTCACATGAATGTTGAATCGGCACTGAAGGACCTCATCGGCGAACCGGCCGGGCGCCTGCACACCGCGCGTTCGCGCAACGACCAGGTGGCGACCGACTTCCGTCTCTACGTGCGCGACTGCCTCGACATGTTCGACGAACAGCTCGCCGGCCTGCAGAAGGTGATGGCGCAGAAAGCGCTCGAGCACGCTGCCACCATCATGCCCGGCTTCACCCACCTGCAGACGGCCCAACCGGTCACCTTCGGCCACCACATGCTGGCATATGTCGAAATGCTCGCGCGCGACCGGTCCCGCTTTGCCGATGCCCGCAAGCGCATGAACGAATCACCGCTCGGCGCGGCTGCCCTTGCCGGCACGTCGTTCCCCATCGACCGCACCATGACCGCAAAGGCGCTTGGTTTTGACCGGCCGACGCGCAATTCGCTGGATTCAGTGTCTGACCGGGACTTCGTGCTGGAAATGCTGGCGGCGGCCTCCATCTGCGCCATGCACCTGTCGCGCTTTGCCGAGGAGCTTGTGATCTGGTCCACACCGCAGTTCGGGTTCATCCGGCTGTCCGACCAGTTCACCACCGGTTCGTCCATCATGCCGCAGAAGAAAAATCCCGATGCAGCAGAACTGATCCGGGCAAAGCCTGGCCGCATCCTGGGGGCGTTCACCAGCCTCATGGTGGTCATGAAGGGGCTGCCGCTGACCTATTCCAAGGACATGCAGGAAGACAAGGAACCGGCCTTCGACGCCATTGACAGCCTGTCGCTGGCCATCGCCGCCATGACCGGCATGGCTGCCGACATGCAGCCCGTGACCGCGCGCATGGCAGCGGCTGCAGGCTCGGGCTATTCGACCGCCACTGACCTCGCCGACTGGCTGGTCCGCAAGCTGGCTATGCCGTTCCGCCAGGCCCATCACGTCACCGGCACCCTTGTTGCCATGGCAGAAGACCGCAACGTGGCGCTCGATCAGCTGTCGCTGGAAGACATGCAGTCGGTCGAACCGCGCATCACGGCGGACATCTTCTCGGTGCTCACACCCGAGGCCTCTGCCCGCTCCCGCACCAGCTTCGGCGGCACCGCACCCGTCAATGTAAAGCGCGAGGCGAAACGCTGGCTGAAGCTGCTTGGGTAGGGCAATCGTTCACCCCGGCGGCACCTGCAACCGCCTGGGGCATTGCCCTGCGCGGCAGCAGCGCTTATCTGATAGGTCAACGCGGCAATCGTTCTGCCGCATTCCGCGGAGAGTTTGAATGCGCTGGCTGATCGTGTACCTGCTTGCAATGGCCGTGATCTGGCTGTTCATCAAGCATACCAGCTGGCGGCGCGGGCTGATGGCGGTCGTGACGGTCATGTTCCTCGTGCTGATGACCGTGCTCACCCTGCAGGAACAGCAGCAGGCCGAACCGGCCACCACACCCACAGCGCGCCAGCTCGAACAGGTTCGGGAGGATGAAACCCTGAGCTATGTGGCGATGCAGGCCAGCGACATCGCGCTGCGCAGTTCCTCGCTTACCATGACCACGACGGTACGGTTTGACAGCGCCGGCCGCGAACAGGTCATCTCCATCCCGGATCAGTGGCAGCTCGCCGTAGAGATCGCCAACCTCTCGCCGCAACATACCGCCCGCGACATAAACCTGCTGGTGCGGCTGTTCTCATGTCCGACGGTGTACACAACCGCGCAAGCAGACGCGACCCTCGAGACCTTGCGTGTCTCATGCACCCAGAGTGCCCAGCGCACGGTGGGGCTGACCGACTTCAACCTGGCACCAGGCAGCGCCCGCAGCGTCGAACAGCCACTCAGCTTCAACAACCGCAACGAGACCCGCAACCCGCGCTACTGGATCGAAGTCCAGCGCGTCACCGCGGCACAGCTGGCGAAGTAACCGGCCTGCCCGGCACTTGGCACTTTGCCTAAGGGGTCTGATTGCGCTAAAAGACTCGCCAACGCCATGCCCCAACCCGGACCCGAGCTTTCGATGACCCTGCGTACCTTGCTCATCCTGACCGTGATTGCAGCCGCGCTTGCCGGCTGTGGCAAGCGTGGCGCGCTGGAACCGCCGCCGGATCAATCGTCCTACGATCCCAACCGTCCGGCCGCCGTTGATCCGCTGATCAAACCTGAATGATCAGGCCTGCCTGGCCTGAATTGCAGGCAACCCTCGCCAACCTGATTATCCGGACCAGCTGACATGCATCATTTCGCCTATCGCGACGGCGAGCTTCATGCCGAGGACGTCTCCCTGAGCGGCATCGCGCTCGATCTGGAGACTCCGTTCTATTGCTATTCGACCGCCACCCTGACGCGCCACTACGACGTGTTGAAGAAGGCGTTCGACGGCCTCGACATGACGATCTGCTACGCCATGAAGGCCAATTCCAACCAGGCCGTGATCAAGACACTGGCCAGCCTTGGCGCCGGCATGGACGTGGTGTCCGAAGGCGAGCTTCGCCGCGCCCGTGCCGCAGGTGTGCCGGCCCGCAAGATCGTGTTCTCCGGCGTCGGCAAGACCGCAGCCGAAATGGCCCACGCGCTGCGCGAAGGTATTGCCTGCTTCAATGTCGAGAGCGAACCGGAGCTCGAGCTCCTGTCTGCAGTCGCACACCGGCTGGGCGAAACCGCCACCATCTCCATCCGCGTCAACCCGGACGTCGATGCGAAGACCCACGCCAAGATCACCACCGGCAAGTCGGACAACAAGTTCGGCATCTCGATGGCTCGCGCCCGCGATGTCTATGCCCGCGCGGCCAAGTTGCCCAACATCCGCATTTCCGGTGTCGACATGCACATCGGCTCGCAGATCACCCAGCTGGAGCCCTATCGCGAGGCCTATGCCATTCTGTCAGGGCTGGTGAAGGACTTGCGTGCCGACGGCCACCGCATCGACCACGTCGATATCGGCGGCGGACTGGGCGTGCCCTATCGCGGCGACAATGATGTGCCGCCCCACCCCGACGAATACGCAAAGGTGGTCCGCGAAACCTTGGGCAATCTCGACTGCAGGTTTGTCATGGAACCGGGCCGCATGATCGCCGGCAACGCCGGTATCCTGGTGTGCCGGGTCATCCACGTGAAGCACACCGATGACAAGCGCTTCATCATCGTTGATGCGGCCATGAACGACCTGATCCGCCCGACCCTGTACGACGCCTGGCACGACATCGTGCCCGTCAGGCAAGAGCGCCTCGCCACGGCCAACTCGCCCGCCGACATTGTCGGCCCGGTATGCGAGTCCGGCGATTACCTGGCGCTCGACCGCTCATTCCCCGAGGTCCAGCCTGGCGACCTGTTGTCGGTGATGACCGCCGGTGCCTACGGCGCGGTGCAGGCCTGCACCTACAATACGCGGCCACTCATCCCCGAGGTTCTGGTCAATGGCGAACGCTACGCGATCATCCGGCCCCGCATGAGCTATGACGACCTGATCGGGCTCGACAGGCTGGCTTCCTGGCAGCAGTAGCGGCCCGGCTGCTGCGCAATCACAATTTCGTTTACCGGCATGGGCCTGAATAGTTTGCGGTCCCATGTTTTCGCCGCACTATGCTACGATCATGATCGGCATGAGCACTAATCCGAGCAAAATCCTCGCCCGCAAGGTATCGCTTGCCCGCATCGCAATGATGTGGGAGCGGCTGCTGGAAGCGCTTTTTCCCGCCATGATGATTGCCGGTCTCGCGCTGCTGCTGGTGCTGAGCGGCATTGCGGCCATGATGCCGGCCTGGATGCGGATCGGCGCGGCTGTCCTTGCAGGCGGTGCCCTGCTGTGGAGCCTGCTGCGCGTGACGCGCCTGTCGTGGCCCGGCCACGATGAGGCCATCGCCCGTATCGAGCAGCGCTCCGGCATCCGCCACCGGCCTGCCAGCAGCTATACCGACACCCTGGCCGATGATGCATCGGCCACCCCGCAACAGCGCATCCTGTGGGAAGCCCACCGGGACCGCATGGCCCGCGAGATGGAGCGCCTCAAGGCAGGCGCACCTCGCTCGCCGCTGCCCCGTCTAGACCAGAACGCACTGCGCAACGCCCTCGCCATAGCCCTGATCGCCGCTGGCGTTCTCAGCCTCGGCACCTGGCGTGACCGGTTTGCCGATGCGGTCGCGCTCAATGCGCCGGATCCTGCGGCCACCATCACGCTTGATGCCTGGCTCAACCCGCCTGCCTACACCGGAAAGCCACCGGTCCTGCTGACAAGGCCTGCGACCACCCTTGCCGGGGCAGATGGCACCCAGCCGGTCCAGTCGCCCGCCATCAGTGTGCCGCAAGGCTCCGAGCTGGTAGCCCGGCTTGCCGGGTCGGCTGACATGACGATCTCACTGCTCGACCCTACAGCCACCGACGAAGCCGGCAAGCCTGCCCTCATTGCCACCCTGACACCCGATGCACCGGAAGAAGGCGCGCCGGTCAAGCAGAACCAGGAACTGCGCACCAAGCTTGAACGCTCCGCCATCGTTTCCGTCACCAGTGATGGCCGCGAACTGGGCGCATGGCCCGTCACGGTGATTGCCGACACACCCCCCGTTGCCGCAATCCCATCAGCCATAGAGAGCACGCCAACCGGTGGTTTCGCGCTGCCGTGGAAGGTTTCCGACGACTACGGCGTGGTCTCGCTGGGCGCGCGCGCATCGCTCGTCGAAGGCCAGTTTGAGAAAGCGGACGTCGACACTGGCAACCCGTTCCTAAAGACCGGGCCCGAGCTGGCAATCTCGCTGCAGAAGGTCAATCCGCGCCAGGCCGAAGGAAAGAGCTTCCAGGACCTGACCGCCCACCCGTGGGCAGGTCTTGAGGTGGAGCTGCAACTGGAAGCCGCCGACCAGGCAGGCCAGACCGGGTTGTCGGACCCGTTGAAGGTCACCTTGCCGGTACGCCCGTTCAACAAGCCGCTCGCCAAGGCGCTGGTTGAACAGCGCAAGAACCTGTTCCTGAACCCCGATGACGAACGCAAGGTGGTCCGCGCCCTGCTTGCCCTGATGATCTGGCCCGAGGGCCTGATCGAGAGCTCGGGCGTCTATCTCGGCATCCGCAATGCCGCCATGAACCTGTATCGCGCCCGCACCCATGAAGACACCGCGCAAGTCACCGAAGCCTTGTGGGAAATTGCCCTGAGTATCGAAAGCGGCAACCTGCCGGATGCCCTGAAGAAGCTGCAGGCCATCAAGAAGGAACTGGAAAAGGCACTCGCTGAAGGCGCATCGGAAGAAAAGATCGCCGAACTCATGCAGCAGCTGCGCGAGGCCATGAACGAGTATCTTCAGGCCATGCAGCAGCAGATGCTGGAAGAAATGCGCAAGAACCCGCAGGCCAACCAGCAACAACAGCAACAGCAGAACCAGCAGGCCGAGCAGTCGATCCGGTCGCAGGACCTGCAGAAGATGATGGACATGATCGAGCAGCTGGCCAAGTCCGGCGCGCGCGATGCTGCCCAGCAGATGCTGTCCGATCTGGAGAACATCCTGCAGAACCTGAAACCTGGCCAGCCGCAGCAGGCAAACCCGCAGCGCAATTCGCCGATGGCCCGGATGCTCGACCAGCTGTCGGAGATGATGCGCCGCCAGCAGGAGCTGATGGACCAGACATTCCGCATGCCGCAGGACGGCCAGCAGCAGCCCGGTGACCAGAACCAGGGCCAGATGCAGCCCGGCCAGGAAGGCCAGGAGCCCGGCGGACGCGGCCAGACCGACCAGCAGACGCCCGGCAACGGCCAGCTGTCGCAACAGCAGCAGGATCTGGCGCAGATGCTTGAACGGCTGATGGAGCAGATGCAGCAGCAGGGCATGCAGCCCGGCGATGGCCTCGGCAATGCGCAACAGGAGATGGGCGACGCAGCCGGTGAACTTGGTCAGGGTCAGCGCAACGAGGCGCTCGGCTCACAGGGCGAGGCAATGCGCGGCCTGCGCGAAGGTGCCCGCAACATGGCCCAGCAGATGATGCAGCAGGGCCAGGGCAACGAAGGCAATGTCGGCCGTCATGGTGAAGGCCGCGATGCCGACCAGCGTGACCCGCTTGGCCGCCCAATGCCGTCGCAAGGCGAGGAATATGGCCAGCGCGAGAACATGGTTCCCAGCGAAGCCGCCGTCGAACGTGCGCGGCGCATCCTCGATGCACTGCGCTCACGCGCCAACCAGCCTGACAGGCCGCGCATCGAACTCGATTACATCGACCGCCTGCTCAAGGGCCTGTACTGACCCGGATTTCCGGCCTGTACTCGCGATGTGATGAAATGCACATCGCCATCGCCCGCCTGCCCCTAATGTCCTCATCAACACGAGCGCGGAACGCCCATCCCCCTCCCTGCAACGGGCCTCCATCACACTCGTTCCCCGTATCTCCGGCATACCCCTGGCCGGCGAGATACAAGACAGATGGCGGGCAAGCCCTCTCCTGCCACATGTCTGAAAGAAAAGGGCAGCTCTCCCTGGGCTGCCCTTTTCACTTTTTTCGGAAAGCGTCAGCCAGTTGGATTGAGCACGTGGCCGACGAACGGCAGTTCGCGGAAGGCGTGCGCCATGTCCATGCCGTAGCCCACCACGAACCGGTCCGGGCAATCGAAGCCCTTGAAGTCGGCGTCGAGTTCTGCCGCCCGGTGGCCGGGCTTGTCGAGCAGCACGGCCGTCATCACTGTCCTGGCCTCGCGTGCCGCCAGCAGGTCCTTCGCATAGGCCAGCGTGCGGCCTGATTCGAGGATGTCGTCGATCAGCAGGACGTCGCGGCCCCGTACATCGGCCTCGATGTCGCGCAGCACTTCAACCTGGCCCGAGGAAGACGTCCTGGCGCGATAGCTCGCCAGCATCATGAAATCAACTTCCGGCGACAGCCCTGCCACATGCATGGCGCGCAACAGGTCGGCAGCAAAGATGAAGGAGCCCTTGAGCACCGGAACGACCAGCAGCCGCGTCGGGTTGCGCGCCGCAACAGCAGATGCAATCTCGCTGACGCGGGCAGCAATATCTGCCGCGCTGAAGAGAACCTCGATCCGGTGTCCGTCTATTTCGATGCCGCTCATGACGGCGGAGACTTCAGCCTATTTCGCCGGGCTTGGCAAAACGGATTTCAACACTGTCCACGCCTTCCGGCGGGGCAGCCAGCCGGGTGACGAAACTGGTCACCGCACCGGCCTCGATCGGCCCCTTGCCGACGCTGTTGAGCGTCCAGCTGTGCAGTTCGATTCCTGTCTTGTCCTTGAGGATGAACCGCAGCGCGGGCACACGGCGGTCTTCGCCGGTAATGTTGGCGATGTTGCCACGCAGGGCCAGCACGGGCTGGCCGTTCACCACCATGTACTGCTGCTCGACCGACGACAGGTTGAGGCCATAAATGTTTACCTGCTTGCCGGCCAGCGAATAGAGCTTGGCCACCGCCGGCGCGGCCTGCACGATGCGTTCGGGGAAGGACACCACCATGCCCAGCACGAGACAGATGCCCGCAGCAAGACCACTCCAGCCCCGCACCTGCACCATGCGCCGTTCCCGGGCAGCCTTGGCCTTCTGTTCGGCCATGCGGGCGGCCCGCGCGATCTTGCGGGCTTCCGCCATCACCGCTGCGTCACAAACCTCGTCGCGATCCCTTTGCACCTGTCCGGCGTGACCGGCAGGCACAAGGTCGCTGACATCGGTGGCGTGCGCCTCGATCCAGCCGTGGCCGCAACTGCCGCACCGCATCACGGTTGCATCGCTCGAATGCTGGTTGGGAAGATCGTACTCGGTTGCGCACGAAGGGCAGGAGACTATCATTCGCGTAATCCGGACTTGCTGATTCGGGCGGGACGATCAGGAACGCATCTCTCGCGAGCTGCGCTCGATGACCGGTCCCGGCGGCAATAATTCAGTAAGTGCAGTAAAGCCGATTACAGTTAATTCGGCGTAAATGGCGTGAGCCAAACAGGTATTGTCCAGCAGGAACGCCTCTTGTCGATTGTGCGATTTGAAAACGTGGGCCTGAGATACGGCAACGGGCCTGAGGTGCTGAAGGACCTGAACCTGACGCTCGAAACGGGCTCGTTCAGTTTCCTGACCGGTGCATCCGGTGCCGGCAAGACGTCGCTGATGCGCATGCTCTTCCTCGCGCTCAAACCGACCCGTGGCCTGATCACGCTGTTCGGCGAGAACATCGGCTCGTTGCCGCGCTCGCGCCTGCCGGACATGCGCCGCCGCATCGGCGTCGTGTTCCAGGAATTCCGCCTGCTCGACCATCTGACCACCTTCGAGAACGTCGCGCTGCCCTTGCGCATTCGCGGCGGCAAGGTCAGCGAGTATAGCGACAACGTCATGGAGCTGCTCGACTGGGTGGGGCTGGAACACCACGCCAATGCCTACCCGCCGGTGCTGTCGGGCGGCGAAAAGCAGCGCGCCGCCATTGCCCGTGCGGTGATCTCCAGCCCCGAGTTGCTGCTGGCAGATGAACCGACCGGCAACGTCGATCCGGCCCTGGCCCTTCGCCTGATGAAGCTGTTCCGCCAGCTCAACCAGTTCGGCACCACGGTGCTGATCGCCACGCACGACACCCACCTGATGGAAACCTTTGACGTGCCGGTCCTGCGTCTGGCCGACGGCCGCACGGAGTGGCGCTGATGGCAGGCCCGGCCAATGACCCCGCCCTTGTGGCACCGGCCAAGGCCACCGTCCAGCCGCGCGTGGCAGGTGGCAAGGCAAAGGTGATCCCCGAAGCCACCGCCCCGCACATGACCCTGATGACCGCCATGGCGGCCATGTGCTACCTCGCCGTGCTCGCCATCGGTGCGTTGCTGATGACGTCCGACGCCGTCGGGAAATGGACATCGCAGGTGGCCAGCGAAGTGACCGTGCAGATATCGGCCGCCGACGGCATCAACATCGAGGCCGATACCGCGCTTGCAGCCCGCATCCTGCGCGACACGCCCGGCATCGCCCAGGTCACGGTGGTAACCCGCGACGAGGCGCGCAAGCTGCTGGAGCCGTGGCTCGGCTCCTCAGCGGTGCTGGATGACCTGCCCATTCCGCAACTGCTCAACATTACCCTCGACGCCTCGGCGCCGCCCGACCTTGACGGGCTGCGAACACGCCTTGCCGCGGAGGTACCGTCCGCCACCCTCGATACGCACCGGCGCTGGCAGGCAGAACTGGTGTCGATGGCAGGTGCGCTGACCTGGCTGGCGATCGCCGTACTGACTCTGATTGCAGCAGCAGCGGCGGTGCTGGTGGTCTATGCCACGCGCGCCGCCATGGAGGCAAACCGCGAGGTCATCGAGGTGCTTTATCTGGCTGGCGCGCGTGACCGGTTCATCTCGCGCGAGGTCTTGTGGCGGTTCTGCCTGACCGGGCTGAAGGCCGGGCTGATCGGGGTGGTGCTGGGCTTTGTCACCTTCGTCATCCTCGGGTTCGGCAGCGGCAGACTTGCCGGTCCGGTGCACGCCTTCCTGTATGATCCGTTCGGGGAAAGCAGCATGAACTATGCGGCCTTCCTGGCCGTACCCGTGGTCGCCACTTTCATCTCGCTGGTTACGGCGCGCATTTCGATTTCACGCGTCTTGAAGGCAATGTTCTGAACGGGCATAACCCACTCTTCACGTCCGCAGTCGTTGTGCGGCTCGGATGACAGGTGGGGAGAGGCTCGCGCCGAATGCGTGAACCACACATGGCATGGACGAACCAGAAACGCATCCGCCGGCCACAACGGCACGGCATGCAGGTAGCGAGGGCAACCGCAGCCGTGTTGCGGTTCGCGCGCTGGTCATTGCCCTGTGTGCGCTGCTGGTCGTCGCGGCCGGTTTCCTCGCCTTCTGGCAGAGGTCGCACGGACAGGCGCTGATGCCCCCATCTCGGCCCTCGGGCGACGGCATCGTGGTGCTGACCGGCGGGCCTGAGCGCATTGCGACCGGCATACGCCTGTTGCTGGAGAACGCCGGACAGCGGCTGCTGATCACGGGCGTTCACCCGCAAACCACCGCCCGCCAGATCCGCCGGATTACCGGCTCGGAACGTGACCTGTTCCAGTGTTGCATTGACCTCGACAAGCAGGCCGCTGACACCCGTGGAAATGCTGCCGAGACACAAAGATGGGCAACAGAGCACGGGTTCAGGAAACTGGTCATCGTCACCAGCGACTACCACATGCTGCGCACCCTGAAGGAGTTCTCCCGCGTCATGCCCGCGGTGGAGCTTGTTGCCTACCCGGTGCAGGGTTCCGATGGCCGCGCTCCCTGGTCCAGCGTGGCGTCGGGGCGGCTGTGGTTCAGCGAGTATGTGAAATACCTGCTTGCGCTGGTGCGCATAGAAACCGGTTACTGACGTTCCCCCTGCGGCCCGGAGTTCGCATTCACCCATGCTCGTCTTTCGCTCAGCCCTGTTCAACGCGGTGTTCTACCTCAACCTGATCACCTTTCTGGTGCTCGGGTTCTGGTTCATGTTCACGCCACGCAGCTGGTCGATGTGGGCCTTGAAGCAATGGGCGCGCGCCAGCCTGTGGTGGCTGAAGGTGATCGCCGGCACCCGAATGGAAGTGCGCGGGCGCGAATACATCCCGAGGGGAGCGGCCCTGCTGTCCGGCAAGCATCAGTCGGTGTGGGACATCTTCGCCCTGCTGCCGCTGCTGGACGACCCGGCACTGGTTCTCAAGAAAGAACTGACCTTCATTCCGGTGTTCGGGTGGTTCTGCATCAAGTTCCGCATGATCGCCGTTGATCGCTCGGCAGGCACCTCGGCGCTGCGCAAGATGACAGCCGACGCGAGGCAGGCTGCAGCCGAAGCCCGCCAGGTACTGATTTTTCCCGAAGGCACCCGCGTGGCGCCGGGCGCAGAGCCGGACTACAAGCCCGGTGCGGCTGCACTTTATGGCCAGATGAACGTGGCCTGCACGCCGTTTGCCCTCAACTCCGGGCTGTTCTGGCCTCGGCGCAGGTTCATCCGGCGGCCCGGCACCATCGTGGTCGAGTTCCTGCCGCCAATCGAGCCGGGCCTCGACCGCAAGACGTTCTCTCGCCGCCTGCAGCACGATATCGAAACCGCAACCGCCCGCCTGTTGGCGGAGGCAACCCGGAAACAGGCATGAGTCTTGTTTTCATGCCGCACAAACTTGTGTACACTATTTGTTCCTTAAAGCTTTGAGCCACGCCATGACCGACAGCGCACTGGACCCGATCGCCCGGGAAATCTGGGACATGAAGTACCGCTTCAAGCGGGCCGACGGCACACCGATCGATCAGACCGTCGACGACACCTGGACCCGCGTGGCCAAGGCGCTGGCCCAACCGGAAGCCAGCCACAAGCGTGGCCGCTGGGAACGCGCCTTCCACGAAGCCATGTCTGGCTACAAGTTCCTGCCGGCCGGCCGCATCGTTGCCGGTGCCGGTACGGGCCGCAAGGTGACCCTGTTCAACTGCTTCGTGATGGGCACCCTCGAAGACGACATGAGCGCCATCTTCGATGGCCTGCGCGAGGCTGCCCTGACCATGCAGCAAGGCGGCGGCATCGGGCATGACTTCTCCACGTTGCGGCCCAAGGGGGCGCCGGTGAAGGGTGTCGGGGCCGATGCGTCCGGTCCGCTGAGCTTCATGGATGTATGGGATGCGATGTGCCGAACCATCATGTCGGCGGGCTCGCGCCGGGGTGCGATGATGGCGACGATGCGCTGCGACCACCCGGACATCGAGGACTTCATCACTGCCAAGCAGTCGTCCGCCCGGCTGCGCATGTTCAACCTGTCAGTGCTCGTCACCAACGCCTTCATGGACGCGGTCAAGGCGGATACGGACTGGGACCTCGTGTTCGCGGGCACGGTTTACCGCACGGTGCGCGCGCGCGAATTGTGGGACCGCATCATGCGTTCCACCTTCGATTTCGCCGAGCCGGGCGTCATCTTCATCGACCGCATCAACGAGGCGAACAATCTCGGCTATTGCGAAACCATCCACGCCACCAACCCCTGCGGCGAGCAGCCCTTGCCGCCTTATGGCGCGTGCCTGCTCGGCTCGGTAAACCTTGCCCGGCTGGTCTGGCATCCGTTCAGTGACCGCGCCCACGTCTGCGCTAAGGACCTCGCCAGCATTGTCACCACGGCCGTACGCATGCTCGACAATGTCGTCGACGTATCGAACTACCCGCTCGAGGCGCAAGCCCACGAAGCCCGCGCCAAGCGCCGCATCGGCCTTGGCGTCACCGGACTGGCCGACGCGCTGGCCATGTGCGGCCTGCGTTATGGGTCTGCTGAAGCTGCAGCCGCGGCGAAGGACTGGATGCACCAGATCGAGCGCGCGGCTTACCTCGCCAGCACTGCTCTCGCCGCCGAAAAGGGGCCGTTTCCACTGTTCGATGCCGATGCCTACCTGGCATCAGGCCATGTCAGGTCGCTTGATGACGACATCCGCAAGGCCATCGCCGAACATGGCATCCGCAATGCCCTGCTCACCTCGATTGCGCCCACCGGCACCATCTCGCTGTTTGCCGGCAACGTGTCGTCGGGCATCGAGCCGATATTCTCGCTGAAGTACAATCGCCGCGTCCTGCAGCCCGATGGCAGCCACACCGTCGAACCGGTCGAGGACTATGCCGTGCGCCTGCACCGCGAACTGCAGGGCGCCGATGCAGCGCTGCCTGAGGCGTTCGTGACCACCGCTGACCTGTCGCCCGGCGATCACATCCTCATGCAGGCCGCATTGCAGGCCCACGTCGACAGCTCCATCTCAAAGACCGTCAACGTGCCCGAGGACGTCAGCTTCGATGCGTTTCGCGAGGTCTACATGGAAGCCTGGGACCGGGGGCTGAAAGGCTGCACCACCTACCGGCCCAATGATGTAACCGGATCCGTGCTGTCCGACAGCACGGCAACGGATACCGCCAGCGAGCCTGCCGAGGTACAACCAGCCCTGCCGCTGGCCGCCCCCGTCAGCGTGTCCGGTCCGGAGGATGCCAGCGTCGTCTACATGCGCCAGCCGCTGGGCCGCGACCCCATCCTGCCCGGCTTCACCTACAAGCTGAAATGGGGTGACAGCGACCACGCCATCTACATCACCATCAACGACCTGATCGAGGAGAACCGCCGCCGTCCGTTCGAGATCTTCATCAACTCCAAGAACATGGAGCATTATGCCTGGACGGTGGCGTTGACCCGGATGATCTCGGCCGTGTTCCGGCGCGGCGGCGACGTGTCCTTCGTGGTCGAGGAACTGAAAGCCGTGTTCGATCCGCGTGGTGGCCAGTGGATGGAGGGCCGCTACGTCCCGTCGCTGCTTGCCGCCATCGGCGGCGTTATCGAAAAGCACATGCTGGCCACGGGCTTCCTCAAGCACAGCGCTGCCGGCACCGGTGACCCGGTCATGCTGGCACAACGCTTGGCGGTGGGTGAGCGTCCCGCCGGGGGCAGTTCGTGCCCACGTTGCGGTGAGTCAGCGCTGGCCTACCAGGAAGGTTGCGCCACCTGCCTGTCGTGCGGCTATTCGAAATGCGGCTGACCCGAGACAATTGATATTGACGTGCCTGAACATTTGTTCTACTTTTGTTCCATTCGCAGAACAGGGAGAGAGCACATGGCCGAAGCCGTCGCAACAGACCTCGAATCCGAATTCGGTGACCGGTTCTGCTTCTGGACCGGCCAGTCCGGCAAGCGCTATATCCACTCCGTCTATGCCGTTGAAGACTGTCCGCCGCTGCCGGGCGCGGTCTACATCGAGGTTGTCCGCGGCGAAAGCGGTGTTCGCCAGCCGGTGCGCGCCGGGCGCTTCCCGCCGTTCTGGGATATGCCGCCGGCGGCGAGTTCAGGCTGGCAGAACCGCCTGTGCGAAGTGCACGTGCATCTTCTGGCCACCGGAGAGAGCGACTGCGAAGCAGTGCTGGCAGACCTTGCTGCCGGGCTTCACCTGCCACTCGACACCACCCGCAAGCCGGCCCGCGAGAGGCACGTCACACCCCGCTTGGCGCCTCGCTCATCGGGGTTCACCGAACCGGCATCACTGCCGCTGTTTGCCGTTCTCGCCGCCTGAGCCTGCCGCCTGCGCCAGCTTCAGCACCTCTTCCATGCGATGGTCGGTAAAGCCCAGTTCATGGATATGCTCGAGCGTTGACGCAATGTACTCAAGGCACGGACCACCCTTGCCATGCCCCTGCAGGACAAACGGCAGCAGCTCCTGCGCGGACCGCTTTCCCGCGTACTGCGCATGCGACCGGTCCACCTGGTACACCAGCGCCAGCACCCGCTCTGCCCCATGCGGACGCCGGACCACCATCTCGCGCCAGCGCTCCTGGTAAACCATCGTCACCTGCTCGCGCGCCCGCAGGTACTCGATCGTTTCCGACCGGGCATGCGCGGCGACCCGGTAGCCGATCCCGCGGCAGGCGCCGCCCCGGTCAAGACCAAGCACCAGCCCCGGCTGCTCCGGCGTTCCCCGGTGCACATGGCTATAGATGCAAAGGCGGCGATGCACGCCGTGCATGATGGCGTCACACCGTTCCTCGAACTCGAAGCCCGGCCGCCACATCAGCGACCCGTAGCCGAACACCCACAAGGGCTCATCCATCAAATGCATACTCCAAACTCCGGGCAGGACCTGCCGGCTGCACCCGGATGCGCGACATGCTAGAAAGCTACCTTCTACCACGCAGCAGATTCGCCATCACGAGCCCGCCACCATGACACCACCACAGGTCACAAAACCAGCAAGCCCCGTCAAGATGATGCTTCCGCTGGCTGCCTTCATTCTCATCACGGCAGCATGGTCCGGCTACTGGTTCTACGCCAGAAGCGAGGCCCGGACCCGTCTTGCGACCTTCGAGGCTGATACCCTGGCATTGAACTGCGCGGAACGGGAGTGGGGCGGCTATCCGTTCCGCATCAGCCTCGACTGCCGCTCGCCGCGCGTGGACGTTGACGGCACAACGGTTACCGCCACCAACCTGCGGCTGATCATCCAGGCCTGGAACCCCAACCACATGCTCGGCGCCATCTTCGGGCCTGTCACCATCGGCAAGGCCACCGTGACAGGCGACACGATCCGCTTCAGCCATCGCATGAGCGAGGGAGAACTGGCACTCGCCTCGCTGGTCGCCGAGAACCAGACGGTCACCGTGCCCAATGGCCAGGCCCTTACCATCAGCAAGCTCGAAGCCCACGCCCGTCCGGATGCACAGCCGGCCTCATGGCAGATTGCGAGCACCGCCACGAATTTCGCCATGGACGACCTGCGCATGGACAGCTTCAAGCTTGATGGCACCATCCCGGCAGGGTCGTTGAAAGGAGGTGACCTCGAGTTGATGACCGAGGCATCCGACTATCTTGATGCCATCTGGCTCGTAACCAGGCTGGCAAACCTCGGCGACAAGGATATCGAGGGTGTCGAAGTCGTCCTGACGCCGCTGCTCAGGCAGAACAACAACAAGCTGCCGCTGCAACGCAAGGACGGCACCTGGTATTGGGGACCGTTCCAGCTCGGCAACCGGTAGTCCCTTTAAGCCGTCTTGTCAGCCGCCGGTTTGCCGGTGGCAGACCCGTCGGTGCGCCCGAAGTCCGGCTTGGCCGTATCCTGTCCCGCCTCGATGATCCGCTGGCGAATGCCACGCGCCCGGGTGAACGTGTCAAACAGCATGTCGCCGTCACCCCAGCGGATCGCCCTCTGCAGCGCGGACAGGTCTTCCGAAAACCGCCCGAGCAGTTCCAGCACCGCCTGCTTGTTGTTCAGGTAGATGTCACGCCACATGGTCGGGTCGGACGCAGCCAGACGGGTGAAATCGCGGAAGCCCCCGGCTGAATACTTGATGACTTCCTGCTGGGTCACCTCTTCGAGGTCAGCCGCTGTCGTCACGATGTTGAAGGCAATCAGCTGTGGCAGGTGCGAGGTGATGCTGAGCACCCGGTCGTGGTGGCCGGCATCCATCGTATCGACATGCGCCCCGCACGCCTCCCAGAAGGATGTCAAACGTTGCACGGCCGCCGCATCAGCCGTCGCGTCCGGCGTCAGGATTGTCCAGCGCTTTTCAAACAATGATGCAAAACCCGCATCAGGACCGGAATACTCCGTGCCTGCAATCGGATGGCCGGGCACAAAGTGCACCCCTGCAGGAATGTGCAGGCCAACGTCCCGCATCACCGCAGCCTTCACCGAACCAACGTCGGTTACGATGGCGCCTTGTGCCAAATGCGGCCCGATCTCGCGCGCCACGGCACCACACACACCCACCGGCACACACAGGATGACGAGGTCAGCACCCGCCACTGCTGCGGCTGCGGTGTCATGCATTTCGTCGCACAGGCCAAGCTCCATGGCTCGAGCGCGTGTTTGCGCCGAGCGTGCATGGCCGCTGATGCACCCGGCCAGCCCCTCGCGCCGCATCACATGACTGAGCGATGACCCGATCAGGCCGAGGCCGATGAGGGCCACCTTGGCAAACGGTTCAAACTTCATGATCAATCCTCAAGCGGCCTTGGCCATGAACTCGGTCAGCGCTGCAATCAGCGCCTCGCAGCCGTCTGCGTCACCGATTGAAATGCGCAGCGCGCCCGGCAGGCCATACGCATCCATGCGCCGCACCACGATGTTGCGCGCCGCAAGCCATGCATCGGCCTCCGCCGCACCTCGGCCGCGGCCCGCATCGAAACGCACCAGCACGAAATTGCCCACGCTGGGCGTCACCATCAGCCCGATTGCTTCCAGCGCCGCCGTGACCTTTGGCAGCCACACGTCATTGTGCTGCACCGCGATTGCGAGATGCGCCGTATCACGCACAGCCGCGACGCCTGCCGCAATGGACGGTATCGACACGTTGAACGGTCCCCGGATACGGTTGAGCACATCGGCCACATTGGCCGGGCAATAGGCCCAGCCAAGCCTGAGGCCGGCCAGCCCGAACGCCTTCGAGAAGGTCCGCGTCATCACCACATTGCGCGATTGCGACACCAGCTCGAACCCGGCTTCATAGTCGTTCTTGCGCACGTACTCGGCGTAGGCTGCATCCAGCACCAGCAGGCAGTCGCCCGGCAGCCCGGCGTGCAGCCGCTTGATCTCGTCGAACCGCACATAGGTGCCGGTCGGGTTGTTCGGATTGGCCAGGAACACGATGCGCGTGCGCGGGGTGACTGCCGCCAGGATCGCATCGACATCGGCGGTCAGGTCGCGCTCGGGCACCACCACCGGCGTGGCACCATTGGCCTTGATCACGATCGGATACACCAGGAACCCGTGCTCGGTGTAGATCGCTTCGTCGCCCGGCTGCAGGTACCCGCTGGCCAGCAGGTTGAGCAACTCGTCCGAACCGGACCCGCAAACGATATTGGCCGCGTTGATGCCATGCATCTCCGCAAGTGCCTCGCGCAGCGCCGTGGCAGATCCGTCCGGGTACAGGTGCAACTCGCCGGCACATTCGGCATAGGCCTTGCGCGCCGCCGGGCTGGGGCCCAGCGGAGACTCGTTCGACGACAGCTTGTGCACCTTGCCGCTGCCCTTGGCCCCGGACTTGCCCGGCACATAGGCAGAGATGTCAAGCACGCCGTCACGCGGACGCGGCAGACTGGATTGTTCGCTCATTGGTCGGTCATTCCTCGGTCATTTCCGTGGCGCTCGGATACCGCCCTGCCACCCTCAGTTCAAGGCTGCTGTTGCCTTTCAGCCCCACCAGCGGCTGCTCGCTCATGCTCAGGTAGCCGGGCACCGCCGTCAGGTGAAGGTCACCATCGACCTTCATCGTCCACACCGGTTTGGGCACGAAATCACGCGGCAGCTTGCCCGCCGTCGCCACCAGCGTCTCGTCTTCACCGGTCGGCTCGGACATCGCGAACCCCAGCACAGCCAGCGCGCGCGACGGCTTGTTGGAGCCTGCCGGCAGCACCGTCACCACCCGGGGGCGGCTGCGTTCATCCAGCCTTGAAACCTGAGCGTACCATGCGCTCTTCATCGGCACGACGGCCAGCACCGGCCGGTCAGGCGACAGCGCCTCGATACATGCCTTCAGCGAGCGCACCTTATCGAGCGGCATCATCGCTGCAAACAGGTCGATCGCCTCGCGATAGCGCGCATCGTTCAATGTTTCACCTGCAACCACCAGCCGCACATCGGCTTGCAGCGCCGTGGAGGCGGAAATGATGGTTCGCCAGACCCGCTCGATGACACCGGCTGGAAGCCGCCCCGCGGCGCGCGCCTGCAACTTGCGCAGGATGATCGCCTCCCGGCCCGGCCGGTACGGAATGCCCGGCTGCGGTGCGGCCGCCTTGGCATCGCGCACCCGCGCACTGGCAGCAAACCGCGCGCACAGCAGGTCAACGATCTGGTCGTCGATGCTGTCGATTTCCTGCCTGATTGCATCAAGCGGGCTCGCGTCACTTGCGTGCTTGTCCATGAGTGCCGGTTGCCCGATCCGTATGCCCGATCTACCCGCCAGCGAACTGCCCTCTCCAGCCCGCCCGGGTCCAATCGTTTCTAGTGTCGCCGTGCCGAAAAATCAAAGGCAAACCGGTGCCATGCAATTGATGCAATGGCACCGGACCAAAAACCGGTCAGCCCATGTCCCGGGCAGGTTGCGGCATGATGCTGGGCCGCAGCACCGGCACCAGCCGCCGGCTCTTCTGCTTGGTGCCTGATACCGCGTACACCTGCTTCACCGCCTCGACCATGATCAGTCCGGAAAAGCCCGGACCGACCCATGACCCCGCCCGCTCCCACAAGGTCGCACTGCGCACCAGGAAACCGCGCTGCGACGGCGGCATGAACAACAGCGACGTCCAGCCCGATGGCGAGAACTGCGCGTTGCGCAGCAAGGTCGTCAGCTGGCCGCGCGAGAACGGCCGCCCATGACCGAACGGCGTCGTGTCCAGCCGCGCCCACACGCCGCGCCGGTTCGGCACGATGAAGATGGCCCGGCCCTGGGGCGCCAGCACGCGCCACAGCTCGCGCAGCATGTCCGGCAGCTGGTCGGTCAGCTCCAGCCCGTGCACAACAAGAGCAAGGTCAATCGAGGCATCAGGCAGCGGCAGGCAGGCTTCATCCACCAGCACAGAGCGGGTCTCGCCGCTGGGTGGCCAGTGCAACACGCCCTGCCGCGCCGGCATCATGGCGATGGTGGTGGAGGCCCCCTCGGTTGCCACGTCGAGGTACGGGGTCGCATAGCCAAGCCCCAGCACCCGCGCGCCCCGCAACGGCTTCAACCGCGAGCGCAACCGGTGCACGATGATACGCCGCGTTGCCTGTCCAAGCCCGCTGGCGTAAAACTCTCTCAGATCGACAACATCCATGGCCGGGCACTCTAATCGAAATGCCGCCGGCAAAACAGCCATCGCCGCGATGACAGGCCTGCCGCCTGCATGATCGCCAGCAACCTTGAGGTAGCGTCTTGTCCAAGCTTGAATTTCACCTGTTTCCCGCCCTGTCCGACAACTATGGCGTCCTGATGCATTGCCCGGACACCGGCATGACGGCTTCCATCGATGCCCCGGAAGCTGCTGCCGTCGAGCAGGCGCTGGCGGACACCGGTTGGAAGCTCACCCACATCCTGCTCACCCACCACCACCACGACCATGTCGGCGGCGTCGAGGAGCTCAAGGCGAAGTGGAACTGCGAGGTGATCGGCAGCGCCAGCGAACCGCATGACCTGCCCGGCCTGACCGGCACGGTCACGCCCGGCGGCACCTATGACTTCGCAGGCCACACGGCGCACATCATCGCCACGCCCGGCCATACGCTGGGTCACATCACCTGGCATTTCGCCGGGGATGCCGTTGCCTTTGCCGGCGACACGCTGTTCACGCTGGGCTGCGGACGCGTGTTCGAAGGTACCATGGAACAGATGTGGGACTCGATGCAGAAGCTGGCCGCACTGCCTGCGGACACCACCGTCTATTGCGGCCACGAGTATACCATGTCCAACGGCCGCTTCGCCTTGACCATCGAGCCCGACAACAGGGCCTTGCAGGCGCGCATGAGGGACATCGAGGCAAAGCGTGCCAGGGGCGAACCAACCGTGCCGACCACGATTGCCGAGGAACTTGCCACCAACCCGTTCCTGCGCGCAGGTTCTGCGGACGCGTTTGCCAGGGTCCGCAAGGCCAAGGACAGCTTCTGACCCGGCCGCCTCAGCTCAGCAGTATGTAGACGTACCCCGCGTATGCGGCAAGGAAGCCGAAGCCCACGCGCTTGCCAAAACGGCCCACCACAGCCGCCAGCAGGAACAGCAGCAGCGACACGCCGATCATCACCGGAATGTCCACGTTGATCATGTGCTGCGTGACAGGGATCGGCTTGATCAGCGCGGTTATGCCGGCGATGCCAAGGATGTTGTAGATGTTCGAGCCGAGCACGTTGCCCAGCGCGATGTCCGAGTGCTTGCGCAGGGCGGCCATCACCGTGGTCGCAAGCTCCGGCAGGGACGTGCCGATGGCGACCAGCGTCAGGCCGATCACCTCGTCGCTGATCTCGAAGGTCTTTGCCACGTCGATGGCGTTGTCGACCAGAAGCTTGCCGCCCAGAACCACTGCAGCGATGCCCCCCGCCACGAAGGCAAGGTCGATCCAGATGGTCTTTGCCGGCTCGGGCAGGTCATCATCATCGCCGTCGTCATCGGCGTTGCTCTTGCTGTCCGAGTACAGCAGGTAGGCGATATAGGCGACCAACAGCCCGACGAAGATCAGCCCGCCAAGCGTGGTCAGGGTGCCGGACCAGACCATCAGCAACAGCAACGCCGCAGCGGCCACCATCACGAACCCGTCGCGATAGACAGCCGCCTTTGACACCAGCACCGGATAGATGACTGCGCCTGCCCCCATGATGAGCAGGATGTTCGCGGTGTTCGACCCGACCACATTGCCCATGGCAATGCCGGGCGCTCCCGCCAGCGCTGCCTGCACCGAGGCCACCAGTTCGGGAACCGAGGTGCCGAAACCGACAATGATGATGCCGACAACCAGGTGCGACAGGCCAAACCGCAGTGCAATCGCTGCAGCGCCGCGCACGAGGAACTCGCCGCCGCCGAGCAACAATGCAAAGCCCGCCAGCAAATATAAGAACGTAAGAATCACTGCCCCTGCAACCCCTGTAGCGTGCACAAACGTGAACGCTATGTAGTCAAACTGCATCGCAAATGAAAGGGCAGGTCACGCATTGCCTGCGCACCTGCCCTCAAATTTTTCTGCATGACCTCAGGGGGGCTGTCAGCCGACGCCGGTCAGATCATGTACTGGCCGCCATTGACCGATATCGTCGAGCCGGTGATGAACCCGCTGTCGTCAGACACCAGGAACAGCACGCACTTGGCGATCTCTTCCGGTTCGCCAAGCCGGCCCACCGGGATATGCGGCAGGATGGCCTTGTCGAGCACTTCGGGTGCAATTGCCCGCACCATCTCGGTGCCGATGTAACCCGGGCAGATGGCGTTGACGGTGATGCCCTTCTTGGCGCCTTCCTGGGCCAGCGCCTTGACGAAGCCGATGTCACCCGCCTTGGCGGCCGAGTAGTTTGCCTGACCCATCTGGCCCTTCTGGCCGTTGATCGAGGAAATGCACACCACGCGGCCAAACCCGCGCTCGCGCATGCCTTCCCAGACCGGACGGGTCATGTTGAACAGCGAGTTCAGGTTGGTGTTGATCACCGCGTTCCAGTGATCCGGCGTCATCTTGTGGAACATTGCATCGCGCGTGATGCCGGCATTGTTGATGAGGATGTCGACGGGCCCAAAATCGTTCTCGATCTTCTTCAGCGCGCTTTCGCAGGCTTCGTAGCTGCCCACGTCCCACTTCATCACCTCGATGCCGGTATCGGCCTTGAACTTCGTGGCGGCCTCGTCATTGCCGGCATAGCTGGCAACGACCTTGTATCCGGCCTCCTTCAGCGCGGTGGCGATGGCGGCCCCAATTCCCCGGGTGCCGCCAGTTACTACTGCAATGCGTGACATGATCGTTCTCTCCCTGACTTGTTTTTATGATTGATGCGATGGTGCGGGTCAGTCGCGTTCCACGCACATGGCAACGCCCATGCCGCCGCCAATGCACAGGGTTGCGAGGCCCTTCTTGGCATCGCGCCGCTGCATTTCGTGCAGCAGGGTCACGAAGACGCGGCAACCGGAAGCGCCGATCGGATGGCCGATGGCAATGGCACCACCGTTGACGTTGACGATGTCGGGGTTCCAGCCCATGTCGGAGTTGACCGCACAGGCCTGCGCGGCGAACGCCTCGTTGGCCTCGACGAGATCGAGATCCTCGACCTTCCATCCGGCCTTCTTCAGCGCTGCACGCGACGCCGGGATCGGCCCCGTTCCCATGATCGCCGGATCAACGCCGGCATTGGCCCACGACACGATACGCGCCAGTGGCTTGAGGCCACGCTTTTTGGCCTCGGCCTCGCTCATCAGGATGACGGCGGCAGCGCCATCATTGATGCCCGATGCGTTGCCCGCGGTCACGGTGCCTTCCTTGTCGAAGGCCGGGCGCAGCTTGCCAAGGCTTTCCGACGTCACGCCATGCTTGATGTATTCGTCCTGGTCCACCACCACGTCGCCCTTGCGGGTCTTGATGGTGACCGGTGCGATCTCGTCCTTGAACTTGCCGGCCTTCTGCGCGGCTTCAGCCTTGTTCTGCGAGGCAACGGCAAAGTTGTCCTGCTGGTCACGCGTGATCTGCCACTGCTTGGCGACGTTCTCGGCGGTCGTGCCCATGTGGTAGCCGTTGAACGCGTCCCACAGGCCATCCTTGATCATCGTGTCGATCATCTTGAAGTCGCCCATCTTGACACCGTCGCGCAGGTGCGAGCAGTGCGGCGCCATGCTCATCGATTCCTGGCCGCCGGCCGCAACAATGCTGGCATCACCATTGACGATCTGCTGCATGCCCAGTGCCACCGCGCGCAAGCCGGAGCCGCACAGCTGGTTCATGCCCCAGGCCGGGCTTTCGAAGGGAATGCCGGCATTGACCGCCGCCTGCCGGGCCGGGTTCTGGCCGCCGCCTGCCGTGAGAATCTGCCCGAGGATCACCTCGTCGATGTCCTTGCCTTCAAGACCCGCGCGTTCCATTGCCGCCTTGAGGGCAACAGTCCCCAGATCGGCAGCAGTGACCGTGCTCAAGGCACCATTGAACGACCCGACCGGCGTGCGGGCGGCAGATACGACTACGACCGCGTTTCCTGAACTCGACATTCGACAAACCTCCTGGTGAATTTTTTCGTCTCGGGAACCCGTCTAACATAACAAGGCGGCGTTCGCATTGCACCATAGGTCGGGCTAAAATTACAGCTACCATCGCTGATCGGCGAATGTGCAACAACTCCGCGGGCGATGGGGCTGCACGATTAGTGTCGTGATCGCTCGACATCACGGCAATGTCGTGTGTATGGTGCGATGCATAATAATATCGCAACTGCGATAAGGAACAGCCCTGTGTCGAAGCAGAAACCCGACTCTGACGAACCCGTGGTGATCAAGAAGTACGCCAACCGGCGGCTCTACAACACCTCGAGTTCGGCTTATGTCACGCTCGATGACCTTTCCCTGATGGTCAAGGACGGCGTGGATTTTGTGGTGCAGGATGCCAAGACCGGAGAGAATATCACCCGTCAGGTGCTGACCCAGATCATCTTCGAGGAAGAGGCAAAGGGCCAGAACCTGCTGCCCGTGGACTTCCTCCGCCAGCTGATCCGGTTCTACGGCGACAGCATGCAGGCCTTCGTACCGAGCTATCTCCAGTTCTCGATGGAACACCTCACCCGCGAACATGAGCGCCTGCGCGAACAGATGGTGGGGCCGGCCGGCAATGAAATGCTGAAGACGATGGAAGACCAGGCCCGCAAGAACATGCTGATGTTCCAGGATGCGATGCGCCTGTTCAATCCGTTCATGGCAGGTCAGGGCAGCGGGCTGCCCGGCGCGATGTCAGGCAGCGGCAGCACGCCGGCAACGCCGGAAAAGCCCGCCGATGCCAAACAGGAAGACTCGGGCGGCACCGATCTTGAGGAATTACGCTCGCAGATCAGGTCAATGCAGTCGCAGATCGAGAAACTCGCCCGCAAGGACTGACCCAGGCGCAACCCTAGATCGAATCCAGCTTGCTGAGCGCAGCCTTCAGCAGGCTCACCGCGTGTGCCGGGTCTTGGCCGCTGTCTTCAGCAGTCGCCAATTCAGCAGTCACCAGTTCAGCAGTAGCGGCAGCGACTGCGGGGCCTTCGTCAAGGCATTCATCAAGACAGCCGCGAAGGTCATCAAGGTTGTCCATGACTGGTTCGGCCATTTCCTTGAGGTCTGCAGTTGCCGCGACAGCCTGATCGGAAAAGGCCTTGGCATCAACCGGTTCGGTTTGCGCTTCACCCGACCCGACGTTGGTTGCCACCGTATCGATTGGCGACAGCACGACATCGAAGTATTCTGGTGACGCCTTGCCGAACAGGTAGCCCTGCAGGTAGTCGACACCGATCTCGGCCAGCACGCTGGCATCCGCGTCAGTTTCGACGTGCTCAGCGATTACCTGCGCACCGGCGCGATGGGCAAACTCGATGGCGGCTTTCAGCAACGGCAGGTCATCGGGGCGCGAGGCGATGTCCGCACATGTCCTGCCATCCAGCTTTACGTAGTCGGCTTCCTTGAGCACCGCGATGGACATGCCGTCACGCAGGTATCCGGAAACCGCCAGCGAGCAGCCAAGCTCGCGCAGTTTTTGCAAAGTACTGACTTTGTTGCCAGCTTCACGCGTCGCAGCGGTATGGCTGATCTCGATGCAGATCTGGTTTGCCACAACGCCTGCTTCGGCAACGATACTGAGTATGCGCATGGCGGCATAGCTGTTGCGAAGTGTCGTATCGGACAGGTTGAACGTAACCTTCACACCCGGACGGTGCGCCAGCAGGTCGAGGCTCGTCCGGCAGACCATCGCATCGATCATCTGCATGAAGCCCAGCTTGTCGGCTATCGGTACCAGGTGCGCCGCCGGCACGATCTCGCCTTCCGGCGTGCGCATGCGCAGCAGGCTTTCGAACATTTCAGGCTGATGGTTCTTGCTCGAGACAATGGGCTGGTGCCAGAGCGTGAACCGCTCGCTGTTGAGCGCCTCGATGATGTCGACCGCGTGCTTGCGGTTGCTGCCATGGCGCGACAGCCGCTGTGGCGATGGCTGGTAAACTGCAAACGACCGGCCCGGGTTGCATTCGGCCTCGTCAAGCGCTTCCTCGGCCAGACCAAAGGCCCCCGCCGCATCGTTGACCGGACCCGGAATGATCACGCCGCCAGCTGTCAGCTCAACCCATACCGGACCCAGCTTGGTTTCGATCACGTCGTTGCGGATGGCAGCCACGAAGCGGTCGCCTGCAACCTGGATCTGCTCCGAGGTACAGTCACGCAGCAGAATGGCGAATTGCGCCGTGCCTGCCCGGCCCAGCATGTCGGAGCCACGCATGATCGACTTGAGCCGCATGGCGGTGGCAGCAATGACTTCCGGCAGGATTGACGGGCCATAGGTGTCACGGATGTCGGCGATGTTGGAGATGTTGGCAACCACGAGGCCAAGTGACGCGTGTTCAACTGATGCGCTTGCCGCCCGCAGCGCATTGACGATTGCCGACCGCGAGGCAAGGCCCGTCTCTGCATCGATCAGGTTGCCGTCCGGATTGACACCCGCTTCATCGTGGGCCTGGCGCAACACCGCAATCACGTCCTGCAGGCTGCCGTCGGCAGCGCATACGACCCGGCCGCGTTCCTCAATCGGGGTGATCGCGCCGGAGACCGCGCCGATAAGCCGGTAGCGCACATCATAACCGATGCCGTCACCATCATCGAGATGCGGGCTGTCCAGCACGACACTTTCGTAGCGCTCGCGATCCTCAGTGGGCATCAGCATGCGCAGCTGCTCGCCAGTGCGTGGCAACCGGTCACCACCAACCCCCAGCACTGCCGCGGCATTGTCTGACCATGTCACCAGGTCACTTGGCACGTTCCAGTGCATCGCCGCATGACCGGTCTGCTCGATGGCCATGCGCAGCCGCTCAAGGCCCGACGCCTCGCGTGCACGCGACAGTGCATCAAGAAGGCTGCCTGCCTCTGCAGACAGCGTACTTCCTGCCGGTGATATCGGATGGTCGAAACTGGTTTGGGCCGCCATTGCCAGCTCAATCTCCTGCTACGCGAAAACGCCTGATTACTGAGGCGTCACCATAGGCAGAATTGCTTAATGAATGGCGAACCCTTCCAGTCCCTCCCAGCCAATCCAGCGCGGGTGGCTCAATACCCCAGGGCCATGCCGTCCTTGCGCGGTTCGGAACCACCGCACAGCACGCCTGTGTCAGGATCGATCGCAATTACCTGGCCGCCGCCATACGGATCTTGCTGGCGCTCGACCTTGTGACCCAGCGCCTTCAGCCCGGCCACGACCGCGTCCGGCACGCCGGATTCGACACCCAGCACCCCGTCCTCGTGGAACGAGCGGGCAAAGTCCAGCGCCTCCTGCGGGTCCATGCCGTAGACGAACCGGTTCACCATCACCGCCACATGGCCCATCGGCTGGTAGGCACCGCCCATCACGCCGAACGACTGGATCACCTTGCCGTTCTCGCGCACCATGGCCGGGATGATGGTGTGCAATGGCCGCTTCGACGGACCGATGCAGTTCGGATGGCCAGGCTTGGCCACAAAGCCTGCCCCGCGATTCTGGAACGCGATGCCGGTCTCAGGCGTCACGATGCCGGAACCGAACCCGTGGTAGATCGAGTTGATGAACGACACTGCCATGCGGTTTTCATCGACCACCGTCAGGTACACGGTGTCGGAGCCGGGCATCGGCACCACCTGCTCGGGCTCGGCAATTGCCTTGTCCATCGACACCAGCGCCGCCAGCTTGGCCGCCATTCCGGCCGACAGCAGCTCGCCGACCGGTACTTCGGCGAAATCAGGATCGGCGATGTGGCGGTTGCGGATGATCCACGCCAGCCGGATTGCCTCGATCTCGAGGTGACGCCGCTCGACACTTTCGGGGGCGTACTTTTCCAGCTCGAACTGCTCCAGGATGTTGAGGGCAACCAGTGCCGTCAGGCCCGACCCGTTCGGCGGGATCTCGAGGATCTCGCGGCCCCGGAACGTGGTCGAGATCGGCGTCACCCAGCTGGACTTCGTTGCAGCCAGGTCATCCATGTCGATCAGGCTGCCCTTGGCCTTGAGCGTCCTGACGATGTCTTCGGCCACCCGGCCGGTGTAGAAACCGTCACGGCCCTTGGCGGCAATCGTTTCCAGCGTCGCGGCAAGGGCCGGGTACTTCATCACCTGGCCAACCACGGGTGCCTTGCCACCCGGCAGGTAGTGCAGCCGTCCGCCTTCGTCCTGACCGATGAAGTCAGCCAAACCCGCCCAGTCACGCGCCGTGCGCGGCCCCAGCGGACAGCCCTCGCGCGCCAGCCTGATGGCGGGCTCAAGCACCTGTGCCAGGCTCATCGTGCCGTGCTTGTCGAGCAGTGCCTGCCAGCCATCAACGGCACCGGGCACCGTGACCGCATGGATGTTGTCGGTGGCAATCTCGCTAAGGCCCGAAGCTGCCAGCCAGCTTGCCGTGGCATGGCGGCTTGCCCGGCCCGAACCGTTGAGGCCCGTCACCGTGCCATCGGCCTGGCCGATCAGCGCAAAGCAGTCACCCCCGATGCCGGTCATCGGCGGCTCGGTGATGCACAGGACCGCCGAGGCGGCGATGGCGGCGTCCGCTGCATTGCCGCCAGCCTGCAGGATGTTGATCGCCGCCAGCGTCGACTGCGGCGACGAGGTGGCCGCGCACGCACGTCCGGCATAGACGGCGGACCGTCCGGGTATATGAAAATTTCTCATGGCTGCTGCCTTTTCTTCATCTATTGGCAACGCGCGGCAATTGCGCGAGTGTGGGGGCCTTCAAGCTAGTCTTGTTTTGCATCCGGTCAAGATAATTGGTCAGGCTTTCACGCTGCGGAAAAGGACAACAAACGTCGCAAATGGCATTATTGCCGGAGCAAAATCGCGCTATACGCACTCAATCCCGACTGACCTGTAAAAAATATGGAGGAACACCCAGTGTCCAAGATTAAATCAGACATCGAAATCGCCCGCGAAGCGAACATGAAGCCGATCAAGGAGATCGCTGCCAAGATCGGCATCAAGGAAGCTGACCTCATTCCATATGGTCATACCAAGGCAAAGATTTCCGCCGACTTCATCCAGTCGATCCAGTCCAACAAGAACGGCAACCTGATCCTGGTGACGGCCATCAACCCGACCCCTGCCGGCGAAGGCAAGACCACCACCACGGTGGGTCTCGGCGACGGCCTCAATGCCATCGGCAAGAAGGCAATGATCTGTATCCGTGAAGCATCGCTCGGGCCGAACTTCGGCATGAAGGGCGGCGCGGCAGGCGGCGGCATGGCACAGATCGTGCCGATGGAAGACATGAACCTGCACTTCACCGGCGACTTCCACGCCATCACCTCTGCCCACAACCTGCTGTCGGCGATGATCGACAACCACATCTACTGGGGCAACGAGCTGGACATCGACGTGCGCCGCGTGGCGTGGCGCCGCGTGCTGGACATGAACGACCGCGCCCTGCGCGAGATCACCTGCTCGCTCGGCGGCGTCTCCAACGGCTTCCCGCGTGAAGCCGGTTTCGACATCACCGTGGCCTCCGAAGTTATGGCGATCCTGTGCCTGGCCAAGAACCTGGCCGACCTCGAAGAACGCCTCGGCAAGATGATCGTGGCGCACCGCCGCGACAAGTCGCCGGTATACTGCTCCGACATCAAGGCTGCCGGCGCCATGGCCGTGCTGCTCAAGGATGCCATCCAGCCGAACCTGGTGCAGACACTGGAAAACAACCCGGCCTTCGTGCATGGCGGCCCGTTCGCCAACATCGCACACGGCTGCAACTCGGTTGTCGCCACCACCACCGCCCTGAAGCTGTGTGACTACGTCGTCACCGAGGCAGGTTTCGGTGCAGACCTTGGTGCCGAGAAGTTCATGAACATCAAGTGCCGCAAGGCCGGCCTGTCGCCAAAGGCCGTCGTCATCGTCGCCACCGTGCGCGCGCTGAAGATGGGTGGCGGTGTCGCCCGCGCCGACCTCGGTGCCGAGAACGTCAAGGCTGTCTCCGACGGTTGCTCGAACCTGGGCCGCCACATCGAGAACATGAAGAACTACGGCGTGCCGGCAGTTGTTGCCATCAACCACTTCGTCACCGACACCGATGCCGAAATCCAGGCCGTCAAGGACTTCTGTGCAAGCCAGGGTGCAGCCGCCGTGCTGTGCAAGCACTGGGCGAAGGGGTCTGAAGGCATCAAGGAGCTCGCCACCAAGGTGGTCGAGATCGTTGAAAGCGGTGCTGCCGCCTACAAGCCGCTGTACGAAGACAGCCTCGGCCTGTTCGCCAAGATCGAGAAGATCGCCAAGACCATCTACCGCGCAGACGCGGTTGTGGCTGACAGCAAGATCAAGGCCCAGCTGAAGCAGTGGGAAGCCGATGGCTATGGCGATCTGCCGGTCTGCATGGCCAAGACGCAGTACTCCTTCACCACCGACCCGAGCGTGCGCGGTGCACCGACCGGGTTCGATATTCCGGTGCGTGAAGTGCGTCTCTCGGCTGGCGCGGGCTTCGTGGTCGCCATCTGCGGTGAGATCATGACCATGCCCGGCCTGCCCAAGAAGCCGGCGGCCGAAACGATCTTCCTCAACGCCGAAGGCCAGATCGAAGGCCTGTTCTAGAACGGCCTGTGATCCATGCATCAAGGGGCGCGGGAGGCAACTTCCGCGCCCTGTTTTATTTTGGGTGAGCTTCGGCTCAGACCGCGCCGTGACGGGCCCGGGCATTGGCGTTGACCTGCGCAGAGCGCCGCCCGTACAGCACCGATATCACCACCGCCGACACGATGATGAAGCCGCCGATGGCGTCACGCGGGTCCGGCACTTCACCGGCACCCAGCCAGCTCCACAACGGGTTGAGCACCACGTCGAGCAGCACGATCAGGCTGGCCACGACAGCCGGTATCGACCGCGCCGAGCGGGCGAACAGGATCACCGGAATGGCCAGCTGTACCAGCCCCATGATGGCCAGCATCTTTATATTGTCTGCCTCAACGTTGAACCCGCCGCCGAACGCCCCTGCAACGACGAACACGGTCAGCCCGCCGATGATCATGGCTGGCATCATGTCCACATGGCGATAGCGGCGCAGCACGTTGACCTGTATCGCCCAGCTTGCCGTGTAGCAAAGTGCAATCACGTTGCCGAGCAGGTTTCCCGCCTGCAAGCCGTCACGCACGATGTAGGCCACCCCGCACAGCGCCAGCACCGAGGCAAACCACGTGGCACGCGATGGGGTTTCACCGTTCATGAACCGGCTCAATACGGCCGTCAGGAGTGGTGCCGTTGCAGCAAGGCACGCGACATTTGCCGTCGAGGCATAGGTCAGTGCCGTGACGTACAGGGTCGATCCGAGCGAAAAGAACGTGGCGCCCGCCAGCAATGCCACCGGTGGCACCTCGGCGACCTTGGACCAGACCTCGCCCCGGTACCGGACCAGCAGCCAGACAATCAGGGCCAGTGCCATGAACAGCCCCCGCCAGCAATTGATCTGCCATCCAGTCAGCCCCGGCATCAGGCGCACGAACAGGCCGGACAGGCTCCACCCGACCGTGGCCATCAGCGCAAGCGCAACGCCCGAGCCGTACGTCTGTTCCTGGTTCAAGCGCTACCTGCCGCCGGTGTTGTTTCTGGTCGGGACTATGCGCCCGGACAACACAAAGCCGGAATGCATATTTTGCACTCCGGCCCTGCAATTTCATTTGGCTGGCTACAAGCCCGGCTCGCTCACTCAGGCAGTGAGCGTGCCGCGCACCGGGTAGTCATTGTCGATGACGTACTTCATCACGCTGGCCAGTTCTGCCGCCTTGGCACGTCCGAACGGCGCGGTCTGCACCGACCAGTGATAGAGCGTTCCATCCGGACGGACGACGGCGATGGCCGGTTCGGAGAAGATGTCCGGCTCGTTGTCCTTCACGGCCGCAGACAGATACAGGCCCCAGGAAGTTGCCTGTTCCTGCGTCAAACCATGGCCCAGTTTCAGGCCGGGCAGTCCCCAGTCGCGCTTCGCCTGCTCCGCACGGTCGAGCGGGTCCATGCTGACCGCCACGACGTCAATGCCGATCGCCTCGAAGTCCTTCAGCTTGCTGTGGAAATCGCCCAGCTGACCCTTGCAGATGGGGCAGTGCAGGCCGCGATAGAAGAGGACGATGGTGAAGTTGTCCGGCTTGTTGCCGGCCAAAGTGAATTGGCCACCACCAGCCAGCGTGACGGACAGTGATGGCACTTGCTGGCCAGGCATCAGTGTCTTGTGCATGAGGGGAAACTCCTTGAACAGATGGGATCAATGGCCTTCCAACTGGCCATTGCCCCGACCCTTGTTCAACTCACATCACCGTCATTGCACGGTGATCGTCCTAGGCGCGCAGCCGCTCGTTTTCCGGATCGAACGGGCTTTCGGGCACCAGCGTTGCGTCGAACAGCTCGCCCAGGATGCGCACCTTGAACGCGTTGCCCTCGGTCGCCATCTCCGGCTTGACCATGGCCAGCGCCAGCGACTTGCCGACCCGCCAGCCATAGGCACCTGTCGTCACGCGGCCCACCAGCGTCTTGCCGTCTGCGGCATAGATCGCTTCGGACCCACGCGCATCGCAGTCCTTGATGCCGTGCAGTTCCAGCGTCACCAGCGTCCACTGGTCGCCTGCCGCATGGCGCTTGACCAGTTCGTCCCGGCCAATGAAGTCGCCCTTGTTCGGATGCACGAAGCGGTCGAGACCGGATTCATAAGCCGAATACTCGATCGACAGTTCGCGCCCGATCAGCCGGTAGGATTTCTCCACTGCCATGGTGCCCATGGCACGGATGCCGAACGGCTTGATGCCGTGTTCACGGCCTGCTTCCATCAGCATGTCGAAGATCACGTTCTGCATTTCCATCGGGTGGTGCAGCTCCCAACCCAGTTCGCCGACGAAGTTCACCCGCAGCGCATGTGCCTGGGCAATGCCGACATTGATGAACTTGCCGGTGAGCCACTTGAAGTTGTCGTTCGACAGGTCGGTGTCGGTCAACTTCTGCAGCACGTCGCGCGACTTCGGGCCCGCCAGCACCAGCACGCCCATCTGCGTGGTGATCTTGTTCAGGGTGACGCCGGTCTCGGGCTTCAGCTTGGTCAGGTAGTCCCAGTCATGCCGTTCCCAGGCACCGGGGCCGACGAGGTAGAAATCGTTCTCGGCCCGCTTGTACACGGTGAACTCCGAGCGCACGCCACCGTTCTTCGTCAGCAGGTGGCACAGGCCGACGCGGCCGATGCCCTTGGGGATGCGGTTGGCGAGGATGGAGTCCAGCCATTCGGCAGCCTTCGGTCCCATCACCTCGTACTTGGCGAACGCGGTCATGTCGAGCACGCCGCAATTCTCGGTGACGTTCTTCACCTCGTTGCCGACATGCTCGAAATAGTTCGACCGGCGGAACGACCACAGTTCCTTGACCTTCTCGCCCGGCTGCACCTGCGCATGGTTTTCACGCGTGATGACGTCGGGCCGTTCGATCTCTTCCGGGTCCCAGCCATAGTCCGCCGATGGCGCAAACCAGTTGGGCCGCTCCCAGCCATAGACCGAGCCGAACACCGCACCCAGCGCCTTCATGCGGTCATAGCAGGGCGACTGCTTGAGCGGGCGTGCATCCCAGCGTTCCTCGTCCGGGTAGTGCGGCGTGAACACGTTGCGATAGGCTTCCTCGTTCTTGCACTTGAGGTAGCCGCGCGAGGCATAAGGGCCGAACCGGCGTGGGTCCACGCCGAGCATGTCGATTGAGCTTTCACCCTCGACGATCCATTCGGCCAGCTGCCACCCGGCGCCACCCGCGGCGGTCACGCCGAACGAGTGGCCTTCGTTGAGCCACAGGTTGCGCTTGCCCCAGGCCGGACCGATGATCGGCGAGCCGTCCGGCGTATAGCAGATGGCACCGTTGTAAACCTTCTTGATGCCGACTTCGCCGAAGGCCGGCACCCGGTGGAAGGCGCTTTCGATGTGCGGCGCGATGCGTTCGAGGTCTTCCTGGAACAGCTCGTACTCGGCATCGTCTGCGGGTCCGTCCACGTAGCACACCGGTGCACCCGGCTCGTATGGGCCGAGGATCAGGCCACCGGCTTCCTCGCGCATGTACCAGGCTGAGTCCGCGTCGCGCAGCACGCCCATTTCCGGCAAGCCATCCTTGTGGCGCTGCTGGATTTCCGGGTGGGGCTCGGTGACGATGTACTGGTGCTCGACCGGAATGACCGGAATGTCGAGGCCCAGCATGTCGCCGGTCTGTCGCACGAAGTTGCCGGTTGCCGTCACCAGGTGTTCGCAGGTGATGTCGCCCTTGTCGGTCTTCACCAGCCACTCGTCATTGGCCTTCTGCTCGATGGCGATAACGCGGGTCTGGCGGTATATCTGCGCGCCCCTGTCGCGTGCGCCCCTGGCCATGGCCTGGGTCAGGTCGGCGGGCTGCACATAACCATCGTTCGGGTGCTGGATCGCACCCAGAAGGCCATCGGTATTGCACAGCGGCCAGATTTCCTTGACCTGCGCCGGGGTCAGCAGGTTGACCTCCACGCCGATGGTTTCGGCAATGCCGGCGTAATACATGAACTCGTCCCAGCGATCCTTCGTCTGGGCAAGGCGAATGTTTGATACCTGCCGCAGGCCAACGTGCTGGCCGGTCTCTTCCTCGAGCTTCGAATACAGGTCCAGCGAGTACTGGTGCACCTTGCCGACCGAATAGGACATGTTGAACAGCGGCAGCAGGCCCGCCGCATGCCACGTCGAGCCCGACGTCAGCTCGTTCCGCTCCAGCAGGACCACATCGGTCCAGCCCTTTTTCGTCAGCGCGTAAAGCGTACCGACGCCGACGACACCACCACCAATGACAACAACGCGCGCATGCGATTTCATACCCAATCCTCCGGGGTGACGCGACAACCGATGCTGCAGACCATAGTGAATTGGCTTCAACACGTGTGAAGTCAAACGACTTGGCACATCAGAATTGCGACATGTCAGATGGCGCAGATGCCGAATTCGCTGAACGGCACGAAGTTCAGCAGGTCGCCCTCGGCCACGGCGGAGACTGCCTCCACCACCTCGATCAGTCCGGTCGCTTCACGCAGCCCCGAGATCAGGCCCGATCCGTCCCGGTCGAACTTGCGCAATACCGGCCCGTCCGTCGTGTTGTCGATCCAGCCGCGCCAGAACTCGCGCCGGTCTGTCTTTTTCTTCGGAATGGCGAACCCGGCCGGCAACGGATAGCGCTGCGGCGGTTGCCAGCCCGCGCCCTGCAGCCGGGCAAACATCGGCTGGGCATAGAGCAGGAACGTCACGAAGGCCGCCACCGGGTTGCCCGGCAAGCCGAAGAACACGCAGTCGCCCACCTGTCCCATGGCCAGCGGCCGGCCCGGCTTTACCGCCAGTTGCCAGGCGTGCAGCGAGCCGAGCTTCTGGATGGTCTCGACGATGAAGTCTGCCTCGCCCCGGCTGGCCCCGCCCGTCGTCAGGATCACGTCGCACTCGGTTGCAGCCCTTGTGACCGCAGCCTCCACGGCCTCGCGCCGGTCGGCGATCACGCCGTAGTCCACCGGCTCTGCGCCAACAGTTTGCAGCAGCCCGCGCAGCAGGTGGTGATTTGAGTCATATACCTGACCGTCGCCCAGCACATTCCCGGGGCGCACGATTTCGTCACCGGTAGAGATCAGCGCCACCTTGAGCGGCACGTAAACCTCGACGCTGCCCTGACCGGTCGAGGCGATGGCGGCAATGTCCTGTGGCCGCAGCCGCTCACCCGGTTGCAGGATCACCTGGCCGGCCTTCACGTCCTCGCCGGCGTGGCGCGTATTGGCCCCCGGCTTCAACCCCGCGGGGATCACCACGGCGTTGCCATCGAGCGTGGCGTCTTCCTGCATCACGCAGGTGTCGGCACCCTCCGGCATCACCGCGCCAGTGAAGATGCGCGCTGCTTGCCCCGGCTGCAACGCCGCCTCCGGCACATGGCCCGCCGCCACCCGCATCACCACGTCCAGCCGCGTGTCGCCGCCAGCGTTGAGCGAGCTGCCCGCCAGCGCATATCCATCCACAGCCGCATTGTTGAACGCCGGAATGTTGCGCGGCGAGGCGACGGCCTGCGCCAGCACCCGCCCGTGTGCGCTCGCCAGCGGCACCGTCTCCACGGCAGCCACCGCCGGCAGCCGCTCAAGGATCAGCGCTACCGCATCGTCGTGGCGCATCCGGTCCTTGTCGTGCAGGAAGCAGTCGTCGAGCAGCTTGCGGGTCATGGCAGGCTCGGCACCTCTACCAGCCCGGTGCGGCCGCAGATGAAATCGGCCAGCTCCGCGATATCATCGCGGTCGTAGACCGGCACCGGGCAGTCCTCCACCGGGCCGTTGGCTGCCACCGCCACAATGCTGCGGTCAGCATCATACAGCCGGGGCTGGTTGTCTGCCACGTTGCGCACCTCGATCTTGTCGTGTCCGTTGCGCTTGTAACCTTCGATGATGACGAGATCGCACGGTTCGAGCCTGGCAAGGATGTCATCGAGCGACGGCTCGGCATCGCCACGCAGTTCGCTCACGATGGCCCAGCGCGCGCGCGACACCACCGCCACCTGCGACGCGCCCGCCTTGCGATGGCGAAAGCTGTCCCGGCCCTCATGGTCGATATCGAACGAATGGTGCGCGTGCTTGACCGTGGATACGCGATACCCGCGCCCTGAAAGTTCCGTCACCAGCCGTTCCACCAGTGTCGTCTTGCCGGCGTTCTTGAACCCCGCCACCCCGATGATGCGCTGCTTGCTCATGCGGCCAGTTCCCGCGCAATGCGCTCGGCCTCGTCCACGTCTTCCGGCCGGTTGACATTGAAGAACGGATCATGCGGCTGGCTGGCAAACTCCACCGCCACCAGCTTGTACCGCGCGGTCCAGGCGTCCACCTTGCGCACATCCTCGTCCACCAGCGCATGGCGCAGGTCATCGGCCAGCCGCACCGGCCACAGCCCGAACACCGGATGATGGCGTCCGTCCGACGCTGCACAGGCCATGCCGGCCCCCTCGTTCGCAATGGCAGCCAGCATCCGCTCCACGAAGTCCGTGGGGAAGAACGGCGTGTCCGTTGCCGCCGTCGCCACCCATTCAGCGTCCGTATTGCTGCGGGCCCATTCCAGCCCGGCCAGCACCCCTGCCAGCGGTCCGGCAAAGCCTTCCACGGTGTCAGCCACCACCGGCAAGCCGTACGCCGAGAACCGGTCCGGGTCGCCATTGGCATTGAGGATGACGCGCGACACCTGTGGTTCAAGACGCTCGATCACATGGTCCAGCACATGCCTGCCGCCCAGCCGTACCAGCCCCTTGTCGCCACCGCCCATGCGCCGCGCCAGGCCACCAGCAAGAATGCAGCCCACGACCTCACTCATCACCGTCAGCTCCCTTGCGCCGGTGCTTGCGATCTTCATCTGCCGCCTCTGTCGCGTCGGCATCGAACTCGATGCGGTCCACGCCCGATAGCGCCAGGAACCGTTTGCCGCGGGCGCGCCCGATCACCGTCATGCCCACCTGACGGGCAAGGTCCACGCCCCACGCGGTAAAGCCAGACCGCGACACCAGTATGGGAATGCGCATCGCGGCACATTTCAGGATCATTTCCGACGTCAGCCGCCCGGTCGTGTAGAAGATCTTGTCATCGGGCGTGACCTTGTTGAGGAACATCCAGCCGGCAATCTTGTCGACCGCGTTGTGCCGGCCAACATCCTCCAGGTAGACCAGCGGCTTGTCCTGCCAGCACAGCACGCAGCCATGGATCGCGCCCGCCTTCAGGTAGAGCGACGGCGCGGTGTTGATCTTCTTCGTCAGGGCATAGAGCCAGCTCGTCTTGACCACGGCATCCGGCGCCAGCCTGATGGTCTCGAAGTTCTCCATCATGTCGCCGAACACGGTGCCCTGCGCGCAGCCCGAGGTGCGCGTCTTTTTCTTCATCTTCTCCTCGAAGTTGGTCTCACGCACCGTGCGCACAACGATCACCTCGAGGTCATCGTCATGGTCGATGCCGGTGATCTCGTCGTCCGGCTTCAGCATGCCCTGGTTGAGCAGGTAGCCCACGGCCAGCCAGTCCGGATGATCGCCGATGGTCATCGCCGTAACGATCTCCTGCGCGTTGAGATAGATCGTCAGCGGGCGCTCGTGCACCACGTGGGTTTCGACTTCCGCGCCAGACTGGTCAATGCCGGTCACGCCGCGCGACAGGCGCACGTCATCCGGATCAGGCACGATGGCAAACTCGGCAATGTCTCGCGGACGGCTCATGCGTGCGAGTATAGCCGCTGCGGCGGGATGTGCAGCACGATCTCGTCGCCTACCGCGATGCTGCCTTCCTTCTCGACCCAGGCCACCAGCCCGCGCTTGTGTTGCGCAGCCTTTGGAAACTGCCAGCCCTTGCCGGGCAGATGCTGCTCAATCACGTCACCTACCTGCCGGCACGGTGCATTCTCGCCATCCACGATCAGCGTGGCGCCGGATGAAAACATCATCCGGGTTGAGGGCGGCAACAGGGTCAGTTCCGGAATGCCCGACGTGACGAGGTTTGCACCCAGCCACTCCGGCTTCAGCGGCCCTGACTGCATGATTTCGCCCACCTCGGCCAGCTCCTCCTGCGACACGATCGACACCTGCCGCGTGTTGGCAATCGGCACACCACGCTTGTACTGCTGCAACACCCGCGAGTCAGACTTGTAGATGCGGCTCGAATGGCAATCGCCCACGATCCCGTCGAACACCAGCCCGAGCCGGTCGACCGCCGCCTTCTGCAGCCCCGCCCCGCGATCAGGCGAAACCAGCAAGGCGGTGACGCGCCCGGTCAGCCTGGATTTTTTCAGAACAGCCATGATTTATCCTTACCTGGTCTTGCGTCTTGTATACCATCACAAGCTGCGCAGTGGCACCGTCCCCACCGGGTTGCTGCACCGGTTTTCCACCCCTCGAAGGCTTGCCCCAGATGCTCCAGACCTCCGGTCACTCTGCCGCCGCGCGCGGTACCTTGCTCGTTGCAGCATCCGCCGTGCTGTGGAGCATGGCGGGCATCTTCACCAAGGCGGCAGAGACCAGCGAGTGGGGCGTGATCTTCTGGCGCTCGGTTGTGTCCATCGTGCCGATCCTTCTGTATGTGCGCTGGAAAGACGGGCCGGGCCAGTGGGGCCAGTTGCGCCGCATGGGCGCACCGGGCTGGGCCGTGGTGTTCATCGGCGCTGCCGCCACCGTGTGTTTCATTGCCGCGTTCAAGCACACCTCGGTTGCCAACGTCGCCGTGTTCTTTGCCTGTACGCCGTTCCTGGCGGCTGCCATCGGCTGGCTTCTGTACCGTGAAGCCACCCGGCGCTCCACGTTGCTCGCCGCAGGCGTCGCCTTCGCCGGCGTCCTTGTCATGGCCAGTGGATCACTGGGTACGCCCAACCTGAAGGGTGACGGGCTGGGCATCCTCATGGCCATCGGCATGGCCACCATGATGGTCCTCATCCGCCGCTACTCGAGTGAACCGATGGTGCTGGCCGCCTGCGTTTCGGCGATCATCACCGCCGTCATTGCCAGCATGTTCACCTCGCCGTTTTCGGTATCAGGCCGTGATGTACTGATCATCGCGGTCTTCGGCCTGGCCTTTGCGGCAGCCCACGTGATGATGACCGAAGGCGCCCGGCTCATACCGGCAGCGCGTACGGGGTTGATCGGTACTCTCGAAACACCGCTGGCCCCCATCTGGGCCCTGCTCATTCTCAACGAAATGCCGCCACTGGCAACCTGGGCCGGTGGCGGCATCGTTCTGTTGGCGGTCGTCTGGAACCTGGTGCGCGGCCAGCGCTGACCGGGCTGTTACTCGGCTGCTTCCATGCGCCCGCTTGAGGCCGGTTCAACCTTCACGGCGCAGAACTTGAACTCCGGAATCTTGCCAAACGGATCAAGCTTCGGGTTGGTCAGTTCATTCGCTGCTGCTTCAACGAAAGCAAACGGAATGAACACGGCACCTGGTGCCACCTGGTTGTCTTCGCGCACCATGATCTCGATCTCGCCACGGCGGCTGGAAATGCGCACCATGTCACCGGCCTTGATGCCGAGCTTCAGGATGTCGCGCGAGCTCATCTGCACCACCGGTTCCGGGTTCACCGCATCCAGTACGTGCGAGCGTCGCGTCATCGAGCCGGTATGCCAGTGTTCAAGCTGGCGGCCCGTTGACAGGATGTACGGATACTCCGCGTCGGGCTGCTCATCGGGTGGCAGCACTTCTGCCGGCACCATCTTGCCCAGCCCGGTCGCAGTCGGGAACCGGTCAGAAAACACGATGTCCATGCCCGGATGGTCAGGTGCGGGGCACGGGTAAGCCACAACGTCTTCGGTGATCAGCCGGTCCCAGCTGATGTTGTCGAGCGACGGCATGGCAAGCTTCATCTCGGCAAACACGTCGGCAGGGCCCGCATAGGTCCAGCTCAGGCCCATGCCATTGGCAATCGCCTGCGTGATCCACCAGTCGTCACGCGCTTCGCCGGGCGGGTTGATGGCCTTGCGGCCCATCTGCACCTGCCGGTTGGTGTTTGACACGGTGCCATCCTTTTCGGCCCACGCGGTGGCGGGCAGGATGACATCGGCAAACATTGCCGTTTCGGTCAGGAAGATGTCCTGCACGACGAGGTGTTCAAGCTTGGCCAGTGCATCGCGCGCATGGTTGGCGTCCGGGTCCGACATCGCCGGGTTCTCACCCATGATGTACATGCCCTTGATCTTGTCATTGTGAACCGCGTCCATGATCTCGACCACAGTCAGGCCGGGGTTGGGATCGAGCTTTGCGTCCCACAACTTCTCGAACTTCTCGAGGTTCTTCGGATCGCTCACCTTGGAGTAGTCCGGGAACACCATCGGGATCAGGCCTGCGTCAGACGCGCCCTGCACGTTGTTCTGGCCACGCAACGGGTGCAGGCCTGTGCCGGCCCGGCCCGTCTGGCCGCACATCAGCGCCAGCGAGATCAGGCAGCGCGCATTGTCGGTGCCATGCGTATGTTGCGATACGCCCATGCCCCAGAAGATGATGGCCGCGTTTGCCTTGGCATACTTGCGGGCAACCGTGCGGATCTCTTCAGCCGAGATGCCGCAAATTGCCGCCATGTCTTCCGGCTTGAACTTGGTCAGGTGCTGCTTGAGCTTGTCGAAGCCCTCGGCGTGGGCCTGGATGTACTGCTCGTCATACAGCTTCTCCTCGACGATCACGTGCATCAGCGAGTTCAGCAAGGCAACGTCTGCGCCGTTCTTGAACTGCAGCATGTGGCTGGCATAGCGCTTCATCGCCGTGCCGCGCGGATCCATGATGATCAGCTCGGCACCACGCTTGGCGGCCTGCTTGAAGTAGGTTGCGGCCACCGGATGGTTCTCGGTCGGGTTGGCCCCGATCACCACGATCACGTCCGAATCCTTCACCGCCGTGAACGGTGCCGTCACCGCGCCCGAGCCGATGGTTTCCATCAGAGCTGCAACGGACGAGGCATGGCACAGCCGCGTACAGTGATCGACGTTGTTGGTGCCGAAGCCGGTCCGGATCAGCTTCTGGAACATGTAGGCTTCTTCGTTCGAGCACTTGGCTGAGCCGAACCCCGCCAGCGCGTTGCCGCCGTGTTCGTCACGAATGGTCTTCAACCCCTTCGAGGCAAACTGAAGTGCCTCTTCCCAGCTTGCTTCCCGGAAGTGGGTGAGCGGGTTGAGCGGGTCCATGTTGATGCCCTTCTCAAGCCCCGGCTTGCGGATCAGCGGCTTGGTCAGGCGCTCCGGCGAGGCCACGTAATCAAAGCCGAACCGGCCCTTTACGCACAGCCGGTTCTCGTTGGCAGGTCCGCCCTTGCCCTCGACATAGGCAATGTATTCCCGGCCTGACTTCTCGTCGGTCCGGATGTTGTAGGTGATCTGGCAACCCACCCCGCAATACGGGCAGACGCTGTCCACTTCGCGCTCGGCGCCACGGCTGCCGCGGCCATCCTCGTCCACGATGGTCTTCGGCATCAGGGCACCGGTGGGGCATGCCTGCACGCACTCACCGCACGCAACACAGGTCGATGCACCCATCAGATCGTCGAAGTCAAACACGATCTTCTCGTGCGGGCCGCGATAGGCCATGCCAATCACGTCGTTCACCTGCACTTCGCGGCAGGCGCGCACACACAGGTTGCAGTGGATGCAGGCATCAAGGTTCACGGCCATGGCCGGGTGCGACACATCGGCCTTGGGCGCATCGTCACGCGGGAAGCGCGACACGTCCACTTCCATCGAGTCGGCCCACTTGAAGAACGACGACTGCCGGTCGTGCGCATCCTCGCGCGACGGCTGGTCAGCCATCAGCAGCTCGATCACCATCTTACGGGCAGACTTCGAGCGTTCGTTCTGGGAGTTGACGACCATGCCCGCAGACGGCTTGCGCAGGCACGAGGCGGCAAGCACCCGCTCGCCCTCGATCTCGACCATGCAGGCGCGGCAGTTGCCGTCGGCCCGGTAGCCGGGCTCGTCGCGCCAGCACAGGTGCGGGATGGATGTGCCTTCGCGCTTGGCGACCTGCCAGATGGTTTCGCCGTCACGTGCCTCGACTTCATGGCCGTCGAGCGTGAACTTGATAGTTGTGCCGGACATTACGAAACGTCCTCCTTGAAGTGCGTCATGACAGTTCGGATCGGGTTTGGCGCAGCCTGCCCCAGGCCGCAGATCGAGGCGTCGGCCATCGCCGTGGTCAACTCGCCCAGCAGCGCCTCGTCCCAGGGACCGTCCTGCATCAGCTTGACGGCCTTCTCGCAGCCAACACGGCAGGGCGTGCACTGGCCGCAGGATTCGTCCTCGAAGAATTTCAGCAGGTTCACCGCCGCATCGCGCATCGAGTCCTTGTCGGACATTACCACGATTGCATGCGAGCCCACAAAGCAGCCGAGCTTGGCCAGCTCGCCGCCAAAGTCGAGCGGCACGTCGCCCTGCGAGGCCGGCAGGATGCCCCCGGATGCGCCGCCGGGCAGGTAGCCCTTGAAGGCGTGGCCCGCGGCCATGCCGCCGCACAGCGCGATCAGCTCGTTGACGGTCGATCCGGCCGGTGCCAGCACCACGCCGGGGGTCTTCACCCGGCCCGACACGGAGTATGAGCGTGGACCCTTGTGATCGCCGCGGCCCTGGCTTGAGAACCAGTCCGGCCCTTCGCTCAGGATCTTCGGCATCCAGTAGACGGTCTCGATGTTGTGTACCAGCGTTGGCCGGTTGAACAGGCCGACCTGGGCGACATAGGGCGGGCGATGGCGCGGCAGGCCACGCTTGCCCTCCAGCAACTCGATCATCGCGCTTTCCTCGCCGCAGATGTACGCACCCGCGCCCCGGCGCAGGTGGATGTAGCCGGGCTTGACGATACCGGCCTGCTCAAGCTGTGCGATCTCGCGCTGCAGGATCTTGCGCGCACACGGGTATTCGTCGCGCAGGTAGATGTAGCAGCCCTCGGCCTCGACGCCCCACGCGCCGATCAGCATGCCCTCGAGAAACTGGTGCGGACGGGTGCGCAGGTAGAGCCGGTCCTTGAACGTGCCGGGTTCGCCCTCGTCGCCATTGATGCACATGTAGCGCGGACCACTGCCGGCACGCACGAATTTCCACTTCTGTCCCGACGGGAAGCCCGCACCGCCCAGCCCCTTGAGGCCGGCCTCGAGCAGGGTGTCGATCACCTCATCCGGCGTCCTCGACCCGCCACGCAGCTTGGTGAGCTGCTCGTATCCGCCTTCGGAACGATAGTCTTCCAGTGTCTGGTAGGCCGGGACATCGGCCTGCGTTTCATGGTTGCGCGCCAGCAGCACCAGGTTCTCGACGGTGACGTTGCCGACATAGTTGTGGCCGACAGCCGCCGCCGGTGCCACGTCGCACAGGCCCATGCACGGCGCATGCAGCACCCGCACATTGGCCGGCGCATGGGCGCCAAGCGCCTTGATGATGTCCTGCGCGCCTGCCATCTCGCACGACAGCGAGTCACACACCCGGATGGTGATCTCGGCCGGCTTCGCGTCGCCTTCCTTGACCACGTCGAAGTGGTGATAGAACGTCGCCACCTCGAATACCTCGGCCTGCGGCAGCTTCATCTCTTCGGCCAGCCCGTGCAGGTGACCGGCCGACAGGCAGCCCCAGCGGTCCTGGATCAGGTGCATGTATTCGATCAGCATGTCGCGCTTGAGCGGGCGGTGCGCATCGAGCAGCTCGATGACCTCGTCATGGGCGGCGACATCCACCACCCGGCCCTTCGGAAAGGCGCGGCCCTTGGACTTGCCGCCACGGCCGGGACGGATCGGCTTGAAGCTGTCGCCGTTGGTATGCTTGTTCATTGGTGTTTCCTGCCTCCGTGCACATGCGCTACTGCTGTTGCAGGCAAGCGCGTGTGCTGCGGGATTATCAGATCGCGCCATAATGACGTCACGCCGTTTGCGACGCAACACCAACCGATCTCGCCAGACAGAATTAAATGTTATACCGGAGAACGCCTCGTTGACCCCAGATCATGACCACGAACTCGACACCAGGGGGCTTCAGTGCCCGCTGCCGGTGCTCAAGGCCAGAAAGCGCCTTTCGACCATGAACCATGGAGAATCATTGAAGATTTTGGCAACCGACCCTGCTGCCGCGATCGACTTTCCACACTATTGCAGCGAGAGCGGCAACGAACTCTTATGGCAGGGTCAGGACGCGGGCGAACTGACTTTCATCATCAGGAAAACTCATGCCAAGTGAGTGCATTGCATGTGTCGTTCAGGCAGCCGCAGGGCGCACGGGCCTCAGCCGCGTGATTCCAGCGCCGCGCGCAAATCAGGGTCGAAGCCCACGAAGACCGCTTCGCCATCAACCATCACCGGCCGCTTGATGAGCACCGGATTGCCCGTCATCAGCCGGATGGCAGAGGCTTCATCGACATTGGCCTTGCTGGCCTCGGGCAACCCGCGCCAGGTGGTGCCGCGCCGGTTCAACAGCGTTTCCCAGCCCACCTTCGCGGCCCACTTGGCGATGGTTGCTTCATCCGGTGCATCCTCGCGGATGTCATGGAACACGCTGGCAATGCCCCTGGCATCCAGCCATGTGCGGGCCCTGCGGCAACTGTCACAGTTTTTCAGGCCGTAGAACCTGATCATTCACTTGCCCCGCCGCAAAGACAGCGTGTCATCGGAAAACGCTTCCGGCCCGCCGGTCAGCGGATCGGTAAACGCCTGCAGCAACTGTTCCAGCTCAGCCCGCGCGATATCGCGGGTGATGAACACCAGCCGCGTGCGCCGGTCGTCATCGGGCCACCGCGGCAGCCGCTCCGGCGGGTGCAGCACGTGCTGCACGCCATGCAGCACCATTGGCCGCTCCGGATCATCCTGCATCTTCACGATGCCCTTCATCCGCAGCAGGTTCGGCCCGTGGTAGCTCTGCAACAGCTCCAGGAACAGCTCCAGTTGCATCTGCCCGATGGCATGGTCGGTCGCGACCGAAAACGAACTGATATGTTCGTCATGCCGGTTCACATCGTGATGATGATGATCGCCTTGCCCATCATGCCCCTCATGCCCGTCATGCCCGTTGCCGTGATCATGCGCATGCTCATGCGAGCTGCCGGAGCTGGTTGCATCACCGGCACCGCGACGCCGCGCCCGTCCGCGCGCCGCCCGGCCCGGCGCCTCGAATGCATCCGCCGCCATCCAGCGCCTCACCCGGGACGCCCTGTCACCGGGTTCGCCCTCCAGGTCAAACAGCCGCGCCGCCGTTGCCTCGCCGCGATGCGTGCTCAGCAGGCGGGCAGCCGGTGCCAGCTGGCGCAGCCGGAAAATGGTGTCGTGCAACTTCGTCTCGCCGTCGAGCCCGGTCAGCAGGTCGGTCTTGGTCAGCACCACCCGGTCCGCCACGGCCACCTGGCGCACGGCTTCCTCGTGCGCATCCAGCGTGGCCAGCCCGTTCACGCTGTCCACCACGGTTACCACGTTCTCCAGCCGGTACAGTTGCAGCAATTGCGGATGCCCCATCAGGGTCTGCAGCACGGGGGCCGGATCGGCAAGCCCTGTGGTCTCGATGATCACCCGGTCGAAGGCCTTCACGCTGCCATTGGCGCGGCGCTCTGCAAGGTCCAGCAGCGTGTCCACCAGGTCGCCCCGGATGGTGCAGCACAGGCACCCCGACGACATCTCGAACACGTTGCCATCGGCGGTCTCAACCAGCAGGTGGTCGATGCCGATCTCGCCGAACTCGTTGATGATCACCGCTGCATTGGCCAGCGCCTCATCCTTCAACAGGGCGTTGAGCAACGTGGTCTTGCCGGCCCCCAGGAAGCCTGTCAGGACCGAAACGGGAAGTGGGTGCGTCATGTGCTTGAACTAGCCTCCGGCATGTCCGGTATCAGTGGACGAGTCTTGCCTGCGAACGCGCCGCCCGGCAACCCCCGCTGCAAACAGGGCTGCCAGCACCAGCCCGCCACCGATGAGTTCCTCCGTGGAGGGCGGCTCGGCCAGCAGGATCGCCGCCACCGCCACCGAAGTGACCGGCTCGATGTTGAAAAACGGCGCGACAGTCGAGGCAGGTGCCAGCTTGAGCGCCGACATCTGGCACAGGAACGCCACGCCATACGACAGCGCCACAACAGTCAGCGCAACAAGCCCGGTCACGGCAATTCCCTCGGGCGGAACGCCAGTGCCGCCATGAAGCATGGCAAACCCGCCCCGCAGCCAAATCACCATGGCGCCGAGCACCGGCACCAGCGCCAGGTGCACGATCAGGCCGAAATGCAGCACCTCCATCCGGGCAGACAGGGCACGGCCCACGAAGAACTGCGTCATCGCCCCGGCTGCCGCCATGGTCGCCAGCAGCAGGCCGCGCCAGTCAGCCGCGCCGCCACCGGGACCTATTGCGATCACCAGCCCGGCAAAGGCCATGATGCCGATCAGCCACTGTACAAGGGTAATGCGTTGTCCCTCGATCAGCGGAGACAGCAACAGGATGATGATTGGAAAGGTGAAGAAGATGATCACCGTCAGGGCCACCGGCATGTACTGGACCGCACCGAGATAGCCGATGGAGATGGACCCGGTTGCCAGCGTCATCAGGCAAAGCAGCCAGCCTGACCCGGCCGGCACCCGGATGCGCCAGCGCCAGATGATGGCCGCCAGCCCGATCAGAGCCGACATCGCCGCGACCCGCCAGAACGCCGTCTCGATGACGGGTACGCCGGCGTTGAACGCAAACCGCGTGAACGGCGGGGCCAGCCCGTAGATGATACCGCCCGCCAGCGCGAAGGCGGCCCCCCTGCCAATGCTTGTCATGCTTTTAAAAGCCAGCAGGCGCGGCCTGGTTGCATCACGGTCAGCGGCCCGATGCCGAGGTGCGTTCCTTGCGGGCAGGCGCCGTCTTGACGGCTTGCGGCGTAGCCCCGGCCGGCTGGCTGCCCTTTGCCTTTTCGCGACCCGCCAGGCTGGCAAACGAGGCGAACGTGGCGGGTGCCACGACATCACACGATCCGCCCGATGCCGTCACGGCCTGGCACAACGCCTGGCTGTCGGCTTGCGTCATGGCGTACGAGACCGGCACGAAATCCTTGGTGTAAGGCAGCCGTACCACGCCCGCAGGCGCGTTCTTCAGCACGGCGGACCTGACCGCCTCGATGCCCGACACAACCGCTTCGGCCTCGGCGGCACTCTTGTACTTGCCGAACGTGGCGCCCCAGCCGTTGAACTCGTTGGCATCAACCATGCGCAGCCCTTCCCCGCCACAAACCTCCTTGCGGAGGTTGACCGGGGTGCCGCCCTCGTTGGCGATGGCAGACAGCGCCATGGACCCGCCATAGCCGGCAGCATTTTCCATCACCACCTTGGCCTTGTGGGCCCGCGCCATGCCCGAGCGCGTGCCGAACAGCACCGTGACCAGCTTGCGGCCGCCCACGGTCGCGGTACCGATCAGGTTGAACCCCGACGGGCAGATGAACCCGGTCTTCATGCCGTCGGCCTTGTCCCAGATCTTCATCAGGTGATTGCGGTTGCGCAGCTTGCGCTTGCCGGCGGTCACGAACGGGGCCGAGTAGTATTTCCGGGCCTGCGGATAGCGGGTCATCAGCGCCAGGGCCAGCAGTCCCATGTCGCGGGCCGTTGTCACCTGCTGCTTGTCGAACAGCCCGTGCGGATTGACGAAATGCGATCCGGTCATGCCAAGCTCGCGGGCCGTTGCGTTCATCAGCCGGGCGAAGTTCTGCTGCGAACCCGCCACGCCTTCAGCCAGCAGGGCCGCCATGTCATTGGCGGAATAGACCAGCAGCGCCTGCAACGCGAAATCGACGGATACCTTGGTGCCGGGCTTGAAGCCGATCTTGCTGGGCGGCGGCTCAGACGAGGCCTTGCTGACCGTCAGCTTGGTATCGAGCGACAGCTTGCCCTGTTCGATGGCGCGAAACGTGACGTAGGCCGTCAGGATCTTGGTGAGTGATGCAGGGTACCAGGGCTTGCCGGCATCCCGCGCCACGATGGCCTGGCCCGTGGCGGCATCGAACACCAGCACGGGGTTTGCCGCCATGGCTGGCGTTGCAGCCGCGCCCGCCAGGGCTGCCGAAACCGCGCCGGCCGTGACCAGCGGCTTGAACAGGTTGATAAGTCGCAAACCAGGCTCCAATCCGTGTGTGCCGCCCCCGGTCCACCGCCTCATGGGTAGCACTCCTGCCGTGCCGGGATCAATGGCGGCCCCGGTACGGACGCCGGCATTGTTGTCGCGGCGGCCCCTGCAGGAGGGTGGATTTGGTGCCCCTGGCCGGAATCGAACCAGCACGCCCTTTCAGGCAACAGATTTTGAGTCTGCCGCGTCTACCAGTTCCGCCACAGGGGCCCTCAAATCGCGCCGGACTATAGGCCGCCAATGGCCATCGTCAACAGCAAACCTTGCCGCAATGCCGCAGCCAACAAGCCCGATGGACAAATCGGCGGCGCCAGCGTATTGCCGTCGGCCATGCTGAGAGGAATATACGACTGGCTCATGAGACTTGCCGCCCATCGCCACGCGCAATGGATACTGGCGTTTGTCTCGTTCATCGAGAGCTCGGTGTTTCCGATCCCGCCGGATGCCCTGCTGGTGCCGATGACCCTGGCCAAGCCGCGCCGGGCCTGGATATACGCCACCATCTGCACAATCGCATCCGTACTGGGCGGCCTCGCGGGGTACGCAATCGGCTACTGGCTGTTTGACACCCTCGGCCAGATGATCATCGACTTCTACCAGCTCGGCAACAAGTTCATCGACTTCCAGGACAAGTTCAACGAGTGGGGCCTGCCCATCGTGTTCTTTGCCGGGCTGACGCCGTTTCCCTACAAGGTAATCACCTTGATGAGCGGCGTCACGGAGATGGCGCTGCCGGTGTTCATCGCAGCGTCCGTGGTGTCGCGCGGCATCCGCTTCTACCTTGTGTGCGGGCTGCTCTACTTCTTCGGCGAGCCGGTGCGGTTGTTCATCGAGAAGTACCTCGGGCTGGTCACCCTCGCTGCCGGCGTTCTGCTGGTGGGCGGTTTTGTCGCCGTGAAATACCTGCTTTAACTACTAGGCTCGGGTGCCATGACACGAGATCAGCAGCAGGTACGCCAGATTGCCCTGATGACGCTGGCGCTTGCCGCCGCCACCCTGGCAGGCGCGTGGGCCTTCGAGATCGTCGGCGGCTACAAGCCGTGTGCGTTGTGCCTGCAGCAGCGCTGGGCCTACTATTTCTCGCTGCCCGTGCTCGCGCTCATCGTCATTCGCCTTGGCCGGCCGGGCACCGACATCGACGTCGTGCGCTGGGCTTTCCTCGCCGTGGCGCTGGCCTTCCTGCTCAACGCCGGGCTGGGCATCTATCACTCGGGCGTGGAATGGGGCTGGTTTGAAGGCCCTGCAGCGTGCTCGTCCGGCGCCGGTCTGTCCGGTGGCCTGCCTGACCTCACCAGGGCGAAGGTGATCAACTGCTCCGATGCCCAGTGGCGCATGTTCGGTCTGTCGTTTGCCGGCTGGAACGTGGTTGTGTCGGTAGTGCTTGTGGCGCTTGCGGCCATCGGAATCAGGCGCACATACGCCTACGGGTCGAGCTCGGTATCCCAGTAGAGATAATCCTGCCAGCTGTCGTGCAGGTAGTTCGGCGGAAAATGCCGTCCGTTGGCGTGCAGCTGGTGCACCGTAGGCTTTTCCGGCAGGCTGGCCGGGTGCATGCCGCAGTCCCGTGGCATCTTGTTGCCCTTGCGCAGGTTGCACGGGCTGCAGGCGGTGATCACGTTGTCCCAGGTGGTCTGCCCGCCCTTCGACCGTGGCACCACGTGATCGAACGTCAACTCCTCGCCGTGGCCGCAATACTGGCAGGTAAACCTGTCCCGCAGGAACACGTTGAACCGGGTGAACGCCGGATGCCGGGCCGGCTTGACGTAGGACTTGAGCGACACGACCGACGGCAGCCGGAATTCGAAGCTGGGTGAGCGCACCATGGTGTCGTACTCCGACACGATGTCCACGCGGTCAAGAAACACCGCCTTGACCACATCCTGCCAGCACCACAGTGACAGCGGATAATAGCTGAGTGGTCTGTAGTCGGCATTCAGGACGAGGGCCGGGCAACTTTCCGGCGCGACGTTGGCGTGCAGCACGTTCCTTCCCCTGATTCTGGATGGTGAATCCAAGGTGAGACAGCACTACTATATCTTGTGCAACGAACGTGTGAAGGCCCGAAATTTACCCGTCCCACCCTGTGATCTGACGATCCACACGCGTCACCCGCCGGCACTGCCCTGCTCCGCAACGTAATGGTCCCACAGGTAGCGAGCCGCAACCGACCGCCATGGCCGCCAGGCGTCCGCCAGCCCGTCCATCGCAGCAACGGGCGGTGGCTCATCCAGGCCCAGCAACCGCTGCAACCCCACCCGTACGGCAAGGTCGCCGGCCGGCCACGCATCGCTGCGGCCCATGCACGTCATCAGGTAGATGTCGGCGCTCCACCGGCCGATGCCCTTCAGCCGCATCAGTGCCGCCGACGCCTGCGCATCGTCCAGCGCCTCAAGTGCCTCGAAGCTGAAGCTGCCATCGCGCACGGCGGCAGATGCAGCAATGATGGTGCGCGCCTTCGCCCTAGTCAGGCCAAGGCTGGCAACTTCTGCCTCGTTGAGCTCAGCCAGCACGTGCGGCTCGAACGGGGCCAGCGCCGCGCTGACCCGGCCCCAGATCACCGCTGCCGCCCGCGCCGAAATCAGCTGGCCGGTCACGATCCAGCCAAGCCCCTCCAGCCCGCCCGGCCGGCGCCGCAAGCGGGGCAATCCATTGCGTGCATGCAACAGGCCAAAGCGTGGGTCCGCCGCCACGAGAGCCTCTGCCGCCCGTTCCAGATCATACTGCGTGTTGATCGCAAATCCGTTTGCCTGCATGAAGGCCGACTATACCGGCACGCCCGGCGGCAGCAACCGGAACGACGAAAGGCGCATGATGGCAGGACGCAAGTTCCGCTTTGCCCCAAGCCCCAACGGGCGGCTTCACCTCGGCCATGCCTACTCGGCCCTGTTCAGCTGGCAGCAGGCGCGTCTGCATGACGGTCAGTGCCTGCTGCGCATCGAGGACATCGACACCGCGCGCTGCAGGCAGGAGTACGTCGACGCCATTGCCGAAGACCTCTCATGGCTGGGCCTCCACTGGCCGCAACCGGTTCGCCGCCAGTCGCGCCACATGCACGACTACATCGCCGTCATCGACCGGCTTGAACGCCTGCGCCTGCTCTACCCGTGCTTCTGCACCCGTGCGCAACTCGCCACCCATGAGGGCCCGCGCGATCCCGATGGTGCCGTCATATACCCCGGCCATTGCCGCCTGCTGACAGCGCAGGAGCGCCAGCGCCGAATGACGGCCGGCCAGCCCTATGCCTTGCGCCTCGACATGGCCAAGGCCATCGTCGCTGCCGGGTCCAACCTCACCTTTCGCGAGCTTGGCACCGGCCCGGACGGCCAAACCGGCACCGTTGCCTGCCAACCGCAGCGCTGGGGTGATGTCATCCTGGCCCGCAAGGACATCGGCACCAGCTACCACATCGCCGTCGTCCACGATGACGCCCTGCAGGCGATCACCCATGTCACGCGCGGCCACGACCTGTTCCACGCCACCTCGATCCACCGTGTGCTGCAGTCGATCCTGGAGTTTCCGCAACCCGCCTACATCCACCATCCGCTGATCCCGGACGAGACCGGCCGCAAGCTGTCGAAGAGTGCCGGTGACCGCTCACTCGCCTCGCTGCGCGACGACGGCGCAACTGCCGCAGACATCCGCATCCTGCTGGGGTTCGGCTGACCGCCTCAGCCGAGCAGCATCAGCACCACGCTAAGGCTAACCACCGACAAGGCGGTGCCGGCCGCGATCGCCGCCGAGACAACCGCCTCGCCACTGCCTTGCCGCTCGGCAAAAATATAGGCATTGGCCCCGGCGGGAAGCGCTGCAAACAGCGTGACCACCTCTGCCTCGACGCGGCCCAGCTCGAATACCTGGGTGGCGAGCAACCAAGCCGCCACCGGCATGACGGCAAGCTTCAGCACCAGCAGCACGGCCAGCGCCGTCCTGTTGCCGGCAATCGAGAACCGCGACAGGGACAGCCCGAGTGCAAACAACGCTGCCGGCACGGCCGCCTGCCCCAGCATGGAAGTCACCTTGTCAACCACCGGCGCCAGTCCTAACCCGGTAAAGTTCCACAAGGTGCCCGCAACGATACCGATGATGATCGGATTGCCGACGAGGTCCCTTGCCAGCGCCCGCACAAGGCCATTTCGGTTTGTGGCCCCCGTTGCTGCCTGCGCCAGCACCGTGGCAGCCAGCCATTGCAGTGGCAGGTGGATGGTCAGGATCAACGCCATCGGCAACAGCGCCGCATTGCCGAAGTGCGCCACGCCCAGCGGCAGGCCCAGCATCACCGTGTTGCCGAAACCGGCCCCCAGCGCGGCCGGCGCTCCGCCCGAACCGCCAAGGCCCGGCACCTTGCGCGACAGGCCGATCGCCAGCACCCAGATCACCACCACGGCCCCGAAAAACGCCCCCCACAGCGCCCAAGGCGGCTGTGATGGCAAGCCGAACGACACCATCGCCCGGAACAACAGGGCAGGCACGGCAAACGCGAACACGAACTGTGACAGCCCGCGTGCCGAGCCCTCGCCGAACCAGCCCGCCTTGCCGGCCCCGAACCCGATCAGGATCAGCGCAAACACCGGTGCCACCGTACCGGACACGTCGCCTACACCTGTGATCACACCGGAGTCTCCCGCATTGCCAACATGCATAAGTGCGATACACTGATTGTCATGACCGGTTCCAGCAGAATACCGCCCGATGTCGATGACGAGGCCGCGCGCTTGCTGGAGCGCGCCTATTCGCTGGAAACCGACGAAGACACCCGCGCACTGTATCGCGACTGGGCCGGCACCTATGACAGGACCATGCTGGACGGGCTGGGCTACACCTCGCCGGCGCATATTGCGGCATTGCTGGCAAGTCACTTGCGGGACCGCCAATCGAGTGTGCTCGATGTCGGCTGCGGGACAGGGCTGGCGGGAGCCGAGCTTGCCGGCCATGGCTTCACTGTCATCGATGGCCTGGACTATTCAGCCGAGATGCTCAGCGTCGCTGGTAACCGCGGCATCTATCGCAAACTCATCGAGGCCGACCTGACTGGCCCGCTCGCGCTGCCTGATGCGGCGTGGGACGGCGCCATCTGCACCGGCACCTTCACCCACGGCCATGTTGGTCCAGGATGCCTGCGAGAACTGTTCCGCCTGTTGAAGCCGGGTGCGCTGTTTGCATTCTCAGTCAATGCAGGCGTGTGGGACGAAATGGGCTTCGGCACCGAACTTCAGGCCATCGAGGGCGATGGCATTGCAGGTCTCATCAGCCGGACCGCAGGACGGAACTACCAGACCGCCGGTCAACCCGACAGCTGGCTGAACCTCTGTGAGCGCCGATAAGGACAACGCCCTTGACCGGGTAAGGCGCGCCCGTGCCATCACCGGTGCCGGCGAGGCCCGCGAACTCTACGCAGCCTGGGCAGACACCTACGACGAGGATGTTTACGGCACGCTCAAGGTCACCGGCACGGCCCGCGTGGTTGAGCTTCTTGCCGCGCACATGCAGCCAGCGGACGGCGTCGCCATACTGGATGCCGGTTGCGGCACCGGCGCGGTTGGGGCGCTGCTTCAGTCGCATGGTTTCCACCATGTCGACGGCATCGACATCTCGCCTGAAATGCTGGCTGTCGCTGCCCGGCGAAACGCCTATGCCTCGCTCACCGAGGCCGATCTCAACCAACCTTTCAACACCGCCCAAGACCAGTATGACGCCGTTGTCAGCGCAGGCACGTTCTTGCATGGCCATGTCGGCGCGGATGGCTTTGCCGGGCTGGCTCAAAAGGTGCGGGACGGCGGGTTGATGGTGTGTGCCATCTCTGGTGCAGTTTGGTCAGACGGCAACTTCGACACCCTGATACCGGCGCTCGGACTGGAGATCGTCAGTCACACCTGCGAAGCGGTGATCCCCGGCGGACACGCCGATACGCATCTTCTCGTTGCACGGATCACAAGACCAGCTTGAAGCCATCATGGCTGGCGACGAAGCCCAGCCGCCCGTAGAAGCGATGCGCCTCCTCGCGGGTCTTGTCACTGGTGAGTTGCACCAGGTTGCAGCCGCGCGCACGGGCCAGGTCAATCGCATGTTGCAACATCCTGCCGCCAATGCCTGAGCCGCGCAGCCGGCTTGCCACCCGCACCGATTCGATCTGGCCGCGCCAGGCGCCCTTTCGGCTCAGCCCCGGAATGAACGTCAGTTGCAGGTAGCCCACGATTTCCGCGTCCAGCTCGCCGACCAGCATCATCTGGTTGGCATCAGCCATCATTGCGTCGAAGGCTGCACCATAGGCGGGGTCCAGCGGCAGCGAGGCGTCGTCGCGCGACCGGCCGATGCCGTCATCGGCAATCAGCGCAATGATGTGCGCAAGGTCTGGTTTGTGCGCAGGGCGAAAGCTGACGGCCGGAACGGGCACCTCAGGCGGCTTCCTCGTTTACCCGGCGTTCGACCAGCGAAACGATCTCGCCCATCATGCCGGTCATGCGGAAATCCTTCGGGGTGTAGACCCGCGCCACGCCCATCTGCTTGAGGATGCGGGCGTCATCTTCGGGAATGATGCCACCGACGACAACCGGCACCTTGTCGAGACCTGCTTCGCGCAACCGGCTCATCACTTCGCGCACCATCGGCACATGGCTGCCGGACAGGATGGACAGCCCCACCACGTGCACATCCTGCTCGATGGCGGCCGACACGATTTCTTCCGGCGTCAGGCGGATGCCTTCGTAGATCACTTCCATGCCAACCTCGCTGGCGCGCACGGCAATCTGTTCGGCCCCGTTGGAGTGTCCGTCCAGCCCCGGCTTGCCGACGAGAAACCTTACCGGCACACCGAGCTTTGCAGACAGCGCCTCGACCTGTGCCCGCACCGCTTCCGAATCCTCACCCGACAACCTGACCACCGTGCCGACACCAGTGGGCGCGCGGTACTGGCCGAATACGTCGCGCAAGGTCTGGCCCCATTCGCCCGTGGTAACGCCGGCCCTGGCGCATGCAATGGAGGCTTCCATGATGTTGCGGCCGTCCGTTGCAGCGGCCCTGAGTTCGTCCAGCGCCGCCTCGACGGCAGCATTGTCGCGCGCCTTGCGCCATGCCTTCAGCCGCTCGACCTGTTCCTGTTCGACATGTTCCGGCACTGTCAGGATCGACCCGCCATCCCCACCCGACAGCGGCGATGGCTCGCTCGTCTCGTAGGCGTTCACGCCCACCACCGTCTCGCGGCCTTCCTCGATGGCCTTGATGCGGGCACTGTTGGACTTGACCAGTTCCGCCTTCATGTAGCCGCTCTCGACCGCCGCGACCGCACCACCCATGGCGTCGATCACCTCTAGTTCCTTCAACGCTGCCGCCTTGAGTTCGTTGACCTTCGCCTCGATCACCGCCGAGCCGTCAAAGATGTCGGCGTGTTCGAGCAGGTCGGTTTCAAACGCCATGATCTGCTGCATGCGCAACGACCATTGCTGATCCCACGCACGCGGCAATCCGAGCGCCTCGTTCCATGCCGGCAGCTGGACGGCGCGTGCGCGCGCGTTCTTGGACAGCACCACCGCCAGCATCTCGATCAGGATGCGGTAGACGTTGTTTTCAGGCTGTTGCTCGGTCAGCCCCAGCGAGTTGACCTGCACCCCGTAGCGGAACCGGCGCAGCTTCTCGTCCTGAACGCCATAGCGGTCGCGGCAGATGTCGTTCCACAACTCGGTGAAGGCGCGCATCTTGCTCAGTTCGGTGATAAACTTCATGCCCGCGTTGACGAAGAAACTGATCCGCCCGACCACCTGCGCAAAATCGGCTTCCGGCACGCGGCCAGATGCCTTGACCCCGTCCAGCACGGCAATCGCCGTCGCCAGCGCATAGGCCAGCTCCTGCGCGGGCGTCGCGCCTGCTTCCTGCAGGTGATAGGAACACACGTTCATGGGGTTCCATTTCGGGCACTGCTCCCACGACCAGGTGATTGTGTCGGTGATCAGCTTCATCGACGGCTCGGGCGGAAACACATAGGTGCCGCGCGACAGGTATTCCTTGATGATGTCGTTCTGCGTCGTGCCGGTCAGCTCGGCCCGGTCCGCACCCTGTTCTTCCGCCACCGCCACGTACAGCGCCAGCAGCCAGGCAGCTGTCGCGTTGATGGTCATCGAGGTGTTCATCCGCTCCAGCGGTATGTCCCTGAACAACATCCGCATGTCGCCGATGTGGCTCACCGGTACGCCGACCTTGCCCACTTCGCCACGCGCCAGCTCGTGGTCGCTGTCATAGCCGGTCTGGGTCGGCAGGTCGAAGGCAACCGACAGCCCGGTCTGGCCCTTCTCGAGGTTGCGGCGATACAGCTCGTTGCTCGCCTCGGCGGTCGAGTGACCCGCATAGGTCCTGAAGATCCATGGATGATCGCGGCGGGATTTCTGTGTCATGTGGCGTTTGTCCGGCGGTCAATGAACGTGAACTCGCAATACAAAAATGAGAGTTCAGCAGCGTGAATCCTGCACAATATCCAAGCATGCCGGATGCTGCAGTGCAACCAGACCTTGGCATCAGAACCGCAGAATGTGGAAGTTCAGTTGAACGAGGTCCGGTAGTAGACCATCAGCAGCACGGCAGCCACGGCCATGCCGGCATTTGCCGAGATTGCCACCATCACCAGGTTGTCAATGCCCGGCAACTGGTAGGTACGCGCCAGTACGTTGGCGACATAGGCGCCTGCAAACAGCGCCGAGAAGTTCACGATCGTATTGAACATCGAGTCGAATTTCAGCACGCCATTGATGATCGTCGTGCCGATCAGGCACATGGCGAGCACAACCAGCAACGACGTGTTGCCGCCTGCACCGTCGCCGAATGGCGAGTACGAACTCCAGTGTATGTTGATGCCTATAAGACGCAAAAAGTCGTCCATTTGCCCAACCCTTCAGCCGGTAAGCCGCCGTGAATTGTGCGACTCCAGCCCTCAGAATATCTTCTGATGGTTGAAATTCGGTAAACCGCTGGTGGGCCGGGCTACTACAAATTGGCGTGTTGCATTGCAACAATTGTTGCGTAAAGCTGTGGCACCAGACCGGAGGAAAATTTAATCATGGCCCAGGCAGCAAACCTCGAACAAGCACTTCCACCCGCCAACAGCGATGCGCCACTCAAGGACCTGTACGAAGTCGGCGAAATTCCGCCATTGGGCCATGTGCCGAAAAACATGTACGCCTGGGCCATCCGGCGCGAACGCCACGGCGAACCCGACACCGCGATGCAGGTGGAAGTGGTGCCCACGTGGGAGATCGATTCCGACGAGGTGCTCGTGCTGGTGATGGCCGCCGGCGTCAACTACAACGGGGTCTGGGCCTCGCTGGGCATTCCGATCTCGCCGTTTGACGGCCACAAGTCCGACTACCACATCGCCGGCTCGGATGCCTCCGGCATCGTCTGGGCGGTGGGCCGCAAGGTGACCCGCTGGAAGGTGGGCGACGAGGTGGTGATCCACTGCAACCAGGATGATGGCGACGACGAGGAGTGCAACGGCGGCGATCCGATGTTCTCCACCTCGCAGCGCATCTGGGGTTACGAAACGCCGGACGGGTCGTTCGCGCAGTTCTGCCGCGTGCAGGCCCGCCAGCTGATGCCGCGCCCGCAGCATCTGACCTGGGAAGAAGGTGCGTGCTACACGCTGACGCTCGCCACCGCTTATCGCATGTTGTTCGGCCACCGGCCCCACACGCTGAAGCCCGGCCAGAACGTTCTCGTCTGGGGCGCATCAGGCGGGCTTGGCTCGATGGCGGTACAACTCATCGCCACCGCCGGTGCAAATGCCATTGGCGTCATCTCCGAAGACGACAAGACAGACTTTGTGCTGGGCCTTGGCGCCAAGGGCGTGATCAACCGCAAGAAGTTCGACTGCTGGGGTCAGATGCCCACCGTCAACACGCCGGAATACAACACCTGGCTGAAGTCCGCGCGCGAGTTCGGCAAGGCAATCTGGAACTTCACCGGCAAGGGCAACAACGTCGACATGGTGTTCGAGCACCCCGGCGAAGCAACATTCCCGGTCTCGACACTGGTGTGCAAGCGCGGCGGCATGATCGTGTTCTGTGCCGGCACCACCGGCTTCAACCTGACCATGGACGCGCGCTATGTGTGGATGCACCAGAAGCGCGTGCAGGGTTCGCACTTCGCCAACCTGATGCAGGCAAGCCTAGCCAACCGGCTGGTCATCAACAGGCGCATCGACCCGTGCATGTCCGAGGTGTACTCGTGGCACGATGTGCCCAAGGGCCACATGCGGATGCGCCAGAACAAGCACCTGCCAGGCAACATGGCAGTGCTGGTCAGCGCTCCGCGCACCGGCCTGCGCACCTTCGAGGACGTGCTGGAGGCAAGCGGCAGCTAAGGCTTGCCGACCCCCCCCTTGAACACAAGTCTCCAAACCGGGCTGCGCGCCAGGGAAAGTGTAGCGCACCCGGTACACGGCGTTTCGCGAAAGGAAGGCCGATGAACTGTCCCGATGCTCCTGGCGGGAACCCGACGATGCTGGCCGTCGTCACGACAGGCAACGGTGGCTATGAAAAGCTCGACTTCCGCGAGGTGCCGGTACCGGTTCCGGAACCCGGCGACGTCCTGATCCGCGTCCTCGCGGCGGGTGTGAACAATACTGAAATCAACACCCGTCTTGGCTGGTATTCCTCCAGCGTGACGACGGACACGAGTGCGGCGTCACTGGCGCAGGAAACCACCGCTGAGGACAAGCCTGACGGCGGTTGGAGCAAGACGACACCATTTCCCTTGATACAAGGCACGGATTGTTGCGGCGTCGTCGTGCAGGCGACTGATGATGCCGGATCCGGACTTGTCGGCAAGCGGGTGCTGGTACGCGCCTGCATGCGGCCCAATGGCTTTGGCGACATGGAAACCATCTGGATGGCCTCGGATTTCAACGGCGCCTTCGCGCAGTACGTCAAGGTCCCCGCAAGCGAGGCATTCGCGGTGTACTGCAATTGGTCTGACGCCGAACTTGCAACCATTCCCTGCGCCTATGCCACCGCTGAGAACATGCTGCACCGTGCGGACGTCAAGGCAGATGAGCTTGTCCTCATCGCTGGCGCCTCGGGAGGCGTAGGGTCTGCGACACTCCAACTGGCAAAACGCCGCAATGCGCGTGTGGCCGCGATCACCAGCGCCGGCAAGTTCGACCTGCTGCGGGATCTCGGCGCGGACATCATCCTTGACCGGGAGACCGATCTGGTTCGCGAATTGGGCGATTCATCTGTCGACGTCGTGATCGACAACGTGGCGGGCGACAACTTTCCGCAAATGCTGAAAGTGCTGAAACGCGGCGGACGTTTTGTATCGTCCGGTGCGATTGCAGGCCCAATCGTAAGACTCGATATGCGGGACATGTATCTGAAAGACGTTACACTCATTGGCTGCACAGCCTGGGACGAACCAGTCTTCCCCAATCTCATTTCCTATATCGAGCGCGGGGAGATCCGCCCATTGCTTGCCAAGGTCTTTCCGCTGGCTCAAATCGTCGAGGCGCAGAAGGAATTTCAGAAAAAGGCTCACGTCGGCAATTTCGTTCTGTTGCCTCCGGCTCCGGAGTGTGCGCTGGACTGACCTGTATGTTGGACACCGATGTGGACCGGGTAGCTCAGGCCGCCTGGCTGCCGCTCGGTGTGGCCACACTTACGGGTCTGGAGCCTGGCCGCGGGCGGTCAGCCGATTACCGCCGCCACTTCCTTCTCGACGCCCTGCTTCAGTTCCGGTGCAAGCTTCAGCCGGGCTGACAGCATGGCAAGATAGGCCTGCTCTGCCGGATCATCCGGATCGATCGCCATGCAGGAGGCAGCGTAAATCTCCACTGCCTGCTCGGGCGAGTCCGCCAGCGACACGATTGCATCAATGTCGAGCGGCTTGCGCAACTCGTCCATCAGGAAGCCCTTCTCCTCGGCGTTCAGACCTGCCTCGTCCAGCCGGGCGAAAATGCGTTTCTGTTCTTCCGCATCGATATGGCCGTCCGCCTTGGCGGCCGCGATCATTGCCTGCAGCAGCTTCATGCCCAGTTCGTTGCGCTCGTGCTGGGGAGCCGGCAGGAACGGCGTTCCCTCGGCCTTCGGTGTGATGTTCTTCATTTCTCCGACAGGATCGCGAGCGTCGGCTTGCGATGCCGCCTTGCCCTGCTGCCAGTTGGTGTAGGCCTTGTAGGCAAGCCCGCCCAGCACTGCGAGACCACCCAGCTTGACCGCCTTTGTTGCCATCTTGCGGCCACCCTTGGTGCCCAGCAGGATACCCGCCAGCCCACCGGTCGCCAGCCCGCCGCCAAAGCCCTTCAGGCTGTCCGGCAGGGCATCGAGCGGGCTGCCGCCGCGCGTTTGGGCAGGCGTACCGGGTCGTGAGCCAGACTCGTTTGCGCCACTGGCGCTGCCGCCAAGAAATTGTTCAATCAGCTTCTGCGGGTCGATCATGCGGTCGGGTGTCCTGTATCAAGGGTTCGGTCGCTTCTGATAAAGGTACTCCGGACCCCGGTTGCAAGCCCTTGCTGGCAGACGGGGGTCATTTTCCTCGCCAGCGGCATGCCAGTTCCGCTACAAGGTTGCCTTGGCACCTGCAACGCCAGCCGCAAAAGCCCCAAGCCTTCCATGAACCCCAGCAACTCCACCCCGACTGATGATCCGGCTGCCCCGGCATGGCTGAGCGTGGCACCGGTAATTTTCGTGCTGTTGTGGTCCACGGGCTTCATCGGATCGCGCCTGACCGCGCCCTATGCCGAACCATTGTCGTTCCTTGCCATCCGCTTTGCCATTGTCGCAGGGCTGCTGTGTGTGGCCGGCTTTGCCATGAACGCCAGTTGGCCCGGCAGGCGCATGTCTGTGCACTGCATGATCACGGGCGCGCTGATGCATGGCGGCTACCTGGGGTTCGTGTTCTGGTCGATCTGGAAAGGCATGCCGGCAGGCGTCTCTGCCCTGATCGTCGGCCTGCAACCGCTGGTAACCGCGCTGCTGGCGGGACTGTTTCTGAAGGAACGCATCACGCCACGCCACTGGGCGGGCCTGTTGATCGGGCTTGCTGGCATCAGCATGGTGATCTGGCCGAAGTTCACCCTGACAGCCGAGGGCATAACGCCGGTTACTGTCGCTGCCAACGTGCTGGCCATGCTGTCGATCACATTCGGCTCGCTCTACCAGAAGAAGTTCATGGCACGGGTTGACCTTCGCACCGGAAATGCCTGGCAGTTCGTGGGCGCAACCATCGTCACGGGCATTGCAGCCCTGGCTACAGAAAGCTTCGACATCACCTGGAACGGTCCCGTCATCTTCGGCATGACGTGGCTTGTGCTGGTATTGTCCATCGGCGCCATCAGCCTGTTGTACCTGATGATCCGGCACGGCGAGATCTCCCGCGTCACCACGCTGTTCTACCTGGTGCCGGGCGTGACCGCGCTGATTGCCTGGGTGATGTTCGATGAAGCACTGGTGCCGCTGCAGATTGCCGGCATGGCGGTCTGTGCAGGTGCCGTCATGCTGGCAACGCGCCGCACCTGAAATCAACCGCCACCGCCTTCACGCATGCGACTTTCTAAATATTGCAGCGCAGCAAGCCTGCCCTATACTGGGTTGCAATGGATGTTGCGCATGATCGTGAGGACCGCAAGATGAGTGTCGCTGAGAACCTTCGCCCCGACCCGGGTGTGCTGCCTGACCTTGACGCACTGATGTCTGACACGCTGCAGGCTGTCGATGGGCTGTTCGCCAAGGCACGCACCCGGCTTGTCCGGCAAGTCAGCGAAAACGGAAAGCTTATGTCGGCGGCGATCGACCGCGAGCAGCACGCCGTGCACGGGCTGGCGTGGTTTGCCACCTACGCCGAAACCTTGCGTGCCATGGCCGGATGGCAGGCGGCGCTGGCAGTGGAAGGCCGGCTTGGAGAGCTGGAGCAGCTGATCGCGCAGATCTGCTTCGGCGAATACCTCAACCACATTGCCGGCGGCATTCCGATGACCAGCCAGGAACAGATCCGCCCGCACGAGCTCGGCCTGACGCCGGACGACATGCGCGCCCTTCACGACAGCACCACCGGTGAATTGCTGCGCCACGGCTCAACCCCTGCCGTGCGGGCCCGCCTCGTTGACCTGATGGCCGACGGCCAGGCCAACCTGACCACCGGCGACTGCGGCCTCGAACCGATGCTCGATGAAATGCGCTCGCAGATGAACCGCTTCATCCAGGACAATGTCGCCGCCCATGCCCACGCCTGGCACTGCAACAACGAGTACGTGCCGCTTGAAATCATCGACAAGCTGGCCGAACTGGGCGTGTTCGCGCTGACCCTGCCGGAGCAGTATGGCGGCATGGAACTGGGCAAGGAATCCATGTGCCTCGTGTCCGAAGAGCTGTCGCGCGGCTGGATCGCCATCGGCTCACTGGGTACCCGGCCCGAGATCGCTGCCGAACTGATTCTCGCCGGCGGCACCGAAGAGCAGAAACAGAAGTGGCTGCCAAAGATCGCCTCGGGCGAAATCCTGCCGACAGCCGTGTTCACCGAACCCAACACCGGCTCCGACCTTGCCTCCCTGCGCACCCGCGCGGTGAAGCACGGCGACGTGTACAAGGTCACCGGCAACAAGACCTGGATCACCCATCCGGTCCGCGCCGACGTGATGACGCTGCTGGTGCGCACCAACCCGGACGAGCCGGGCTACAAGGGGCTCAGCATGTTCCTCGCTGAAAAGCCGCGCGGCACTGACGACAACCCGTTTCCGGCTGACGGCATGTCCGGCGGCGAGATCGAGGTGCTCGGTTATCGCGGCATGAAGGAATACGAGATCCGCTTCGAGGACTTCGAGGTGAAGGCGGAAAACCTGCTTGGCGGCGAAGAGGGCCAGGGCTTCAAGCAGCTGATGCAGACATTCGAATCCGCCCGCATCCAGACCGCCGCCCGCGCCATCGGCGTGGCCCAGAACGCGCTGGACCTCGGCCTCAACTACGCGCTCGACCGGGTGCAATTCGGCAAGCCGATCATCTCGTTCCCGCGCATCTCGGACAAGCTGGCGATGATGGCGGTGGAACTGATGGCCGCCCGCCAGCTCACCTATTTCTCGGCGCGTGAAAAGGATGCCGGCCGCCGCTGCGACGTGGAAGCCGGCATGGCAAAGCTGCTTGGCGCCCGTGTCGCCTGGAACAACGCCGACAACGCCCTGCAGATCCACGGCGGCAACGGCTTTGCGCTGGAGTACCAGATCAGCCGCGTGCTGTGCGACGCCCGCATCCTCAACATCTTTGAAGGGGCTGGTGAAATCCAGGCACAGGTCATTGCAAGGCGCTTGCTGGAACAGGCGAACTGACCCGGCACCGGATGACCCGCTCCATCCTCATCACCGGGTGTTCGTCCGGCATCGGTTACACCTGCGCCATCGGCATGAAGGCGCGCGGGTGGCGGGTGCTGGCCACGGCACGCAAGCCGGAAGATATCGCCATGCTGAAGGCGCAAGGGCTCGAGGCGCTGCAACTGGACTATGCGGACGCCGCCAGCATCGCCGAATGTGCGGCGCAGGTGTTGACCATGACGGATGGCAAGCTGACCGCGCTGTTCAACAATGGCGCCTACGGACAACCCGGTCTGGTGGAAGACCTTTCCACCAGCACCTTGCGCCAGCAGTTCGAAGCCAATTTCTTCGGCTGGCACGATTTGACCACACGGCTGCTTCCAGCCATGCACCGTCAGAGGTCAGGCCGCATCATCCAGTGTTCGTCGGTGCTTGGTATCGTGGCCGCACCCCAGCGCGGTGCCTACAACGCCTCGAAGTTTGCGCTTGAAGGACTGACCGACACGATGCGGCTGGAACTGCACGGCTCCGGCATAAGTGTCAGCACGATCCAGCCTGGCCCGATCCGTTCACGTTTCACGCTCAATGCGCTTGCCGCGCTGCGCGCCAATATCGACATGGCCAATTCGCGCAACGCTGCGCTGTACCAGGCCCGCGTCGCCGAGCTGGAAGCCATTGCCGGGGGTGAACCGGCCGAGCTGGAGACCCCGCAACAGTCCGCGGAGAAAACCGGCAACGGCTGGAAGCCGGTCTACCGGCTGGGCCCGGATGCCGTGCTGGACTGCCTGATCCATGCGACGGAAAGCCCGAACCCGCGACACCATTATCGTGTTACCTACACCACGAAACTTGCAAGCCTTGGCCGGCGTTTGTTACCTGGAGCCCTGCAATACAGGTTGATGCTTCGCTCAGGCTGACCTCCCGGATTGCCCCGCGCGCCAAGCCCGCCAGAAAGACAGAAAGCCTGAATATCCATGTCCGTGTTCGACTACCTGGTTCCCATAGCCGTTGGTGCCGTTGCGATCGTGCTGGCATTGGGCCTGATCAACATGTTGCGCGGTGGCAACAGCAATACCTCGCAGAAGCTGATGCGCGCGCGCGTGCTGCTTCAGCTGCTGGCGGTCATCGTCATCATGGGTGCCATCTACATGGCAGGCCGCTGACAGCCACGGACTTCAGCGCGGCGCCATGCGCAGCGCACCATCGAGCCGGATGCACTCACCGTTCAGCATGTCATTGTCGACGATGTGAAGTGCGAGCTTGGCATACTCGGCCGGGTCGCCCAGCCGTGCGGGAAACGGCACGTTGGCCGCAAGCGAGGCCTGCACCTCGTCCGGCAGGCCTGCCACCATCGGCGTATGGAACAGCCCCGGCATGATGGTGCAGCAGCGCACCCCGTCGCGCATCAGGTCGCGTGCCACCGGCAATGTCATGCCGATCACCCCGCCCTTCGAAGCCGCATAGGCAACCTGGCCGATCTGGCCTTCCACACCGGCGATCGACGCGGTGTTGATGATGACGCCCCGCCCGCCATCACTGGTTACCGGTTCAGCCGTGATCATGCCGGCTGCACACCGGGAAATGATGTTGAAGGTTCCCACCAGGTTGACCGCAATGGTCTTCTCGAACGCCGCCAGTGAATGCGGCCTCGCCTCGCCGGTCTTGCGGTCGATCGAGGCGGTCTTCTCGCCAATTGCGATGCCGGCACAACTGACCGCGATCCGTTCCTGGCCGTGGGCGGCACGTGCAACCTCAAGCCCGGCCGCAACACTTTCGCCCGACGTCACATCAACCTGCACGAACAGCCCGCCGATCTCGCTGGCAACCGCTTCGCCCCGGCCTGCATTCATGTCGAAGATCGCCACGCGGGCCCCGTGTGCGGCAAGCGCCCGCGCCGTTGCTTCGCCCAGGCCCGAGGCACCACCCGTCACGATAGCCGCCATGCCGCTGGAAATTTTCATGGTGCCTCGATTCCTGTCTTGTTTGCCTGCCTGTCAATTTCCATATCAGGGGCGAAAGCGCAACTCTTGAGGGGGCACATGCATGATACGTCGCGGCAGATATCCCGACTTCGAGGACGATGACCTGTCATCGCCAGCCGAAGTGCTGCGCAACGAGAAGACCGTGAAGCAGGGCTTCTGGGGCAAGCTGAAGCGCAATCTTGCGCGCATCCCGAAGGCCGACGAGGTTGTGGCCGCCTACTATGCGGCGTTCGACAGCAAGACGCCGTTCCGGACCAAGGCAATGCTGCTGGCCGCACTTGCCTACTTCGTGATGCCGCTCGACGTCGTGCCGGATTTCATCCTTGGCCTCGGCTTCACCGATGACATGACCGTACTGCTGACCGCCTTTGGCCTGATCCGCTCACACGTCACCGAGGAGCACCGCCTGAAAGCCCGCGAGACGGTTGCAGCGCTACGCCGCAATGAACAGCCCCCCGAAACGGTCTGAGCGGGATCGGATCACGGCGTGACGATAACCTTGCCGCGCACCTCGCGCCGGGCAATGGCGTTCAGCGCATCGGCGGTCTGCTCCAGCGGATAGACCTTGTGGATGTGCGGGCGCACCTTGCCGTCGAGCACCCAATCCACCAGTTGCTTCATGTTGGCCTGGTGTAGATCCGGCTCACGTTTGAGATGATCGCCCCAGAACACGCCAACGAGGTCCGCGCCCTTCAGCAGCGCAAGGTTGAGCGGCATCTTGGGAATTGACCCGCCCGCAAAACCGACGACCAGAAACCGCCCGCGCCAGCCTATGGCCCGGAAGGCAGTTTCCGCCATGTCCGCGCCCACCGGGTCATAGATCACGTCAACACCCTTGCCGCCGGTCAGCTCCTTGAGCCGGGTCTTCATGTCCTCGGTAGTATAGTTGAGCACCTCATCGGCACCCAGCGACTTGCAGAATTCCAGCTTGTCGTCCGACGAAGCGCACGCGATCACGCGCGCACCCATTGCCTTGCCGATCTCCACCGCAGCCTGGCCGACACCGCCGGACGCACCGAGCACGGCAAGCGTTTCGCCCGGCTGCAGGTTGGCGCGGTCGCGCAGGGCATGCAGCGACGTGCCATAGGTCACGATCAGGCCTGCCGCCACCGTGTAGTCAAGCTCGTCCGGCATCGCGATCACGGCATCTGCCGGTACCGCAATCTCGGCTCTTGTGCCGCCCCACACGGTGTAGGCCATCACCCGGTCGCCCGGCTTCACCGAGGACACACCTTCGCCGACATGCAGTACATCCCCGGCCACCTCGGCACCTGGCGAGAACGGCAATTCCGGCTTGAACTGGTACTTGTTCTCGATAATCAGCGTATCGAAGAAGTTGAGGCCTGCCGCCTTGACGCCGATGACGACCTCACCCGGTCCGGCTTGCGGGCTTTCCAGCTCGGCCAGTTCGAGCAGGTCGGGGCCACCATGGCGGGTACATACAACGGCTTTCATGAATGGTCCTCTCATCGTTCAACCGGGACAATGCGCATGCGAGACGAAACGCACATCTGCCCGCCTGCCAAATTGTTGTCCTATTTAACAAGCAGGTGTCAGGGCAACCCGCCTGCACGCTGGAAATCAGCGTCAATTCACGCTAGGTTCCGGCAGGGGTAACGGTGTGCAACGGCGCTGTCTTTTTACAAGGGGCGATGGAACACACGTAGACGGTAATTGCACAAGGGTAGGAATGTTGCAGACACGCAAATTTTCACGCGCCGGAACACTCACTCTGGCGGGCTTCTTCCTGATGGCAGCTTGCAACGTAGCCAGGGCGGAAGATCCGAAGTTTGTCCAGGAGTTCAATGACTGGGCGGTATACACCTACAAGGCCGGCGGCGGACAGGTCTGCTTCATCGTGTCGGAACCGAAGTCGTCCGAGCCAAAGGGCGCCAAGCGCGACAAGATATTCTTCCTCGTGCAGCACCGGCCCAAGGACGGCGTGAAGTCGGAAGTCTCCACCATTATCGGATACCCGTTCAAGCAGGGCAGTACATCGACGATTGATATCGATGGCAACAAGTACCAACTCTATACCAATGGTGACGGTGCCTGGGCCGAGTCCGGTGACTCGGACAAGAAAATCGTCGCTGCCATGAAGAACGGCAAGGCGATGAACGTGAGCGGCACGTCATGGCGCGGCACGACAACAAAGGACAACTACTCGCTGTCCGGCGTCACTGCTGCGATGGACAAGATCGACTCCATGTGCAACTAGCGCCGGCGCGCACTTGTCATGCCGGCCTGACGTCGCAAGGGCACGATGGCTCGCCATCACCGCCCTTGGTGTGATAAGAACCCGGCCAACATGACCACGACCATTGAAATAAACCGCCCGGCCCAAAGCCCTGGACCCGCCGCTCCCAGGCTCGTCCGGCTGACCGGGTTGACACGCACTGAGCTGCAGGCAGAGCTTGAAGCCATCGGCGTGCCCGGGCGGCAAAGCCGCATGCGCGCCAGCCAGCTCTGGCAGTGGATGTACCATCGCGGCGCCACCTCGTTCGACGAAATGACCAACATATCGCGCGACCTGCGCCTTAGGTTTGCCGATCATTTCGACATCTCCCGGCTGGAAATCGTGACCGAACAGGTCTCGACCGATGGCACACGCAAGTGGCTGTTGCGCCTGCCGGCCGATCATCTGGGCCGCCGCCACGAGGTCGAGACAGTCTATATCCCCGAGGAAGATCGCGGCACCTTGTGCATTTCCAGCCAGGTCGGCTGCACGCTCACCTGCACCTTCTGCCACACCGGCACCCAGACGCTGGTGCGCAACCTCACTGCAGGCGAGATCGCCGGTCAGGTGATGGTGGCGCGTGACCGGCTCGGCGAGTGGCCGCACCTTCTGGCACAGAACCCCAACGTACCTGCCTCCGGCCGCTTCATCACCAACGTGGTGCTGATGGGCATGGGCGAGCCGCTGTACAACTTTGACCAGGTGCGCAGCGCCGTCGACGTCATTTCCGACGGCGAAGGATTGTCGGTCTCGAAACGCCGCATAACGCTGTCAACGTCCGGTGTCGTGCCGGAAATTGTCCGGGCAGGTGCCGAAATCGGTACCATGCTTGCAATCTCGTTGCATGGCACCACCGACGAGATCCGCAACCGGCTGGTCCCGCTCAACAAGAAGTACCCGATTGCCGAACTGCTCGAGGCGTGCCGTCAATACCCCGGCCTGTCAAACGCGAAGCGCATCACCTTCGAATACGTGATGATCAAGGGCGTCAACGACACCGTCGAGGACGCACGGCGGCTGGTGAAGCTGCTCAAGGGCATTCCGGCGAAGGTCAATCTCATTCCGTTCAACCCGTGGCCCGGCACCGAGTTTGAATGCTCGGACTGGGAACAGATCGAACGTTTCGCCCAGGTCGTGCTGAAGGCGGGTTATGCAAGCCCGGTCCGCACACCGCGCGGCCGCGACATCCTTGCCGCCTGTGGCCAGCTGAAGTCTGCATCGGAGCGGATGAAGAAGACCGAGCGCGACGCGCTGGCTGCGTCTGCGGCTGCCGTCAACGGCGCTTGAGCACCCAGCCCAGCGCCTGCTCCAGCCGGTCGTCTCCCCAGAACAGTTCATTGTCCGGCGTAACAAATGACGGCGCACCGAAAATGCCCTTTTGCCGGGCAACCACCTCGCGATCCTTCAGCCTCTGCTTGACCGCGTCAGTCCCTGCCCTGTCCAGCCACATGTCTGCATCCGCATGCACAGACACCAGTGCAGCATGAACGGCATCGGACGTGGTGATGTCGCCGCCACGGCCATATTCTTCGTGGAAGATGGCCCGGCAGAACGCCGGCTGCCAGGGCTCGTCCTCAGCCGCCAGCGCAACCCTCGACGCCAGCAAGGCAAACTGCGGAAACACGTGGGGACGCTGGAAAGGCAATTCATGCAGTTTGCATAGCCGCTCCATGTCGCGCCACATGTAGGCACCCTTGGCGGGGTAGACGTTGAACGGCGACGTCGTCCAGCCCTGGCCCGCAAAGATCGGTCCCAGCAGAAACGGCATCCACCTGATGCGGACACCATTGCAAGATGCCAGCTCGTCGATGCGCTGTGCGGTGACATAGGAGTAGGTGCTGGCAAAGTCGAACCAGAACTCGACGACGCTGCGCGGCATCTGCTGTCTCCCTGCTTGGCAAACAAAAGGGCAGCATCCCGTTCTCGGACACTGCCCTTCATCTTCAGGGTCAATCAGACCGATGGCAAGACCGCAAGGGTTAGCTGACGATGACCTTCGCGCCAATCTTGACCCGGTTATGCAGGTCGATGACTTCTTCGTTCAGCATGCGGATGCAGCCGGAAGACTGCGCCGTGCCGATAGAACTTGGCGCGTTGGTACCGTGAATGCGGTACAGCGTGTCCTTGTTGCCCTGGTACAGGTAGAGGGCACGGGCACCCAGCGGATTGTTCGGCCCGCCTTCCATGCGCTCAGGCAAGGTGCGGCCATACTGCTTCTTTTCGCGCTCGATCATCTCTGCTGGCGGGTGCCATGCCGGCCATTCCGCCTTGCGGGCGATGCGTGCCGAGCCAGACCAGGTGAAGCCTTGACGGCCTACGCCCACGCCATACTCGATGGCCTTCCCATCGCCCAGCACGTAGTAGAGCTTCCGCTTGCGGGTACTGATGATGATGGTCCCCGGCTTCTCGGCGGTCTGGTAGGAAACCGTGCGCTTGCCGGTGTAGCGCGGAGCTGAAAACACCACGCCGCGCCGTGTCGACGTGGTTGATGATGCACCTGACGACGTGGAGTTGTTGAAGTTGTAGCGCACCCTGCTCTCGGCCATGGCACCTGTCGCAGATGCGGCCAGCGCGGTGAGTGAGGTGATAAACATGCGGCGATCCATTGCCGTATTCTCCTTGCAATCAAAACTTGTGGTGAGCAGCTTGCCATCAGCGCGTCCCGTTTGGGGCTACGCCTGGAATGGCCTGATCTCGCAGGGTCTCATAACAACAATCGGCTCAGCATGGCCAGTCTTGTTCGAACGTTATCCGGCGCGGACGAGGGTGCAGCCTGGGCCGTGATCATGCTTTCGGCCCGCCAGTGCAGCCGCGGGTGCAGGACGAGCGGAGCAGGTGTCAGGTTCGGCTTGACCCGGAAAGCGACGGGCTGGGCTTCTTCCAGCCGCGCACTGAGGCAAAATCTTGAACACGTCTTTACCGCTTCATCCAGCTGCCGGGTAAATGCCGGGCCGGGAAGCTGTGACGCCATGCTGGCACCGGGAGGCGAGCTTTCAATGAAGGCCAGGCACGGCTTTGCCAGCAGCGCAATCACCAGCGCCACCGCACACAGTCGCGATGTCAGGTCACGGAACACCAGTCACTCAGCCTTAAAATATCCCAAACTGGATAGTCCCCGTATTCGTGCGCAAGATCAACCCGGCAGCACTTCAACAACCTGTAAGTCAAGGCATGAAAAAGCCCGGTTGAAACAGGATGACTTTTCAACCGGGCCTGGATCAGCCTGACTGCCAGCGCCGGATTATTTCTGGTTCTGGCGGTTCTGGATCAGGTCATCAACCACTGCAGGTTCCGCAAGTGTCGAGGTATCACCAAGTGAGCCGAAATCATCTTCGGCAATCTTGCGCAGGATGCGGCGCATGATCTTGCCGGAGCGGGTCTTCGGCAGGCCCGGTGAAAACTGGATCTTGTCGGGCGAGGCAATGGGCCCGATCTCGTTGCGCACATGCGCCACCAGCTCCTTGCGCAGCTCGTCCGACCCCTTCTCGCCGCCCATCAGCGTCACGTAACAGTAGATGCCTTGACCCTTGAGGTCGTGCGGGTAGCCCACCACCGCCGCCTCGGACACCTTCGGATGCGCGACGAGCGCGGATTCGACTTCCGCCGTTCCCATGCGGTGACCCGAGACGTTGATCACGTCGTCGACGCGGCCGGTGATCCAGTAATAACCGTCCTCGTCACGGCGGCACCCGTCACCGGTAAAGTACTTGCCCTTGTAGGTGGAGAAGTAGGTCTGGATGAATCGCTTGTGATCGCCGTACACGGTACGCATCTGGCCGGGCCAGGATTCGGTGATGCACAGGTTGCCGTCGGCGGCGCCTTCCAGCACATAGCCCTCGGCATCGACCAGTTGCGGCTGGACGCCAAAGAACGGCCGCGTTGCCGAGCCGGGCTTCAGGTCGGTCGCACCGGCCAGCGGCGTGATCATGATGCCGCCGGTCTCGGTCTGCCACCAGGTATCGACGATCGGGCACTTCTTCTTGCCGACGACGTTGAAGTACCATTCCCAGGCCTCCGGGTTGATCGGTTCGCCCACGGAGCCAAGCAGCCGCAGGTCCTTCAGCGAGGCCCGGTCCACGAACTCGTCACCGGCTCCCATCAGGGCGCGGATTGCTGTTGGTGCCGTGTAGAAGATGTTGACCTTGTGCTTGTCGCACACATCCCAGAAACGCCCTGCATCCGGGTAGGTGGGCACGCCCTCGAACATCAGGGTGATGGCGCCATTGGCCAGCGGGCCGTACACGATGTAGCTGTGCCCGGTGACCCAACCCACATCGGCGGTGCACCAGTAGACGTCACCCTCGTGGTAGTCGAACACGTACTGATGCGTCATCGACGCCCACACCAGGTAGCCCCCGGTGGTATGCAGCACGCCCTTGGGCTGGCCGGTTGAGCCCGAGGTGTAGAGAATGAACAGCGGGTCCTCCGCCTTCATCTTTTCCGGCGGGCAGTCCAGCTTGGCCGCAGCCATGGCCGAGTGGTACCAGACGTCACGCTTGTCATGCCATTCGATCTTGCCGCCGGTCCGGCGCACCACCAGCACGGTCTTGACCTTGGTGCCATGGCGCGCGGCAATCTCGATCGCCTTGTCGGTATTGACCTTCAGCGGCACCTGGCGGCCCCCGCGCAGGCCCTCGTCAGCAGTGATGATGAAGGTCGACTTGCAGTCGCTGATGCGCCCGGCCAGTGCATCCGGCGAGAACCCGCCGAACACGATCGAGTGGATGGCGCCGATGCGCGCGCATGCCAGCATGGCGTAGGCAGCTTCGGGGATCATCGGCATGTAGATGGTGACCCGGTCACCCTTCTTCACACCGTGTGACTTCAGCACGTTGGAAAGCCGGCAGACGTGCTCGTGCAGTTCCTTGTAGGTGATCTTCTTGTCGTCGTAGGGATTGTCGCCTTCCCAGATGATGGCGGTCTGGTCGCCGCGCTTCTTCAGGTGGCGGTCGACGCAGTTGTAGCAGACGTTGGTGACCCCATCCTCGAACCACTTGATCGACACCTTGCCGTTGAAGCTGGCGTTCTTGACCTTCGTGAACGGCTTGAACCAGTCAATGCGCTTGCCGTGCTTGGCCCAGAACTTGTCCGGGTCGCTGACCGACTGCTTGTACATTTTCAGGTAGTCGTCATTGTCGATGAGGGCGTGTTTTTTCCACGCCGCCTTAACCTTGTGCGTCTTGACTGACATTTCAGCGCTTCTCCCTGAACAGTATATGTGCCCCCTTTTTGCGAGGCGGCTGTACGCACAATAGACAAACAGCGGCCAGACGGGCAATCCGCCTTCCGTTCTACGTCATTCGGCGGCAGGACTATGCCAGCGCCCACACCGATGTGTTCTTGATTTCACTGTCTTCGAGGTCCCGCGTCACGGGTACTTCGTAGGTCGCCCTTGCCACCAGCGCCTTTGTTGGCAGGTAACTGCGGCCCGGATCCCCGATCAGAACGTCCGCCCCGGCATCGCGGGCATGATGGAGCCACTCCAGCAGCCGGGTCGCGAGGTCGCGTTCATAGAACAGGTCACCGACCAGCACCACGTCGCAGGCTGGCGGGTCCGACTGCAGCAGGTCAGCACTGGTGGCCCTGATGGATACGGCATTGGCCTCGGCATTCAGGCCGATGGCCGTCAACGCATAACCGTCGATGTCAGCCGCCAGCACGTCCGTGGCACCAGCCCTGGCCGCAGCAATCGCGACCAGGCCAGACCCGGATGCAAGATCCAGCACGGACCGGCCCTTCACGATGGAGCCATTGTCGAGCACGTACCGCGACAGCGCCTGCCCGCCGGCCCAGGCGAACGCCCAGAAGGGCGGCGGCAGGCCCATCTCGCCCAGTTCGTCTTCGGTCTTCTGCCACAAGGGCACCGCTTCGTGCGCCAGATGAAGCACGATCTCCGGCACCAGCGGCACCGGCAGCAACCGCGTGTTCGCCCGGATGAAATCGCGCCGGCGCTGCTCGTCGTGCGGAGGTGTCACTTACCGGCCGGGGGCTTGTTCAGCCCGCCCATGCGGCAAACCTCGATCCACTCGTCATGGGTGACCGGCTGCACCGACAGCCGCATCGAGGTGACCAGCGACATCTGTGCGAGCTTCCCGTTCGCCTTGACGTCGGCCAGGCTAACCGGCTTCGGCATGTCCATCACCGCGCGGATGTCGACGCATTCCCAGCGCTCGTCATCGGTCGTTGAATCCCGATGGGCCAGCGCACACACCTCGCAGATGCCAACCACGTTCAGGCCTTCGTTGGAGTGGTAGAAGAACCCCAGGTCACCGAGCTGCATGGCACGCATGTTGTTGCGCGCCTGGTAGTTTCGCACCCCGTCCCATTCCTCGCCCTGTTGGCCCTTTGCCTTCAGCGCATCCCATGAAAACTTGAACGGCTCGGATTTGAACAGCCAGTACGCCATGTTGCCGGCACCCCTGCTTCTTGTTTGAATTGACAACCGGAGCGTTACTCCGTCTCGGCCCTGAACGGTCTTGCCAGCAGCCGGTTGATTTCACCATCGACATCCCCGGCCCCTGTGACGATGCGGCACACCGCCTCGCACACCGGCATGTCGATGTCGTGCCGCAGTGCCAGCCCCGCGACCACGCTTGCCGTATATACCCCTTCGGACACGGCACGCCGCGCAGACAGGATGTCCGCCAGCGGCACGCCCCGGCCCAGTTCGATACCGAGAGAGAAATTGCGCGACTGCGGACTTGAGCAGGTCAGGATGAGATCACCCAGCCCCGACAGTCCGAACATCGTATCCGGTTGCGCCCCAAGCTGTGCGGCCAGCCGGCGCAACTCGGCAAATGACCGGGTCGTCAGTGCCGCCAGCGCCGACGCGCCCAGTTCCTTGCCGGCACAGATACCGGCGGCGATGGCAATGACGTTCTTTACCGCCCCGCCCACCTGCACCCCAATCATGTCGTCCGACACGTAGACCCGGAACAAGGGCCCTCCAATGGCCGCGGCAATGGCATGGGTGAGCCCCGTGTCGTGGCCGGCAAGCGTCACCGCTGTCGGCTTTCCGGCAACCACGTCAACCGCAAAGCTCGGGCCGGACAACACCATCGGGATCAGTTCTGGTGCTGCCTCGGCCAGCACGTCGCTGAGTAGCTTGTCACTGCCGCGCTCGAGCCCCTTTGCCGCCAGAATGACCGGCACGCCCGTCCGGCAATGCCCGGCAATCAGCGCGGCCATCGCGCGGGTGGACTGGGCGGGCGTTGCAAGAATGATCGCATCGGCGTGCTCAAACACGGTTGCGTCCGAGGCAACCTGCAGCCCGTCCGGCAACCGGTACCCGGGCAGGTACGCGGCATTCTCGCCAGTGTCGCGCATGTGCGCTGCCTGTTCGGCAGACCTGCACCACAGGGTGGTGGCAAGTCCTGCCCGCGCCGACAATGAGGCCAAAGCCGTGCCCCAGGCACCGCCACCTGCCACCACAATTGAATTGAGTTGCGGCACTGCCATCAGGCTTTCACCCCGGCGAACGGCACCGGTTCACCGGCCGGGTCAAGCGGCCAGCGGGCCCGTGCAGATACTGTCAACTCGTCAGGCTTGCGGACCTGTGCCTGCTCTGCCCCGGCCCAGGCGATCATCGCGGCATTGTCGGTACACAACGATACCGGCGGCACGCTCAGTGAAAACCCATGCCGCGCACAAATGGCCTCGAGCGATGAGCGCAAGGCAGAGTTGGCGGCAACACCCCCGGACGCCACCAGCACCTTGCGCTCAATGGCTGGATGCAGGCGTTCGAACATCACCATTGCGCGCTGCACCCTGTCAGCTACCGCCTCGCAGGCTGCATGCTGGAAACTGGCACAAATGTCCGACACGGTCTGCTTGTCGAGTGGTTCAGCGGCAACGGCGGCCTGGCGCACCGCCGTCTTGAGGCCGGAGAACGAGAAGTTGCAATCGTCGCGGCCCTTCAATGGCACGGGAAAGGCAAACCTGCGGGCATCTCCTGTGCTTGCAGCCTGTTCGACTTCCGGCCCGCCGGGATAGCCCAGCCCCAGCAGCTTGGCGGTCTTGTCGAAAGCCTCGCCCAGCGCATCATCAATGGTCGTACCCAGCCGGACATACTCGCCCACCGCGTTGATGCTGACGAGCTGGGTATGGCCGCCCGACACCAGCAGCATGAGGTAGGGCGGGCGCAGGCCCTCCGTCAGGCCCGGCGTCAGGGCATGACCTTCAAGGTGATTGACGGCGTACAGCGGAATGCCGGCAGCCATTGCAATCGCCTTCGCCGTCATCAATCCGGTCAGCACCCCGCCGATCAGCCCCGGGCCGGCTGTTGCAGCCACGGCATCAATATCAGCAAAGCTCACCCGCGCCTCGGCCATGGCCTGCCGCACCAGCCCGTCGAGATGGGCAAGATGCGCACGCGCAGCGATTTCAGGCACCACCCCGCCATAGGGCGCGTGGTCTGCCACCTGCGACAACACCACATTGGAGAGGATGCGCCCGGCCCCGCCCGGCTCGCGCACCACCACGGCAACCGACGTTTCGTCGCAAGATGTCTCGATGCCCAGTACCGTCAGAGGCATGTCTGATGAAACCCTGTTCACCTTTGATCTTTCCACTGGCGAGATTGTTGGCTTATGGTCCAGCCGGTCTGTTGATGACATCTATAGTTGAAGGCTCGCAGCTTGCAAATGGAACCCATTCGTATTGGTACCCGCGGTTCGCCGCTGGCGTTGGCACAGGCACATGAAACCCGGGACCGGCTCGCCGCCGCCCACGGCATCGATCCGGCCATCATAGAGATCGTGGTCATCGATACCACCGGCGACCAGATCCAGGATCGCGCGCTGGCCGAGATCGGGGGCAAGGGCCTGTTCACGAAGGAACTTGAAGAACAGCTCCACGATGGCCGCATCGACCTGGCCGTCCACTCGATGAAGGACATGCCGGCAGAATTGCCCGCCGGACTGGAGATCTGCTGCCTGCTGGAACGCGAGGACGCGCGCGATGCCTTCCTGTCGCCTGTGGCAAAATCCATTTCAGGGCTGGCTCACGGCGCCACCGTCGGCACCTCATCGGTTCGCCGTGCCGCCCAGCTCAGGCATATCCGGCCGGACCTCGAGATCGTCGGCTTTCGCGGCAATGTGCAGACCCGCCTTCGCAAGCTGTCGGAGGGCGTGGCCGCAGCAACCTTTCTTGCCTGTGCCGGGCTCAACCGTCTGGGCATGTCGAACGACATCGCCAGCCCGATCCCGCCGGAGGAAATGTTGCCCGCCGTCGCCCAGGGTGCCATCGGCATCGAGATCGCCAGCCGCAATGATCGCTCGCGCGCGCTACTCGCGCCCCTCAACCATGCCGAAACCTGGGTGAGGATTGCGGCCGAGCGCGCCTTTCTGGCAGAGCTCGACGGCTCTTGCCGCACCCCGCTGGCAGGCCACGCCACGCTGGAGCGCGGTGAACTGAGCTTGCGCGTGCAGGCACTCACGCTGGACGGTTCAAAGGTGTTCGAAACATCGCGTCGGGGATCCCCCGAAGACGGGCCGGCCCTGGGCCTCGATGCTGCCCGCGAGATCAGGTCAATGGCCGGCACCGACCTGGTGACCTGATGAAGGTCATCGTGACGCGGCCCGAGCCTGACGGACCTGTTCTGGCGGGCCGGCTCGCAAGGCTGGGCTACGAGGCGGTGCAGGCACCCCTGATGACGATCCGGTTTGCGGACAGCGCATCGCTGCCGGCTGAACCTGTGCAGGCCTTGCTCGTCACCAGCGCGAATGCCCTGCGCGCACTCGAACATCTGGGCAACGCCGGTCCCCTGCTTGATGTTCCCGTGCTGGCCGTCGGGCCGGCCTCTGCAAGACAGGCGCGGGAGATGGGGTTTGCCGATATCCGGCAGGCCGAGGGAAATGTGGAAGGCGTCGCCCGGCTGGCAACGGACACCCTGTCATCCTCAGGACCACCGCTGCTTTATGTCACCGGTACATCACGGGCGGGCGACCTGAAGGGCGATCTGCAAGCGGCAGGCTTTACCGTCAAGAGATGCGAGCTGTATTCCGCCGTCACTTTGGAAGCCTTGCCAGACAAGGTGGCTGCCTTGCTGATGAGTGGCGAGCCATCCACAGTCCTGCTGTATTCTCCCCGAAGTGCACGGACCTGGCTCGATCTTGTGATGGCTTCGCCGGCAGCCGGAAACCTTTCCAGCGTCAAACACTTGTGTCTGTCAGAAGCGGTTGCGAAAATGCTGGTCCCGTCCGTGTCGCAACAATCACGTATTGCGGTGGCAGAAGCGCCCAATGATGATGCTATGATCAGATTGTTGCAGCAAACCGATCCGGCGCACTGAACGCGCATCCCTGGAAACCACAATCAGAGTTCGCAATGGCCAGCCGAAAAAACAGTTCCCGGAAGACGTCCGGCAAGCCAACCATCATCGAGTCCACCGCGACCGAGTTGCGGGACGAGGTTTCTTCGCCCGTTGCTGCCCCCCTCGGCACACTTGTCACCTCGAACGCAGATGGTCATGTCACCATGGAAGCGCTGCGCGCAGCCAGCCAGGCTGGCGAGACCGGCCCGTCCAGCGAACCTGAGCCGGCCTCGGCGCCTGAGACGTCCAGACCGGCATCTGGCAAGGGATACACATCTGCACCTGCGTCCACCGCGAAGCCTGCCGGCCGTGGCAAGTGGGTTGCAGCCGGACTGGCCGCAGCCCTGATCGCCGGCATTGGCGGGGGTGGATACCTGTACCATAGCTACGGACAGCAGCTGTTCGGGTCAGGCACCGCCTCGTCGGACATGGCCGCCATTGAAGCGCAGGTGATGGACGCAACCGGCGCGGCCCAGTCGGCACGGCAGACGGCCGACGCGGTGAAGGCCGAGACGGCAGGCCTTGCCACACGGCTGGACCAGCGCACCTCGGAGCTTCAGCAGAACCTCGACGCCGTCAGGCAGTCTGTCGATGCCCTCGGCCAGTCCGCGCAAACACCGCCCGCACAATCCGGCGGTGAGGACCTGACTGCCCTGAACCAGCGCCTTGACGAGCTGGCCAGCAAGATCGAACAGCTCGAAACGACCGCTCCCGCGACTTCCCCACCCGCCGACAACGCCGAGATGTCCGCGCTGCGCCAGCAGGTTGCCAGCAGCGAGGAGCGCATCAGCTCCATGACCAGCCAGCTTGAAGCGCTGACCAGCGAGCTGAAGTCGGTCAACGAGAAGCTTGCGGACCGGCCAGCCGTGTCGGCCTACGCGGAAACCAGCCAGGACATTGCAACCCTGACCGCTGCAGTTGGCGCAGGCACACCCTATGCCACCGAGCTGGCCCGGCTGCGCGAGCGCATGGCATTGCCGGCCATGCCCGCACTGGACAGCAATGCAGCAACGGGCATCAGGTCTGTCGCCGAGCTGGACCGGCAGCTTGAAGATATCGCCGGCCAGCTTTCAACCCGCGCTGCTGAAAGCTCAACCTCGTCTGAGGGGCTTTGGGGAGCACTTCAATCCAGCCTGTCCAAGGTGGTTACGGTCCGCAGCCTGGACAACCCGGACTGGCCAGCCGTGATTGCGAATGCCCGCGCCGCGCTGACAACCGGTGGACTGGACGCAGCTATCGCAGCACTTCCGGACGCTGTAACCGGCATGCCACAACCACTGACCGGCTGGCTTGTCGAGGCACGCAAGCGTGTTGCTGCAACCAGCGAACTTGAACAACTGACGCAAACAGCCCTGTCCTCTGCGCCGGCGGCAGGCGGGGCTCAGTAGGCGATATGGACCGTACCCGAGGCGACACATGATTTCCCTGATCCTTCGTTTTGTACTGATTGCCGTTCTGGCGTTGGCCTTTGCATGGCTGGCAGACCAGCCCGGTGACCTGACGTTGCGCTGGCTGGGGTACGAGATCCAGACCTCGCTGATGGCAGCCGTCATCACCCTGGCAATCGCCGGTCTCGTGCTGTGGATAACGTGGTCGGTGCTGAGCTGGATCCTCGACCGCCCCGGTGCGCTGGGAAACTGGTTCCGCTCGCGGCGCCAGCAGAAAGGCCATGATGCGCTGTCCAACGGCCTTATTGCGGTTGCCGCCGGCGACAGGGATGCCGCCCAGTCCAACGCCCGCACCGCAACCGCCTTGCTGGGCAATGATCCCATGGCGCGCCTGCTTGATGCGCAGGCCGCCCAGATGCGAGGCGACAGCGCCCGCGTCAGTGAACTGTTCGAGGAAATGGCCAACCAGCCCGAGACCCGCCTGCTGGGTTTGCGCGGGCTGCACACCGAAGCTGTCCGCAAGCAGGACATGGAGCGCGCCCGGCATCTGGCCGAGGAAGCCGCAAGACTCAATCCGAAGGCAGGCTGGGCAAGTTCGGCGGTCCTGTCCTACCAGTCAGCCAGCAAGGACTGGCCCGCGATCAGCCGCACCATCGACCAGCAGAAGCAGGCCCGGCTGATCGATCGCAGCGAGGCCAACGCAAAGCATGCCGTGGTGTTGACCGCGCAGGCCATGGAATTGCTCAGCGACGATCCGGCAAAGGCCGGTGATCTGGCCCGCGAGGCGAACAGGCTGGAGCCGTCGCTGGTACCTGCCGCCGTTCTGGCAGCCCGCCAGGCCGCCAAGTCCGGCAATCTGCGCAAGGCCTCACGCATCATCGAGAAGTCTTGGGCACTCGTGCCCCACCCTGATCTGGCAGACGCCTATGGCGAGGTTCGCGCGGGCGATTCCGCTCTGGACCGGCTCAAGCGCATCAAGTCGCTGACCGCCAAGTCAGGTGGCATTGAAGGCGCCGTTGCGTTGGCCAGGGCGGCGATCGATGCCCTCGAATGGAAAACTGCCCGCCAGGCGCTTGAACCCTACGCCCACGAGCGCCCGCAGGCCCGCATCTGCGGCCTGATGGCCGAAATCGAGGAGGGTGAGTTCCGGGACAAGGGCCGGGCCCGAGAATGGCTCGCCCGCGCAGTCCGCGCGCCGCGCGACCCGGCATGGACAGCGGACGGTTATATCTCGCGGGTCTGGCTGCCCGTGTCCCCGGTCACCGGCGAACTGGGTGCCTTCCGCTGGCGGGTGCCAGTGCAGGGCATAGCAGACGCATCAGGAAACGACGACGCCGATGACGTGCCGGTTTTTGACGGTGCCGATGACGGCCGGAGCGAAGCCCTGCCGGGCGACAATGCCATTCCAGTCAATTCCGAAGCGCCCGCACAACGGCCCGTTCCCTTGGAAGACACCATCATTGCGGAGCCGGACGCCAGCGAGACGGACGTGGTGACAGAAGCGCCAGCGATTGATAGCGATTCCAGGCAAGCCGGCTCTGCCGTGGCAAGGAATGGCGGCGTCGTGGCGCCGGAACCTGTCTCTCGTCCTGTGGCAGAACTGGAAAGACCCGGGCGGCCCACGGACCCAGACCTGGTGGACGCCGGCGATGATGCGGCAATTGCCAAGCTGCGCCAGCCGGACGATCCGGGCCCGGATGACACTGGCTTGGGTGAACCTGAAAAGAAGACGTCGCGAAGCTGGCTTTGATTGTTGAATCGCCCGCAACTTCGCGCTATCAGTCGCCAACCTTGTGATTGCCGCAATAGCTCAGGTGGTAGAGCACATCATTCGTAATGATGGGGTCGGGGGTTCGAGTCCCTCTTGCGGCACCATTTTTTCCATATTTTTTTCAGTGGTTTAGGCTCAATCCCTGCTTCCGTGTTGAGGCGCTGGAAGTGATGGGTTCCCACCGGGTCGCCACGACGCATTAAGTTCAACCGATATTTTACCGTTCTCCCTTACCCGGCGGCCTCGCATCTGGCCTCGCCCAGACCTTTGCTGACGATGGTGAGTTCCTGAATCCGTAGCGACTGCACCTTACCACCTGAGAAGCGTGTTCCGTGCGAAAGCATGCGTGTTGGCGTACAGTTCTGGGGCCGGCGATACCGCCGACAGCAGATAGCAGCCTGTAACCGACAACCCACTGCCATGGCCGCCGCGGTCAGGTCGCACAGCGCCGGAAGACGTCCGAGGTAGGGGTTTGGTGGCCGACCAGGTCGAAGCGCTCGCTGGTGGCGTGACCGCGAGGCCAATATCTGCTCGTTTGCGTTCATTGACCGCTAAGGTGCCCGCGTTAGCCTAGCGTCGACATGAGTATGGGTAAAAAATTCGGTCAACGCGAACGAACACCAGTGCAGTGGCAGACTGCTGGTTCGCAGAAGCCTGACTATAGAGCTAAGCGGCGATCCCGCTTCGCACGGTTCCGCATTGGCAGCTCGCTGTCGCAGTGGTTCTTTGTCTTGTTGTTGGGCGGAACCGTCGGCCATCTGATGGCGAATGCGCCAGACCGAGTTGCCGCACCAAAAACGAACTTCGTCACCACTGCCCAGACAGCATCGGCCAGCACGCTCACGGGCCGAGCCTCAGTTGTTGATGGGGATACCATCACGATCAAGGGCCAGCGTATTCGGTTCAACGGCATTGATGCACCAGAGTCAGATCAGCGTTGCACCAATGAAGCTGGTACGAGTTATTCATGTGGCTCTCAGTCAGCATTCTTTCTGGACGACCTATTGGCGTCTAGCCGGCCGACACGATGTGAGTTTATCTCATGGGATCGACACCAACGCTTTGTTGGTGACTGTTATCTGGCCGATGGAAGAAGTGTTGCCAGCGAGATGGTGAAGGCCGGTCATGCGCTCGACTGGCCGCACTACAGTAGGGGGACATATAGCAGTGAGCAGGCCACGGCCAAGAAGGCAAGGCTTGGGCTTTGGCGTGGCACGTTCGAACGACCGTGGGATTATCGCGCCAAGCAGAGAACAATAGCAGCGCCATCCGTGGTGCCCCTTGTCTCCAACTCCACTGGTGGCGGCTGCAATATAAAGGGCAACATCAGCAGCAACAGCGGCGAACGCATCTATCACGTGCCGGGGCAGGAGTTTTACGACGAGACCCGAATTTCAGCCTCGAAGGGTGAGCAGTGGTTCTGCTCTGAACAGGAAGCCCGAGCTGCTGGTTGGCGACGCGCGCGGCGCTGACTGTACCTTGCTCGCATAATTTTGGCACTTCATTGCACCGTCGTCGCGGTCAGACCACAGAGCGCCGGAAAGCCTCTCAGGTAGGGGGGTGGTAGCCAAGCAAAACGAAACGCGCTGGCGGTGTGACCAGACCTCAGAAGCAGGGCATCGGAATGTGTGAGGAAGGGACTGCTGCGCATTCCTGAGGCCAAATTAAACGAAGATCAGCTGCCGAGACATCATACCCGATGGTAACACCCTAACCCGCGCACGCGCCTGCGCGCGTAATGCTCTGATTACGGCGCCCGGTCCGTAAAACCCCGTCCCGCGCGCACGGGCATGCGCACGTACTGGGCACAATACGGCACCAGACAAGTAATACCCCATCTCGCGTGCATGCGCCCGATCGCGCGTATCTCTCGCAAAACGGCCCGACTAAGCCACCTTTCGGTACTCTGCCCAACGTCGCCGCTGTGCTGCGGCAATGCGTTCACGACCTTCTGCTGATTTGGGTCCTGACGACATGCCGCCGTGGAACTTGCACCGCTGCTTGCCCGGAAGCGCCTTGCATTTGCAGGGAGTGCCTTTGCGAGTTCGCGCGCCACAGCGCTGATCAGGTGGGGTCCCAGCTTGTTCGTCAGACATGAGCGCAACAGCCAACACCTTGAACATTGCGTTGACTGCCACACCGCCAATCACGCCCGTCCTTGCCTCCCAAAATTTGACGCACCGCTCGTGTAAGCCGGCCCGTTGCGCGAGCTCGCGCTGAGACCAGCCCGCAAGGGCTCGAGCCTGCTTCAGAAGATCGGCGGTCAGCTCTGTTTGAGCGGTCATGGCAGATGCCTCTAAGTCAGTGTTGGTCTGAAGATACACTGACTGATCGAGTAGGTGCACAGCATTCATCCGCACAAATTAGGACTGTTGTTGCACCGACAGCGGACTGGCTCTGCAGTCAACGCGGAAATGTACTCACCGTCGGATCTGACCGCAGTCGCTTCCGGCCCTTTGCAGGCACTCGACGGTTGGAGCCGTACTGTAACGCAAGCCCGCGAAACGGACATTGCCGGTAGCGCTCTTATTGCGAAATCGATCTATGTTATGTCCGGTTCGACGATAGAGGATGTTTCGCTATGAACTTCGACGATTACCAACGTGAAGGTCAGGCGGCCTACACCCGTTTGGCAGACACGGTCGCCCGCATTCTTGATGTTGTCCTTAAGAACGTTCCCAATATCCGAGTGCAGCAAATTCAGAGTAGGGCCAAATCGGTCAAGTCGCTGCAAACAAAACTCAATGATCGCGGTGCAGCCGAGGGTGACGACGTTGAAGCCGTGGTTAAGGACTTGGCCGGATGTCGAATTGTCTGTTACACAAATGCAGACGTCGCTCGACTGGTATCATCACAATTAATCGGCGGCAATTTCGAGGTGGATTGGGATAGGACGAAGTTCCACTATCCTCTATCCGAACCCGCCGCAGCGTCACTATTCATTTCCTACAACTACGTGCTCAAGCTCAAGGAAGAGCGTGTTGCTCTTCCTGAGTACTCAGAGCACCGCGATATGTGGTGCGAGGTGCAGGTTCAAACGACGCTGGACCACGCTTGGTCCGAGATGGCGCATGACACGATCTATAAAAAGCTACCTGGCGGCTTCGGCAGCACTCTAATGAAAGATGTTGAAGCGCGAATGGCCCGCATAATGGAAAAATATCTCCGGCCAGCCGGGTTTGATTTTCAAAAAGTTGCTAACGATGTGGAGAAGCTCCGGCGTGGGCGCGTGATGTACGAGAGCGACCCGATACACGTTCTCAACAAATGCCAAGACAACAACGAGCGCTACCATTCGCTGCTCGAATTCAAAGAACACGTTCTGCCTTACTACGATGATGTAGGCGACGTAGCTTCTGTGGTTCGGAACTGCATGGTTTCGATTGCAATAGCGGCAAGATCGGCATCGGTGGTCCCGACTCAATATGGTTTTGACGGATTTACTCGCGACCACATTCTCGAATTGGCACTCGAAGTGATTGATCGCCTGCGCTTTACGCATGAAAGGGCAATCGAAGCTACGTTCGATGTCCTGCTTGAGCTCTGGTCAGGCGCCGAAATGCCTGCCGAGACCGACCGGATTGTCCAGTCTGCGAGGCGACTAAGCGAGAACAACCTTTCTGTATGGGAACAGGTTGGACCGGGCGTTCAGCAAATAGTACTAGAGAAAGTACAACAGCTGTCCGCGGATCAGATCGAAGGTGGCCGTCAGCTCGTGATCGCCATGATCGACGAAATTCTAAGGTTCGAAGTCGGCGGTACGACTTGGAACTTCGACAGCGTGACAATTCATAGTGGCGCGGTCCGTGCGAGCGCCGCTCTCCAAGAGATTCGATGCACCGCGCTTGATATGCTGCGCGACCTCTTCCTGCACTCGGAAAATGACGAAGTGCGCCGAATGATACAGTGCGCCTTTAACGACGCTACGCGGCCGCCTGCCGGCCCTGGCGTTAATGCCGAGCTAATGGAGATCTTGCTCCGGGATGCCATCGGCATCGTTTCATTTTATCGGGAGATTGCCGGTCAGCTGAGCTTAGAGCTGCTTCAAAGTGTGGAGCATGACCTTTTTTGGCTCTACCGGCACCAGGGTAAGCCTGGCGCCGAATTTCAGGACAAGTCCAGCGTCGTTGAGCTGCACGACGAGCTCGCGCGGGGCATCATCGGTTTCCGCGATCAGGCAAACGCGGATCAGCGCTTCGTCATTTACAAGACTCTTGTTGGGTTTGAATCCGTACTTCCACCGATGTGGGATGGTGAGACCAGTGTTGAACAAGAAGATGACTACCGCAAGAAGCGCATAAGCGAGCTTGTCAGTGACGTTACCGCTGAGAACGCGCCGGAATGGTTCGAAATCATCGCGAGGTGCGCGCAGACCAAGACGAATGATGGCGCAACATTTCCCAGCTTTATGAATTTTCTTGAGGAATTGGCTCGGGAGAAATCCGACCTGGCGTTGAAGTTGATCGCGAACATTGATGCCGACTTGGCTCGCTTCCTTCCTGTCCTGCTACAAGGCCTTGCGATCGGCGGGCGCCTAGATGACGTAGCTTCGCTCACTGACGCGTGGCTTAATGAGAGGAAATACCTACAGCAGATCGCGATTTATTGCGGCAGGTCGCCTTCGTTCGACGCCGGCTTACTTGAGCGAGTGATTGGCGTCGCGATGACCGAAGGTGACTCAGTTGCCGTTATTAGGGCGATGGAAGCCGCGGCACGCCAAGAATCGTCCGCAGACGATCTTGTGGATAGAGTCTTCCTACCGGGCCTTAGATATCTTGCATCGGTGCAAGACACGCGTTGGGTCAAGGCAGTATGGCCATTTGTGAAAAAGAGCGAGGTTTTTACTTCGCTCAGCGAACCCGATGTCGAGGAGGTTCTCAAAAGTCTGATTCCCGAAGTCAAACTTCGGCACGAAGCGGAGTGGATATTGGCTGTTATTGCAAGGGATTGGCCGACTAAAGTACTTGATTATTTCGTTGACCGGTTGAAGTTGAAAAACAGCAAAGAGGCACCGAAAGAGTACGATGCAGTGCCTTTCTCGCTTGATAAATTGAAGGCGCCACTAGCAAATTCTGCGACTGATACAACCCAGAAGCTGCGAGACTTTTACAATGAAGATGCCCAACTTTTCCAATATCGCGGCGCTCGGTTTGCAGCCGCCGTATTCCCAAACTACGTACCTCTCGATGCTCCACTACAATCTATTGTGGCGGACGGCGAGCGTCGAGGTATCGAATTCGTGCTTGCCATCCTTAGGGCATTTGACGGGCAGAAGGTTCTGCAATCAATTTGTCGGGAAATTGTCGCGGCTTTAAATCCCGATGACGAACTGCTGAATGAAATCGCTATCGTACTCGACGCCACTGGAGTCGTGCGCGGGCAGTTCGGATTCGCAGAGGCATATCGATTTAAAAGGACCGAAATGGAGGACTGGCTCTCAGACCCACGTGAGCCAGTACGTGCTTTTGCTGAAAGACACATCAGAAGCTTGGAGCGAGCGATTGCAGCAGATCAGCGTCGCGGGATGGAGGGACAAGAGCTTCGAAAGCGCGAGTACGAAAACTTAGCGGGAAATCAGGATGCAGCTGCTGCGGCCGAAGATGCCGACGCTAAACAATAGCGTTTAGCAAGCAGTCGGCGAATGCTGCTGGCAACAAACGCCGATTGGAAATGACATACTGAAGGTCCGCTTCCGCGAATTCATTCGAGCATCATTGCCATCGCAGCGAACGGCCGCTCCCCGCCCAACGCGGCCATAGCCGCTATCGGCCCAATGCTGTCCTTCGGCTTGGCTCAAGAGAATGTCCGCTCCGACCTCGAAAGCGGACTCTGTCGGTAACGAACCGGAGAGTCCGTTACGTGCCATGAGCTGACGTCGCTCCCATTCTGGCAGTTCCTTAAAAATGCTTCTCGTCGTTGATCTTCATGAACACCTCATCAAGATGCCAGCGCCAGCGGCTGAACCGCATGCTCTCGATGCGGCGCTTGCGGATCTCCGCTGCAAACATCGGCCCGAGCCGGTGCTACCAGAAGCGAATGGTTTCGTGACTCACATCGACACCGCGCTCGTGCAGGAGATCCTCGACATTCCTGAGCGACAGCGGGAACCGCACGTACAGCATCACCGCCAGGCGGATGATCTCGGGGCTGGTCTTGAAGTAGCGGAATGGGCTGTGTCTGGTCATGCAAAGACGCGACGAAACTAGCCAGCGCAGCTCAACCCGGTTTACTCTGACAGTGCCTCGGGCAGGGTTCCGCGCGCAAGGGCCATGCGGGTCCCGATCCATCGCTTCGGGCGGGTGCCTTTCGATCAGACGACACGGCAGACCGCATGGATGACACGGATCTCGTCGGCGAACTCCTCGTGCCCCGGCAGATAAGGCACTGGCGCGCTGACGTGCTGCGGCCGCCACAGGTCCTTAAGCTCCAGTTGCTCGACGAGGCGGTCGAAATCGCGCTCCTGCCACAGATCGCTCCGCTGGCTGAAAGCGATCACCCCGCCACCTTTCACCGCGCGGCACAGATCCCGAAGCAGGGCTTCGGCATCCGGAATGTAGGTCAACACCCCCACCGACATGGCCGCGTCGTAGGACTTGTCCGGCACCGGAAGCGGGGGCTGCTGCAGGTCATGCTTCATCAGCCGGCCATACAGACCACAACCTTCGGCATGCTTCAGCGAGGCGGAAGAGATATCGATGCCGTCGAGCGCGACGTCGATCCGCGCGCGCAGGGTTCGCCCCAGAAGTCCGGTCCCGCAGCCCACATCCAGGACCCGGGCCCCCGGTTCAAGACAAGGCGCAAGCAGGTCGACGGCATCCTCGGGCGCGCGGTATTCCCAGAACGCCTGCTTGGCATCGTAATTGTCCGCCAGATCATCGTAATACGTCTCAACGACTCGGACATCGGTGGTGCCCTGCCGCAGCGAGGTAAGCGTCAATCGCTTCTGGTTGGCGGGCATCGAATCCTCCCTCTGTCGTTCATTTGGCACCGACTGCGAGCCGTTCGGAGCCGGACTGGCATTCCTCTGACCCGGGAATCCCAGTTTGCATCGGCACGATCCAAACTGTGGGCGTCGAAAGGCCCGGTCAAGCCAAAAGGTGCCTTGGCCACGCTTCTATCGGCCGCCACCAGGCTCTTGAAGCCCGGCATTGGCGCTCCGGCACTGCGAGCGACGCTGGGTCGACGTGCGCCAGTCGCACCTTTCCCGTGGTCGGCGTCGCCGCCGCCGTACATGCTGGTCACCGCTTTGCCCGCGAACTGGGCGAGGCAGCCAGTGACGCCGTCCCCTTCAAGCGCGAATTGCCCGCGCTTGCGCCACATTGATCCAGAAAGAGCCGCGCATGACCCGCGATCCGCGCTACGACATCCTGTTCCAACTGCTCTGATCCCCAAAAACTGGACCGTTCATAGTTGGAGTTTTCCGCTGTAATTTCCCGGCTGGGAGAAGGAGCGGAAGCGATGAAGGCATCGAAGTTTTCGGGGATCAGAGCAGAGCGCATAGAGGCAGTCATCCAGAGGCAGCAGGGTATACTTGCGGAAAGCGCCGATGCCCTTACAGCAGATTGGCGGGTTCAGGATCTAAGTCTTTACCTGACGCAGGCTTCAATGAGGCGGACGCTGCCGCTTGTTTTCCAGGAGACAGTCAAGCCCCTGGGCACGAAGAAGACGTCTCCCGGGCCAAACTGCTCCGAACGGCCGTCTTGGGTGGTGCATGTCAGAGCCCCCTCCAGTACGTACGTGAAACGGTGTTCAGTGGCCGGGGAGGGTTCCTGTGATACGGCATCGATGCGCCGCAGGTTCACATGCATGTTGCCGGCGTCGTTGACGAACAGCTGCCTTCTCTTTCCGCTTGCAGCAGGCCAGCCATCGTCCTCCCGATCATGTTCTGTCAGGTCTAGGGATGGATCAGCGACGATGACTGCTCCCTCCGCGTCGGGCAGGGACGGCCGCGGAACTTCCGGATCGGAGAGCAACAGGTAGAACTTCTTCAGATAGCCGGCCTGCATCCAGCTCATCGGTGCGCCGTTGCGGAATGCGACTGCCTGACTGGTCTGGGCGGGCACACCGCGCCCGGCACCGTCGATCATGGCGAAGGCGCCTTCCAGAACGACGATGAATTCGTCACCCGGATAGGGGCCGAAGGCTTCCTGCATGCTTGTGGTTTCCCATATGCCCACGGTCAGACCAATCCCGGGCTCCTCGAAGTAGATGTAGTAGCCTTGTGACGGGAGCTCCGACTGGAAATCTTCCGGATCGAGGTCGAGCGGGGAAAGGCCGATGCCGCCCGGTCCGTTCGGTTCCAGCCTGATAAGGGTCGGTTGGGTCATCGCAGTCTCCTTCTCGTCAGCCTCGGGCGGTGGGCTCTATTGGGGTTGCGGGAACTGCCAGGAAAGTTTGCAGCGGCATGGTGCTGCCGGGATCGCCTGCAGCGTCGCGTTCCAGAAACTCGATCGTGACGACCTCGTGTTCGGTCACCCGCCTCAGAACCCCGCGATCCGCCGGAGGAGCCATCGCTTCCAGCTCCTCAAACTCGGGGATATAGGCAGGAAAGCGCTGAAGCATGTAGGCGATGAGGCCATAATAGTTGCCGGCCCATTTGGCGGCAAGTTCACGCCCTTCGGCGGCCAGGTCCGCGGTTGTGCGCACGTTCAGCCCGTGCTTGTCGATAAGCGGGCGAACGATCTCGGCCGTGTGCCTCTCCACCTCGGCAAGCAGCATCAGCTTGTCGCGCCGGGGGCCCTCGAACATCCCGGCCAGCGCGCGGTACCACGCCTCGCCGCTGACTTCCTCCTCATAGGCGGTGACGAGACCTGAGAAGTAATCTTTGGCGGCTCGTGCGCCTGCCTCCGCAGGCAACACAGCACCCACGTCCGGCCGGTCGTGTATCATCGGTTCGTCGATATCGACGGCTTCGCCCAGTTCCTCGCCGTAGCGGTGGCCGGCATAGACAGCAGCTGCGATGATCGCAGGCGCATCCACGTCGCCAATACGGTCGAGCGTGAAGGGCAGCTTCGAGGCGTCGCCGTCTACCGTGGCCAGGATTTCGTGATAGAGCGCGTCATTGGCGCTGCGTTGCGTGACCAGCACTACTGCCGCAACGTCGATCCTGCGCTCGCGTTCAGAGTAAACGCACTCGAGTGTTGCCGTCTTGCCATCGAACCCGGTCAGGCTGTGCGCCGTCACGATCTCGACGCCAAGCGACATCAGATGCGTGCGTATGCGCCAGCGTTCCGAGGTCTTTTCGGCCCAAAGCGAGACGCTGTCCTCTTCGGTTACATAGGTGACCGGATAGCCCGCGCCAGCCACGGCCTCCGCGATGACCCCCGCAATATAGTAGTTGTCCCCGTCGAAGATCACCGTCGGGCCTTCCGGCAGGCGGCCATCCATGATGTCGTCCGGGGTGAGGACGCTGGCACCATTGGAGGCAATGTCGACATAGGTCTTGCCGTCGAAGACGTCACGGCGCCAGGTTGCGCCGGTGGCAATGGCAACGTGATCGGCACCGACATCGAAAACGTCCTGCGCCTTCATCCGGCTTTCGCGGAACACCTCGACATTGGGCATTTTCGCAAGCTGCTGTTCACGGTAGTCACGGACGCGGATGTATTCGCTCATCCCCGGCAACGAAGCTTCACGCGTGACGCGCCCGCCGAGATCACGGGTCGCCTCTGCCAGCATTACCGAACAACCCCGCAATCCCAGCGTGCGTGCAGCCTCCAGCCCCGCCGGACCGGCGCCGACAATCAGGACCGAGGCGTTCGAGGGCGCCGGACGGGCCGTCTCGGGATGCCAGCCCTTGCGCCATTCCTCACCCATCGTTGGGTTCTGGGTGCAGCGGATCGGCGTGCCGGTACTGTCGCCGGCGTAGCAGATGTTGCAGCCGATGCACTCGCGGATATCTTCGAGCCGCCCTTCCTCGATCTTCTTCGGCAGAAACGGATCGGCAATTGAAGGGCGTGCAGCCCCGATCATGTCGGTGATGCCGCGTTTGATCTGGCTGACCATGGTGTCGGGCGAAGTGAACCGGCCAACCGTGACCACGGGTTTGGTGGTCACCGACTTGACCCAGTGCATGTAGGGTTCCAGCGCGGCTTCCTTGGTGAACCGGCTGACACCCATTTCCAGCGTGTAGTCGGCGATGTTGATATCCCAGAGGTCGGGGAGTTCGGCGAGCCTCTCGAACATTTCCCGGCGCTCACCATGGTTGGGCTGACCATCTTCGCCAATGGTCTCGTCGGCCTTGAAGCGCACGGCAACTGCGCAGCGGTCACCTACCGCCTCCTTGGTTTCCTCGATCAGCTCGCGCACCAGCCGGATGCGGTTCTCAAGGCTGCCACCGTATTCATCCGTGCGGATGTTCATTTTCGGATCTAGGAAATTGGCCAGCAGATAGCCATGAGTTGCGTAGACGTAAACCACGTCGAAGCCAGCATCCCGTGCCCGAAGCGCTGCCTTGCGATGCCAACGGCGGAGGTTGGCAATGTCCGTCTTGTCCATGGCGCGGGTCTGGAAGGGCATGCCGGCACTATTCGGCAGGCTGGCCACATCCATGGACGGCAGGCGTGTCATCAGGTTTGCCGAGCGCACACCGGAGTACCAGAGCTCGGCGCCTGCAAGCGACCCGTATTCGTGCACCATGTCGGTCATCAATGAATGTGCACGGATGTCGCTATCGTCCCAGAGCGAGGCCGAGACATGCGGCAGGTCGTCGGAGCTTGGGTGAATGGAGTTGTACTCAGTGCAGATGACACCCCAACCCCCCTCAGCCTTCATACGCCGCATGTGGGCAAGGGTGTTGGGCCGCAAGTAACCCATGCCGGTGCAGTGCGGCACCTGGTAGAAGCGGTTCTTCGCGGTCACGGGGCCAAGGCGGATCGGCTCGAAAAGCGGCGCGTAGCGAGGGTCAAGTGCCATTGGGGGTCGTCTCATTGGGTAAGTTGAAGTGGCCAATCATGTTGATGTCTCCGGCTTAGTCTGCGGCCAGGGCCGGAAGTTCCCGGCGGAACGGGACGTCGTCGGTTTGCGGTTCGCCCAGTTCCCGGGCATAGCGGTGGCCGGCATACACGGTAGCCGCAATGGTGCCGGGGGCAAGGCAGTCTCCTATACGAACGAGGCTCTTCGGCCCCTCCCGGTCTTTCAGCAGGCTTGTGAGTTCGTGAAACAGCGCATCTTCGGGCAACCGCATGGTCACCGGCACAAAGGTTGCGCACGGCAGGTCATGCTCACGGTCGGTGTAAACGCACGAGAGCGTAATGGTGTCGTTTCCGACTTTGGCAACCGAGTGAAGGGGCACGATACGTACGCCTGCCTCGATAAGTCCTTCCTGGATACGCGACTGTTCGAGCGTGTGCTCGGTCCATTCAGCTACAATGGCCGCAGGTGTCACGAATGTGACGTCGAGGCCTCTGGCACTCAGCAACTCCGCCATGACACTGCCCATGTAGTAGTGATCGTCATCGAAGATCACGACTGGCCCTTCAACCTGAGTTCCTGCTGCTACCGCGTCAGGGGTGGCAACCCGGGCACCGTTGGCAATCTCAAGCGGCTTGACCACAGCCCGGCCAACACCGTTCGCGACCCAGCGGGAACCAGTGGCGATCGCTATGTGATCGGCGCCGAACTGAAGTGCCTCTTCGGCGCTCAGGCGGCTACCCACGTAGGTCTCCACCATAGCCATCTGCGATAACTGGTAGGTGCGGTAGTCAGCGACCCTCTTCCATGCGCTCAACCCTGGAAGACCCGCCTCGACAAGCACGCGGCCTCCCAGCTCCGGTCTTGCCTCGGAAAGAGTGACCCGGTAGCCGCGCTGGCCCAGCGCACGCGCGGCCTCAAGGCCCGCCGGGCCACCGCCGACGATCAGCACCGACTCGTCTGCCGTTCGTGGAGCGATCGTTTCGGGGTGCCAGCCGCGGCGCCATTCCTCGCCCATTGTCGGGTTCTGGGTGCAGCGCATTGGCACGCTGTGGAAATCGGCGGTAACGCAAATGTTGCAGCCGATGCATTCGCGGATGTCCTCGACCCGGCCTTCCTCGATCTTCTTCGGCAGGAACGGGTCGGCAATCGACGGCCGCGCCGCGCCGATCAGGTCGAGGGCACCGGTCTTGATCAGCCGAACCATGGTGTCTGGTGAGGTGTAACGACCGACACCTACAACCGGTTTCTGCGTAACCTTCTTGACGAAGGAGACATAGCTGTCCTGGAAGCCTTCAGGCGCGAAGCGCGAGGTCATGCTGTCGTTTTCCCAGCCGCTGACATTCACATCCCACAGGTCCGGGAGTTCGGAAAGCATCTCGACCACATCACGGCCCTCGCCGTCGCAGGTCAATCCGCCCTCGCCAACCATCTCCTCGACCCCAAAGCGGATCGCGATGGCGCAAGTGTCACCCACTGCCTCACGCGTCTCGTCCAGAACTTCGCGCAGCAGCCGGACGCGGTTTTCAAGCGACCCGCCATAGGCGTCGGCCCGGTCGTTGACCTGCCGTGACAGGAACTGCGACAGCACGTTCAGGCCATGTCCAGCATAGACATAGACAATATCGAAGCCTGCAGACTTGGCCCGCTTTGCCGCATCGACGTACCAGCGGCGCACGTCGCGGATGTCGCTCAAGCCCATGGCCCGGGCCTGAACCGGTTCGAGATAGCTGACGGGCCGGTGCGATGGCCCCATCGGAATTTCACGGCTATACCGGTTTGGCGTTGTCATGCCGTCAAAGCAGGGTTCGATCCCGGCCAGGCTGCCATGCTCGTGGATCTTGTCAGTCATCTTGCGGAAAACAGGAATGTCGCGGTCGTCCCACAGCCGGCCCTCGATCACCGGGCTCAATTCCGAGCGGTGGGTGATCTCGACTTGCTCGGTACAGACCACGGCCCAGCCGCCTTCTGCCTTGACGCCGCGCATCTCGGCCATGGACGAGGGGTACTGATGGCCCATCCCGTTGCAATGCGGAACCTGGAAGAACCGGTTCCGCGCCGTGACCGGACCAATCCTCACCGGTTCGAACAGGACGTCGAAACGCGCGTCCCGTGCAGGCCGGACGGCCTCGGTGCCGTGCTTGTTCATGGCCGCACCTCCTGTTGCGATCCTTTGCGCGGTGCATGACGGGCATCGCAGGCGCCGCACGTCCCGGCCAGACGGCCCAGCACCTGCGCTGCAGCCTGGACACCGCTGAGATGAGCACCGGCGAACAGCGCAGGCAGATCAGGAGAAGTTGCTTCTCCCGCGAAGTAGAGGCGATCGGCTAGCGGCTCGGCCAATACTTCGCGACTGCCTGCGCCGCCCGGGAGTAGTGCCGAGTAGGCGCCTTCGCAGTTGGGATCTTCTGCCCACCCGGTAAAGACCGAGGACGTCAAGTGCTTGCGAGCATCAGAGCCGACTGCGCGAACGAACTCTTCGACAGCGAAATCGATTGCCGCCGCCTCGCCTTGTTTCGCAATCTCCCAACCAAAGCTTCCACCAACGAAACCCACGACATAGTCATGCCCGGTCGGGAAACTGAGAAACTGACATTGTTCCCTTGCATCGGATCCGCTCTTGAGAACCGTTGTGAGGGCGCTGTCGGCAAGCCCAAATCTTTCGCCGTCGAAGCGTAGCCCGATCTTTTCCAGCAGCCCCATCGGAAGGTGCTCGATGGCCGAGAGTTTTTCTTCCGGCAGTTCTGGAACAAAACGGATATGCCTGGCAGCCAGAACGCCAACGGGCACGGTCAGAATGCAAGCAGTTGCAGTAATGGTGCCGGAAGAGGTTTCAATCCTTACGCCGCCGCCACTCCAGTCGATGGCGTGAACCTTGGTGGAGAGAGAAACCGGAATGTCCGCTCCATAACGCGCTGCCAACTCGCCCAAACCATCACGTACCAGATAGTCAACCTCGTAGTCCGCATAGGCGTTGTAGTCCGCAGCCGACAAATGGTCCAAATCAACCCCAAAATCTAGCGGGCCAAACCAGGCAGCTGCAGTTTCAAACCATGGCCAGGTCTTGTCGACCAGCGAGCCGACTGAAACATCGCCGGACGCACTGTCAGCAGCCGCTTCGATCTTGCCGAACGTTGACCAGTATTGCCGTGCTTGTGCCGTGGCCGCGCGGGTGCCGTTGCGATAGACCTGCTCATTGGCCCCACTGAACTTTTCAAGCCTCATTCCGTTGGCCTGCGCCAGGGCGATGTGTGGCAGATCGCTTGGGCCCTGCAGCCACTGGCAGCCATGGTCGAACGGCTGGCCGAGGGATCGGCTTTCGGTATACGCGCGTCCGCCGATCCGGTTGCGCGCCTCGACGACCACCACTGTCTTGCCCGCGGCCATCAATACGCGTGCTGCCGCAAGCCCGGCCGCACCGGCGCCGATGATGACGGCATCGGGCGCCGTTGGAAGCGCCTGGCTTAGTCCCCCGCTGGCCATGGTCATGGTCAGGCCTGCGATGAATGATCTGCGATCAATCATTCCCCTCTTTCCTTGCAGGCCGGTGCGGGACACCGCGCCACATGGCCGGGAAAACTGCGGGCAAGCAAGTCACGGACCTGCGCAATAGCCACGCCGGGCGTTATGTCCCTGGGATAGAGCAGGATCGACAGCCACAGGCCGTCGGCCATCGTTTCGATTGCATCGGCCAACGCACCCGGGTTGATGTCGTCATATCCCCCGGCCGCTACAAGCTCAGCGCAGATCTCGGCGAATGCGTCGGCCCGCTCGTTGTCGAAGCCGCCAACGATTTCGCGATAGACCGCGCGGAAGTGGGCATCGCCGAAGAAGGCGAACCACGATGCAATCATGGCGCGATTGCAGATCGAAGGATCGAACAGGCTGTCGGCCAGCCGGGTCAGCCGTTCTTGCGGGGGTAGATCGGTTGCGCAGTAGATCGGAAACCAAACGTCCCGGACGCTTTCCGCCAAGTACTGCAGCGTTGCCCGCAACAGGTTCTCCTTGCCGCCAAACTGTTGCGCTACGATGCCCACCGACAGGCCGGCACGCTGCGTGACCTCCGCGACCGTCAGGCGGGCCAGGCCCACTTCCGCGATCGCCTCTATAGCGGCATCGGTAAGTTGCCGCCGACGTTCCTCCGGTGACGCATATCGTGCGGAGGTCAGGTTCGAGTCTGTTCCGGGCATTTCGTTTTCCAGTTCGGAAGGGAGGGTGTTTACCGTGCTAGGTGGGTTCGAAAAAGATCAAGTCACTGTCATAACAGTCAAGCCAGATCGAACTGCCGTCGGCCACGGCCGAGCCATCGTCAGGCAACGAGACGATGACAAACTCCCTGCATCCGTCTGCATCGATGCGAAGGAGGCTGCGTTCGCCCAGATAGGTACGTGACCGGACCTTGCCCGAGACCGAACTCCTGGAAGGCCGGGCAATGGACGGCGCAACGGTAATGCGTTCGGGGCGCACGGCGACACACAGGCGCCGGCCAAGATGCTCTGGCACCGCCGCCGCCGACAGGCGCCTGCGGCCCAACCCCTCCACGTCGACAACGACATGCCCGTTCGTACGTTCGACGACCTGAGCGTCGAGAAAGTTCATGTTGCCGATGAAAGCTGCCACGGCTCGCGTACTGGGACGCTCGTAGAGGCCGGTTGCGGGCGTATCGACCTGCAGGACTTTCCCACCGGCCATGACGCGCAATCCGGTCCGACAGCGTCAGCGCCTCTTCCTGATCATGCGTGACGAAGACGAAGGTGATCCCGACGGTGCGCTGCAGGCGCGCAGCTCAAGCTGCATCTGTTCGCGCAACTGCTTGTCGAGCGCGCCGAGCGGTTCGTCCAGCAGCAATACCTTGGGCCGCAGGATCAGTGCGCGCGCCAGCGCGATCCGTTGGCGCTGCCCGCCTGACAGCTCGTTGCGCTCTGCGTTTGCCATAGCCCGGCAACTTGATCAGATCCAGCATCTCGTCGACCTGGCGCTTGTTCGCGCCGCGATAGCTTCCCGCCTGCGCAGGCCATAGGCGATGTTGTCGCGCACGTTCAGGTGCGGGAAGATCGCGTAGTTCTGGAAGACCATGTTGACCGGCCGTCGGTGTGGCGGCACGACGGTCATCGGCTGGCCGTCGATGTAGATCTCGCCCGCGTTGTGCTCTCAAACCCGGCAATCATGCTCAGAAGCGTTGTCTTGCCCGCATCCGGACGCGCCGAGCAGCGAGAAGAACTCACCCGCGCCGATATCGATCGACACGTCGTCGACCGCCTGGAAACGTCCCGAAGAGCTTGTGACGTTGCGGATCGAGATAAGGCGTGCTCGCGATTCATTGCGATCGCCTCTTAGCCAGGTTCATCGCGGCCGATCCGGCCGATCGACAGCGCTGCGAAGACTAGCAGGAAGGAAACAAGAGGATCAGCGACGAGAGCGCGAGCACCGATGGGAAACTCGCGCGGAAAGCGCAACTGCGACCAGATGTACATCGGCAGGGTCGGGTCGGTGCCCGACAGGAAGAATGCCATGATGAACTCGTCGAAAGAGATCGTGAAGGTCAGCAGAAGGCTCGCCACCACGCCCGGCAACACCATCGGGAAGGTCACCCGCCAGAAGGTCCACCAGCCGTTTTCGCCGAGATCGGCAGAGGCTTCCTCCATCGAGCGATCGAACCCTTCAAACCGCGGCAGCAGGGTTGCGACGGCGAAACGGCAGGCACACGATCAGGTGGCCGAGCGCCGACCGTGTAGAGCGACAGCGGCACGCCCGAGCCGGCTGATGAGCACCAGAAGCGCGACGCCGAAGATGATGCCGGGAACCACGAGCGGCATCATGATGAAGGTCACGATCGCGCTCTGTCCCGGCACTCGGTAACGGGTGATGGCGCGCGCCGCGAGACGCCCGAGGATCGTGGAGATCATCGACACCGACAGCGCCGACCCTGAACGCTGTTCCACAGCGCATCCCACAGCGGTTCCCGGTTCCAAAGCTGCGACGAACCATTGTCGGTGAACCCTGCCAGCGGAAAGCGCACATAGATCGAGTCGTTGAAGCTGAACAGCGGGATGAACAGGATCGGCACATAGAGGACGATCAGGAACGCCCACGCATAGATCGGCAGAACCCGGTTCGGACGCTTGATGTAGCGTGTGTGCTCATGACCGATCGCGTCCTCGCACGGTACGCGCGAAGATAGAGAAAGACCAGCGCGATCGCCGCGATCCAGAACATCAGGACGATCGAGAGCGTGGCTCCCATCGGCCAGTTGTTCACCGCGCCGAACTGCAACTGGATGAGATTGCCGATCATCGCGCCATCCGGGACCGCCGAGCAGCGCGGGGGTGATGTAGTCACCGGTGGTGGGGATGAAGATCAGGAAGGTTGCGGCGATCACGCCCGGCATGGACAGCGGCAGCGTGATGCGCAAGAACCGCGCGACCGGACCGTCGCCCAGATCGGTCGCGGCTTCGAGCAGCGATTTGTCGATCTTCTCGAGCGAGACATACATGGGCAGGATGGCGAAGGCCGCCCAGGCATGGGCCAGCGTGATGATCACGGCGGTTTGCGACTGTACAGCAGAAATTCCAGAGGCTCCTCGATCAGCCCAGCGCTTACCAGGCCCGAGTTGATCACGCCTTCGTAGCCCAGGATCACCTTCCACGCGAAGACGCGCAGCAGGTAGCTGGTCCAGAACGGCAGGGTCATCAGGATGATCCAGATCATCTTGTTGCGGTGCACGTGGAAGGCCACGTAGTAGGCCATCGGATAGCAGAGCAGCGACCGTGACAACCGTTGCCATTCCCGACATCCAGAAGGAGCGCAGCAGGAAGCGCCGAGAAGATCGGCTCGGCCACACGTGGCGATAGTTCAGCGACGGTAGGCGTCGTATCGAAGCCGAACCCGTCGCGCTGGTCCAGAAACTCATCACGACGAGGATGATACTGGGAATGATGATCCCGATGATCATGATCACGAGCGTCGGGCGACATCAGCAGGTAACCGCGCACTGTCTCGCTGCGATGGAAGAAGGCCAACCCGATACCGGTCGCCCGCGTTTCAGATGCTGAGGCGCCGGCCCTTGGCAAAGCGTATCGCCATCGTCTTCCTTCCGAGCAAAGGGATCGAAAGGAGCCCGCCGCATGGGACCGACGGGCTTCGGCTCACGGATCAGAAACCGGCCTTGATCAGCTCGAAGGTTTCGTTCATGCGAGTTTCCCAATCCTGGCTCTGCGGGATCTGGAAGTGACCTGCATTCAAGGATTTCGCTCGGGTTCTTGCTGAGGCCGAGGCTCTGCGAGCGTTTCTTCGTCAAAGGCGTCGAAGGACTTGGCGTTTGAGTGACCATAGCCGTAGTCGTTGATCATGAACTGACCGGATTCCACGCTCAGCAGGCAGTCGATCACGTCGTAGGCGCGGTCGAGATTCGGCGCGTCCTTGTGGATCATCACGCCGCAGACCCAGGTCAGTGCGCCTTCCTTCGGTTTCGCGAACTTGACCGGAATACCTTCGGATTGCAGAGAACCGCTGAGGCGTTCCAGGTCATCGCCGCGGCCATCTCGCCGGAGGACAGCGCCTGCTCCAGCGTGGTTGTGTCGTCAGTGTAGACGCGGATCAGCGGACGCTGCTCACGCATCACAGCCGCGATTTTCTCGAACGCTTCTTCGGTTGCGATGTCCTTCATCGCCACACCGGCCTTGATCGCGCCGCACCACCATGCATCGCCGCCGGAGGCCAGCGAACCAAGGCGCCCCTCATATCGGTCGTCCCAAAGCATGTCCCAGCTTTCTTCGCCTTCAAGCTCGAACAGGTCAGTACGATAGGTGACGGAGGTCTGTCCCCAATCGAAGGGCGCCATCCAGATCTGGCCGCCCTCGGCTTGGTTGCCGGGCAGATCGATCAGTTCGGGCATCAGATCGCCGTAGTTGCTCAAACGTGAGCCATCGATCGGCTGGAACAGTCCCGTCTCGACCCAACGCGGCATGCCGGAGTTACAGGGATGCGCCACGTCGACGACAAATCCACCGCGCATCTTGGTCAAGCGCTTCCTCGGAGCCGCCGAAGATCGAGAAGTTGGGCAACGCACCGTGCTTGGCCTCATAGGGTTCGAACAGCTCGGGGATGTCATAGCCACCCCAGGTAAAGAAGGTCGCCTGATCGCCTGCGGCCGCAGCCCTCTGCGGCATGAATGGCGTTGTGAAGATCCCGATCCCGGCTGCCATCAATGAGTTGTTGAACGCCCGGCGGCTGAGCTTACCTGTCTTTACGTCTTCCAGTTGTTCGCGAATGTCCATGCCGAAACTCCTCCCTTGGATGCTACCTAACCCGATGATCGGGGTCACGATCTAGTAGAATGAATGAACATGTATTCATTCAACTTTCCTGTCAAGCTTCATGCCTTGGACCGCTGCAGCAATCCAGTCAGAGGCAACTTGGTTCTGCCTGCGTTGGTAAGGCGCGCCCGGTCTCTTCAAAATTCCCTTGCGGAAACTCCGTCTATGGGTGGTTGTATGGGTGCAGTTTGAGCTTTGTCAGACCTGAACCACTCAAGCTGTTTTCACGGAAGAGTCTGGATGTGCATAATCAGTTTCCAAGTCACGCCCAAGCGATCCTACGGGAGCGCGCCCAGCGTTCAGCGTGGCCGCGACCAGCCAGTTTTCTGTGCTAAGACTTGTCAAAGGTGTTGACACAAAATTTGATGAGGAAGCGACGATAGGGGATCCCAACACCGCGTTGGACAGCTTATGATGCCAAGTACTTTGGAACGACACCGCTTGAAGGTACCAGGATGAAACTGCAGGAACGCGCCTACACGTCTCCAATCTGGTACAATCCCGCGGAATAGAGCCGACCGGGTTCAAGTAGAGTTGACTTGCCATCCGCATCGGGCAAATCGCGGGTCTGTTCTGGAAGTCATTTGATACGTGTCTAGTTGGACATCACACAGAGACCGCGGAAAATGCCGCCATCATCAGGGAGATCGCGGCGATCCATGCCCCGGCAATCCGGAAGCCGAGTTGCACCCATCGCTGCGGGAAGCGATCAAGCAGCATGCCTGCGCCTCCTGACAAATAAAGCAGGGCAAGATTCGCGCCCACAAAGCTGCCAGCCAGGGTGAACAGCGTATCGCGCAATGATCCTGCGTCCGGTGTGGACAGCAATCCGATCAAGGCTCCCGCAGTGCCAGAGAGCAAAATGAAGGCGAGCCAGAAACCCGATGGAATGAGTGCCGAGAGTGCTGCGGCTGCAGCAGCGAACGAGAGAAGCAGCGTCTCTGCATATCCCAGCTTTAGGCCAATTTGGCCGAGGAGAATACCCAGCAGCAAGGCAAGCGCGAACACCAGCCACGGCATTGCAAACCGCTCGGGGAATCGATGCCCGAGCATCAGCCCAACCGCAAGCAGTGCAAGCAGTTGCCCAGGCGTCGACAACGGGTGAAGCATTCCGACATAGAAGCCTTCGAGCCCAGGAATCGGACTGTGGGCCAGCGCGACAGCCGGGCCCAAGCCGACATATAGTGCGGCAAGGAGCCCGGCAAGTCGCCTAGGCAAGGTCGAGCAGGAAGGCAAATCCAACAAGCGCAATGACGCCACCCCCCGCACGAACCGCGTAAGTTCCTGTCGGCCACTTGACCAGGAGACCAAAGGCAATACCCAAGAGATGAAGCAGACCAGTCGCGATGACGAACCCGATGCCATAGGCGAAGGGATTGGCAGCCGAAGGCAGTTCCGCTCCGTGTGCGTAACCGTGAAAGATCGCGAACAACCCGACAATCAAGCTGGCTAGCCAGATCGGCAGCTTTGCCGCGAAGAGGATGAGGAGTCCGAGGACAATCGCTGAAGTAGCGATTCCGGTCTCGACGGCTGGAACCGGAATTCCCAACACTCCCAGGACTGCTCCAAAGGCCATGACCATCGGGAATATGATCGGCAGCAGCCAGATTGCAGGGGCACCCATGAACGCTCCAAGCAGGCCCACCGCGACCATGGCAACGACATGATCCCAACCCAGCATTGGGTGAGTGAACCCGCTGACAAAGCCTCCTGTCATCCCGCCATCGGTATGAGCCCAAGCTGATGCCGGAACCATCAACAAGCCGAACAACAAAGCCGGAAGCCAAACGCGAACTCTTGCAACCATGACTTATACCCTTCGATGCGCAGTGAAGCCCTTCGTTAAACCTATCAAGGACTGCCTAGTGGAGACTTGAACCGCATACCGGTTCGCAACAGGGGGTGGCGGCGAGAACGCTCAGGTTGACCGGATCGCGACACATATGCAACTGCCGCCATCAGGTCTGACCGCTTTGGGAATGCATTGGTAGCAATCAGGTCGCGTACGAGCCCCACCTGCGACCAATCTGACGCTTGGGCGAAGACTTGAGCCACCATCGGACCGGTTTGTGGGTACCAGCTAACAACCCGCCGCACTACGCCGTCGAGAGCCGCACCCAACTCAGACCTGCCGCTGTTCCTCTGCACGGATAACGCGCGAACAATCTCCAGCAACTGTGGATCGGAGAGAGAACGTTCCGGATTCAAGAACTCTCGCTCGAACTTGTCTATCCCGTGCAGACCGGCAGCCTCGATGCCGGCAGTGATCCAGGCCCCGAGGTTCAGCGAGCCACCGGCTAAAGCCAAGCCTTGAAGCCGAAGGAAAATGGCTCTTTCTGCATCCTTGCCGCCAATAATGCCGAGCAGAAGTATCCTGATCGGCGCATACGCCATGCTTTGCAGGTCAACCATTCCCGACAGCAGTTCTTCAGCCGTGACAGGATAGGTGCCATCTCTCAGCACGTCGTAACTCATTGCATCGAGTTCTCTGAGAGCGAGATGTTGAATATCGGTGCTGGGACGGTTCAACAGCGCGGCGAAGTAGTCTCGCTTGCCGGCGGCGCCACCCGGCGAGGTCCAGCTGCCGGATTTGGCCAGTAGTTCCTCGGCGATGGCTCGTCTGCCCTCGTCCAGCAGCATCAACCGGGTCCACTGACCATCTGACCCCCGCGCAAAGAGCACGGCGTGGCTCACGTTCTCGGCGAGTTGGCGCCGCGTGCTGCTGTCTACAAGATGGGGAGAGATGCGGTCTGACTGGATGCCCTTCAGCTGCTCGACGGCCTCAAACCGGAAAGGGTTCTGCTCTGAGGGGCGCATTGCGACAAGCTCAACGCTTTCTGCAATCTGTCTGGACAGCGTATTGCCGGAGAGGCTCACATGAAAGCTGCACGCGGCAACGTGCTGAGGCGTGGACACCAGCAACGACAACGTCAGCAAGAGGCTGGAAGCGGCAAGGCGACGGCTGCTGGGAGCGGGGTGCAGATAACCAGGCCGGACTGATGTCACCTGTGTCACGAGCGGCTCCAAATCTACTCCGTATCAAGAATAGCAGATCTCGGAAAAGCAGGCCAACAAAACGTTGCGTTGGAGGTCACCAGCCTCGAGTTCTCGTTGCAGGCAGACGTCAGAGTCGGGTCAGAAGCGGACGTCAGCAGTTAGCCGATGGAATGTCTGCTGTACCCCTGAAAGTGGACATCATCGGCCCAGGCAGAGAGAGTCCGCTTGGTGCCATTATTTGTCGTCACCTCCGAGCTCTCGGCCATCACGCAAGCAGGCACAGTGAGCTGGCGCCTGTCATTTTGACTACTTGGAAGGCCCGGGCTTCTCGGCCCGGGGCTGTGATTGATGTTGGCAGGTGCGGATACCGTTAAAAACGGTCGGATCAATTCGCGCTCAAGCATCCTAACAACTGCAAGTTTTGCGGCTATTCGTGCAGAAACAAGGCATACGTCCAGAAGAACGAAACCGACGCGTAGGATAGTACGAAGAGTGTCGCAAACGCCAGTGGAGCAGGATTGGGATTTATTGGTGATCCGGCAACATTTACGCACAGTGCGATAACAGCGAGAGTACCAATGGTATTTAAAACGTACCCTCTTATTGGCCATTTCTGACCAGGTGCGGCCACTTTTCGACGGAATGGATACGTAACAAGCCAAGGCACCAGCACTGCCAGCATAATTGCGCTGGCCGTGCGCCACACATAGTTTTCGCTCATCCCGCAGATTGCCAGAGTGGGTGCGAGCATGGCGAATGCAGTGGCCATCAAACCCAACTCAGTGAACAATTTGGTGATGAGCACCTGAAAGGGCGAGAGTGGATTGCCTGAGCCTTGGTGGAGCACGACCACGATGGACGTAAAGCCCAAGAATGCCATCGACAATCCTGCAAGGGCAAAAAAGTATCCTGTACCTGACAATTCCATTGTCCAGAACCCCAATCAAAACCTTCAATACCACGGCAATGAAGAAGAACCTTGATCAAAGTCGCTGCTGATCCACCCCGACAAGCTTGTCGCCACTCAAAAGTCCACTAAGGGTTCCATACGGCCGTTAGCTGCGATGCACTGAGATGTCCGTAAGGGGTCAGCAGCGGCCGGTTTTGGGTTTCCCGAAAAGCGTCTGCTGTAGGCCTGAAAGCGCTCATTGTTTCGCAATCGCCGCAAAAGGTCGGAATCCGCCCTCAGAATCCATTGCCGCTTCCGGCCCGTTGCAGACGTTCGCCATGCTGCTAGGGAATGTCCGCTTCGCCCCTTATTGCGGGCGGTCGCCAAGTGCCGACAAAGTTGATGGGCAGAGATCATCACTCCCAGAAACTCAGGGCTTGTTCGCTGTTACGGTAGAAATGAATCCTGGCGGCTTCACAGCCAGTACGGAACAAGTCACCTGGTCAAGAATGTCTTCTGCGGTATTGCCAATCACAAAGCCAGGAATGCCGGAACGCGCGACTGTGCCCATGACGATCAGATCGGCTTCCATTTCCGATATGAGAACGGGAATGATTTCGCCCGGTTCGCCCTGACGCAGATGTTTGCGTAGATTGAGCTTCTTCAGCAGCGATTCATCGATCGATTTTTTTGCCCGGGCTACAAGCCGGGTGAGCCAGTTGACGTGATCCCGTTCGACTTCTGGCGATGTAGGCATCAATTTCCTTGCCAGGTATGTTTGCCCGGGCACGGCTGTATTTGGACAAGAATGGCGCATCCCAGACATGTCCAACGTGCAATGTTGCATCATTGTCTGCGCACAGGGACATTGAGATCTCAAGAATTTTTTGATTCAGCTCCTCCCGCTCATCGTCTTGTCGCTTCCTTGAGCCTTCGATCACTTCCTCGTCGCTATCTACAGCGGCAAGAACATGATCGAATTCACCATATGCCTCGCCTTTGGACAGCCATATCGGGCATGGACAATGACGAAGCAGTTTCATGTCGAGCCGCCCGAGCAAGCGATCCACAATCCTGCTTCCGCCCATGGGCTTCATCACCAGGTCATAGCCGTCTTTCACCACTTCCCGGATGATCTCGACATGGGCACGGCCTTCAAGAACCTGGGTACTTGCATTTCTCGTGAACCTGCAATTGTTCGCGAGGTCTTTCAGGTCAGTTCTGGCTTGATCCAGAATCTGGGATCGCAAGAGCAAGGACGTATTGGAGGTGAACATGGCTGGCGGTGGTTCTACAACGCTCACCAGGCTAACCTCGCCGTGATTTCGTTCCGCGATCTGCGCCGCAAGCTTGACGGTCTGAGCCGCATACTGTGAACCTGAATCATGCACATACAGGATCTTCTTGAATCGCCTCATCGGAGTATCGCCTCTGCTTGAAACCTGAGCACGCGCCTGGCTCAGGTAGATCGCAATGCTGTCGCCAAACATGACGGGCTTTTGAGACACCTGCCTTGAGGTGAATCAACTCAACGGCCGATGATTGCCAAACGCCAGGCGCATCTGCTTCTCGATCTCGATCAGGACAAAGAACACCACGCCTATTGCAATGATCAACATTCCATCCAGCAGGGGTACTGCCCGTGTTCCCAGAATGGCCTGCAGCGGTGGAGCGTATGTGACCGCCAGCTGCGCGAGCGCGACAGTGATCACTGATATCCATACCACCCGCGTGCCCTTTGCCGCTGCCCAGGTAAGCGACGGTCCATGGATGTTGCGAATAAAGAACAGGTAGAAGATTTGCAGGACGACCAGCATGTTCATCGCGATCGTCTGCGACAAGGGCAGTGGGTAGCCCCGGTCATTCGCATAGAAGAATACGCCGAACACCGCTGCCAGGAAGGCGGCGGAAACCAGTACGATCTGCCAGATCAGCACGCCGCCAAGAAGCGGCTCATTCCGCGGCCGGGGTGGACGGCCCATGGTCCCCGGCTCTGACGGCTCGAATGCCAGGGCAAGCCCGAGCGTAACGGCGGTGATCAGGTTCACCCACAGGATCTGCACCGCCGTGATCGGGAGCGCCATCCCCGCGAGCAGCGCGACGACGATGGTCATTGCCTCGCCCGCGTTGGTGGGCAGCGTCCAGCTGATGACCTTCTTGATGTTGTCGTAGACCGTTCGCCCCTCACGCACCGCAGCGGCGATGGAGGCGAAGTTGTCATCGGCCAGAACGATTTCCGCAGCCTCCTTCGCAGCTTCACTGCCCTTGAGACCCATGGCAATTCCGGCGTCGGCCCGCTTAAGTGCGGGCGCATCGTTCACACCGTCCCCGGTCATGGCAACGGTCAGTCCACGCGACTGGAGCGCGGTCACAAGCCGCAACTTGTGGACAGGCGAGGTACGGGCGAAAATGTCGGTTCCCACTGCCACTTCGGCAAGGGCAATATCGTCAAGTGAATCGACGTCTGCCCCGGTCAGAACGCGCTCGCAATTCTGCAATCCGATCATGTTGGCAATGGCCCGGGCCGTCGCGGCATGGTCCCCCGTTATCATTTTCACCCGGATGCCTGCCCGGCGGCATTCGGCAACTGCCTCGATCGCTTCTGCTCGAGGCGGATCGATGAGACCCACCAGGCCGATCAGGGTCAGTTGCCCGTCGAGGTGGGAAGTCCCCAGACTTGCGAGCCTTTGTGACGGCGTGCGCGTTGCCACGGCCAACACGCGCTGGCCTTCGGCGGCGAGTTCTTCGACCCGGGCATGCCAGAAGCGCTCGTTGAGCGGTTTCCTGGAGCCGCCAGCCTCGCGCTGGTCTGCGCAAAGGGCGAGGACAGCCTCGGGCGCCCCCTTGACGTAGATGAAGGTGCTGCCGCCATCGTCATGAACCATGACGGCCATGTAGCGATGTGCCGCATCGAAGGGAATGACGTCGGCCCGCACCCAGTCACGAAACGGCTCCGGACCATGCATGGTGATCTTGCCGGCCAGTGCCATGAGGGCCCCCTCCATTGGATCACCCTCCACACGCCAGTCATTTCCGGCTTGGTGTAGCAGTGAATCATTGCATAGCCCTGCTGCGCGGGCGAACTCCATCAGTATGGTGTGATCCCCGGGATGCACATCGGTGTTCTGCCACCTTATGGCGCCGTGCGGTTCGTAACCTTTGCCGCCGATCGAGTACGTGCGATCTGCAACAACCAGTGCCGTGGCCACCATTTCGTTCCGGGTCAGCGTACCGGTCTTGTCGGAACAGATCACGGAAACGGAGCCCAGCGTTTCTATGGCAGGCAGGCGGCGCACGATGGCGTTGCGCCGGGCCATAGCCTTCACTCCAACCGCCAGCGTTATTGTAAGTACTGCCGGAAGTCCTTCCGGTATCGCTGCGACAGACAGGCCGACAACGGCCATGAACAGGTCCGCGAACCTGAGATGCCCGACAAAGTATCCGTAGACGAGCAGCATGCCTGCAACAATGAGGATGAACACGGTCAGCCAGCGTGCGAAGATATCCATCTGCCGGACAAGTGGCGTGGTCAGCATCTGTACATCCGACAGCATGCCGCTGATGCGCCCGATCTGGGTTGATGAACCAGTCGACGTGACTATGCCGCGGCCAGTACCAGCAGCCACCAGTGTGCCGTTGAACAGCATCGACGTGCGATCACCGAGAGCAGCTGCGCCATCGACCGGTGCAGTGCCCTTGTCGACTGGTACGGACTCGCCGGTCAGCAGGGCTTCCTCTGCCTTCAGACCCCGGGCATGGATCAACCTCAGGTCTGCCGGAACCCGGTCTCCCGCCTCAACCAGCACCACATCGCCGGGTACAAGCGCGGTTGCATCCACGCTCTGGCGGCGGCCGTCGCGCAGCACTGCGGAATGCGGTGCCAGCATGCCGCGGATCGCGGCCATCGCCTGCTCGGCCTTTCCTTCCTGCACGAAACCGATCACCGCATTGACCAGTACGACGGCCAGGATGACGCCGGTGTCCACCCAGTGCTGGAGAGCGCCTGTTACAATTGCCGAAGCCAGCAGTACATAGATCAGCACGTTGTGGAAATGCGACAGGAACCGCAGGACCGGATTGCGGCCGGGCGGTTCAGGCAACCGGTTGGGCCCGTATTTGGCCAGCCGATGTGCTGCTTCACCGGACGACAATCCCTTCCCCGATGCATCCAGCGCCTGAAGTACTTGCACGGTCGTCAATGCATGAAAGCCGGATCGCAGTGACCTGTCAGTCATAGTAGAACCTTTCGGACACGATCTGACGGGCAGGAACACCGAGGTTCCGGAGAGCCGCTTCGACCACATCGAGCATCACTGGCGGGCCACAGACCAGGAACAACCAGCCAGTGATGTCTCTCGACTTGAATACATGGCCAAGAGTGTCGGCATCGATCACGCCAGTCAGTCCATGCCAGCCGGCTTCAGGCTCGGTGATCACGTGAACCACCTCCGAACCCGGATTTGATGTAAGCACCAGAAGCTCTTCCCCGTAGACAATCTGGTCTGCAACCCGGTTGCCATAGACGATCACAACCGGCCTTGGATCATCATCAGCCTTCAGTTGGCGGGCAATTGACAGTAACGGCGCAACGCCGACGCCTCCCGCTATCAGCGCGATGCCCGCCGCTTCGCGATGTTCCAGGGTCAGATTGCCATACGGCCCATCGACATAGGCCCTGGTGCCGGGTTTCACCTGAGGCAGAGACCGCGTCATGTCGCCCACTTCCTTGATGACAAACTGCAATTGGTCGCGATCAACCGGAGCCGAGCTGATGGAGAACGGGTTCTCTTCAAGCGAAAAGGGACTGCTGCCCACGTTCAGCCAAACAAACTGGCCAGCCACGTACCCCAGGGCATCGCCGGCCCGTGGCCGGATCGTCAGTTCCCAAGTGTTCAGGGCCAGCTTGCGGATTGAGCTCACCTCGTAGGGGCGCGACATCTGGCGCATCGGTGTGAACAAATAGGTCTTCACCAACGATGCAAGTGCGACAACCAGCAGAACGATCCAGAACCCGGCCAGCAGCGGGTCAGCGCTGTAGCGGCCTGCCGCCAGCGTGTGGTGGGTGACGGCAATCGCGGCAGCGACCGCCCCGACGCCATGCAGGAGCCGCCAGGTCTCATATCGAAACGGAAGCTGGTCTCGCCAGATCGAGGTCACGACGATGATCAACACCAGCACCCAGCCGGCAATTCCGGTCAATGCAGAACCTGCGTCCAGACCCAGTGTCAGCTGTCCGGTCCCGTCCCATGGGCGCGGGTGGTTCAGCAACGGCGTTGAATACATGAATGGATGCACGAGCACGAACAACAATGCGGCACGCGCCGCCAGTTGATGGACGCGCATCGTCACGTCCATCCCCATCCTGGCCGAGATGACCTTGAACCGGCCTGACAGCACGAACTCGGAAAGCAGGATGGCGAATGCCAGCATGCCAAGGCCTGTCGCCAGTTCATCCTGCACCGGGCGTGCAGGCAGACCCTGCAGCCATGCAAGCGCCAACGGTGCAAACATAACGATGAGATACAGCGGAAACAGGATGACTGGCGACATTCGGCTAGTTCCCTATCTTGGCTCGTGTGGTGTACCGAAGACCTCTGTGGGCAACCGGCATTCTCGCTGAAGCTGTCAAGGCGGTGATTGCTGGCCGGACTCCATGCTGCATTAGGAGCTGTGAAGCCTGCTTGACCTGGATCAAGCAAGGCCTCACCTGAACATTTATTAATCCAGGCGGCAGCCGGCATCGTCAGCCAGACCGGACGCCTTTCCGCTTGCTCTGGATCAATGCGCCATCTGTCTTCACCAACTAGCGTAATTGCCTGGTACTGCCGGGCGTTTCTGATTTCGTCCGAGATGAGAGGACGGCGAACGCAAGGTGGGACTGCCCTGCGTGCGAAAGGTGGAAAAATGCCAGCGCAGCCCGTGAGATCCGGAACCGGGAAACCTTCGGCGCCAGGAACGCCCGTTCCTTCGGGCTTGGGGGAGGCCGTATCGGCTGGCTCGAAGCCGGCAGAACACCCCCATCAGACCCTTGATCGCGGTGTGCGGGCCGCCATGGCGCGCGCTGAGCGGAGGTGTTTCGACACATGCCTTCATCGAAGCCTGGACCGACTGGGCGTTCCACCTTGGTGCGTCGCCCGGCCGCCAGCTGGAACTGGTCGAGCGCGCACAGCAGAAGCGCCCTGAAGCTGATCGCCCATGCCGCACGGATCAACCCCGACGCTCCGCCGCCCTTCAAGCCTCAACCTTACGATCACCGCTTCGACCACCCGGACTGGCAAAAGCCGCCGTTCGTCTGTGGCAGCAAGGGCTTTCTCGCCGTGCAGGACTGGTGGGACCATGCGACCGATCAATCTGCGCGGCTTGAGGCCCGAGGATGCCGACCGGATCAGGTTCATGGCACGGCAGGCGCTGGATACGGTATCGCCCTCGAACTTCCCTGTCTTGAATCCGGAGATCATCGGATCGACCATTGCAACGCGCGGGCGAAACCTGACCGATGGTACCGCCCATTTCATGCATGACCTGGTGAAGACCGTGACCAATATGCACGATCCCGCACCCGAGGGTTTCAAGGTCGGGGTGGATCTTGCCTGCACGCCGGGCACGGTCGTCTATCGCAATGACCTTTTCGAACTGATCCAGTATGCGCCGCAGACTGCGACGGTACATGCCGAGCCGGTACTGATCGTGCCGGCCTGGATCATGAAGTACTACATTCTCGACCTCTCGCCGCACAATTCGATGGTGAACTACCTGGTCGGCCAGGGCTTCACGGTCTTCATGATCTCCTGGTGCAACCCGACCGCAGCGCAGGCCGACCTTTCGTTGGAGGATTACCGCACGACGGGGGTGATGTCGGCGCTGGACGCGGTGGGCCGGATCGTGCCGGACCGCAAGGTCCACGCCGTAGGTTACTGCCTTGGTGGCACCATGCTGGCCATCGCCGCAGCCACCATGGCGAGGGACGGCGACGACCGGCTGGCCAGCATAACGCTGATGGCTGCGCAGGTGGATTTTGCCGAAGCCGGGGAACTGCTCCTTTTCGTCGATGAAAGCCAGGTGGCCTTCCTGGAGGACATGATGTGGGATCAGGGTTATCTGGACCGCCCGCAGATGGCGCGGACATTCTCCACAATCCGGTCCGAGGATCTGATCTGGTCACGGGCAGTTCGGCGGTACTTTCTTGGCCAGGACGACTTGCCCACTGACATGGGCGTCTGGGTGGCCGACACGACGCGAATGCCCGCAAGGATGCACGGGCAATACCTGCGGGGGCTGTTTCTGGAGAACCGCTTGACGGCTGGTCGTTTTGCTGTGGAGGGGCGAGTGATCGCGCTGAAGGGTATCTCCGCCCCGATGTTCGTCGTCGCGACCGAGACCGACCACATCGCGCCATGGAGATCGGTGTACAAGACGAAACTCTTTACAGATTGCGACCTGACCTTCGTGTTGACCAGTGGCGGGCACAACAGTGGCATCGTCAACGCGCCCGGCAATTCGGGTCGCACCTACGCCTGGTCGCATCGTCCGCCGGGGGCGTTCTATGTCGGACCAGATGACTGGCTGCCAGTGGCTGAAGCGCGAGACGGCTCATGGTGGCCGGCCTGGGAGGCCTGGCTCGAGGCAAGAAGCAGCGGGCTCGTGTCGCCTCCGGCGACGGGCGCTCCGGACAAGGGGCTCGCGCCAATTGCTGCGGCGCCAGGAACTTATGTGTTCCAGATGTGATGGCGCATGCCCTCAAGGATGAAAGGATCCCGCCCCATGACCGACCACCGCCTTACCTTCCACGGTGCGGCCGGAGCTGTCACGGGGTCCTGCTTCCGACTTGAGACCGACGCGGGCCAGGTTCTGATCGACTGCGGGATGTTCCAGGGCTCCAAGACGGAAAAGGAGCTCAACTATCGCCCCTTCCCCTTCGAACCTCGCAAGATCGCCGCGGTCATTCTCAGTCATGCACATATCGATCATTCGGGGCTTCTGCCCAAGCTTGTGCGTTTCGGATTTGAGGGCACCATCCACGCAACACCGGCCACGACCGACCTCGCGAGCGTCATGCTGCCCGACAGCGCCCACATCCAGGAATTCGAGGTTGAACAGTTCAATCGCCGCGCCGCCCGGCGCAACCGCGACCGGGTTGAACCGATCTACGACGGTAACGATGTCGCGGCTTGCCTGAAGCTGTTCCGCTCCCATGATCTGGACAACTGGTTTGACGTCCTGCCAGGCATGCGCGCTCGCTTCTGGAATGCGGGGCATCTTCTCGGATCGGCCTCGGTCGAGATCGAAATTGCGCAGGTGGAGGCGAGGAGCCCGCTGCGGCTTATGTTCTCGGGCGATATCGGACCGGATTCCAAGCTCTTGCACGCTGACCCCGAAGGGCCAAGCGGTGTCGACTACCTGATCTGCGAGTCGACCTACGGCGACGTCGACCGTATCGATGCCACGGCCAACACGCGCCGGGCGCTGCTGTGCGAGGAGGTGCGTATGGCCATGCATCCGCACGGTGCCTTGCTGATACCCTCCTTCGCGGTCGAACGCGCACAGGAGCTGATCAGCGACATTGGCCGTCTGATTGCCGAAGGCGACCTGCCTGATATCCCGATCTACGTGGACAGTCCACTTGCCACCAAGGCGACCGGTGTATTTGCAAGGCATCACCGCGACCTGGAGGAGGGTGCGGTCTTGATGAAGGGCCTTCGGGCGCGCAACCTGCACTTCACGGAGTCGGTCGAGCAGAGCAAGGCGCTGGACCGGCTACGGGAGTTCCACATCGTTATCGCAGCCTCGGGCATGTGTGATGCCGGCCGCATACGCCATCGGCTGAAGAACTGGCTTTGGCGCGACGAGGCGACGGTCCTGTTCACCGGATATCAGGCAGAGGGCACGTTGGGCCGTATCCTGCAGGACGGCGCGCGCACAGTCCGCATCCAGGGCGAGGAGTTCGTGGTGCGTGCCCGCATCCGCTCGCTCGACCTGTACTCCGGTCACGCTGACGGACCCGAGCTGGCAGACTGGATCAAGGCGCGGCTGCCGTTGAGTCACGACCTGTTCCTTGTTCATGGTGAGCCGGAGGGCATCGAAGGCCTGGCCGGGCGGCTGACGGGGATCGTCGAGCCGCCGCGGATACTGCGGCCGGTTCTGGATGAGACCTTTGAATTGACGGGCGAAGGGGCAAGGCGCCAAGGAGGCGAGATGCGCGCGCGACTTCAGCCTGAACAGGTCGCCCGGCTCGACTGGCACAACGACGTGTCGCGTCTGATCCTCGATATCAACGATGCCCTTGCAGCTGAAACCGACGAGAAGGCGCGCGCCGTTCTCATCCGGCGCCTGCGGCGGGCGCTCGACCAAAGCTGACATTCGTGACTGCTGCAGCGAACGTCCGCTCTCCGCCCAACTTGCTCGTTCGCTGTTTGCGATAATCGAGGTAGGTTTACCTCCGCCCCCGGCGACCGTCCACTTCCCCGATCGGGCGAGGCGACGGTTTTCTACCGGAGAGAGTCATCAGTTCATGCTGCTGCGCCAAAGATACCCGAACCATCCAGAAACACTCGGCACTGGTTTCTGGACTGTGACTTGCATCCATGCCACGGTCCAGATCGGCCGGGATTGAGGCTGGAGTTACACCTTTTCCAAACCGAGCGCCGAGCTAGATTGGCAAGCCTCGTGATGAGCGGAAAGCAGCTCGATGTGCTCGACCGCAAACTGCTTCAAGGACGGGGAACTGCTGCGGGCAAGGTGTCTGCCCAGGTGCCCTGATAAAAATTCTCCTCCGAGCGCTGCTGCCGTCCAGGCCGTGGCAGCGAGTTGATGACGAAGGTTGCAGAAGCCTGGCCAGGCCAGTTCATTGCCGCGTGCTGAATACCAATCAAGGTGGCGTTTGCCGACCAGCCGATCCATGACCGGTAGATTGCGCATGTAGCCAACGGTCCATGGCTTGTAGGTGCCGGCAAAGTGGGCGATGTATTCTGGCCAGCCTGTGGGGGTAGAGCCGACAAGCCGGTTCCAGCCCAAGGGCAGCGCATGCCATTTGCCATCCAGCACCTTGTTCAGTGCGCACTGGTCATTCCAGGTCAGCAACTGCATTTCCTCGTTCAGCACATGCATTGAACGACTGCCTACCTCATGATCGCACCAGCCGGCCGTGTCGATCACCAACAGACCGGAGTTGAAGTAGCCTGCACCTGCCAAGAGCTGCAGTTTCTGGCGCAGGGCGTCAACACGGTTGTCGGAAATGACCGCCGTGTCATGAACTGCACCGACAGGACACCCTGCCAGATGACAGGTCAGCAGATCGGAGGGGTCAACATCACCCGGTTTCCGCTTCCACAATATGGTCCGTTGTGCCCCCGAAAGCAGACATGACTGTCAGCTTCAAAGGCCATGGAGACAGTTGCTGGAGTCGAAGACGATATTGCAAAGCTGGGCGAACTGCCGCGGCCTGTCCTTGTCGAGCGCTGGACAAGCTTCCACGGCACTGCCCCTCCCAAGGGGGCGAGCCGGCAACTGCTGGAATTGTCGGCAGCGTATGCCCTGCAGGCACCTGTATACGGCGGGCTCAGCAGGCAACGGCACAAGCAGCTGCTGTCGGCGTTTTGTTCCGGAAGCGAGGGCACAAGACGAGACGCTTCTCCTGCATTGAAGCCCGGCAGCCGGCTGGTTCGGGTGTGGAACGGCAAATCTCACCACGTCGAGGTGACCGACCATGGCTTCGCGTGGAGAGGCCGGACATTCAAATCGCTGAGTGCCGTGGCCCGCGAGATCACCGGTGCCCGGTGGTCAGGACCTCGTTTCTTCGGGGTCGGACGATGAAGGGCAAGTCCCTGCGCTGCGCCGTCTATACCCGCAAGTCCACAGAGGAAGGTCTCGAGCAGGACTTCAACTCGCTGGATGCGCAACGAGAGGCTTGTGCCGCCTACATTACCTCGCAGGCAAGCCTGGGCTGGAATCTGCTGACAAAGCCCTACGATGACGGCGGCATCTCGGGTGGCACAATGGACAGACCCGCCCTGCAGAACCTGCTCGGCGATATTCGGGCAGGACGGGTCGATGTCGTCGTGGTCTACAAGATCGACCGGTTGACCCGCTCCCTCATGGATTTCGCCCGCATCGTCGAGGTCTTCGACCGTCACGAGGTGTCCTTCGTGTCGGTCACCCAGCAGTTCAACACCACCACGTCCATGGGACGGCTGACGCTCAATGTCTTGCTGTCGTTTGCCCAGTTCGAGCGGGAGGTCACCGCCGAGCGCATCCGGGACAAGTTCGCCGCCTCAAGGAAGCGGGGCATGTGGATGGGCGGACCAGTACCAGTCGGCTACAGGGTCGAGACCCGCAAGCTGGTAATCGAGCCCCGGGAGGCAGAACTGGTTCACCGGATCTTCAGTCTGTACCTCGAATGCGGCTCGGTGCCGGCACTCAAGGACAGGCTTAATGACCTTGGCATCCAGACACCACGGCGGCGCAGCAGATCAGGCCGGACATCCGGAGGGACCCGGTTCTCGCGGGGGCGGCTTTACTGGACCTTGTCCAACCCGGTCTATGCCGGTGACGTGCGTCATGGCAGCAACACGTGGCCCGGACAGCACGATGCGATCGTCGAGCGAACGCTGTGGGATTCCGTTCAGCAGCGCCTGCAGGAAGGCTCACAACCAACACCGGGCGACAGGTCCCGACAGGACCCGAGTCTGCTTTGTGGCCTCGCCCATGATGAAACTGGCGATCGTCTCACGCCGACGTTCACCGTCAAGGCGGGACGGCGGTACCGCTACTATGTCTCCAATCGCCTGGTCACAGCAGGCAGAAGGCGTGACCACGCGGCCTGGCGGTTGCCTGCAAGACAACTCGAGCAGGCGGTTATCGATGCACTGGCAACACTGCTGTGCGACCAGGTGCGGATGCTGGATCAACTGGCACCTTCGGAAAGCAGCCCCGGGGAGGTGATCGGGACCATCGACAAGGCCTGCGAACTCGCAAGCGAACTCCGGACAGACCCCGGCCAGGCAAGATCACTCGTCCGTTCAGTCATCGATCGGGTGACAGTCACACCGGGGCAACTAAAGCTGCTCATCAATCGCGAGAAGTTGTGCACCGCGCTAGAAATTCAGCCACCATCGATGGATAGCCACGCCAGTTTCGAGATCCACCATCCATTCACCCTCAGGCGGCGTGGCATCGAGGCTCGTCTCGTCATGGCAACCCCGGAACTGAATTGCGGGTGCGTGGATAGCAAGCTCGTCAGCAAGCTTGCCGAAGCCCGGCACTGGCTTGATCTGGCCACCAGCGCATCTGGCCTCTCCATCACCGAACTTGCCAGACAGAAGGGAGCAGATCCTCGCGAGGTTACCCGCATCCTGCCCCTGGCGTTCCTGGCCCCAGACATCGTCGAGGCCATTCTTGACGGGCGGCAGCCGGTCGAGCTGACCTCAACGCGCCTCAGGCGACACAGGCCCATCCCGCTCAACTGGCAGCAACAACGCATCCTGCTCGGATTCCCGCCCGCACAGTGAGCCGAACCGCCGAGCTTCCTTCCAGAACCGTGGACACCCAACTGGCCTCGCAGAGACGAACCTGCGAGTTGGGGCAGGTCGGGCCGCAACACGGCGTCTCCTGTCCACCAAACGGCAACCGGCCAGGGCCAATCGCCCGGAATGACGGAAGAATTCCAGGCACCCTCAAAAAGTCTCGGAAAACGGGGAAAGAATGGTGGTGGGTGCAGTCTATCGCTAACCAGTCTCCGTTTGAGATTCCCCTGATATACGGGAATTTACAGGGAAATTTCGCACTTTCGGCTGCTTTTGAAGGTATGCAGACCAGAAATGTGCTGCAATATCAGAAACTTAAACTTGAAATTCCCTAAATGCCCTAACAGGGAAAATTTTTCAACAAACAGGGAATTCCTGCGAGCTATCAGGGAAATCGTTCAAGCGTTCAGGGAAAGTGACTCTGGAGTGATCGATGGCCATCCGGCGTACCCATGCGCGGCGACCAATTTGGTATCACGATTTCCCCAAGATGACTGCTTTACCCGCCAAAGCAGATGGGGTGGATGGCTCCCGCTCCCGGCATCGTAATGTGCCAAATTTGTGGTTGCTATCGACCACGAGCAAGAGGAGCCATCTGTCATGAGTATTAGCACCGTCGGCCTCGATCTGGCCAAGAACGTTTTTCAGGTTCACGCGATTGATGATGCGGGCGAAGTCATTGTCCGCCGCTCGTTGCGGCGTCGTCAGGTGCTGCCGTTTTTTACCAAACTGGAGCCCTGCCTGATCGGCATGGAAGCTTGCGGCACGAGCCATCATTGGGTGCGCGAGCTTGCGGCGTTGGGCCATGAGGTCAAGCTGATGCCGCCTGGGTATGTAAAGCCGTACGTCAAACGGGGCAAGACGGACGCAGCAGATGCAGAAGCGATTGCGGAAGCGGTGAGGCGTCCGACAATGCGCTTCGTTGCGATTAAGACGCCTGAGCAGCAATCGGTCGTGGCGCTGCATCGCGCACGGCATCTGCTGGTTGGACAGCGCACCCAACTGATCAACATGATCCGGTCCCAACTGGCTGAATACGGCATTGCGCTTGCCAAAGGCGTTCACCACGCACACAGGCTTATCGATGAACTTGTGGATGGGGTAGCGCCCGACATTCCTGCGCTGGCATGCAAGCTCATCGTCGCCTTGGCCGAGCAGGTCCGCGACCTGCAGAGCCAGATCGTCATGTTCGAAGGGGAGATTAGGAGCTGGTTCCGCGGTAACGATTTGGCCAGGCGGCTCGAAACCATCCCCGGCATCGGCTACATCACGGCGTCTGCACTGGCGGCCTCGGTCACCGATCCCCATCGCTTTACATCGGCACGCCAGTTGGAGTGCCCCCACTGAAGTGGTCCACCAACTGGGATAGATTTATCCCGCAATTTGGAGGACCAGGAGATGGCTGGAAAGCGAGACAAACCCGAAGTGATTGTATCGAAGCTGCGGCAGGTTGAGGTGCTGCAGGGCCAGGGAATGAAGATTGCCGATGCAGTTCGGCAGATCGGCATTACCCAGCAGACCTATTACCGTTGGCGCAAGGAGTACGGCGGGATGAACCGGGACCAGCTGAAGAGGCTGAAGGAGCTTGAGAAGGAGAACGCGCGTCTGAGACGTGCCGTCTCCGACCTGACGCTGGACAAGCTGATCCTGACCGAGGCTGCAAGGGGAAACTTCTGAGCCCTTCACGCCGACGCAAGTGCATTGACCTGGTGCGGCAGAACCTCGGCGTCTCGGAGCGCCAGGCCTGCCGCACGCTGGGTCAGCACCGTTCCACCCAGCGCAAGGTTCCACAAGGCAGGCCAGATGAAGAGCGGCTGACACAGGACATCATCGAGCTGGCTCGTCAGTATGGCCGCTACGGCTATCGGCCCGTGACGGCGTTGCTGAACCAGTCTGGCTGGCACGTGAACCACAAGCGGGTCGAACGCATCTGGAAGCGTGAGGGGCTGAAGGTCCCACCAAAACAACCCAAGCGGAGCAGGCTCTGGCTGAACGACGGCTCATGTGTCCGACTGCGGCCGGAATACCCGAACCATGTCTGGTCCTACGACTTCGTCCAGGACCGGACCCATGACGGACGTGCCTACAGAACCCTCAACATCATCGACGAGTTCACCAAGGAGGCTCTGATGATCCGTGTTGCCCGCAAGCTCAGCTCAACCGACGTGGTCGATGCGCTGACCGATCTGTTCATCCTGCGAGGACCACCGCAGTTCATCCGGTCGGACAATGGCCCCGAGTTCATCGCCCAGAATGTCCGGGACTGGATCACCGCAGTTGGCGCAAAGACCGCCTACATCGAGCCAGGATCACCGTGGGAGAACGGATACTGCGAGAGCTTCAATGCCCGCTTCAGGGACGAACTGCTCAATGGCGAGGTCTTCTACACCTGAAGGAAGCCCGCATCGTCATCGAGCAGTGGCGTCAGCACTACAACACGGTCAGGCCACACAGCGCCCTGGGCTATCGACCCCCGGCACCGGAGAGCATCATCCCCATGGATCAAATCCCCACCATGCACTAACATTTACCCCGGACCACTCAGTGGGGGCAGATCAGATCCCCGGGACCGGGAGAAGCACATCGTCCGCAACAAGGCGGGAACCGGCGTGGAAACCGCACCCGCGAAGAAGCATTTCAACTTCAATCGGCATTGAGGATGGTCATCGCCGCACCCTTGTTGTCACGAACTGGCAATTTCGACCGGTTGAAACAAATGTCCGGATGGGGTCAAAACCGGCCGGTTTCCGCTTCCCGAAATATGGTCCGTTGTGCCCCCGAAAGCGGACAAGGCTGTCAGCTTCAAAACCATTCGGCTACACGGCCCATTTCGAATGGAACCTGAGCGGAAGGCACCCAACCATTGGGTAGGAGAGCTCTGCCAGAAAACCCCTCGTGTACACGGGGAGTTCTGACATCAGGGACCTCGTGAAGAGCCGGTACATTCACTCGCATGCATCCGGTTTGGCGGCAGCAGCACCGAGAACTGTTTTGCGTTGGTCGAGTACTGCGGGGCTTCGCAGCCCATCGGCGCCAGGAAGGCCACCATTGGCTTGGACACAGAAATTTGCCCTTGCGAACTCAAACGCTCCACAGAGACTGCGCCCCGTGACACTTGACTGCCCCTCGATAACTACCGTCGTAAGTTACCTCTATCTTCAAAACTCATAGGAAGGTTCAGTGGGAGAAGGATAGGACAGTTAGTAGGAACTACCGTTCCTGCCTGGCTGGAACAGGCGTTCCGTGTGGTTGGCGCATCTGTTCCTCCCACATTTGGCGCCAGGCGTCCTTTTTCTCCTGCCCAATGCGAGCCAGCGCTTTCCAGCTGATGTGATAGTTGCAGGTGCCGTTCTGGCCGACGGTCCGCCAAGTCAGGAGCCCCTTCACCCGCAACTCTTGCTTGGCTTTGCCGATTGCCCTGACAGACACTCCAAGCAAATGAGCTAGCCGGGCTTCGCTGGGGTCGCACCTGAAGGTCCGTTTATTCACATGGCCGACAAGTTCGATGCCTAGGCGCCGTGCTGTTGGGCTTAGACCTGGTGCGCGGTTGAAACCCTCGTTGGCTTTGGCAATGTCACGGCCGCTGAACGCGGGCTGATTGGTGGGGGAGTTTTCACTCGACATCATGCTTCCCCCCGCCTGATCCAGTCGAGATAGATGCCGGCATGCAGCAAGGGCAGCCCATGTTTCGGAGCCAGCCGACGCACCTTCGGCTGATCTCGCCTGAGATGGCTGCGTTCAGCCCAGCTGCAGAGCGGTGCTACCTTGAAGTCCAGGTGAGGGTGCTTTATCTTCATTTCCTCTGATCCTTGTCATTTGTCGTGATGGGCATTGGAGAATTGCCCTGCTGCGACTGACCCTCGCGGCGGGGCTTCTTATTTGAAGAGGTCTGTTGCTCGGGACCCTCCGCATACACGCGAGTTTTGGCAAAGCCCTTAGTGGTCGAAGGGTTAGGGTCCATGCCCATGCGGAACGGATGCAAAGGGCACGTGTACACGGGGCAAAGTCGAACCTCCTGCGGCTGGTAGCAGGAGCAGTCGAGGCACTTGTCTCGAACGGTGCGGAGGATTTCGGACTTGGTAGTCATGGCTTAGCCCTCCGATGTGCTTGAGCGGCGCTGGCGTTCCAGCCAACGTTCAAAGGACGAGGTTTCGTAGATGACCCGCCTGCCACATCGGAAGAAGTCGGGGCCGCCGCCGTAGACGCGGAGTTTTGCGAGGTAGCTGCCGGAGATAGGGTAGCGTTTCTCCGCTTCAGCAGTGTCGAAGTATTTCTGGGGTTGCATTAGTCTCACCGTAGAAATCGCAGGCCAACCGCCTGCCAGTGAGATGACGCTAGAGAATGCGTAAGGGACCGAGCATCTGATTTGTTCGGAGTTTTTCTGATCGCCTAGCTATCAGAACAGTCGAAGTGCTTTGAATAACGTCTAGCCAACCGACTTTGCTTACTGTCAACAGTTCCGTGACCGGGAGCGTCGTTTGCTAGTTGGCCTGCCGCCGCCCATACCGAAATCTTCTTGTTGGTAATGAGCTTCTTCATCTCATCTAGATACGGGATGTCCTGTTCATATAGGCCGCGGTATGCTTCATTTGTCGACGATGCATCTGCATTGAATGCGGCAATGGACGACGGATCTATGAAGGCTGAGAACAGTCTCTCGCCGGTATCATTGCAGACAAGTTTGCCTGTGTGGACGTCCTCAACTTCAAACGAGGCAAGACTGTCATGGGGTATCAGGGTAAGTGGACTAGTTGGAGATAGCTGACGAGCATATAGAGGTCGCCTTTGTGCAATCACCTTCTTCAAAAATTTCTTGCCCCGACTTCTTGCGTCAGCCTTCCAATCCCGAATGAATTTGATCGTCTCATCGTCATCAATGGCAAACGTGAGGCCATCATCTTCTTCAAGGTCAAGCAAAGGGTATTCCCATGTGTGTTGTTCCCCATCTGGCGCCTCTTGACACTTCAAGCCCCATTTACCCGTTTCAAAATTGATCTCTAGATCGACAAACTCGCCGTACCTGTACACATTTCCTCTTCGCCTAATGTGAGCTGTGATCCCCTCCAACTCCTTGGTGAGCATGATACGGTTGACATTGTCCAGAGCCAAGAATGCCCGCCAGAATGGCAGCCAGTTGTCTTGTGGCTTTTCAAACTTCGTCGGCATCAGGAGCTGTTTTGCTTGTTTATTTTGACAACGTGGCCTTTTGAACCTGCCTCACCAAGAGCGGCTGCGATGGAATGGCCGATAGCATTCGACGCTCGCCGCAGGGGGTCGGCATCAAGGTGCGCGTAACGCTGTGTCGTCGCTGCTTGTGTATGACCAAGTAGCTTGCCGATGATCGGCAAACCCATCCCCCCGCCAGCTCCGAAGGCTGCAAAGTTGTGTCGCAGATCATGGAGCCGGACACCCTCAAGGCCAGCGCGTCGGGACACAACAGCCCACGGCCTCTTCAGGTCGTGACGCGGTTTCTCGCCGGCGGTCCCGGCCGTATTGCTGGCAATGACATAAGCGCCGACACGGGGGAGGTTGGCCAGTACAGCCAATGCCGGCGCATTTAGGACAACGGATTTCTTGCCGGTCTTTGACGTGGGTAGAAACAACATGCCACGCTCAAGATCGACGTTATCCCATTTCAGATGGAGGATTTCCCGCAGACGGCAACCGGTCAGAAGTAGGAGCCTGATGGCCGCGGCAGCATGCTCACTGATCACCGTGCGACGCTCACCCTTCGGCAGGTGTTTTGATTTCTTTGTCTGATCAATGTCCCACTCAATACCGGTCGTCTCTGCTTCGCGGATAGCAGCACCCAGCCGCTCAAGTTCATCGATTGACAGATACCGTTCCCGTCCCTGTTCCTTGTACTTCTCGACGCCACGGGCTGGGTTCATGCCCTCAGGCACAACCCCATGCTTTCCGGCATATCCGTACATGGACCCGATAACTGCCAGTACCTGATTTGCTTGATAAAGCTTTTGCCTCCAGCTTGAATGCAATCTGGAAATGTCTGCCCGCGATACATCCTTTGCCTTTAACCTTCCCAGCTTGGGCAACACAATCCGCTCTAGTATATATTGATAGCGCTTCTGCGTCGTCTCGGCCTTCTTGCCTACGTGTTCCGCGAGAAACTCCTCGGCCAACTGAGCCACCGTCATAGCCGCTCGTTCTTGGGCCTTCTTCCCTTGCGGGTCGTCGCCCATCTTTGTCCGAGCGCGGAGCTTCTCTGCCATTTTACGGGCCTGCTCAGGCGTGAAGTCAGACGTCGAGCCAATAGTGATGCGCCTTTTCTGTACACCCCGGCCTCCTTCGCCGGGACGGTACTCAAACACCCACGACTTCTTGCCCGACGGATAAACCCGCAGGCCAAAGCCCGTAATCTCCGCATCAAAGAGTATGTATCGCGACGGACGAGGTCCGGCAGCATCCACGATACGTTTGGCTATTTTAACCTTAGACACGGAAGTTCAGCCTCTGAAAACTGAGCGGGTCGCCACCGGGTCGCCACCGAGAAGGAAAACTCGGTACAACCTCAGGAAACAGAGTACATGAAAAAGGCTTGATAACAAAGCTTTAGCAAAGCTGTAGGCAACCACAAGAAACCGCCTGAAACCAACGCCCTACCATTCGTAATGATGGGGTCGGGGGTTCGAGTCCCTCTTGCGGCACCATTTCCCTCATTCGCATACGGGCAGCACCACCCACAGGGGCAGTGCCACCGCAAGTCTTGTCAGCCCGGAAGAATGCGCTCGTCGAGCTTGCGGTCGATCACCTCGACCGTGTTGTCTATCTCGTCGAGCGGCATGCCGATCTGATGCGAGATCAACTTCACCAGCAGGTCCACCCGCTCAATGAACGGCGCGCCACTTGCCACCGCGCGCGCGGCAGACGACGGCTTCAGGAGGCTCTCTGCGGCCTTGGCGTATTTCTCGAACGGCACCTGGTCTTCAGGGTCAGCCCCGAGCTTCAGCGCAATCGCATCGACGTGCGAGTAGATCGACCGTGACAGGTCCAGATCCTGGTGGACCGCATCACGGATGGCGCGCGGATCACCCGGCGTGATACAGCGGTAGTTGCCGGTCAGCAGCATCGACCACTTGGCCAGCGGCACGAACAGCGAATCATGCACCCGCAATTTCACCGGCACGTCCTTGCCGTCCAGCGTCACCGCCGCGATGTCGTCTTCCAGCTCGCGCAGCAGCGCGTTGTGCTTTTCGTCGGCGAAGGCAGCAGCCTTGAAATTGGTCGGCAAGCCGACGTGCAGCACGTTGGCGGCCTCTTCCGGCGGGCGGAAGGCTTGCGGGTCGGGAGAGCAAAGCGTCACGAGGCCCGGTTCGAAACGGTCCCAGACCTGGGCATTGGTAAAGGCCTCGTTGAGGTTCATCTTCGACAATGCCGGGATGCGCTTGAGGTAGGGCAGCGGGGGCATGTTCATGATCGACAGGCACGGCACCTTCGCCTCGGCCAGCTTGATCATCAACACCCGGATGGTGTGGTTGGCGTATTGAGGCTCCTGCATGGCAAGGCCAACGAGATCATACTTGGAAGGATCAGCTTCAGCAGGCGTGGTGGCATCCAGCTTGCCCGGAAGGTCCCGCGAGAAGATCGACCGGTGGCTGTCCTCGTCACGCAACTTGATGCGCACCTCGGTGCCTTCGCTGTTGATCAACGCGGCGGTCTTGTCGCGGCAGACAAGCGTGACATTGTGACCTGCCATCAGCAGCTTGGTCGCCAGCAGCGACCCGTAAGATGCACCAAGAATGAGAATATTGCGCGCCATGTTGCCTCCCTCTGGCCCAAGTTCCTGCCGAACCCATTGCTGCAACTTTGTGCAGTAGCCAACGCTGGCTTGCAAACACTGGTTTCGCATCGTGACGAATTGTCCTGCATCCCAGCCTGATGGCTGCCGCAGCAACCGGGCTTGGACACGCCTGAGCAAACCCGCTATCAAGTCCTTCCGATTCCCTCCCGTTCCCCTTCCTCGCCCGGACCCACCCCACATGAGCAAGCTGTTCTCCCCGCTCCAGCTCGGCACCCTGCCGCTGGACAACCGCATCATCATTGCACCCATGTGCCAGTACTCGGCCGACCACGGCAGTGCCACGGACTGGCATGCCATTCACCTTGGCATGCTTGCCCACTCCGGCGCCGGCCTGCTGATCCTCGAAGCAACAGCCGTATCGCCCGAAGGCCGCATCTCGCCTCAGGATCTCGGCCTTTACAACGACCACAATGAATCAGCACTTGCCGCGGTCCTTGCCAGCACGCGCGCGTGGTCGCCCATGCCCATTGCAATCCAGCTTGGTCATGCAGGGCGCAAGGCATCGTGCAATGTGCCATGGGAAGGCGGCGCACAGATCGCGCCCGCCGCACCGGGTGGCTGGCAGACCGTGGCCCCGTCCGCCGTCTCCCACAACGAGGGTGAGGCCTTGCCGCTGGCGCTGGACGAAGCCGGGCTGGCCAAGGTACGCAACGACTTCGTGGCAACTGCACGCCGCGCCGTGGCGATCGGCTTGCAGGGTATCGAACTGCACATGGCACACGGCTACCTGATGCACCAGTTCCTGTCGCCCATCGCCAACAGGCGCACAGACAGCTATGGCGGATCACTGGACAACCGCATGCGCTTTCCGCTCGAGGTGTTCGAGGCGGTGCAGCATGCCGTAGGCGATATCGTGCCGGTATGGGTACGCGTTTCCGCCTCCGACTGGGTCGATGGTGGCTGGAACGCCGAGGAAACCGTCGAACTTGCCAGGGCACTGGAGCAACTTGGCTGCAAGGCCATTCACGTCTCTTCAGGCGGTGTCTCGCCGCACCAGAAGATCGACATCAAGCCCGGCTACCAGGTGCACTTCGCCGACCAGATTCGCAAGGCCGTCTCCATGCCGGTGATCGCAGTTGGCCTGATCACCGAACCCGGCCAGGCAGAAGACATCCTGCAAGCCGGTCAGGCCGACGCAATCGCACTGGCTCGCGCCATGCTCTACGATCCGCGCTGGCCGTGGCACGCGGCGGCAGAGCTGGGAGCCTCCATCACGGCCCCGCCGCAGTTCTGGCGCTCAACGCCGCATGGTGTGCGCAACCTGTTCAACGAGGTCGTACACCACCAGCGCTGACCGGCAGCTTCATGCGCCGGTAACGGCGTCGAACCCGGCGGCCTCGATTCCGGCCACGGCACAGATCTCGTCATTGTCGGACGTGTCGCCGGTCACGCCAACCGCGCCCATGATTTCGCCCTTGCGGTTCCTGATGAGTACGCCGCCGGGCACCGGCACAAGATCGCCTTGCGCCAGGGCGTTGACGGCTTGCACGAAATAGGGCTGCTGTTGCGCACGCTCGAAAATCGCCCGAGAGCCGATCCCCAGCGCGATGGCGCCATTGGCCTTGCCAAAGGCAACCTTGAACCGCAGCGTCGAACTGCCGTCCTGGCTTTCGAATGCCTTCACGGCACCGCGTGCATCCAGAACAACCACGCTCATCGGCTTGGTAATGCCAAGGTCGCTTGCCTTCTTCAATGCAACAGACACAATGCGCCGGCTCTTGGCGAGTGTTACCATGCTCATCCGTCATACCCTCCAGAAAGTTTGTTCTTGTGGAATTGGGAGCTGCTTCTTGCAGCGCAAAATTCTTGCCGTCAAACCACCCTGCGGGATATTTGCAAAGCCGTGACCGGACAACGCTGCCACGTGCATCAACTGCCAGATCGGGAGACTGCAAGAGTGAGACTTGAGAACAAGAAGGCACTGGTAACAGGCGGGGCGCGCGGCATCGGACTAGGGTGCGCGCGGATGCTTGCCGCCGAAGGCGCCAGCCGCCTCGCCAATGTCTCCGCAGTCAGGCTCGATGTGACCAGCCGCGCGGACTGGACCGCGGCAGTGACCGAAGCGTGTGCGCGCATGGGCGGTCTAAACGTGCTGGTCAACAATGCGGGCATCATCATTCCCGGCAGCATCGACAAGGTTGACGAGGAAAGCTGGGACCGCACCATGAATGTGGACCTGAAGTCGGTCTACCTTGGCTGCCAGACCGCCATGCCCGTGCTGGCTGCAAACGCGCCAGCCTCGATCATCAACATCGCCTCCATCGCGTCGATCATCGCCAGCCCCAACTTCGCCGCCTACAATGCTGCCAAGGCCGGCGTACACCTGCTCACCAAGTCGGTGGCCCTGCATGCTGCCCGCGCCCATCCGGGCGTGAGGTGCAACTCCATCCACCCGGCCTTCGTTGACACTGCAATGGTCGAGGACGTGGTCCGCAATGCCACCCCGGAGGAAGCACGCGCCAAGCTGGCGCGGCAAATTCCGCTGGGCCGGATTGCCACGGTTGAAGATGTGGGCTGGGCTGTGGTCTACTTGGCCAGCGAAGAATCAGCCTATATGACCGGGTCAGAGATCAAACTTGATGGCGGCATCTCAGCCATGTGAGTGATCTGCCGCCGGGACGGGACAGCTGCTCTGGAAATGAACAAGCGCATACTCATCGTACTTCATCAGGAAACATCCTCGGCCGGCCGTGTCGGCAGGAAGCTCCTCGAGAAGGGCTACACGCTCGACGTCCGGCGCCCGGCGCTCGGCTGCGACTTGCCTCACGACGTCGAGCAATATGCCGGTGCGATCATTTTCGGCGGACCGATGAGCGCCAACGACGACATCGAGCACGCCTACATTCGCCGCGAGATCGACTGGATCGCCCGGCCCCTGAAGACTGGCGTGCCGTTCCTCGGCATCTGCCTCGGCGGACAGATGCTGGCCCGGCAGCTGGGCGGTACGGTTTACGGCCATCCCGACGAGCGCGCTGAAATCGGCTACTACGCCATCTCGCCAACCAGCGCCGGATCAGCCTACGGCCCCTGGCCGGAGCGGGTCTACCAGTGGCACCGGGAGGGTTTTGAGCTGGTGGATGGTGCCATCTGCCTCGCCGAGGGTGACGAGCATTTCCCCAACCAGGCTTTCATGTACGGCCGGTCCGCCTTCGCCATCCAGTTCCACCCGGAAGTCACCCAGAAGATGATGCACCGCTGGCTGGTCAAGGCCGAACATCGCCTCGTCCTGCCCGGTGCGCGTCCGCGTGAAAGCCATTTCACAGATCGTTACATCCACGACCGCAATGTCGATATCTGGCTTGACCAATTCCTCGACACCTGGCTGGCAACGGCACGCCACGTTGAAGTGCCGCTGGCAGCCGAATAGGACAGCGACAGACCACACGATCTTTGCAGATTGCAAAACCGTGCAAGCCGTTTTGCAAAGCGCGCCGCTAGATTCCATTGCTGCTTGCACAATATCTTGAGGCAGGCTGTACACTGGGTACAAGATTGAGTGGTCTGACGGTCTGGCATCGCGCTTGCTCTGTTCCCGGCAAGCTGGGATCATTGTACAGCGTACTCAGCGAGTGACACAGGAGCGGGTCAGCCTACACCAGGCGGCCCGCTTCTTTCTTGAAGGTGGTGGACGGAATGACGTCCGGTTTCATGCCATCGGGCGTGAACACCTCGATCGGCTCGGCAAACCCGGCCAGTTCCAGATTGCCCACCCGCTCAATGCCGCTGGCATGACGACGTGCAAATCCAGGACCCAGCAATACGGGACAATTGGTGATCTTGGTGGCAGACTCCAGTCTTGCGGCCATGTTCACCGTGGACCCGATCGCCGTGTAGTCGAAGCGGATGTCCGATCCGAAGTTGCCCACTGAACAGATGCCGGTCTCCAGCCCCGCGCCAACCTTGATCGGTGGCTTGCCCTGCTGGTCCCGCACGGCATTCTCGGTATCGAGCGCCTGACGGATCGCCAGCACGGATTGCAGGGCCAGCTCCGCATGGTTTGGCTGGTCGACCGGCGCGTTCCAGAACGCCAGGATGGCATCGCCCATGAACTTGTCGATGGTGCCGTCCCGCTGGAAGATTTCCTGGCTGGCGATCGTCAGGAACCGGTTTACCGTCGCGATGATTTCTTCCGCCGGCAGCGTTTCGCTCGACGATGTGAATCCGCGCATGTCCATCAGCAGCACGGTGATCTCGCGCTTCTCGGCACTGGTGGTCAGGTCCTGTCGCGACTGGGTAAGCATCTCGACCACGTTGGGCGACAGGTACTGCGAGAACTGCCGCGACAGTTGCCGGCGGCGCACGTCCGAATCCCGGAACATGTTGTAGGCTTCCGCCACGGCCACCACTGCCAGCCCGGCCGCAGGCTGCAGCGATTCATAAAGCTCGGCACGGCCCGCATAGGCCAGCAACCCGCCGGCAAACGGTGTCAGGCATACGGCAATGCCCGCCAGCATCAGCATCCACACCCGCGTGCCAAGGCCATAGGACAAGCCCAGCAACACAGCTGCCGCAACGAGGAACCATGCCCGCTCCACCAGCTTTGCGTTGGCGGGCTCGCTGAGGAATTGCCCATCGAGTATCTGGCCGGCAAGGGCCGCGTGAATGTCTGCGCCCGGCCGTGCAGCCTGTGTCGGCGTGGTGTGAAACTTGTCGATGCCAAGGGCGTTCACCGACAGGATGGCAATGCGCCCCTTGAGGGCGCTACCGGCGCGCCCGGCAAACACGTCGAGCGCCGACACCCTCGGAATTTCCTGCGTCTGCTCCCACAACCAGATGGCCCCACCCGGCGACAGCGGCACGACCTGCTGTCCCACCTTCAGCGCTTCGTACCCTGAAGGCCGCAGCCGCAGCGCGAACGAGGGTGCCTGCAGGTGCAGGCGTACCAGGTCGATGCTGAAGGCTGGCCACAGGACCAGACCCTCCTGCCCGCCAGTCGCCCACACCATCGGCACACTGCGCACCGTGCCGTCGGCGTCTGATACCGACCGCACGATGCCCAATCCTTGCGCCTCAGCCCGGATGCTCGCGATCGATGCGATCGCACCTTCCAGCACCGGCAAGGCATCTGCGTGCTGCTGTCCGATCACCGACCAGCCAGTATTGCCATTGGGCAGCGTTGTTGCGGGAAACTCACCAAGGCTGGTTGCGAGAACAGTTGGGCCGGCGGCAATGGCTTGCGCCAGCTTGCGATCGCGCTCGCTCGCCGCCGTCGGCGCTGTCCGGCTCGGAAAACAGCACGTCGATGCCCAGCGCCGTCACGCCTGATGCGTGGATCGCCGCGATCAGTTGCGCAACGCGGTCGCGCGGCCACGGCCAGCGTCCTTCCGTGCCGATGCTGTCGTCATCGATGCCAACGACGACCACATGCTGCTCGCTGGCGGCGCGCGGCCTTATCTGCTGGTAAAGATCGAATGTCCGCCCGCGCAACCCGTCAAGTTGTGCGTCGAACACAATGTGCAAGCCCAAAAGTAGCGCGATGACCGCCATAACGCCGATGCGGGACTTGAGATGCGCAACCATGAACTATTGCTTCCATCGCAGCAGACCTGCCATGCGCGCCGATTTAAAAGTAGTTATTTGAGTCAGTGATGCGATTGATGTCCGGAGGATCGTTCGGATCTTTCGGACCCGTGCCACCGGGAACCGGCAAGCGGCCGTTGCGGCTTGAGCAACTCGATGATGTGAACGATCCGGCACTGGCGCAGCCGGTATCTACGCCGAGACCGGGGCCGCGCGCACCCGGCTGACCGGTGCCGGCAATCTCTGCCGTACTGTCAAGCACTTCAAAACTGTTGTTGGACGGGCCGACCTCAAGCGAGTTACCGTCGGCGATACAGGCAAAGCCCGGCTTGGTGATGACCCGGGTAACGCCATTGCTGGCGCATGTCAACTTGCCGGCCCGCAGGATGCCAACAGTACGCCCGCCTTGCACATTCACCTCGATGATCCCGCCGCGCACCCCGAGAATGACATGCGGCGTAGAGATCTTCATGCTGCCCTGCTTTGACACCTGACCGCCGTAGAACCGCGACACGCCACGGTCCATGGAGATGCCCAAGCTTCCCCCGCTACCGCCATAGACGAACTCGTCGATGGTAAGCACTGAGTTGGGGCCGAGCTTGGCACTGGATTCATCGCGGAACACGATCATTCCCAGACCGGTCGAATTGCTCCGCAGTTCATCGCCCATGGCAATGCCGGAGCCGACGCCGATCACCCCTGCACCCGACTTGCGCACCTGCGTCTGCACGGCAGTCATCTTGCCGACGGTTTCTGCGGCTGCATTCACGGCACCCGCGCAAACCACCGCAAGCGCTACCAGCGCCACGCGGCCAGACTTGAGTTTGAAGTGGATCATGGCACCTTACCCGTCAAAACGACTTCGTGTAACTCACGCCCACCGTATGGGTCGAGTAGTCGTTGTCGAATGTGTTGAAATTATTGTCCAAAAAGAACCCTTCGGTGAAGTCGGTTCTCTTGAACTCATACGAGACTGCAATGCTGTTGTAGCCATCAATCTGGAAGGTGTGAGTCCAGTTTGCCTTGTAGTAGTGACCCTCTGCCGGATCGGGCACAAAGAACGCCAGGGTGCTGGCGTCGCGAGACTCGAAGTCTCCGAACGCCAGGCCGATCTGCTGCGTCCAGACTGCACCAAACGGCCGGTGCGGCACCAAGCCGGCATATCGCAGTTCTAGCTCGCGCTGGTCGGCGATCGTCAGCCCTTCATCAGTAATTTCGTGGATGTAGCGTACGGCCATACCGACGGAGTGTTCGTAGGTCAGGCGCCGGGTAAATCCGGCAGCCGCCTCGAAGCGATGGTCTGCTGCGAGATTTTCCGACGGAAACAGCGCGCTGTACTTTGCCTCGATGTACGAGGTCATATCCACCGTTGGCTGAATGATCAGCCGCAGCACCGTGCCCAACGTTGCATCATGAACCGACGGATTGAGAGTGCGCCAGTTGCCGAACACTCCAACCTGAAACCGCAGCGCATCAAGGCTGGTGGTTTCAATCCCCTTGTCCAGGGTCATCGCCACGTAGCCACTGTTATGCAGATAGACACCGCCGTCCGAAAAATCAGGAAACGGGTTGAAGTTACCCTGGTTGATGTCTTCGTATCGGCGTTCGAACAGCACACCCGACGACACGATCAGCGCGTCATCCAGCGGGCTGTTCAGGTCGATGCGCAAGCTGCCATTGGCAGCGATGTAAGGGTTCCAGTCCTGCCGGTCACGCCAGCCCGAGTTCGGGTTCGCAGCGTCCGTTTCCAGCCAGGTAGACTTGATACCGACGGTGGCATCCAGCGCCCATTCAAAGCCGGCCAGCGAATTGTTGGCACGGGCGATCAGCACTTCGGCATCGCGGGCTTCCTCAGGCGTGAGGTCACCTATTTCCAGCGCATCAGTTGCATTGCGTTTCACCAGCTCCCAGCTGCCGGTATTGGCATACACCTTGGCCAGCGTGTACTTGGCGCGCGCATCACGCGGGTACTTCACCAGGTGCTGTTCAAGAGTCGATATCGCCTGATCGTACTGGCCAACCTCCACAGCCTTGGCAACGAAGCTGCCAAGCACCGAGATATCCTCCGGCGACGAATAACGCTGATCGAATAACGCAGGATAATCGTCCGCGTGGGCGACAACGGACATACCCGCCGTCGCCAACAGCAACCCTGCGGCCGCCCGCAATACGCATACCTTCAACATCACAAAATCCGGATATGAAAACCGCCCCCGGCTTTTCAAGTTATCTGTCTAACATGTCGTGGCGGAAAGTAAAAGATACGCATGACGCTTTCAGTAATACTGTGGCGCAAAGGACACAGTGACACGCATGTGGCTGGCTACCTTGCGCAACACTGGCACGCCGGTTACATGGTTGCTGAAGCACTCATCTGGCTCGAAAGGCTTGGTCGCGCATGAACCCGTTTGTCTGGCTGTTGCTCACCGTCATCAACATCTATGTCTGGATCATCATCATCATGGTGGTGATGAGCTGGCTGCTCGCGTTCAACGTCATCAACAAGTCGAACAATTTCGTCCGCCAGGTCAATTATGCGCTGTACCGGCTGACCGAGCCTCTGCTCGGACCGATCCGGCGCATCCTTCCGGACCTTGGCGGGCTGGACCTGTCGCCGATGGTCCTGCTGCTGGGGTTGTTGTTCCTGCAGCGGTTGGTCATCCAGTACCTCGCCTGACGTCGCGTTGCGGCAAGGATCTGACGCCATGGAAGTGGCACATCAAGCACGCTTCAATCAATCATTCGCCGGAAATCGTTTTACAGGGAGGCAGGGTTTCACCATGTGCGCAGCAAAAGTCATCGACGGCAAGAAGTTCGCAGAAGGTCTGCGCGAACGCATCGCCAGCGCGGTCGCAACACTCAAGGCTGAACATGGCCTGACGCCCGGGCTCGCCGTGGTGCTGGTCGGCGAAGACCCGGCCAGCCAGGTTTACGTGCGCAACAAGGCGAAGCAGACCGCCGAGGTCGGCATGAAGTCAGTCGAGCACAAGCTCGATGCAACCACTTCCGAAGCCGAAGTGCTGGCCATGGTCGATCAGCTCAACAACGACGACACCATTCATGGCATCCTGGTGCAGTTGCCGCTGCCCTCGCATATCGACTCCACCAAGGTGATCAACTCGATCAATCCGGACAAGGATGTCGACGGCTTCCACATCATCAACGCGGGCCGCCTCGCCACGGGCCAGGATTCGCTGGTGCCGTGCACCCCGGTGGGGTCGGTCATGCTGGCGAAGGACGAACTGGGCGACCTGTCCGGCCTCGAGGCCGTGGTCATCGGCCGTTCCAACATCGTCGGCAAACCGGTGGCACAGTTGCTGCTGCAGGAAAACTGCACTGTCACCATTGCACACAGCCGCACCAGGGATCTTCCGGGCGTGGTGCGCCGGGCAGACCTGGTGATCGCCGCCGTCGGCCGGGCCGAAATGGTCAAGGGCGACTGGATCAAGCCGGGCGCCTGCGTCATTGACGTTGGCATCAACCGCATCGAGCGCGATGGCAAGAACCGCATCGTCGGCGACTGTGACTATGACAGCTGTGCAGAAGTGGCCGGATCAATCACGCCTGTTCCAGGCGGCGTGGGCCCGATGACGATCGCCTGCCTGCTGCACAATACCGTTCATGCAGCCTGCGCCATCAGGGGCATAGACGTGCCTCAGATGTAGGCAGGCACGACTGACGGGCCATGGGCGTCAGCCCTTGGCCCGCTCGATCGCTTCTACGATGAGCCGCTTGGCTTCGTCCGCATCGCCCCAGCCGTGGGTCTTGGCCCATTTGCCCACTTCAAGATCCTTGTAGTGCTCGAAGAAGTGCTCGATCTGGCGGACCTGGATCTCCGGCAGGTCGGTGAAGTTGTGGACCTTGTCGTAGCGCTGCGTAATCCGGCTGACCGGCACGCCGATGATCTTCTCGTCGCCGCCGGCTTCGTCTTCCATCTTCATCACGCCAACCGGCCGCACGGCAATCACCGCACCCGGCACCAGCGAGCGCTGCGAGATCACCAGCAGGTCACACGGGTCGCCATCTTCCGACAGCGTATGAGGAATGAAGCCGTAGTTGCCCGGATAGCGCATCGACGTATACAGGAACCGGTCCACCACCATGGTCCCGGCCGCCTTGTCCATCTCGTACTTGATCGGCTCGCCGCCGATCGGCACTTCGATGATGACGTTCACAACGTCCGGTGGATTGTCGCCGATTGATATTTCATCAATACGCATGAATGTCCTCGTTTGATAATATGACCGAACCTTGCAGGACTGAACCTGCAACGTGGTGTTCTTGCAATCACGGGAACCGTTATCATGAGATGGACTGTCTTGGCTGCATCAACTCTTGTCGCACTTGCCGGCACCGCATGGGCCGGCAGCAAGACGAGCGCTTAATCGAAGCTGGATTTCAAGACCGGCTGCCAGACGCTGGAAGAATCCGAAGAAGGCAGCGGCATCTGGTTGCGATGTGAAGGGTTGGGATCAATCCCCGTGCACGTCGCCGAAGGCGATCTTCGCATGTCGGTGAAATTTGGCGGCACACAAGGCAATGCCCCAGGCACCTGGCAAAGCTTCGGCGCATTCAACTCCATCGGTGAGACCATTGAATGGCGCCTCGACGGCGGCACGCCGTTTGCCACGATTCTCCGCTGGACCCTCGACAACCCCGGCCCGGATGGCAGCGCTCCCAGCCCCGCAAGCCGCGGTCAGGTGCTGGTCATTTCCACCATCGATGACGGCACGGGCAAACCCAGTTGCATGGCAGGCCTGGTTGATGCCCGCGCCAACAGCAACGCCAATGAACTGGCAAGACAGGTCGCTGATACTGTCGCCGTATCGTTCACGTGCGGAACGGATACACCAGCGTTTCACGGCAAGAAGGGGTCGCTGGTATCATTGCCAAACTAGTTTGCAGGGGCGCTCAAGCCACGCTTGGCCAGCATGGCATCAGGCGTCGGCAGCCGGTTGCGAAATGCCTTGTAGGCGTCTTCCGGCGTCCTTGAATTGCCGCTGGCATAGACTGACTCCAGCAGCCGACTGGCCAATACAGGGTCGAATGGATCACCAGCCTCTTCAAACGCTGCGAATGCATCGGCATCAAGGACTTCAGACCACATGTAGCTGTAGTACCCGGCGGCATACCCATCGCCGTAGAAGACGTGCGAGAAGTGCGGCGTGCGATGGCGCATGGTGATCGCACCCGGCATGCCGAGATCTTTCAGCACCGCCGACTCAAACCCCAGCGGATCAGCCGCAGCCGTCTGCGCGTCACGGTGGACCCGCATGTCGACGAGGGCCGAGGACGTATACTCCACCGCGTTGAACCCGGCATCGAACGTGCGTGCGGCCAGCACCTTGTCCAGCAGCGCCTGCGGCATCGGCTCACCGGTGTGCGCGTGGCGGGCATGCGCTGTCAGTATTTCCGGCACGGTGAGCCAGTGCTCGAACAACTGCGAAGGCAGCTCGACAAAATCCCGCGACACCGATGTCCCTGAAACAGACGGGTAGGTCACGTCCGACATCAGCCCATGCAGCGCATGGCCGAATTCGTGAAACAGCGTGCGGGCATCATCCAGCGACAACAGGGCAGCCTGGCCGGCGGACGGCTTGGCGAAGTTCATCACGTTGAACACCACCGGAAGCTGGCCGCCATTCAGTTTGTGCTGCTTGCGGAACAGGTTCATCCACGCGCCAGACCGTTTGGTCGCGCGGCCGAAATAATCACCGATGAACAGGCCCTTCAGGCTGCCATTGGCATTCAGGACCTCGAAAATCCGCGCTTCCGGGTGAGGCCCCTGCAGGTCGGTGCGTTCCTTGAAGCGCACCCCGAACAGCCGGTTGGCCACATCGAAGGCAGCGTCGATCATCCTGTCGAGCTGGAAATAGGGTTTCAGAACGGCTTCATCCAGGTCGAACATCTGCTCGCGCAATTTCTCGGCGTAGTAACGCCAGTCCCACGGGCTTATCGCATCGTTGACGCCATCTTCCGCGGCAATCCGCTGCAACTGTGCCTGCGTACCTGCCGCACTGGCAACGGCCGCCGGCCATACCCGGCCGAGAAGTCCTTCAACCGCATCAACCGTTCCGGCCATGGTGCCGTCAAGTTTCAGGTCGGCATAGGTGTCATAGCCCAGCAGTGCCGCAGTTTCTGCCCGCAGGCTGAGGGTTTCGGCAACTACGGGGGCGTTCTGCTTGCCATCACTGAGCTCGCCCCGTGATGTCCAGGCCCTGAACACCTGCTCGCGCAGGTCGCGCCGGTCTGACAGGGTGAGGAACGGTTCTGCAATCGAGCGAGCCAGCGTGACGGCGTGAGGTGCATCCACATTCCGGTCGCTTGCGGCCTGCGCCATGGACGCAAGCAGGCTGTCGGGCAAGCCGGCCAGATCATCCGGCGATGACAGTGGGAGCACCCAGCTCGCCTCATCCGCCAGAACATTCTGACCGAATGTGGCGGCAAGGCTTGCAAGCCGCTGGTTGATGCCGGCCAGGCGAGCCTTGCCAGCCTCGTCCAGCAGCACACCTGCCTTGACGAAGGCCTTGTGATGCAGCTCCAGCACCCGGTCCTGCTCAGCCGTCAGGCCAAGCAAGGCCCGGTTACGATACAGTTCATCGAAGCGGGCGAACAAGGCAGCATTCATCGAGATTGTCGAATAGTGCTTTGCCAGCGCCGGGCCGATCTCGCGTTCCAGCTTCTGGATTGCCGGCGTACTGTCAGTGCCCGCACGATGCCAGAACAGCGCCGACACACGCCGGAGGCTGAGGCCTGACAGCTCGAACGCCTCGACCGTGTTGGCCATGTCTGGGGCAGCCGCGTTGCCCGCGATTGCATCAATCTCGGACTGATGCTCGCGCATCGCCATCTCGAAGGCCGCTGCAAAATCACTATCGGAAATGGCCGTGAATTCAGGCAAGCCGAACTCGCCTGTCCATTCAATAACGGCCGGATTAACGCTGGAATCAACCGGCATTCAACAACCTTTCCGGGTCATCAGGCGCTGAGCGCATCGTCGTTGCGGCGGCGGTCTTCGCGCTTGCGCTCATGCGGATCGAGGATCGCCTTGCGCAGCCGGATCGACTGCGGCGTGACTTCAACCAGCTCGTCATCGGTGATGTAGGACAGTGCCCGTTCAAGCGTCAGCCGGATCGGCGGCGTCAGCAGGATGGAGTCATCCTTGCCCGATGCCCGGATGTTGGTCAGCTGCTTGGCCTTGAGCACGTTGATTTCGAGGTCATTGCCACGGGTGTGTTCACCAACGATCATGCCGGCATAGACCTTTGCGCCCGGCTCGATGAACATCGGCCCACGATCCTCCAGTTTCCACAGGGCATACGCCACGGCATCGCCTTCACCGTTCGACAGCAGCACGCCCGTGTGCCGCGACGGAATGTTGCCGAGAAACGGCACATAGGCATGGAACAGCCGGTTCATGATGGCGGTACCACGGGTATCTGTCATGAGCTCACCCTGATAGCCGATCAGGCCACGCGTCGGTGCGTGGAACACCAGCCGCTGGCGGCCCGCGCCGGACGGGCGCATGTCCTTCAGTTCGGCGCGGCGCTCGGACAGCTTCTGCACCACCGCACCGGAAAACTCCTCGTCCACGTCGATGATGACTTCTTCCAGCGGCTCAAGGCGCTGGCCGGTTTCCTCGTCGGTACGGATCACCACGCGCGGCCGGCCAACCGTCAGTTCAAAGCCTTCGCGGCGCATGGTCTCGATCAGGATCGACAACTGCAGTTCACCACGGCCTGCCACCTCGAACGCTTCGCCATCGAGGTCGACCACCTTCAGCGCCACGTTGCCTTCGGCTTCCTTCATCAGCCGGTCACGGATGACACGGCTTTGCACCTTGTCGCCTTCCTTGCCTGCAAGGGGACCGTCATTGATGCGGAACGTCATCGACAGTGTCGGCGGATCGATCGGCTGCGCCTTGATGGCCTGGGTAACTTCGACCGCGCACAGCGTATCGGCAACGGTGGCCTTGGTCAGCCCGGCAATGGCGACGATGTCGCCCGCAGACACTTCATCGACCGGCGTCCGTTCAAGGCCGCGGAATGCCAGTACCTTGGAGATGCGGCCGGTCTCGATCAGCTTGCCGTTGCGATCCATCGCCTTGATGGTCTGGTTCGGCTTCACCGAGCCCGAACTCACCCGGCCCGTCAGGATGCGGCCGAGGAAGTTGTTGGCTTCGATGGTCGTGGCGAGCATCCGGAATGGACCTTCCTCGACGGTGGGTGCCGGCACGTGCTTCACGACGAGGTCGAACAGGGCCGACATGTCGACCTGTGGGCCATCAGGACGAAGCGACATCCAGCCCTGCTTGGCAGAACCGTACAGGATCGGGAAATCAAGCTGGTCGTTGTCGGCGTCCAGCGCGGCGAACAGGTCGAACACCTCGTTGATGACTTCCTCGTGCCGTTCTTCCGGCTTGTCGATCTTGTTTATCGCCACGATGGGCCGAAGGCCGATCTTCAGGGCCTTTTCGAGCACGAACTTGGTCTGGGGCATCGGCCCTTCTGCGGCGTCAACCAGCAGGATGGCACCATCGACCATGTTCAGGATGCGCTCCACTTCGCCGCCGAAGTCGGCGTGACCGGGCGTGTCCACGATATTGATCCGGCCATCGCGCCATTCGACCGAGGTGACCTTGGCGAGAATTGTGATGCCGCGCTCACGCTCCAGATCGTTGGAATCCATCGCCCGTTCAACTACGCGCTGGTTGTCGCGCACGCTGCCCGATTGCGCCAGGAGCCGGTCAATCAGGGTTGTCTTGCCGTGGTCGACGTGCGCGATGATGGCAATATTTCTCAAGGTCATTGGTTTGAAGCTTTCAAAAACATTTCAAGGTTGCGCGGCGTGTAGCACGCTCGGGGCTGGCACGGAATGCGCATATTGAAGCGCATAGATAACAACTGTTTCACGCTGGCACACGGGAGCCGCAGCCATGTTCGAGAAATCACGCGCCTCAAACCTGACCAGCCAGACAACGCAGATCCCGGCAACCATCACCTTGTCATCGGGCGAAACGCTGAATGGTTCCATCATTGCCGCTGGCACCGGCCGCTTGACCGAAGTGCTCAACTCGCCATCCAGCTTCATCGAGATCATCAGCCACACAGGCGATACTCGTCATATCAACAAGGCAGCCATCGTTAGCATCGACCCGCTCACCGTGGCAGCCGCAGACCAGTTGTCCCGCCGCAATGTGGACGCCGCGGCCTTCGATCCCTATGCGATACTGGGCGTGGGCTCGCAGGCAAGCCTGCCGGAACTGCATCAGGCCTATCTCAACCTTGCGCGCACCTACCATCCCGACCGCTACGCCCATGCCGGCCTGCCAGCCGAAGTAACCGGCTATATCGCCGCCATGGCCAAGCGCATCAACGCCGCCTGGGAAATCCTGTCCCGCAGCCAGGCAGCCGGTTCGGCCCAATAGGGCCCTGACGTTCAGCGCTTGCGGTTGCGCGCAGCCAGCGTGCGAAGGCGCAGCGCGTTCAACCGGATGAAGCCGGCCGCGTCCTTCTGGTCATAGGCGCCATGGTCATCCTCGAAGGTGACAAGCGCTTCCGAGTACAGTGACTTGTCGCTCTGCCGGCCGGTTACCATGACATTGCCCTTGTAAAGCTTCAACCTGACCTTGCCCTCGACATGCTGCTGCGAATGATCGATCGCGGCCTGCAGCATCTCGCGCTCGGGCGAGAACCAGAAGCCGTTGTAGATCAGTTCGGCATAGCGCGGCATCAGGTCATCCTTGAGGTGCGCAGCGCCCCGGTCGAGCGTGATCGACTCCATGGCCCGGTGCGCGGCCAGCAGGATCGTCCCGCCCGGCGTTTCGTAGACGCCGCGTGACTTCATGCCTACGAAGCGGTTTTCCACCAGATCGATGCGGCCAATGCCATTGTCGCGGCCAAGGTCGTTGAGGGCTGCAAACAATGTCGCGGGGCTCATCGGCTTGCCGTTAAGCGCGACCGGATCACCCTTGGCAAATTCAATCTCGATCTCGGTTGCCTTGTCCGGCGCGTCCATCGGCGACACCGTGCGCATGTGGACATATTCAGGCGCCTCCACCCACGGATCTTCCAGCACCTTGCCCTCGGAAGACGAGTGCAACATGTTGGCATCGACCGAGAACGGGGCTTCGCCATGCTTGTCCTTAGGCACCGGAATCTGGTTTTCCTCGGCGAACTTGATCAGGTCGGTCCGTGATTTGAAAGACCAGTCGCGCCAAGGTGCGATCACCTTGATATCCGGGTTCAGCGCATAGGCCGACAGCTCGAAACGAACCTGGTCGTTGCCCTTGCCGGTCGCACCATGGGCAATGGCATCAGCCCCTGTCTCCCGGGCAATCTCGACCAGATGCTTCGAGATCAATGGCCGTGCAATAGAGGTACCCAGCAGGTAGACGCCCTCGTACAGCGCGTTGGCGCGAAACATCGGGAAGACGAAGTCCGACATGAACTCTTCGCGCACGTCCTCGATGTAGATCTCCTTGATGCCCAGCATCTCGGCCTTGCGCCGCGCCGGTTCAAGCTCGTCGCCCTGGCCCAGGTCGGCGGTAAAGGTAACGACCTCCGCGCCCAGTTCGGTCTGCAGCCACTTGAGAATGATCGAGGTATCCAGCCCGCCGGAATACGCCAGCACAACCTTTTTGACCGAACCCTTGCCCGCCATCTCGACATTCTCCTGTGCATCTTGCTGCTATCAGCGCTGTTCCGGCGCCCGCTGGCGCGAACCATTAGGCCACACGGCGCGGCGCTGCAAGCAGGCAGCCAAACAGCGTGGCTAGAAGTCGCTGATGATGCCGTCCTTCTCCCAGTCGCCAAAGCGGGTGGGTTCAGGCCCCTCGCGTCCGTTCAGTTCGGGGGGCAAGGGGTCCGGTTTCGATGTGCGTTTGCGGGCTTCCGCCTCTGCGAGCGCGCGGCGGGCTGCATCGCTCAGCGGTCGTGCCGGATTGCTTTCGCTGGTCATTGCATGCCTCATTGAACTGCTTGCAGGTGATACGCATATAGTGTGCGCCTGGCTCGGCCTGCAAGGCAACCAGAGCCGGTTCGCGAGATCAATGGAGCCCGAAGCATCATGAACTACATGAAGACCGCAGTACTGCTGGCCGGCATGACGGCCCTGTTTCTCGGTATCGGTTATCTGCTCGGTGGCCAGACCGGCATGCTGATGGCGCTGGTGTTTTCCGTCGGCACCAACATGTTCGCCTACTGGAATTCCGACAAGATGGTTCTCAGCATGCATGGTGCGGTGCCCGCCAGCGAGAGCCAGTTTCCCGAACTGCATGACATGGTGGCAAGGCTTGCAGACAATGCCGGCCTTCCGATGCCGAAGGTCTATGTCATGGACAACCCGCAGCCCAATGCCTTTGCCACTGGCCGCAACCCGGAGAACGCAGCAGTGGCTGCAACCACCGGGCTGCTGCAGTCGCTGAGCCATGACGAGGTGGAAGGCGTCATGGCGCATGAGCTGGCGCACATCCAGAACCGCGACACACTCATCATGACCGTGACCGCAACCATTGCCGGCGCCATCTCCATGCTCGCCCAATTTGGCATGTTCTTTGGTGGCCGCAGCCGTGACAATCCGTTTGGCGCAATCGGCACCATCGCCATGGTGATCGTGGCACCGATTGCCGCCATGCTTGTGCAGATGGCCATCAGCCGCACGCGCGAATATGCAGCCGACCGGCGTGGGGCCGAAATCTGCGGCAAGCCGAAGGCCCTTGCCTCGGCGCTGGCAAACATTGCAAATGCGGCCCATCGGATCGAAAACGACACGGCGGAGGCCAATCCGGCAACCGCGCACATGTTTATCATCAACCCCCTCTCCGGCGCCCGCATGGACAACCTTTTCTCCACCCACCCGGATACGCAAAACCGCATCGAGGCGCTGGAGCAGTTGGCTGGTGAGTTCACGCCAGCCGGCCAGCAACAGTCCAGCCGCGGCCCCTGGTCTGCCGCCGGTTCATCCGGCGGACGGGCAGACCAGTCGCGTGGTCCGTGGGGATGAGTGCTGATGCCGGTTTGAGCCAACCCAGCGGGGTCGAGTCCCGGCAGGCCGCAGTCGACATGATCTGTGCCGTGATGTGGCGCGGCCAGTTTCTTGACGAGGCGCTTGAATCAGCAGCCAGCGCCATCGACGACCCGCGCGACCGTGGCTTTGTCCGCCTGCTGGCGGCCACAGCCTTGCGCCGGAAGGGTCAGATCGACAAATCGCTCAGCCGCTTCCTCGATCAGCCGCTCGACCGACGGTCCGGTCCTGTTCGTGCCATCCTGCTGGTCGGTGCTGCGCAGTTGATGTTCCTCGGCGTCGAACCGCACGCCGCGATCAGCACGGCCGTCGACATCGCCGCACGGGACCGGGAAGCGAAGCGCTTCAAATCCCTGATCAACGCCGTGTTGCGCCGGGTGGCCGACAACCTTGATGAGCTGATGGGCGAACTGCCGCCCGCCCTCGACAACGTTCCTGCGTGGCTGGCAACGAAGCTGCGCGCCGACCTGGGCCCGGACACCGCGAGGCGTGTGGCAGAGGCCCACCTGGTTCAGGCCGATCTGGACCTCTCCCTGAAGTCTCCCGATGCCGCAGGAGAACTGGTTGCAGCCGGTGGGCACCTGCTGCCAACCGGGTCTGTGCGTTTCAATGTGCCTTATCCGGCCATACCCGAACTGCCCGGTTATGCAGAAGGCAACTGGTGGGTGCAGGATGCCGCTGCTGCCCTGCCGGCCCGCCTGCTGGGAAACGTTTCGGGGGCGAAAGTACTCGACATGTGCGCTGCGCCCGGCGGCAAGACCTTGCAACTCGCTGCTGCCGGGGCAGACGTGACCGCACTGGACATATCCGAGGACCGCATGGCGCGGGTTAAGGAAAACCTTGCCCGGACCGGCCTCAATGCCAGTTGCTTGGTGCAGGACGCGGCAACCTACGAACCGGACCAGCTGTTCGAGGCAATCCTGCTGGATGCGCCATGTACGGCCACCGGCACCATCCGCCGCCATCCGGAATTGCCCTGGCTGCGAAGGCCCGACGGCATCGCCGGCCTTCTGGCGCACCAACGCTTGCTGCTGCGCCGGGCTGCCACCCTGCTCAAGCCGGGGGGCACGCTGGTCTATGCGGTTTGTTCGTTGCTGGCCGAGGAAGGCCCCAAGCAGATCCAGTCGTTCCTCAACGAGAACCGGGCGTTTTCCCGGCTGGACATTGATGTCGGGTCTCTGGCGCTGGGCACGGACATGGTGACGAAGCGGGGCGACCTGCGCACCTTGCCGTACATGGACCTTGGCGGTCATGCAGGACTTGACGGTTTTTACGCCGCCCGGCTCAGCCGCGGCACGGATTGATACACGGCGTTATCATTTCATTAACGATCTCTGGGCTCAAATGCAGGTTCGACGGTCCTGGCCGGCGCGCCCCAATCACGGCGGGCTGCTGGTCAGGCTTCAACTCCTGAAAGCAGCTCACTGATCCATGTCGTTCGCCGCCGCAGACCTGACCTCGCTTGCCAGCATGACCGGCCGCCAGCTGGTGGATCGTGGCCTGCGCATGATGACGTCGCGTGTGCCAAGCGTACACATGGCAAAGGCAACCGGACTGGGCCTCGCCTTGCCTGCGCTCAGTGGCGGCGATCCGTCCAATGCGCCTGAGCTCTATCGCGGCATCTTCGAGATGGGCGGGTGCCGCGTCATCCTGCGGGGTGCATCGGTCTACTCACTGCATGATCCCCGGCCTGCGTCCTTTGATGAAGCATTGCACTCGTTTCACTATCTGCACGACCTGCGCGCCGCCGACGGGCAGCTTTACCACGCCTTTGCCAGGGGCCTTGTGGCGGAGTGGCAGGAAGAACGTGCCTACAAGCTGGCATCCGCCCGCCATGGTGCAACGCTCGCCGCCCGGGTGACCAACTGGGTCCAGTGCGCGCCTTTCCTGCTGAACGGAGCAAGCAGCAGCTTCGAGAGCCAGTTCCTTGCCAGCCTCACCACGCAGGTTCGCCTGCTGATGCGCGTTGGCCCGTCGGTGAGCTTGCCGTCTGACCGCCTGATGGCGGCCATTGCCCTGTCCTATGGAAGCTTCGGAACCACCGGCATGGAAGCTGTCCAGAAGACTGCCCTGCAGAGGCTGGCTTCAGAGCTGGATCAGCAGATACTTGCGGATGGCGGGCATGTTTCCCGCAATGGCGAGATCCTGTGCGACCTGCTGGCGCTGCTGGTGCCACTGCGCACCGCCATGCATGCGGCCTACATTGAGGTGCCTCATCCGATCAATGCAGCCATCGAGCGCATGTTGCCGATGTTGCGGTTCCTGCGCCATGCCGATGGCCGGCTTGCAGCATTCCAGGGTGTCGCGCGTACCCACCGGGGCCGCGTCAGGGCCATACTGGACGCTGATACGACCGGTGGCCGTCCGCTCGGCCATGCCCCGCAGTCGGGATTTGCAAGGCTTGCCCAGGGCAATACCACGCTGATCATGGATGCCGGCCAGCCTGCCTTGCCCGGCCATACCGATCTGGCAGCAGCATCACCGCTGGCATTCGAGCTGTGCGACGGCGGCAACCGGATCGTGGTCAATTGCGGAAACCGGCCGGTACGCGATGCGCAATGGCAGCTTGCCGCGCGGCAGACGTCTGCCCATTCAACCATTTGCCTGGAAGGGGCAGACACCAGTGCGGTGATTGATTCGTCGCTCATTCGCCGCATCTTCAACAATGCCGCCTTGATGCCGCGCGGATCGGTCGATGCCGATGTCAGCATCGACGAACCCGGCAGCATGATCCATGCGCAGCATACATGTTATGAGCGCAACTTTGGCCTGGCCGTCCGCCGCCGGATCTTCGTGAGCAGCGACGGCGGCGACGTGCGCGGAGAAGACAGTTTTGTCGAAACGGGTGACATTGACGCGAGCGCTGCCAACCCGCAGTTCAGCATCCGCTTTCACCTGCACCCCTCCGTGAAGGCAAACCTTTCGCGCGATGGTGCGAGCATCATGCTGGTTCTCCCGAACCGCACTGGCTGGAAGTTCTCGGCCCGCGGCGGACGCCTGTCCCTGGAACCGAGCATCTACCTGCCTGACATGCGCAACCCACGCCCAAGCGAGCAAATCGTCATTTCGGGAATCGCTGGACGGCCTGACCGCCTGCAATGGGCGTTCAAGCGCATTCGCAAGACAGCCGCGAAGACCGTGCGCCCACAACCCGGTGACGCTCCCGAACTGCCACTGGATGCTGGATAAGGCTGCCAAATACTATTCAGCTTGGAATGACCTCGTGGTAACGCTGACCTTCAATTGAGCAAGATCAGCAGAGGCTATCCCATGCAGCCCATTCGCCGCGCACTCCTGTCCGTTTCGGACAAGACCGGACTGGTTGAATTCGCCACCGCACTGGCCCAGTCGGGAGTGAGCCTGGTGTCCACCGGCGGTACCGCGAAGACGCTCGTGGAAGCAGGACTGGATGTCACCGATATTTCCGACTGGACCGGCTTTCCCGAGATCATGGACGGACGGGTCAAGACGCTGCATCCGAAAGTACATGGCGGCCTGCTGGCGGTTCGCTCCAATGCCGACCACACCGCTGCCATGACCGAACATGGCATCGGTGGTATCGACCTGCTTTGCGTCAATCTCTACCCCTTCGAGCAGACCTTGCAGCAAGGCGGCAGCTACGAAGCGCTTGTCGAGAACATCGACATCGGCGGACCCGCCATGACGCGGGCAGCCGCCAAGAACCACGCCGACGTGACCACGCTGGTTGATCCCGCCGACTACATGCCGGTGATCGGGGAGATGAAGCAGAACGGTGGCGCGACGCTGCCAGAAACCCGCCGCCGGCTGGCAGCCAAGGCATTTGCCCGCACAGCCGCCTATGACTCGATGGTCAGCACCTGGCTGCTGGACCAGGCAGGCGAGACGGCACCCGCGTACCGTGCACTTGGCGGCAGCCTGATCCAGCCATTGCGGTATGGTGAGAACCCGCACCAGCTGGCCGCGTTCTATCGCACTGGAGAAAAGCGCGAGGGCGTGGCAACAGCCACCCAGCACCAGGGCAAGGAATTGTCCTACAACAACATCAATGACACTGACGCTGCATTCGAGTGCGTCAGCGAGTTTGACCCCGGCGAGGCTGCCGCCTGTGTGATCGTCAAGCACGCAAACCCGTGCGGTGTCGCAACCGGTGCTTCGGTACTAGATGCCTACAGGCTGGCATTGCGGTGCGACCCGGTAAGTGCGTTCGGCGGCATCGTCGCGTTCAACCGGGCTATCGATGAACCGACGGCGATGGCGCTGGCTGAGATTTTCACCGAGGTGATCATCGCACCCGGCATCAGCGAAGCTGCCATGTCGGTCTTTGCCAGCAAGAAGAACCTGCGCATCCTGACCACCGGCGGCCTGGCCGATCCCACGCAGCAAGGGCTCGTATTCAAGACCGTGGCCGGCGGCTTCCTGGTGCAATCGCGCGACAATGGGCGCATCGTTGAAAGCGAACTCAAGGTCGTCACGAAACGCCAGCCAGACCCGCGCGAGCTGGCCGACATGCTGTTTGCCTTTCGTGTTGCCAAGCACGTCAAGTCGAACGCGATCATCTATGCCCGCGACGGTGCAACCGTAGGCATTGGCGCTGGCCAGATGAGCCGGGTGGATTCAAGCCGGATCGCGGCCCGCAAGGCGGAAGATGCTGCCGCTTCAGCAGGACTGCCAGAGAGCCTGGCCATTGGCAGCGTGGTGGCATCCGACGCCTTCTTCCCGTTTGCCGACGGCTTGCTTGAGGCAGCACAGGCCGGCGCGACCGCGGTTATCCAGCCCGGCGGCTCGATGCGGGACGATGAGGTCATTGCCGCCGCAGATGATAGAAACCTGGCCATGGTGTTCACGGGAATGAGACACTTCCGGCATTGAATTCACCGCAAATTCAACCTGCAACAATGGAGACGCAATACATGCTCGTGACAACGACCAATACCATCGAGGGCCGCCGTATCGTCGCGTACAAGGGGCTGGTGGCGGGCGAAGCCATTCTTGGCGCCAACCTGTTCCGCGACCTGTTCGCCTCGATCCGCGATATCGTAGGTGGCCGGTCCGGCTCCTATGAAAAGGTGCTGAACGATGCCCGTGAAACCGCGATTGCCGAATTGACCGACAAGGCGGCTGCTCTTGGTGCAAATGCCGTGATCGGCGTCGACATCGACTACGAGACGGTTGGGCAGAACGGTTCCATGCTGATGGTGACCGCAGCAGGAACCGCCGTCGTCCTCGAGTAGTTCCAAACGGCCAGCATGGCCGCCTAAGCGCTGGTCAGTCCGCTGATCTGGCTGGCGATGACAGCAAACTTTGCCAGCGTGAAATCAGGCTCGCTGGCAATACGGCGCAGCTCCACGCCGGTTTCCTCCAGTCGGCTGCGCTGGTCAGCAGTCATCTTGCCGGTCACCTGCTCGCTGGTGATTGCGCGCATGGCCCGCGTCACCGTGCCTATGATGCCGTCGATGGCCTGCCGGTCATATTCGCTTTCGGCTGGCAGGCCCCGTGCGCCGGCGAGTATCTCATCAAGGCCGAGTTGAGCTGCGATCGAGAAGTAGCTGTCAGCGACGTCGGCAACGCCATTGCCGGTAACATTGGCAATTCGCACAACATCCAGCCCGCGCACCAGATGCCGCACACCCGCCACTCTGGTGGCCACAGACTTGTCGACGCCAAGGCTTGTCAGTTCACGGGTGTCAGCGTCAAGTTCCTTGACCTGGTCTTCCGGCAGAATGGAGCGCAACCGTTCGGCAATCCTTGCGAGGCCTTTGGAATACAACTCGACGAGGGGCGACAGGTCATCACCACTGGTTTCATTCGCGGCAAACCAGCCCGTTGCATGGCGAAGGGCGGACTTCAGCGAATCATAGAGTTCGAGCTGGCGTTCTCCATCGATCCTGCAGTCGAGACCATCGATTGCTTCGTTCAACTCCGTGAAACCGAAGCTGTCCCGGGCCAGCACATAGTGCCTTGCAGCCTGGGCCGCGTTGATGCCGGAATCATTCGCAAGGTCAAACAGGAACAGCGGACCGCAGCGGTTGATGATCGAGTTCGACAGAAGCGTCGAGACGATCTCCGCACGCAGCTTGTGACTTCTGATCTCTTCGGGATAGGCCTTTGCCATCCGCGCCGGGAAATACCTGAACAACTCCCTTTCCAGATAGGGATCGGCGGCGACATTGCCTGCCATAAGGTCATTGAACAGCAGGATCTTTGAATAGGATATCAGCACGGCAAGCTCGGGCCGTGTCACCTTCCCGCCAGCGCCCAGCCGTTCATCAAGTTCATCGGGCTGCGGCAGATACTCGATTTCACGATCCAGCCCACCCCGGGCTTCAAGCACGCGGAACAGGCGGCGCAGTCCCGCCCTGTCATTTGCAACACCGCGTTCGGCCAAGGAGACACACAAGGTCTGCAGGTAGTTGTTGCGCAACACAAGGTCAGCAACCTCATCCGTCATTGCCGCGAGCAGCTTGTTGCGCTTCGCACGCGTCAGCTTGCCGGCGGCCTCGGCCTCGCCAAGGGCAATCTTGATATTGACCTCGACGTCCGAAGAATTGACGCCGCCCGAATTGTCGATGGCGTCGGTATTGATGCGCCCGCCTCGGCCGGCAAACTCGACACGGCCAAGCTGCGTCATGCCAAGGTTGGCCCCTTCGCCGATAACCTTGACGCGCAGCTGGTCAGCCGAGATGCGCACTGCATCATTGGCCTTGTCGCCGGCGTCGGCATTGGTTTCTTCCCTCGCCTTGACATAGGTACCGATGCCGCCGAACCACAGGAGGTCGGCCTCGCACTTGAGAATGGCGTTGATCAGTTCAGCAGGTGTCAACTGCTGCGCATCAACACCAAGCAGCGAGCGGATTTCGGGCGTAAGCGGGATCTGCTTCTGGTTGCGCGAGAACACCCCGCCACCCTTGCTGATCAGCGACTTGTCATAATCCTGCCAGCTGGAGCGCGGTTGCTGGAACAGCCGCTCGCGCTCGGCATGGCTGGAGGCAGGATCGGGGTCGGGATCGATGAAGATGTCGCGGTGATCAAAAGCGGCCAGCAGCCGTGTCTGGTTCGACAGCAGCATGCCGTTGCCGAATACGTCGCCCGACATGTCACCGACACCAATTGCCGTGAACGGCTCGTTCTGGATGTCGCGGTTCATTTCACGGAAGTGGCGCTTGACGGCTTCCCAGCCGCCACGTGCGGTAATGGCCATCTTCTTGTGGTCATACCCGGCTGACCCGCCCGAGGCGAACGCATCGTCCAGCCAGAACCCCGCGCCCTGCGAGATCGCGTTGGCAACATCGGAAAAGGCAGCCGTACCCTTGTCTGCCGCGACAACCAGGTAGGGGTCATCCCCGTCATGACGAACAATGCCGTCAGGCGGTATGACCTCACCAGCGCGTGTGTTGTCAGTGACCGACAGCAGGCTCGCCACGAAGCTCTTGTAGGCAGCCGTGCCTGCCGCATAGATATCGTCGCGGGTGCCAACCTCGGGAAGCTGGCGCGGCACGAAGCCACCCTTGGCGCCAACCGGCACGATCACCGAGTTCTTCACGTTCTGTGCCTTGGCGAGACCCAGCACCTCGGTCCGGAAGTCAGCCGCCCGATCCGACCAGCGCAGGCCGCCACGGGCAATCTTGCCGCCGCGCAGGTGTACGCCTTCGACCAGCGTGGAGTGCACGAAGATCTCTGCAAACGGCACCGGCGCAGGAATGCCCGGCACGTCCTTGCTCCTGATCTTCATCGCCAGCGCAATGGGGATGCCACCCTGCAGATCATCAAGGGCGAAGAAGTTGGTGCGGACTGTGGCGGTTATGACCCCGCTCATGTGGCGGATGATGCGGTCATCGTCGAGGCTCGGCACATTCTCCAGCGCGGCCTCAATCTTTGCCATCAACTTGTTCTGCTTCTTGTCACGCGCATCGAGCGCAACAGGGCCATCGGCACCGGGCTTGAAGCGGTTGTCAAACACCTCGACCAGCAACCTTGCAAGATCGCTGTACTTGAGCAGGGTCTGGGCAATTGCCGTCAGCGTGTAGGGAAACCCGGTCTGGCGCAGATAGCGCGCGAATGAGCGCAATGCCACGACATGACGCCAGTCCAGACCAGCGGCGAGCACCAGGGCATTGAGACGGTCATTGTCAGCCTTGCCGGTCCAGACCGCCATGAAGCAGTCTTCAAGCGCATCATATGACGAAGGCTCGATGGGCCTCGAATCATGGGCGTCCAGCGATACTTCGTGGATGTAAACTTCTTCGGTCGCCTCGCCACTTCCGGGCCGGACGATGTAGGTGTTTTCGTCCAGTGCCTTGAGACCCATGTTTTCAAGCAGGGGCAAACGGGCAGACAATGGCACGGCTTCGTTGCGGTGATAGAGCTTCAGGCGCACGGACGCATGGTTGTCGCGCGCCGGCATGAACTCGACCTGCGTACCCGATTCGTCGCGCAGGTTTTCCATCTCCCATATGTCATGCAGCGCTTCGGTAACGGGTGTGTCTGCCTGGTAGGCCGAGGCGAACGCGGACGAGTAGGTCGAGGTCAGCCGTGCTATGTTACCGAGGCTGCTGGCGCGAATGGTCTCGGCAAGCTCGTCATCCCACCGCCGGGTGGCTTGAACAATCTCGTGCTCGATTGTTGGCCCGTCAGGATGACTTCCTTCGCCGTGGCCCCAGCTGATGATGAACCTGACCCGCACCAGCGTTCCTTCGCTGAAGTTGGGCAAAAACTCGATCACCTTGCCATTGCAATGGCGTTCAATAATCCTGCCTGCCTTTTCGCGAAGCTCCGAGGTGAACCGGTCACGCGGAAAATACACATAGGCGATGGCATAGCGGGAGAACCGGTCAAGCCGGATGAAAAGCCGGGTTCGGGGCCGTTCCTGCAGACGCCACATGCCCATGGCCAGCGGTTCGAGTTCATCGACATCGATCTGGAACAGGTCATCGCGCGACATGGTTTCCAGCACGTTCAGCAGCCCCTTGCCGGAATGACCGCTGGGCGAGAAGTTGGTGCGCAACATGACCTGTTCGATCTTGCGTTTGAGGATCGGTATGCTGGTTGCAGATTCGGTGTAAGCCCGCGACGTGAACAGGCCGACGATGCGCAGCTCGCCCTTGATCTGGCCTGCGTCGTCGTACTCGTAGATGCCAATGTAATCCATCACGACAGTGCGGTGCACACGCGCCACGAGGTCCGATTTTTCGATCAGGATTGCTCGATCCTGCTGATACAGCGAAATGTCGCGCTGGACAGCCGTCTGGAAAACTTCCTTCGACCCCAACCGCAACACGCCCATGGCCGACAGGGGCTCCGGCTTGATCTGCCGGGCAGGACCCTTGCCGGTGACCACGTAATGCGCCGTTCCAAGGAACGTGAACCGGTCATTGAGAATCCACGACAGGAACTCGACCGATTCGCTGACCACCGCCGTGGGCAACGGCGTTGACCCGCTGCGCAGGGCATCGATTTGCTTCTGGACGGCCTGGCGCATCGGCTGCCAGTCAACAACGGCCGCGCGCACTTCAGCAAGCACAGTGCTGATCTCCGTTATCAGCTCCTGCCGTTTGGCCTCGCTCTCGACACGCTCGAGGTGAATGTGCATGTAGCTTTCACGCGCCACGTCATCGCGCACAGTGCCGGTCTGAACCAGTTCAACCAGCTCACCCTTGCCATCCCGGCGCACGGTAAACACAGGGTGCAGCACGGTCTTCACCTGCAGCCCCGCGACCGAAAGGGTGTTCACCACGGAGTCCACCAGAAACGGCATGTCGTCGTTGATGATTTCGAGAACAGACCGCTTGCCGAGCTCGTCCGACTGCTGGTCAGGATTCTCAAGCCTTATGCCAACCTTGCCCGGCTGCCTGGCGGCAAGAAAGCCTGCTGCCCTGTCTACAATCCAGTCGATGTCAACTTTGGACAGTCCCTCAAGGTCTTCACTGGCAGCTTCCTTGAGCAACAACCTGCCAAGTTCGCCCGGTATGATGGATGTTGCCTTGCGCTTGCTGCCAGCTTTGCTGGTGCCGGGTCTTGATGTAGTTGACATGGGTTTTGCCGACCTCCGTTTCAGACTGGCTGGACTGCCAGCATAGGCGCTAACGTGACATATCACCATGCTTGCGGCATCCGCATGACAGCATACAGGAGTACACCATGGAACACCCTTTGACCGATCCGACTGCGCTGAAACTGGAACCGGTGGCCGAATTGACCGATCGCCAGCAGGCCTATTTCGCCAAGTGCGACGAAAAGCTGGGCTTCGTGCCCAACGTGCTGCGCGCCTATGCCTTCGCCCCGGAAAAGCTGCAGGCCTTTGCCGACATGTACAATGACCTGATGCTGGGCGACTCCAGCCTGTCCAAGCTGGAGCGCGAGTTGATTGCCGTCGCCGTGTCGAGTGTAAACCAGTGCTACTACTGCCTGACAGCACATGGCGCGGCTGTGCGCCAGCTGTCCGGAAATCCGGCGCTGGGCGAGCAGATGGTGATGAACTATCGCGCTGCCACCGGCCTGACTGCAAAACAGGTTGCCATGCTCGATTTTGCCGACAAGCTGACCCGCACCCCGCATTCGATGACCGAGGCGGACCGGCAACGTTTGCGCGATGCAGGCTACACGGACCGCGATATCTGGGACATTGCCTCGGTGGCGAGCTTCTTCAACATGTCCAACCGCATGGCTGCAGCGGTGGACATGCGGCCCAATGACGAGTATCACGCGCAGGCCCGGTGAGCCGGGCCGATAAGCCCCTGTAGTCACAACATCGAAAATCGCGCGCAAATGGCATCCGACCACCTGACGCGGCGGACGTTTGCGATAATCTCGCACCCTGACGCCGGCAAGACGACCCTGACGGAGAAGCTGCTGCTGGCAGGCGGCGCGATCCGGCTTGCCGGGGCGGTGCGAACCCGTGGCGACCAGCGCCGCGCCCGGTCAGACTGGATGAAGATCGAACAGGACCGCGGCATCTCGGTGACGAGTTCCGTGATGACGTTCGACTACCGCGGCCATACCTGCAACTTGCTGGACACGCCGGGCCACGAGGACTTCAGCGAAGACACCTATCGCACCCTGACCGCGGTGGACTCCGCCATCATGGTGATCGACGCAGCCAAGGGCATCGAAAGCCAGACCCGCAAGCTGTTCGAGGTGTGCCGCCTGCGCGACATCCCCATCGTGACGTTCGTCAACAAGGTGGATCGCGAAGGCCGTGATCGGTTTCGAACTGCTCGACGAAATCCAGGATACCCTTGCACTCGACGTGTCACCGCAGGTCTGGCCGGTCGGCATGGGATCGGATTTCTTTGGCTGCTATGACTTGCGGGACGGCAGCTTCCAGAAGACCGACCGGCGGGCCGGCGACTATGCCGGAACGGTCATGGTCGGCAGCCCTGACAAGCTTGCAGACGCCGGCGTCGCCGCGCATGTGGCAGACGCCACGGCAGAAGCCATCGAACTGGCGCAAGCCGGATACGCGGCGTTCAACGCCAACTCGTTCCTCGAAGGCCACCTGACACCTGTAATTTTCGGCAGCGCATTGAACGGCTTTTCCGTCCAGAAGCTGCTCGACTTCATCGTGGACCACGCACCGGCGCCACGGCCCAGCCCGGCAGAGCCGCGCACCGTCACGCCCGGCGAGGACCAGGTGGCAGGCTTCATCTTCAAGGTGCAGGCCAACATGGACAAGAACCACCGAGACCGGGTTGCGTTCATGCGCATCTGCTCGGGCCACTTCAAGCGCGGCATGAAACTGAAGCAGGTCCGCACCGGCAAGGACGTGCTGGTGCACAGCCCGATCTTCTTCATGGCGCAGGACCGCGAGATCGCAGAAGAGGCTGGCGCGGGTGACGTGATCGGCATTCCCAACCATGGCACGGTCCGGGTGGGTGATACCTTCACCGAGGGCGAGGCCCTGCGTTTCACCGGCCTGCCGGCATTTGCGCCGGAAGCCTTGCGGCGGGTGCGCCTCGGTGACATGACGCGCGTCAAGCAGATGCGTGCTGCACTTGAGGACCTCGCCGAGGAAGGCCTGATCCAGGTTTTCCAGCCTGAAATCGGCTCCCAGTGGATCGTCGGCGTCGTCGGCGTGCTGCAGCTCGACGTTCTGGCATCGCGCGCGCAGCAGGAATACAACGTGAAGCTCGATTTCGAGAACTCGCCCTACGAGATGGCGCGCTGGATTACCTCAGACGACCCTGCCGCACTCAATACCTTCCGCGAGCGCAACCGCATTGCCATGGCCACCGACCGCGATGGCAGTCACGTGTTCCTGGCCAAGGGCCAATGGGAGCTCGACTACGCAGCCACGCACCTACGAGAACGTGAATTTTCTGAAGACCAAGGAATTGCAGTAGGTCCTTAACAGCCAACTGACGCCCGGCCAATGGCCGGTTACGTCAATCAGGACTGTCGAGAAACTGGAGCGGGCGATGAGATTCGAACTCACGACCCCAACCTTGGCAAGGTTGTGCTCTACCCCTGAGCTACGCCCGCATCCGTAGGGTAACAAGGGTACGATCTGTGCGGCAGCACCCTTGCTTCAAGCGCCGCTTTATTGCGCAAGCCGGGACGAAATGCAATAGCTCTCGCCTGACAAAGTGACACGACATCAGCGATTGATTGCAGAGGACAGATGCCCACCACACGAGACCAGTTGTTTGGCCGCTTCGACGAGCTTGGAATCAACCCGGTTACCCGCGAGCATCCGCCGGTCTACACCGTCGAGGAAGCCCGGGCCTTGCGTGGCGACATTCCCGGTGGCCACTGCAAGAACCTGTTCCTGAAAGACAAGAAGGGCCAGCTCTGGCTGGTCGTGGCACTTGAGGATGCGCGGGTTGACCTGAAGACCCTGCCGGACCGGATCGGCGCCGCCCGCATCTCTTTCGGCAAGCCCGACCTGCTGATGCAGGTTCTTGGCGTGGAGCCGGGCTCGGTGACGCCATTCGCCCTGATCAATGACCGCGATTGTGCAGTCAACGTGGTGCTCGATGCGGCCATGATGCGCTGTGACCTGGTCAGCTACCATCCGCTGGAGAATACGGCGACGACAACGCTTACACCTGACCAGTTGCTGACGTTCATCCGGTCGTGCGGGCACAAGCCCGCAATTGTCGAGCTTGACTGACATTGCGGCACGCCAGCGGCCCATTGCATGACACCTGCCACATTCCCATGTTAGGAATGACGAACACCGATCACCTTTCTGCACGGGACTTGATGCATGTCTGACAATTCGTTCTCGATGGGCACCAGCTACAATACGACCACGCCGCAACAGGCCACACCGGCATCCCAACCACTTGTACCGGGTCAGGCTCCGGCACCCACAGGACCGGTGATCAGGGATTCCAGCACCGCCAGCTTCGTTGCCGACGTGATCGAGACCTCGAAGTCTGTGCCTGTCATCGTTGATTTCTGGGCGCCGTGGTGCGGCCCGTGCAAGCAGCTTGGCCCGGCGCTTGAGAAGGCCGTCCTGGAAGCGGGCGGTCGCGTACACATGGTCAAGATCAACGTGGACGAGAACCAGCAACTTGCGCAGCAGATGAGGATCCAGTCGATCCCGGCGGTGTTTGCCTTTGCCAATGGCCAGCCCGTGGACGGCTTCATGGGAGCCTTGCCGGAGTCGGAACTGAAGAAGTTCGTCGACAAGCTGGCCAAGGGTCACGGCGGTCTCGCCGAGCAGCTCGATGCTCTGTTTGCGCAGGCAGATGAAGCCCTGGCAGCCGATGACATCCAGACAGCGATGTCGATGTTTTCGGCAGCCGTCGAGGCTGCCCCCGATGACGCCCGTGGTCCGGCGGGCCAGATCAGGTGCCTGACGGCCGCCGGCCAGTTCGACGATGCCCGCAGCCTCGCCGGGTCACTGCCTGAAGCGATGCGGCTGCAGGCACCGGTAACCGGTGCGCTCGCTGCATTGCAGGTTGCCGAGACACCTGTCGACAATGAAGAGATCAACAACCTGCGGGCGAGGCTGGAAACGGATGCATCCGATCATGCCGCACGGCTCGACCTGGCCGTGGCACTCAATGCCTCGGGGCAACGCGAGGAAGCGCTGGACCACATCCTGAAAATCATCGAGCGGGACCGCGACTGGAATGACGCTGCTGCCCGGACCCAGTTGCTGACCTTCTTTGAGGCCTGGGGCCCAACCGACGAGTTGACCGTATCGGGCCGCCGCCGCCTGTCGTCCATCCTGTTTGCCTGAGCTCGTCCAGAACGAAAGCACCCCTGCGCATGCAAATCGACCACATGTATTCATCCATAGACCACCTGCCGGCAACCTTGCCGATATTCCCGTTGCCGGGTGCGGTGTTGCTGCCGGGCGGCGACCTGCCGCTCAACATATTCGAACCACGATACCTGAAGATGCTGTCTGACTCGCTGGCAACCCACCGCTTGATCGGCATGATCCAGCCGCGCCAGATTGACAATGAATCAGATCCAGCCATGTCCGCTTCGCGGCCGGCGCCCCAACTGTTCGATGTTGGCTGCGCCGGTCGCATTACTTCGTTTAATGAATCAGGCGAAGGCCAGGTTCAGATCATCCTGTCTGGCGTCTGCAGGTTCCGGGTCGCGCAGGAACTGGAAACCGTGACACCCTATCGCACGGTCCGGGCAGACTATTCGCCGTTCCTGGTGGACCTTGATCCGGATGAACTGCCCGAGACCGACAGTGACCGGCAGGGGCTTCTCGACAGCCTTGGCAGATATCTTGAGATGCGCTCCATGCAGGCAGACTGGGAAGAAATCGAGGCGGCTCCCACCTCGACGCTGATCAATACGCTGATTATGATCGGTTCGTTCAGCACAGGCGAAAAGCAGGCGGTGCTTGAGGCTTCGGATTTGCGCGAACGTACCCGCACGCTGACCACGCTGAGCGACATGGCGGTAAATGCGTTTGCCAGCGCCGGTACCAGCGGTTCTCTGCAGTAGGAAAACGGGAATGACCGACACCAGGGAAACCGGATTTCAGGCGAGCCGGAAGACTGACGCGCGCTTGCTGGAGGTTCTGGTGTGCCCCATCACGCATCGGCCACTGGAGTACGACGCGGAACGCCAGGAACTGGTATCTCGCTCGGGCAAGCTGGCTTACCCGATACGAGACGGGATTCCGATCATGCTGGTCGAAGAGGCGCGAGAACTTGAAGACTGAAACCAATCAGCAAGCGCCCGACCTCTGGCCTGAAGAGTTGCGGCTGAGCGAGGATCGCAAGCGGCTCACGGTCGTGTTCGACAATGGTGAAAGCCACGAACTGTCCGCCGAATACTTGCGCGTGGAAAGCCCGAGCGCCGAGGTGCAGGGACACGGGCCGAGCCAGAAGGTGACCGTCGGCGGCAAAGCCAATGTCGAGATCATGAAGATCGAGCCCGTAGGCAATTACGCAGTCCGGATTACCTTCACCGACATGCATTCCACCGGCATCTTCACCTGGCCATACCTGCTCAAGCTGGGCCGCGATCGTGGTACGATCTGGTCAGCCTATGTTGACAGTCTGCGCGAGCAGAACAAGCGGCGCGAAGTCTGACTGGCTAGAGTACGCCACCGGTCATCAGCGCTGGCTGGCGGCCGGTTGTTCCAGCCGCTGACTCCATGAAGAACCGTTTTGCGGGCGGCAGGCTGTCGACAAGCTTCAAGCCTGCCTTGCGAGCCAGCGAGACGGCAGCAACGTCATTGGAGAACAGGCGGGCGAGCCCGTCACACATGGCTGCAACGACTGCCGTATCGAACCTGCGCCATTGCTCATAGTCGTCGAGCACCGGCTTGCCGCCAATGTCGAGCCCGCGGCGCATGGCCATCGCGCAGCATTCAGCCAGTGCAGCAATGTCCTTCAGGCCCAGGTTGAAACCGAGCCCGGCAATGGGGTGGATGACGTGGGCAGCGTCACCCACCAGGGCCAGCCGCTGGCCGGCGAAGGATTTGGCAATCTGCATTTCCAGCGGCCACGAGGTGCGCTTGTTGAGAAGGTCCAGTTTGCCGAGGTGGTCGCCCATTTTCAGGTTGAGCGCTTCAAGGAATTGTTCCTCGGTCAGCGCCATCAGCCGGTCGGTCTCGGCGGTTGCTTCCACCCAGACCAGCGACGACCGGTTGCCGGTAAGCGGCAGCACGGCAAACGGACCATCCTTGGTGAAATGCTCGCCAGCACACCCATGATGCGGCTTGCCATGACCGATAGTGAGCGTAATGGCGGACTGGCCATACGCATGCCGGACAACATCGATGCTGGCTGCTTGCCGTGCAGCAGAATGACGCCCGTCCGCTGCGACGACCAGCGGCGCCGTCAGTGTGTCGCCGGTGTCGAGCATTACTTTGGCCGAGGCCCCGCCCAGCTCGTAGCCGGTGATGTGCGCGCCGGACCTGATCTCGATATTGCCGCATGACTGCACGGCATTGGCGAGGGCCCGCAGCAATACGCCATTCTCGAGCATCCAGGCAGACGGCTGGGAGCTCTGGCCACTTTGCAGAAAGTTCAACAATACCGGCGCGACACCTGCGGGCTTGTTGTCATCGGTGACGATGATCTCGTTGAACGGCTGTGTCAGGTCAGCAATCTGCTGCCACACGCCCAACGCTTCGAGCAGGCTTCGGGAGCCGCGGGCGATGGCCGAGCCTCTCGTGTCGCGGTTGAAATTCCGGTCCTGAAGTGCGGGACCCGCATCCACCACGACAGTGCGAAGGGGTATGGACATGTGCGGGCCCGACAGGGCAAGAGCACAGGTCAGGCCGGCAAGCCCTCCGCCGGCAATGATGACGTCATGTTTTGCAGTGTCTGCCATTCTGTTCCCGGATGCTGGGCTGTTGTACAGGGCTTAACGGATCACGCGACCGATGAACGAATACGATCTGCTGCTGGACAGTTTCCACTTCGACCGGCTGGACGACAACCTGTTTCAAAGCCGCAGCCCGCAGGTAGGCTGGCGCCGGACCTATGGCGGTCTTCTGCTGGCGCATGCCGTGCGCGCAGGCGGGTATACCATCGGCGATGGCAAGATCTTCCACGCCTTGCATGGCAATTTTCTAAGGCCGGGCGACGTGTCTGTGCCCATGGTCCTGCAGGTTGAGCGATTGCTGGACGGGCGTACGGTGGCCAATCGCCGGATCACGATCAGGCAGAACGACAAGCCGGTGTTTACGGCAAGCCTGTCGTATCGCAGCACCAGTGGCGGGCTGAGCTATGCGCCACCCATGCCTGCCGCGCCCCCGCCCGAAAACGTGCCGGATGAACCAGCCATACTCGCCGGGTTTGGGAACCGCCTTCCCGACAGCGCCGTCAAGTATCTGTCGCGCCGGAAGGTATTCGAGCTTCGGCCTGTGGATGCACGCAAATTTGTTCTGGCTGACTTCAGCGATACCTCACCGTTGCTGCTTTGGGTAAGACTGCGCGCAACCACACCGCCCTCGGCGGATTTGAACGCGGTGTTGCTGTCATACCTGTCGGACATGGCCGTGCTGAACGCCAGCCTGGTGCCTCACGGTCGCAACTTCTTCGATCCGGCGTTGACGCTGGCCAGCCTTGATCATGCCTTGTGGCAACACGCTCCTGCTGATTTGTCAGACTGGATGCTGATCACCCATGATTGCCTGTCTTCGGAGGACCAGATGGGGCTCGGGCAAACCCGGATCTACAATCGCGATGGCAGCTTGTGCGCAACGGTCAGCCAGCAAGGCATGACGCGCCTTTCCATTGATTAAAAAATAAACAAATTGCCAAATGTGCCTATATTTTGGTCAAACATGACTCGACTGATCTCGAGCATCCAGTAAATTGTTCATCATAATCAATGATTTGTACGGGTAGGCCGGTTTGGCACGACCCTTGAAATGCATCTCCTCCGACACCGCTGCTTTTCGGCTTGGCGGTGACAGGCAACATGGGAGACGCAGATGAAATACATCATCTCGATCATCAAGCCACACCGGCTGGAGGAAGTGCGAACCGCACTTGCCGCCATCGGCGTGGAGGGCATGACGGTGAGTGAAGTGAAGGGGCATGGACGCCAGAAAGGTCACACGGAGATCTACCGTGGCGCCGAATACGAGGTGTCATACCTGCCGAAGATCAAGATTGAACTGGCGCTGAACAGCAAGCTGGCCGCCAAGGCGATCGACGCGATTGCCGAGTCCGGCCGTACCGGCCAGATCGGCGACGGGAAGATTTTTGTCATCGACCTGGAAAGCGCAGTGCGAATCCGCACCGGCGAGTCCGGCGAAGAAGCATTGTGAGGGCGCTCGACATGAGAATTCATCAGAAACTGACTCTGGCCGGCCTTGCCATCGCTGCAGCCGTGGCCAGCGCTGGCACAGCGTTTGCGCAGGATGCGACGCCGCCAGCCGTTACTCCGGAAGTAACCTATATCTTCAACACGATACTGTTTCTCGTGGCTGGCTTTCTCGTCATGTTCATGGCGGCAGGGTTTGCCATGCTTGAAGCGGGCCTTGTCCGCTCCAAGAACGTCTCCATGCAATGCCTTAAGAACATTGCACTGTATTCCGTCGCTGGCATCATGTTCTGGCTGTGCGGCTACTCGCTGATGTACACCGGCGTGGATGGTGGCTACATCGGCACGTTCGCACCCTACAGCTTCGACGAAGTGGGCAAGTTTGCCACCGGCGAAGGCGATGCCATTGCCGGCTATTCGACAGCATCGGACTGGTTCTTCCAGATGGTGTTCGTCGCTGCAACCGCGTCGATCGTGTCCGGTACGCTTGCCGAGCGCATCAAGCTTTGGCCGTTCCTCATTTTCACGGTTGTACTGACCGGCTTCCTGTATCCGATCACCGGTGCCTGGAAGTGGGGTGCCGGCTGGCTGAACGTGATGGGCTTCCAGGACTTTGCCGGTTCTACCATCGTTCACTCGGTCGGTGGCTGGGCTGCCCTTGCCGGTGCCCTCATCCTCGGTGCCCGCCTGGGCAAGTATGAAGGCGGCCGTGTGCACCCGATGCCGGGCTCCAACATTCCGCTGGCGACGCTCGGTACGTTCATCCTGTGGCTCGGCTGGTTCGGCTTCAACGGCGCATCTCAGCTGGCATGGGGCACCACCACAGACGTGACCGCCGTGTCGAACATCTTCGCCAATACCAACCTGGCCGCAGCTGGCGGTGTGCTTGCGGCAATGGTGCTGACCCAGATCTTCTACAAGAAGGTTGACGTCACGATGGCCCTCAACGGCGCACTTGCCGGCCTTGTGTCGATTACTGCAGAACCCCTTCAGCCTGGCCCTCTCACGGCCATCCTGATTGGTGCTGTCGGTGGTGTGATCGTGGTGATCGCTGTACCGCTGCTCGACAAGCTGAAGATCGATGACGTTGTCGGTGCCATTCCGGTTCACCTGCTCGCAGGCATCTGGGGAACGCTGGCCGTACCCCTGACCAACTCCGATGCCAACTTCGGCACCCAGATCATTGGCATCGTGTCGATTGGTGCCTTCACCTTCATCTGCTCGGCCATCGTCTGGTTCGCGCTGAAGATGACCGTGGGCATCAGGGTGAGCAAGGAAGAGGAAATGATGGGTCTCGACAAGGCCGAGGTTGGCGTTGAAGCCTACCCCGAGTTTTCCCGCGGCGGTTCCTCGCTCTAAATCGCCTGCCTGACACAGGCAGACCGAACATCATCCGACCCCGGAGGGCCATGCCTTCCGGGGTTTTTTTACGTGTGCAGACTGGCAATGCTTAACGGGGTCTTAACCATCGCAGGCCAAAGTCGCTTGTGGAGCGTGGACGCATTGAGCGCCGGGGAAACCGGGCGTGGCGCATCACGCATGTGACACTCCGGAGCCTAGAAGCGATGCCGCGCACCCAGACTGCCGTTCCCAAGCAATCCGCAATACCGGCGGGGCTGAAGTCATTCATCTGGCGCAGGTTCATGGAGCTGAAGGGGCTTGCCTTGCTGGCCATCCTCGCCGGTCTCACCATCACGCTGGCAACCTGGTCACCAACGGATCCCTCCTGGAGCAATGCCGCCGACGGAACCGTCCATAACGCGCTTGGCTATCCGGGCGCTGTGATCGCAGACAAGCTGATCAGCTGGCTTGCATTGGCAAATGCGATCCTGCTGGCAATTCCGGCCTACTGGTCCATCGTTATCATGACCCACGGCAGATTGGGCAAGTGGCAGGTGCGCGCGCCTGCCCTGCTTGCAGCACTCTTGTCGGGCGCGATTTTCCTTTCGCTGCTGCCAATACCGGCGGCGTGGCCGCTGGGGCCGGGACTTGGCGGAGCGGCCGGAGATGCCCTTGCCGGCCTGCTTGTCGCACTGCCGCGCATGTTCATCTATGGCTGGCTGGCCAGCAGCATGGTAGCCGCCCTGTGTCTGGCTGGCGCAGTTTGGGCGCTGTGTCTGTCAATCGGCATCGCACCGATCAAGGTCGTTAGATCGCTTGCGGCACTCAGGGCACCCACGGCACGATTCGGTCACAAGGCAATTGCCGCGTCTTCCAGGGTTGCGCAAACCGTGGGTACGTTGCGCGATCGCAGCACAGATGCCTTTGCCGGATACTCACCTGATATCAGCATGCCGCTGGATCGCGTGGCGACGGCAGAACCCGTGCTTGCGCCCTCTACCGGCAACAGCTTGCTGAACAGGTTGCGCGAACGCCAGTCACGCCAGCCAGCAACAGCATATTCTGCAGGCGGCGATCACGAGCCTGACGCAATTCCGGCCTTCCTCACACGCAGCGCACCACTCAGCGACAACCGCATCGAACCACGCCTTGAGCGGCTGGCCGCCCGTCAGGCCGAACCTGCCTTCGAACCCGCTTTCGAGCCCGAACCAGCTCAGCAACTGGAAGCGCACGACGAAGATGATTACGAATACGAGGACTATGTCGAAGAGCAGCGGCTCCATGCTCCAGCACCCGTACGCGTTCAGCAGCCTGCCAGGCCAATAAAGCAGGGCAAGCGGATCGCGCGGGACATGCAGCCCAGCCTCATTCCCGCCAACCAGGGTGGGTTTGAACTGCCGCCCCTGAGCCTGCTGGCTGAACCCGACGTCTCGAATGGCAAGACACAGCTGTCAGCCGATGCACTGGAGCAGAATGCCCGCATGCTTGAAGGCGTGCTGGAGGATTTCGGCATCCGTGGCGAAATCATCAACGTGCGGCCCGGTCCCGTCGTGACGCTCTATGAACTCGAGCCCGCACCGGGCATCAAGTCGTCGCGGGTCATCGGCCTCGCCGATGACATTGCAAGGTCGATGAGCGCGATCTCCGTTCGTGTCGCCGTCGTGCCGGGGCGAAATGTGATCGGCATCGAAATGCCGAATTCGACCCGTGAAACGGTGTATCTGCGTGAGCTGCTGGCATCTCAGGATTTCGAGAAGTCCAAGCACAAGCTGTGCATGGCGCTGGGCAAGGACATTGGCGGCGAACCGTCCTTTGCCGACCTTGCCCGCATGCCGCACCTGCTGATTGCAGGCACCACCGGGTCGGGCAAGTCAGTGGGCATCAACACCATGATCCTGTCCCTGCTGTTCCGGTTGCCGCCGGACAAGTGCAAGCTGATCATGATCGACCCGAAAATGCTGGAACTGTCGGTCTATGAAGGCATTCCGCACCTGCTGGCGCCAGTTGTCACGGACCCGCACAAGGCCGTCGTGTCGCTCAAGTGGGCCGTGCGCGAAATGGAAGAGCGCTACCGCAAGATGTCTAAGCTGGGTGTGCGCAACATCGACGGCTACAATGCGCGCGCCGAACAGGCATTGAAGAAGGGCGAAGTCTTCACTCGCCAGATACAGACAGGCTTCGATCCTGAAACCGGCTCACCGATCTATGAAGAGGAGCAGGTGGACCTCTCGCCGATGCCTTACATCGTCGTCATCATCGACGAAATGGCCGACCTGATGATGGTGGCCGGCAAGGACATCGAAGGCGCGGTCCAGCGTCTGGCGCAGATGGCTCGTGCCGCCGGCATTCACGTGATCATGGCAACGCAGCGTCCCTCGGTTGACGTGATCACCGGTACGATCAAGGCCAACTTCCCGACCCGCATTTCGTTCCAGGTGACCTCCAAGATCGACAGCCGGACCATCCTCGGCGAACAGGGTGCGGAGCAACTGCTGGGACAGGGCGACATGCTCTACATGGCAGGTGGTGGACGAATCTCGCGTCTTCATGGACCATTCGTGTCAGACAGCGAAGTGGAGCAGATCGTGGCGTACCTGAAGACGCAGGCGGCACCTGAATACATTGAGGCGGTGACCGAGGATGGGGGCGACATGGACGCTGGTGGTTACGGTGCCGAACTCGGCGGTGCTGGCGGCTCCGGCGATGATCTCTACGATCAGGCCGTAGCCGTCGTTCTGCGCGACAAGAAGGTCTCGACCAGTTACATTCAGCGCAGGCTTTCGATCGGTTACAACAAGGCCGCCAGCCTGATCGAACGGATGGAAAAGGAAGGATTGATCTCTTCCGCCAACCATGCCGGAAAAAGGGAAATCCTGGTTGGGTCCGATGGCGACGCCTGATAGACCGCATGCCGCAATATCGCCGCGTTGACGGCAGACAACCCGCACTGAAGAAGTCAATCCGAACCAACCCGCAGGAGTGATGAGATGAACTTTCGCAAGGCGGCATATGCCCTGATAGCCGCAACCATGCTGGCCACCCCTGCAACCATTGTCACCCCTGGGGCAATTGAAACGGCCATTGCGCAGGTACAACTCTCCGAGCAGGATCAAGCCGCATTGCAGCAACTGAATACCTATCTCAACGACATCAGTTCGATGAGTGGCGACTTCGTGCAGACCAGCCCCCGCGGCCAGGTGGCCAACGGTGTTTTCTACATTTCCAAGCCGGGCAAGATGCGGTTCGAATATGCACCCCCCAGCCCGTTGCTGGTGGTATCCGACGGCAGCTGGGTGACAGTAATGAACACCGAGCGCAAGCGCGACGACCAGTATCCCTTGTCCACGACCCCGTTGAAGATGGTGCTGGCGGACCAGGTAGACCTGTTCAGGGATGCCATCATCCTGAGTGTTGAACACCGCGATGACCTTTCAGCCATCACCATGCAGGAAAAGGGACAGCTTGTGGCGGGTCAGCTGACCATGGTTCTTGATCGCGCCAACAACCAGCTGGTCCAGTGGATCGTTGTCGATGGCAAGGGCCAGCGCACCAGCGTTGAACTTGCCAACATCAACAATGAAGCCCAGCCAGATCCCAAGCTGTTCGTGGTGACCCGGTCCAAGGATCGCAAGTCGGCCGCCGACAAGTAACTGCAGCCAGACGGCTGGACCGCGCATGAGGATCGCAACCTGGAACATCAACTCGGTGCGCCTTCGCATAGACCTGGTGACCAGGTTTCTGAAGGACTACCAGCCAGACATACTGTGCCTGCAGGAGACCAAGTGTCCGCCCGGCCAGTTTCCCACTTCCGCTCTCAAGCAGGCCGGGTACGGCCATGTGGCCGACAACGGGTATACCGGACATCATGGTGTCGCGATTATCTCTCGGCTGCCGTTCGAAACGACCTCATGCACATCATTCTGCGACCGAAATGATGGGCGGCACGTATGCTTGCGTCCTGTTGGGTCAAGGCTTGTCGTCCACAGCCTGTATGTGCCGGCTGGTGGTGATGAGCCTGATCCTTCAACAAATGAAAAGTTCGCTCACAAGCTGCAGTTCCTCGATGAGCTGACGAGCTGGAGCCGGCAACTCGACGATGGGTCGGGCCTGTACCACGTGCTGGCGGGTGATCTGAATGTTGCACCACTCGAGCATGACGTCTGGTCGCACAAGCAGCTGCTGAAGGTTGTTTCCCACACACCGGTGGAAACCGAAAGGCTCGGTTCGTTCATGCGCGCTGGCGGCTTTCATGATCCGGTGCGGTCACAGTTTCCCGAACCCGAGAAGCTGTATTCCTGGTGGAGTTATCGCGCCCGAGACTGGGAGGGTGCAGACCGGGGCCGCCGCCTCGATCACATCTGGGTGCCGGAGGCAATTGCCGGGCGATGTTCGAACGCACGCATCATCCGCGACGCCCGTGGCTGGGACCGGCCCTCGGACCATGTTCCAGTGATGATCGATATCGAAGAGCCCGCTTGAAACTTAGTGGTCGTCGCTCTTCAACAGTTCATCAACTGGCCGGACGTCAAAATGGTCCTGGACAGCGGCAAGCTCGGCTGATGTCAATCCGAGTTTCTCACTCAGCACGTCCAGCACCTGCATGCCGACTTCCGGGAACTCCGAACACAGCCGCATGAACACTGATTGCTCGATGACGATGGCCTCGATCTCCGATTTGGCCACCAGTGTTACTGGCCTGGGCAGGCCAGCGATCATCGAATGCTCGCCAAAGAACGATCCCGGTCCTGCAAGCGCCAGCACGGTATTCTTCTGTGCATCGTGAACGACTGCATCACCTTCGCGTATCAGGATCGCACTGGTAGCCTCGTCTCCTGCCTCGAAGACTGTCCGGCCCGGTGGTACCACAAGTTCATCAGATGAGAACAACAGCGTTTGAAGGTGCGCCTCACCGACATTGGCGAATATTGGCACCTGCCTCAGCAGATCTACTGTTGCCCGGATGCTCATTTCAAACGCGCCCTTTCAAGGTGCGGGCCATCAGGGCACCAGTTTGTAGCCACCTGATTCAGTTACCAGCAGTTGCGTCTGTGACGGATCGGGCTCGATCTTCTGGCGCAGCCGGTAGATGTGGGTCTCAAGCGTATGGGTGGTAACACCCGCGTTGTATCCCCATACCTCATGCAAAAGCACGTCGCGGCCAACAACCTGTTCTCCCGCCCGGTACAGGAATTTCAGGATCGCCGTTTCCTTCTCCGTCAACCGGATCTTCTTCTTGTCGTCGATGATCAGCAGCTTCGAACTGGGCTTGAACGTATAGGGCCCGATGGCAAACACCGCGTCTTCACTTTGCTCGTGCTGGCGCAACTGGGCACGGATGCGGGCCAGTAGAACCGCAAACTTGAAAGGCTTGGTGACATAGTCATTGGCACCAGCATCAAGACCCAGGATCGTGTCGGAATCCGATGTCTCGGCCGTGAGCATGATGACCGGACCGCGAAACCCGTTCTTGCGCATGATCTTGCAGGCTTCCCGGCCATCCAGATCTGGCATGTTGACGTCGAGAATGACCAGGTCGACCAATTCGGATTTGACGTGCTGGACAGCAGCCTGCCCGCCATTGAGGGCAGTCACGGAGAAATCATCGTGCAAGGAGAACTGCTCGGTGATGGTTTCTCGCAGCGCATCGTCATCATCAACGATGACAATTTTCTTCTTGTTGCTCATTGCAGCCTGTAACCTGATTGTTATTTCGGTAAAGGCGACTGTAGTTGCCTGAGCATGGTTTGCAAAGTCCGGGCCTTGTCACAGCAAAACAATTTCGTTCAGCAAGTTTTGATCAGGCACCTGGCCGGACGGCTGCATCAGGCCCACGCCGTGGCCGGGTCCATAACCATGAACTGCAGCCTTGGATCATCCGGTATACGGCGCAACAAGCGCGAAGGTGATCTCGCGACCCCTGCCGGAACGTGGTGCATGCGGCGGGTTCTCTATCGCGCTGACAGACTGATGCGGCCACGTACTGGACTGCCGGTCCGCGCCATTTCGCCGGACGACGGTTGGTGCGATGATCCGCTGTCGCGCGATTATAACCGGCCGGTCAGTTTGCCCTTTGCTGCCAGCCACGAAAGGTTGTGGCGGGAAGATCGTCTCTACGATCTTGTCGTCGTGCTCGATCACAACGATCATCCGCCGGTCTCAGGAGCAGGCAGTGCGGTGTTCGTGCATGTCCAGCGTCCCGACAAGGGACCGACTCATGGATGCGTCGCCTTCCGGTTGACCGACCTGCAACGGCTGCTGGCCGTTTGCAACAGAAGCACGAGGCTGGTCATCCCGGATTGAATGAGGCTTGGCCTAGCGGGCGCCAAAAATGGCACTGCCGACCCGCACGTGGGTTGCTCCGAGCTCAACCGCTGTCTCATAGTCACTGCTCATGCCCATGCTCAGCAGTGGCAGGCCGTTTCGCCGGGCCAATTTGGCCAGCAAGGCAAAATGCAGTGCCGGTTCTTCATCGACGGGCGGGATGCACATCAGGCCGGCCACATCTAGCTGGTAGGTATCACGGCAGGTCCTGAGAAACCCGTCAACGTCTTCAGGCAGGATGCCGGCTTTCTGTGGCTCATGACCGGTATTCACCTGTACCAGCAGGGACGGTGACCGGCCAGCCTTCTGGATTTCGGTCGCCAAGGCCTTTGCCAGTTTTTCCCGGTCCAGCGTTTCGATGCAGTCGAACAGTTCAACGGCTTCGCGTGTCTTGTTGCTTTGCAACGGGCCGATCAGGTGCAACTCGGTGCCGGGATAGGCCTGCTTCAGCGCAGGCCACTTGCCCTGGGATTCCTGCACCCGGTTCTCGCCGTAAACCCGGTGCCGCAGCTTCAGCACAGGTTCGATGGCGTCGGCTTCAAACGTCTTCGAGACCACCACGAGGGTCACATCGGATGCTTGGCGGCCAGCCCGCTCGGCAGCCTTGGCAATATTGTCCATTACGGCGGTATACCGCGTGGCTATATCATTGTTGGGCGGCATCAATTTCATCCGTGTTGCTTGCCCGTGCGAGTGCTTCCTGATACTGCATCGCAGCGACAGAATTCCATGGCAGGCAGGCTTATCACATCCATGTCGAGCGAGCGTTATAACCCCAGGGCCTCCGAGCCGAAATGGCAAAAGTCCTGGGAAGAGGCTGGCAGTTTCCTTGCCAGCAATGAGTCGGACAAGCCCAAGTACTATGTGCTGGAGATGTTCCCCTATCCGTCCGGGCGAATCCATATGGGTCACGTCCGCAACTATACGATGGGCGACGTCATCGCCCGCTATCGCAAGGCTTGCGGTTACAACGTGCTGCATCCGATGGGTTGGGATGCGTTTGGCATGCCGGCCGAGAACGCAGCTATGGAGCGCAAGGTTCATCCCGGCGCCTGGACTTACCAGAACATCGACACCATGCGCACCCAGCTCAAGTCGATGGGGCTGGCGATTGACTGGTCGCGTGAGTTCGCGACATGCGACCCGTCCTACTACGGTCACGAACAGCGGATGTTCATCGAGTTTTATCGCGCCGGACTGGTAGAGCGCAAAGTCTCTGTGGTCAACTGGGACCCGGTGGACCAGACCGTGCTTGCCAACGAACAGGTAATCGATGGCCGCGGCTGGCGCTCCGGTGCGCTGGTTGAAAAGCGCGAACTTGCCCAGTGGTTCCTGAAGATCTCGGACTTTTCGGAAGAACTTCTCGACGGGCTGGATACGCTGACAGACTGGCCCGAAAAGGTCCGTCTGATGCAGCGCAACTGGATCGGCAAGTCGGAAGGATTGCGGTTCTCGTTCGAGCTCGAGGACGAAGCTGGCAACCTGCTGGATGACCGGCTGATGGTTTACACGACCCGTCATGACACGATTTTCGGCGCAAGCTTTTGTGCAATCTCCGCGGACCATGCGCTCACGCGCAAGGCGGCGGAATTCTCTCCGACCGTAAAGGCATTCCAGCAGGAATGCGCGTCGCTGGGCACCAGCGAGGAGGCGATCGAACGGGCCGAGAAGAAGGGCCTGCCGTTGGGCATATACGCCCGTCACCCGTTTGACCCGTCACGCCGGCTGCCTGTCTATGCAGCCAACTTCGTGCTGATTGGCTATGGCGAAGGTGCCGTGTTCGGCTGCCCTGCCCACGACCAGCGCGACCTCGATTTCGCCCGCAAGTACGGCCTGGACGTCATTCCGGTCGTGGCCCGCAAAGGGGAAGACGATGTCGAGATCGGCAACACGGCACTGATCGAGAAGGATCAGTCTTCAGTTCACATGATCAACTCGCACTTCCTCGATGGCATGTCCGTCGACGAGGCCAAGGCTGAGGTGGCAACCCGCCTTGAAGCGCGCGGAACCGGCGAGAAGACGACCAATTATCGCCTGCGCGACTGGGGCGTCTCGCGCCAGCGCTACTGGGGTTGTCCGATACCGTTCATTCACTGCGACAGCTGTGGCGTCGTCGAGGTGCCGCTCGACCAGTTGCCGGTGGTTCTGCCCGAGGACATTACCTTCGACAAGCCAGGCAATCCGCTTGATCGGCACGAGAAGTGGAAATCTGTTCCGTGTCCGAAATGTTCTTCGCCAGCGCGGCGTGAGACGGACACGTTCGATACCTTCATCGATTCATCCTGGTATTACGCTCGCTTCTGCTCGCCCCACGCTGATGTGCCGGTGGACCAGGCGGCAGCCAACTACTGGATGCAGGTCGACCAGTATATCGGCGGCATCGAACATGCCATCCTGCACCTGCTCTACTCGCGCTTTTTCGCACGCGCCATGAAGATGACCGGGCATCTCGATGTGAAGGAGCCGTTCAAGTCCCTGTTCACGCAAGGCATGGTGATCCACGAGACCTTCCGGTCCTCAAGGGGTGAATGGCTGATGCCCACCCAGGTCGAGCGGCAAGGCGATGGATGGGTGGAGATCGAAACCGGCGCACCTGTCACTGTTGCGCCGGCAGAGAAGATGTCCAAGTCGAAGAAGAATGTCATCGATCCGGACGACATCATCGAAAAGTACGGGGCTGACACCGCCCGCTGGTTCATGCTGTCGGATACGCCTCCTGAGCGTGACATCGAGTGGACAGAGTCTGGTGTGCTGGGCGCATGGCGTTTCGTTCAGCGTATCTGGCGGCTGGTGAGCGACGTGGTTGAAGCACCAACGCCGGATGTGTCGATGCCGGCTGCAAGTTTCGATAACGCTGCCGCGCTTGAACTGCAGCGCGCGACCCACGCCACCATTGCAGCGGTTGGGGATGATATTTCAGGGCTTCGGTTCAACCGGGCGATTGCCAGGATTTACGAGTTCGTGAATGTGATCTCGGCGTGCATGTCTTCAGGCCGGGGTTCAGACGAGCAGCTTGGTACTGCACAGCGTGATGCAGTGACGACACTGGTCCAGCTGTTTGCGCCGATGATGCCTCACCTTGCAGAGGAGTGCTGGGTCCGGCTGGGCATGACCGGCATGGTTTGTGATAGTGAGTGGCCGTCTTTTGATCCCGCTTTGTTGACATCGGATACCGTTACGGTGGTGGTTCAGATCAACGGCAAGAAGCGGGCCGAATTGCAACTGGCGGCAGGTCTGGAGAAGGCTGCTGTAGAAGAGGCATGCCTGAATCACGAGAATGTGGTACGTAGCCTCGGTTCCATGTCTGTGCGAAAGGTCATTGTCGTTCCAGACAAGCTGGTGAATATTGTAGCGGGATGAAGTTCTTGAACGCGAAATTCCTGGTCCCAGCCGCCGTGCTGTCTGCCGCAGTCCTGCTTCAGGGGTGCGGCTACCAGCCGTTGTATGCCACGCGGGCCGATGGAACATCGGTCAGCCAGCAGTTGGCGGAAGTTGCGATCGAGCAGCAATCGACCCGGGTTGGCCAGCTTGTACGCAACGAGATCATCAAGTCGACCCGTCCTGCAGGTACGCAGGCGCCTGATCGCTATTTCCTCAAGTTCGTCACGGCCAGCAATGCGCAGACGCTGGTGGACACCTCTGATACGGTTCACCGCCGTCTCGCCTACAATCTCTCGGTGAAGTTCCAGTTGATCGAATCCTCGACCAGCAAGCCCGTTTTCAGCGGCAGCTCCTTCAGCCGCGTTCCGTATGACCGGCTCAACGCGTCCTTTGCCAATGTTCAGGCACGTACCAACGCCGAGGAGCAGGCAGCTCGCCAGGTCGGTGAAGAAATCAAGACGCGGCTGGCTGCTTATCTCTCCGGACTTTGAATGGCTGCATTCAAGCCAGATGGCTTTAGCCGCCAGCTCAAGGCAGGTTCTCGCCGGTACAACGGCATACTGGTCTTCGGACCTAATTGGGACCTTGTCCAGCGCATCAGGTCCGAGACGCTGACAGCGTTAACTGCTGCAGACCCCTCTTCTGAAGTTGTTCGCTTGGCGGCGGCTGATGTCGATGACTCACCAGGAAAGGTCCTTGAGGAACTTCAGGGGCTGTCGCTGTTCGGGTCGTCGAAGATCGTCGTGCTCGAGGCAGCATCTGCCAACGCCTATAAGGAGTGCGTCTCGGCGATCTCGGTAGGTTGGAGCCATGCCACGCTGCTGGTGACTGCTGGCGACCTGAAGAAGACCGTTGCCATGCGCAAGGAGTTCGAGGCATCGCCGGATCTGGCTGCCGTGATTTGCTACGAACAATCGTCTGAAGAGCTGGCGTATGTTGCCATTTCACGGCTGGCGGCTACTGGCCTGCGTTGCGAACCTGAAGTTGGTGACCTGATCGTAGAGGCAGTTGCTGGCAATGCGGCCTTGCTCGACAGTGAGCTGGACAAGATTGCTGCATATTGCGCGGGTCAGGAAGCCGTCACCCTTGAAGATGTGAGTGAGGTTTGTGCGATCAACAAGTCGTCCACCCTCGACGCGGTCATTGATGGCAGCTTTGGCGGTCAAACAGAAGCAGCGTTGACGAGCCTTCGCAATCTCCGCAATGACGGCGTTGCTGCATCGTCGGTACTTGTGGCGCTTACAAATCACTTCGTAATGCTGATGCAGTTGCACGCAGCAAGTGGAGGCCGTCGATTGGAGTCCGTGATCAAGGAGTGGCGGCCACCAATCTTCTGGAAACGGCAGAATGCGATCGCAGAGCAGGTCGATCGGCTGGGTCAAATCAGCATCACGACCTTGACGGAGGCCATCCAGACTGCCAATGCCGCCAGCAGAAAGAGCCACGAAATATCGTGGCCCTTGCTGGAGAGACTGGTCTTGGCGTTGTCAATGCGGTCCAGGACCAGGTGATCAACCAGGTCAGAACTCAACGCCAAGCTTCTGGCAGATTTCTTCGAGTTGTTCTAACGTTTTGTAATTAATCACTAATTTGCCTTTTTCACCAACCCCCGGAAGCACGTTGGCGCGCAGACCAATTGCTTCAGCAATCGCCTTTTCCAGCGCCTTCATGTTGCTGTCCGGTATGGCCTTTGGCTTGGCTTCACCGTCATCATTCGCTGTTGAATTGTTCCGTGCCAATGCTTCGGCCTGCCGGACGGACAGACCAAGGGCAATGATCTTCTGCGCCAGTGATTGCGGATCGTCCGTGGCGATCAGCGCGCGGGCATGACCGGCTGTCAGCTGGCCTTCCTGTAGTTGATCTAGCACTGACTTGGGAAGCGCCATCAGGCGCAGGGTATTGGCGATGTGAGAACGGCTCTTGCCGATCGATTCGGCAAGTTGCTGCTGGGTATAGCTGAAGCTGTCGATCAGCTGCTGGTATCCCATCGCCTCTTCCACCGGATTGAGATCGGCGCGCTGGACGTTCTCGATGATGGCAATCTCGAGAACCTCCTGGTCGTTCAGGTCGCGGATCAATGCCGGCACTGAATGCAGTCCCGCACGTTGCGCGGCCCGCCAGCGGCGTTCCCCTGCAACGATCTGGTAGGTATCGTGGTCCTGGTTGGGGCGCACCACAACCGGTTGCAGGATGCCCTTGTCCTTTACCGACTTGGCCAGTTCTTCAAGTTCTGCCTCATTGAACGTCTTGCGCGGATTCAAGCGGTTGCTGGTGATCTTCTCGATCGGCAACTCGCGCAGTCCGTCGCGCGCCTGCAGTTCAACGTGGTTTTCCTGCTCTGCCGGCATGTCATCGCCGATGAGTGCGGCCAAGCCCCGTCCAAGTCTCTTTTTTGGTAGTGCAGTCATTTATTCAATTCTTTCCAGCAATGTCAGGCTGCGCGCAAGGAGCGTTCGCGGCGAATGATTTCGGATGCGAGACGAATATAGGCCTGGGAGCCTGCGCAAGTGTTGTCGTAGAGCAATACCGGCTTTCCGTAGGACGGAGCTTCCGACACCCGTACATTGCGCGGTATGACCGTTTCGTACACCTTCGCGCCCAGCACACTTCTCACATCCTGCGCAACCTGTTCGGACAATGAGTTTCGCCGGTCGAACATGGTCAACACAATGCCCTGGATCTCCAGCGCCGGATTGAGGTTTGCCTTGACCCGGTCAACCGTTTTCATCAGCTGGCTGAGGCCTTCCAGCGCAAAGAACTCGCACTGCAACGGCACAAGTATGGCGTCCGCTGCCGACAGCGAATTGATCGTCAGCAGGTTGAGTGACGGCGGACAATCCACCAGGATATAGGAGTAGTGCTCACTGACTGGCGTCGAGGCGCACATCTCGTCAATGGCATCCTTGAGCCGGTAGGTCTTGCGATCATACCCTGCCAGTTCCAGTTCGGCGCCCAGCAGGTCCATTGATGACGGTGCACAATCAAGTCCGGGTATTTCCGACCGGCGTATGGCTGATGTGAGTTTGTCCTCTCCGATCAGCACCTGGTAGGTGGAGGCTGCTTCGGTATTGCGTTCAATGCCGAGTCCCGTGGAGGCATTGCCCTGCGGATCAAGGTCGATTACCAGCACCCGCTCTCCTACCGCGGCCAGGGCGGTGCCCAGGTTTATCGCGGTCGTGGTTTTACCCACGCCGCCCTTCTGGTTGGCGACAGCGAGAATTCTCGGCTTGTGCGCGTCAATTGGGTGGAGCGGATGATGTGTCACGTTCGGCCTCTTTGATTTCAAGAATGCACCCGTCTGAAGACGTTTCACTGGGGTGCTTGCTGAACGAAATATTCCAACATTTAGTAGCTTCGGTCAATTCAGCATCTACATGTTGTCCCTTCAGGAACAACATTCGCTGTGGACGAACGGGCAATCCGGCACTCATTTCAAGCAGGTCAGGCAATGATGCCAATGCCCGGGCGGTGAGCACGGATACAGGTCGTTCCACATCCGAATCTGTCAGCGATTCTATGCGCTTGTCGATGATTCGGGTATGGATTCCGCAAATCCGCGAGGCAGCTGCCAGAAATGCAGCTTTCTTGCCATTACTCTCCACCATTGTCAGCAACACATCCGGGTTTCGCTCCTGCAGTACGATGGCGAGAGGAACTGCAGGCAGGCCCCCTCCAGATCCAAGATCCAGGATGTGGTCATCGTCCTTGTCTATGTAGCGCGCAAGCTGGAGGCCGTCAGCCACATGTCGCGTCCAGATTTCATCAAGCGTGGAAGTCGCCACGAGGTTGTGGGTTCTTTGCCAGCGACACAGTTCGCCAACAAACCGATCCAGTTTGTCTTGTGATTCACGTGAAACATTCCATCGGACCGCGAACCCGACAGGACAGGGCGGTACAGAGGCTGGCGGTCTGCTGCGGCCCATGCGGGTTAGCCAGCCAGTCGCGATGTGGCACGCTTTCGCGCATAGGACACCAGCAGGGCAAGCGCCGTCGGCGTCATGCCCTCAATACGCGCGGCATCACCAATGGTTTCCGGCCGGCTGGCAGCCAGCTTCTGCCTCATTTCGTTCGAGAGACCCGGCACAGTCTGATAATCGGTGTCAGCTGGAAGGACGACGGCGCTCTCTTCGCCAAGGGCCCGTATTTCAGCCTTCTGCCTGTCGGTGTACGCGGCATACAAGGCTTCTGCCTCGATGTTGGTTCGGTGTCGCTGATCGATGTCTGCGAGCGCAGGCCAGATCTGTTGCAACGTTAACAGGTCTACGCCCGGATAGGCGAGAAACTCATAGGCAGACCTCGCCCGACCGTCCCTGCTGACGGCAAGGCCATGCCGTTCGGCCAACAGGGGCGTAAGTCGCAACGTGGATAGTTCGTGTCGCAAAGCGTCCAGCGCATCATTATCTGCCTGGTAGGCAGTTCTGCGGGCATCGGAACACATACCAAGTTCGATGGCTTTGGGTGTAAGACGGTGATCCGCGTTATCGGCTCGCATCATCAACCGGTATTCGGCCCGGGACGTGAACATGCGATAGGGTTCCGACACTCCACGTGAAATCAGGTCGTCTATAAGAACACCGATATAACCTTCTGATCGTCCAACCAGCAGCGGCGGCAGTGCCAGCGCAGCCGCTGCGGCATTGGCACCCGCCACCAGCCCCTGGGCTGCGGCTTCCTCGTATCCGGTCGTGCCGTTGATCTGACCTGCGAGGTAAAGCCCGGGTAACGCCCTGACCTGCAACGTCGCATCCAGTTCACGTGGATCAACGTAATCATATTCAATCGCGTAGCCGTATTGAAGGATGCTGACGGCCTCCAGCCCCTTGATCGAGCGGACATACAGATCTTGCACGTCCTCCGGAAGCGATGTCGATATGCCGTTGGGATAGACGGTGTGATCGTTCAGGCCCTCAGGCTCCAGGAAGATCTGGTGCGAGTCACGCTCGGCAAATTTTACAACCTTGTCCTCGATTGAAGGGCAATAACGCGGTCCTGTGCCCTCGATGAACCCTGCATACATCGCAGATCTGGACAGGTTCTTCTGGATGATCTCATGCGTACAGGCGTTGGTATGTGTCACATGGCAGGCAATCTGTGGCGCCAGGGTTTGCCGTGTCAGGGTCGAGAAATAATATGGCTCCGCATCGGCCGGCTGCGATTCCAGTCCGTCATAGTTGATCGTCCTGCCATCCAGGCGCGGCGGCGTGCCGGTCTTCAACCGGCCAATTTTCAGCCCCGTGCCCCTGAGCACCTGTGCCAGGCCATTGCTAGGCTGTTCTCCCACCCGGCCAGCAGGCAAGCGCCTGTCACCGATATGGATCAGCCCGCCCAGAAAGGTTCCCGTCGTCAGCACGACGGCACCGCCCCGGATGCTGGAGCCATCTTCCAGCTGGATGCCTGCGACCTTGCCATGATCCATCACGAAAGCACCGGCCGCAGCCTCGATGACATGAAGATTGGCGATCTTTCCAATTTCTTCCTGCATGGCAGACCGGTAGATGGCCCGGTCAATCTGCGACCTGGGGCCACGCACGGCCGGGCCCTTCGACCTGTTCAACAATCGGTACTGGATGGCAGCCTTGTCGCTGATACGGGCAATCAGCCCGTCAAGCGCATCGACCTCGCGCATCAGGTGGCCCTTGCCCAATCCGCCCATGGCCGGATTGCAGGACATCTCGCCGATGGTGGCACGCTTGTGCGTAACAAGGGCCGTGCGAGCACCCCGTCGTGCAGCAGCTGCAGCTGCCTCGCAACCGGCATGTCCGCCGCCAACGACGATCACGTCGAACTTTGATTCCTGCTCATTGGTCATGGTGCCCGTTGAATACACGAACTGTGGACAAACATCAAAAAGTGCTTTGTTTCACGTGAAACACTTACGCATCCGAAATGATCACTTGCCGATGCAGAACCGCGAAAAGATGGCATCAAGCAGGTCTTCAACATCAATCCTGCCGATCAACCGCTCAAGCGCCCTGGCCGCTGACCTCAGCTCCTCGGCCACCAGTTCCAGCTCAAGATCATCAGCAGACGCGCGCGACAAATGTTCAAGGCACGATTCCACCGCATGAACTTGCCGTTCCCGCACCAGCAAGGCTGGTTCCTGCTGCCCTGACATCGAGCCCAGCCGGTCAGCCAGGTCATCAATCAAGCCGCTGATACCATCGCCAGTTATCGCAGAAACCACATGGTCGGCTTCTTCTGCGCGAGGATCCATCCCAACGTCCGACTTCGTCCAGATTCGTATCGTTTCCGAATCGAGCCCCAATTCCAGCCATTTTGTGCCTGTTGATGCGACCGATAGTACGATATCCGCTTCCCCCGCCCGCACGCGGGAACGTTCAATCCCGATTCGTTCCGGTTCTGAATCGAAGTCTTCCCTGATACCGGCTGTGTCGGCCAATTCCACCGCGCATCCATTGAGGTCCAGGCTCACTTCAACAACATCGCGCGTCGTGCCGGCCTCACGGCTGACGATGGCAACGTCTCGAGCTGCAATCGCGTTCATCAGGCTGGACTTGCCTGCATTGGGCGCACCGACCAGCACCACCCGTGCTCCCAGGCGGGTACGCCGTCCGCGACCAAATGAAAGCCGAGCCGACTCGAGCTCCCCCCGCGTCTCCAGCAGGCTCCGCTTGATCTCGGCGCGGGCAGCCGCTTCCACACCTTCCTGATCGGTGAAATCGATGCTCGCTTCGACATATGCCAACGTTGTCGAGATGGCCTGCCGCCATGTCGAGAATACCTTCGAGGCTTCTCCATCCACGTGAAACAGGGCCTGCCGAACCTGCGCAGAAGTCTCGGCATCCAGCATGTCAGCAAGGCCTTCGATCTCCACCAGATCCAGTTTGCCGTTCGCAAATGCGCGCCGCGAAAATTCTCCTGCTTCTGCCGGACGCACGCCGTCAAGCATCCGCAACTCGTCGAGAAACAAACGGACCACGCCGACACTGCCATGCAGATGGAACTCCGCCGCATCCTCACCGGTGAAGCTCGCCGGACCGGGAAACCACACCACGATACCACGATCAAGCTTCTGCCCGGTGGACGCACGGCGCACAGCCATCACCGTAGCCACACGGGCCACCGGCAACCTGCCGCAACTGTGCATGATGCAATCTGCCGCCAAAGGCCCAGATACCCTTACGACCGCGATGCCTGCCTTGCCGTTGCCCGATGACAATGCATAAATGGTATCTGACTGCGAAATAGCGATTTTCTCCAACCATCCGGGAAAACAAGGCGACATGGCCAAGCCATCACGCAATAGCAACCGTCTGGCAGAACAGACAAGCCCCTATCTGCTCCAGCACGCAGACAACCCCGTCGACTGGCACCCCTGGGGTGAATCGGCATTCGACCTTGCAAGGGAGCAAGGCAAGCCGGTGCTGCTGTCCGTCGGATATGCAGCGTGTCACTGGTGTCACGTCATGGCGCATGAAAGCTTCGAGGACGAAGCAACCGCCAGCCTGATGAACCGGCATTTCATCAACATCAAGGTTGACCGCGAAGAACGCCCCGACGTCGATCGCATCTACATGGACGCCCTGCACCTGATGGGTGAGCAGGGCGGCTGGCCGCTCACCATGTTCCTTGATGGCGACAAGCGGCCCTTCTGGGGTGGGACATACTTCCCGCCAACGCCTCAGTATGGCCGGCCGAGTTTTACCCAGATACTCGAACGGGTAGCAGACATCTGGCGCAGTGAACGCGACAAGATTGCCACAAACACACAGGCCATACTCGCTGGGCTGACCCGCAATGAGGACAATACCGGCGACGCATCCATTACGCCCGACCTTCTCGACACAGTCGCCCGGCAGCTGATGAAAGCTGTCGACTGGACCAACGGCGGACTGGGTAGTTCCCAGAAATTCCCGCAATCCCCGCTATTCGAGTTGATCTGGACACTGGCCAAACAGCTGGACAACAAGGAGTGCTACCGCGCCCTGGAGCTTACGATGACGAAGATCAGCCAGGGTGGCATCTACGATCACCTCGCAGGCGGTATTGCCAGATACACCGTCGATACCAGCTGGCTCGTGCCGCATTTCGAAAAGATGCTCTACGACAACGCCCAGTATGTCCGCTTGCTTTCGGACATCACCAAGCAACACCCCTCCCGATTGTTCCAGACCCGAATCGAAGAGACATGCGACTGGCTGACCAGTGACATGCTGACACCCGACGGGCTGTTCGCCAGCAGCTACGACGCTGATTCAGAAGGTGTCGAAGGCAAGTACTACTGCTGGCAGGAAAGGGAAATCGACGCCATCGTGCCAGAATCGACCCGACACCTTTTCAAGTCTATCCATGACGTGACCCCGCACGGAAACTGGGAACATCAGACTATCCTCAATCGCCTGAACAACAACGCACTGCTGGACGCAGACACCGAGCAGAAACTGGCCGATGCACGAGCCTTGCTGCTGCAACATCGCAGACAACGCACTCCGCCCGGTTGGGACGACAAAACGCTGACAGACTGGAATGCGTTGACCGCTTCTGCATTCGTCCATGCACACATTGCAACCGGCAAACCCGAGTACCTGTCGACTGCCTCAGAAACCTTGCAAGCAATAGCCGCGCACCTCGAGGAAAAGGATCAACTTTACCACAGCCGCCGGGCCGGCTCACGGACAGCCAACGCCACGGCCGATGATTACGCCCATCTGATCACTGCGTGCCTGGAGATTTACCAGGCAACTCTCGACACCGAATGGGTTGACCGGGCCTCTGCTTATACCGGACAGCTGATTGACCAGCACTACGATGCTGACAGCGCAGGGTTCACCATGGCATCGAAGCGCACCACAGACCTGATCCTCAGGGATATCTACTGGACAGACGACGTGACGCCCAATGCCAACGCCGTCATGATCACCAATCTGCGCAAGCTGTCGGTCCTCACCAATACACCCGATTACATGACCAAGGCACGACGCCTGATGGACGCCTTTGAACCAAGAATGGTTCGCAATGCCTTTGCTTGCCCCTCTGCATGGATCGCATGGATCGGCATGTCGCAGGACCCACAAGTCATCCTGACCGGCAACAGCGCAGACGCCACCTTCAAGGCTTTGCACCATGCAGCATTGAAGGCCGCGCCGTCCCATGCGCTGGTCATGCACGCCTCACCGTCAATGCTTATAGACCAGAGCCACCCCGCCCATGGAAAAGACCGCGGAGATAGCCCCGCGGCCTTCATATGCCGTAACCAGACCTGCTCATTGCCGGTACAAGACCCCGGCAAGATAGCAAGTTTGCTAAGCGTTCATTGAGTCGAAGAAGTCATCGTTCGACTTGGTCTGCCTGAGCTTGTCCAACAGGAACTCCACGGCATCGACAGTGCCCATCGGGTTGAGGATGCGGCGCAGAACATAGGTCTTCTTGAGCTTGACCGGATCGACCAGCAACTCTTCCTTGCGGGTGCCTGACCGCAGGATATCCATCGCCGGGAAGACGCGCTTGTCCGCAACCTTGCGATCGAGCACGATTTCCGAGTTGCCGGTTCCCTTGAACTCTTCGAAAATCACTTCATCCATTCGGCTGCCCGTATCAATCAGCGCCGTCGCAATGATCGTCAGCGAGCCGCCCTCCTCGATATTGCGCGCGGCACCAAAGAACCGTTTCGGCCGCTGCAGTGCGTTTGCATCCACACCACCGGTGAGTACCTTGCCTGAAGATGGCACCACCGTGTTATAGGCGCGCCCAAGCCGCGTGATCGAATCAAGCAGAATGACGACGTCGCGGCCATGCTCGACCAACCGCTTGGCTTTCTCGATCACCATCTCCGCTACCTGGACGTGACGGCTCGCAGGCTCGTCAAACGTCGAACTGACGACCTCACCGCGCACCGACCTGCGCATGTCAGTCACTTCCTCGGGCCGTTCGTCGATCAAGAGCACGATCAGGTAACATTCAGGATGATTGGTCGTGATGGACTGGGCGATGTTCTGCAAAAGCACCGTCTTGCCGGTGCGCGGCGGCGCAACAATAAGCCCACGCTGACCCTTGCCCAGTGGTGCAACCAGGTCGATGACCCGGGTGGAGTAATCCTTTTTCGTTGGATCCTGGACTTCCATGTTCAACCGCTCATCCGGATACAACGGAGTCAGGTTGTCGAAATGGATCTTGTGCTTGACCTTCTCAGGATCCTGGAAGTTGATCGAGTTGACCTTCAGCAAGGCGAAATACCGCTCACCTTCCTTCGGACTGCGAATATCCCCTTCAACCGTGTCACCAGTCTTCAACGCAAACTTGCGGATCTGGCTGGGGCTGACATAAATGTCGTCCGGTCCGGCCAGGTAATTGGCATCTGGTGACCTGAGAAAACCGAACCCATCCGGCATCACCTCAACAACGCCCTCACCGATGATGTTCACATCACGGGCCGCAAGGCTTTTCAGGATGGTGAACATCAGCTCCTGCTTGCGCAGCGCACTGGCGTTCTCGACCTCAAGCTCCTCAGCAGCGCTAAGGAGTTCAGCAGGTGATTTCTGTTTGAGGTCGAAAAGCTTGATTTGTTCAAGTTCGTCGAGATTGGTCATCAGCGGGGACCTATGCAGTGGAAAGCCTGGACTGGGAATGCGCTCTTGGCGACTCAGCAACCAGTGATGGGGAGGGACGCCGGCAGAATTGGCAAAACAACTCGACGCCTGCGAAGCATCATATAACAGCTATTCGAGGTAAGCGAAACAGGAAAGTCCCGCCCGACAGATCAGTAAAACGGCTTCACCAGCACCATGATGACAACGACAATCATCAACAACGTCGGAAACTCATTCGCGATACGGAAGGCCTTGTGACCACGCCGGTTCGTATCAGCAGCGAAACTCTTCACTTCCCCCGCCAGCCAGCCATGAAACGCTGACATAACGACCACCGCCACGACCTTGAGGATGAACCACCACGGCCAGTCAGCCAGCCAGCCGGACTCCCACGCAAGCCACAAACCGGCAATCCACGACACCAGCATCGCCGGCGTCATGATCGCCTTCAGTAACCTTCGCTCCATAACCTTCAGCGTTTCGGACAGCTCTCCACCCGCCACTGCCGAGGAATGATAAACCATCAGACGGGGCAGATAGAGCAACCCTGCCATCCACGAGATAACGGCAAGTACGTGAATAACCTTTATCCAGTCGTACATCTCTCGGGCCCTAAGACCTGTCAAATTCACGAATCACGTCAATCAGACTGGATACATGCTCTGGAGGTGTCTCCTTGCGGATGCCATGCCCGAGATTGAAGATATGACGGTGCATTGGCAGGTCAGCCAGGATACGACGGGTAGCCTCAACCATTCCTTCGCCACCACCGATGAGTGCAAGCGGATCCAGATTTCCTTGCACCACACATTTGGGCACCAGGTTGTCGCATGCCCAGCCAGTATCCACCGGCCACTCGATCCCGGCCGCATCGACCCCGGAAATATCTACAAAATCCGGCTGCGAAACACCCACACCACGAGCGAAGCCGATCACCGGCACATCCGGCCAGCGCCGCTTGAGCTCCGCACGCATCCGAGCAATCGGGTCAAAGCTGTACTTTTTCAGTAAAGCCCCACTCAGGTCACCAGCCCAGGTATCGAAGATCTGCACCACTTCAGCACCTGCCTCGATCTGGCAACCAAGGTACTCGACTGACGCCTCAACCAGCTTCTCGATAAGGTCATCAAGCCAGGGTTCGGCTGCATAGGCTGCAATACGTGTGTTTGCTCGTTCCGTTGAGGTACCACCTTCCACCATGTACGTCGCAACCGTCCACGGGGCACCGCAAAACCCGATCAAGGTCTTGTCGGCACCAAGACCCTTGCGGATTAATGATACAGCCTCATAGACAGGAGCGAGAGTCTTGTTGAGATGCCCGATATCGGACGATAATCCGGCGACAGCTTCAGCAGATCCAATCTTGCCAAGAACGGGGCCTTCGTTCTCCCTGAAATCAAGCGGACAACCCATCGCCTGTGGAATCAACAGGATATCGGCAAACAGGATGGCCGCATCCAGATCGTACCGGCGCAACGGCTGGAGTGTGACTTCGCATGCCAGCTCCGGCGTATAACACAAGTTCAGGAAGCCTCCGGCTTGCGCGCGAACTTCGCGATACTCAGGAAGGTACCGGCCAGCCTGTCTCATAAGCCATACAGGCCGCTTGGCTGGTAATTTTCCCTGCAGCACATCAAGTAGTGGTTTGCTCACTATCCCGCCCCAAATTTCCAGATATGAATCTTTGATTGTTGTTGTTGTTGTACGGTGGACGAACACAATCCCCGTTTGCCCACAATCTGAACATGTCAGCCCGACTTGTCCACATTATCCAGCAAACAATGACAGTCCGTTCCACCGCCTCTATCATCGTGATTCAAAAGATGAAAATCCATTCGCCGCGGAACTTTTCAGGATGCTGTCCCCAGTTTCTGACGCGACAATCAGCAATTCAGGCGCCTGCACCATGTCACCTCGAGATTTTTCCACAGTTGCGGCGCGCTGAAAGGAATCTGCATGGATGTGAACAATCAGGCGGACCGGGTCAGAACACTGCCGCTTTTCCACAACTCATAAACAAGCTATGCAAGCCGTTATGCGCAGCACCGCCAAGCAATATTTTCACATGCACCTCGTATCAGATGCGACGGGCGAAACCCTGAACACGGTAGCGCGTGCAGCCACGGCATACTATGCCGGCTATCAACCGATCGAGCATATCTACACCCTGGTCCGAACCTCCAGGCAGCTCGACCGCGTGATAAGCGAAGTCGAGAAACAGCCTGGCATTGTTCTTTATACGATCGCCGACAACATGCTGAAGCAGGATATCGAGCGACGTTGCGAGGCGCTGGCAATTCCATGCATCTCGATACTCGACCCGGTGATCACCAGCCTCGCCACCTATCTCAATGCCAATGCCAAGCCGCACATCGGCGGGCAGCACGTATTGAATGCCGAATATTTCCGCCGCATCGACGCGCTCAATTTCACCATGGCGCATGATGATGGCCAGCAAACAGCAGATCTCGACAATGCAGATGTCATATTGCTGGGCATCAGCAGGTCATCGAAAACCCCGACCAGCATCTATCTGGCCAACCGTGGTATCAAGACCGCCAACATTCCCCTGGTTCCTGGTGTTGCACCACCTGCAGCACTGATGACGGTCAGCCGGCCCCTTGTCGTGGGGCTGGTCGCCAGCGCAGAACGCATTGCCCAGATCAGGCGTCACAGGCTTCTGACCCTGAATGAGGCCCGTGATACCAAGTACGCCGACCGCAAGGAAATCACGCAGGAGATCATTGACATGCGCAAGCTCTGCACCTCGCGCAACTGGCCGGTGATCGATGTGACCCGCCGGTCGATTGAGGAGACAGCGGCGGCCGTGCTGAATCTTCTCAGCAAGCATCAACCCGAGATGGTCTCAGCCCAGTCATGAAACTGATCCTGGCATCCGCCAGCAGCGCCCGCAGCCAGATGTTGCGCGCAGCCGGCTATGAGTTCGACGTCATACCGGCTGACATTGACGAGACTCCGCTCAAGCTGGCAGCCGATGCCCGCTCGACGCCGGCGAATGAACTGGCGCTGGCTCTCGCCAGGGCGAAGGCAGCGAGTGTAAGCGCAAAACATGGCGATGCGCTGGTCATTGGAGCGGACCAGACCTTGGATTGTGAAGGCAAACGATATTCCAAGGTTTCAAGCCTTGAAGACGCTGCACGGCAGTTGATGGCCCTGCAAGGTCGGGAACATCACCTCCATTCAGGTGTAGCCTGTTATCACGGGGGAGACTGCCTGTTTGAAACGGTTGATACCGCAACACTGACCATGTGGACCATGTCGGTTGAGAAAATCCGCGACTATCTCGATCAAACAGGTGAAGAGATCCTTGGATCAGTCGGCTGTTACCAGATCGAAGGCAAGGGTGTCCGCCTGTTCAGATCCATAGAGGGCAGTCACTTCACCATCATGGGAATGCCGCTCCTGGATCTGCTGGGCTATCTCCGCACACTGCCCGATATTTATCCGGAGAACCTTGCATGAAACACGCGTGTGTCGTCGGTCAGGGCATATCCCATTCCCGTTCTCCAGTAATCCATGGCTACTGGATAAATCTTTACGGTCTGGATGCGGACTATACCATCCGGGATGTGTCACCTGATCAGCTGCCCGGTGTCATCGCACAGGTGCGGTCCGGCGACCTTGAAGGGTGCAATATCACTGTTCCACACAAGCAAGCCGTAGCAGCACTGCTCGATGCCGTTGATCCGGCTGCACTGGCGACCGGAAGCATCAACACGATCTACCGTGCTGACGACGGGAGGGTACGGGGTACCTCCACTGATGGACAAGGCTACCTCGCCCACTTGTTGCAGTGCTGGCCAGACTTCAAGGCTGACGGCAGTAGCGTCGTCGTACTGGGAGCCGGTGGAGCTGCCCGCAGCATTGTTGCAGCACTGCTGGATGCTGGTGCGGCAACCATCTTCGTAGCGAACAGGACACCTGCCAAAGTAGCTCCGTTGGCCATGCTCGATCCTGCGCGAGTGAGGGCCGTTCACGATGACGCACTTGCGGATGTGGCAGAACAAGCAAGCCTGGTGATCAACACGACATCGTTGGGGACCGGCGGCAAGGGTGCCTATCCCTTCCCGGTGAAAGCCACACCTGCGCATTGCATCATCTCCGATATCGTCTACGTGCCACTTGAAACACCCATGTTGAAACAGGCCAGGCAACATGATCGCAGGACACTTGATGGCCTCGGCATGTTGCTCCATCAGGCCGTGGACGGCTTCAACCTGTGGTTTGGCATCAAGCCTGAAGTTACCGCTGAGCTTCGCCGAATTGTTGAAGAGGATATTGCGACCAGTGGCTGAACCCGGTGTCTTCAAGGTTGCGCTGACCGGCTCGATTGCCATGGGCAAGTCGACCGTCGCCGGCATGTTGCGGGACGCGGGCGTGGCAGTGTTCGATGCTGATGCCACGGTTCACCAGCTTTACAGCGAAGGCGGTGAAGCAGTTGCGTTGATTGCCGATGCCTTCCCCGGTGCCGTTGTGGATAACCGGGTTGATCGAACCAAACTATCCGCCATCGTGCTGTCTGACCCTGAAGCCATCAAGCGGCTTGAACAAATCGTTCATCCGCTTGTTCATCGGGAGCAGGACAGGTTTCTGGAACAGGCGATGACCGATGCTGCTCTACTTGTCGTCTTTGACATTCCGCTGTTGTTCGAAGGCGGGCGCGAAGGCGAGTTTGATGCCGTCATGGTCGTGTCTGCACCAGCAAAGCTGCAGCGCGAACGGGCGCTGGCGCGCGACGGCATGAGCGTGGAGAAGTTCGAAGCAATTCTTGCCCGTCAGGTGCCTGATGCGGTCAAGCGCAGCAAGGCTGACATCATTATTCCAACGGGCACATCACTGGACGAAACCCGCAAAGCGGTAAACACTGCCATTGAAGAACTGAGAGCGAAATTGGGGAGTGCCGCACGCCATGATTCGTGAAGTCGTGCTTGATACCGAAACGACCGGACTTGACCCATTTACCGGCGACCGGATCGTTGAAATCGGCGCGGTGGAAATGATCAACCAGGTGCCGACCGGCAACCATTATCACCAATACATCAATCCTGAACGGGACATGCCGCAGGAGGCTTTCAACGTCCATGGCTTGTCAGCAGAGTTTTTGTATGGCCATCCCGTGTTTGCAGACATTGCGGAGGCGTTTCTGGAGTTTGTGGGTGATGCAGTACTGGTGATTCACAACGCCCAGTTCGACATGAAATTCATCAATGCAGAGCTTGCCCGGGTCAACCGGCCAGCAATTCCGATGGAACAGGTTGTCGACAGCCTGATGATTGCGCGCAAGCGCCATCCCATGGGACCCAACAGCCTGGATGCCTTGTGCCGGCGCTACGGTATCGACAACTCGCGTCGCGAGAAGCACGGCGCCTTGCTGGATTCCGAGCTTCTTGCCGACGTCTACATCGAGCTGATGGGGGGACGCCAGGCTGCACTCGGCCTTACCGAGGTTCGCGAGGTTGTAAAGGTCAGTTCAACGACCGTGGTCATCAATGCACGCACGCGCCCCGCAGAGCTCAAGGCCCGGCTCACCCAGATCGAGGTGGAAAGCCATGCCGAAATGGTCAAGAGCCTCGGTGACAAGGCTCTCTGGCCAGGCGTTAGCCAGCGTACTTGAGGCTGCCGGTGATTATGCGTTCTGCTGCTCGGCAGCGGCGCGCTGCTGGTACATTGCCGCAAAGTCGATCGGATCGAGCATCAGGGGCGGGAAGCCGCCATTGCGTGAAACGTCTGCAATGATCTGCCGTGCGAACGGGAACAACATGCGCGGGCACTCCACCAGAACGATGGGATGCAGGGCTTCTTGCGGAATATTCTCAAGGCGGAAGATACCGGCGTAAAGAAGCTCGGCCACGAACACGGTTGATGTCTTGCCGCTGGCCTTGGCGTTCAGGTGCAGCTCGACTTCAAAGTCGGTTTCCGACATCGGCTTGGCGTTCACGTTTACCGAAATGTTGATCTCGGGCTGGCCGTCCTGCCCGGTCAGCGACTGGGGTGCATTCGGGTTCTCGAACGACATGTCCTTGATGTACTGGCCAAGGATCTTCATGGAAGGCGCAGCACCGGGAGCCTTGGTGCCATTGCCAGCCTGTCCGTTGGATTCCGCGGCGGGCTTGGGAGCTGCCTCTTTTGCTGCTTTGGCCATTTCTTGACGTTCCTTTGTTTCTCGCAGGTGCGCTTAATCAAGCCGGGTGGCTAGCATGATGGATGCTTTCGCGCAAGAAATCTTGCCTATCTGGAGTCGGGATCTTGCCGGGCTGGCCGGCCTTTGTCAGGATCGATCTCCACCGCCTCGCCTTCGATGATCGTGCCATCTGGACGCCCCCCGTGACCGGGAGCGTCGCGATACGGCCTGGATGTTGTCTGGGTGGTCGCGACGACGATATGCGGCTGGATGAATTTCCAGACATGGCCAGTGATCATTGACCGAACAGGCGGGATCAGCAAGGCAAAGCCCAGGGCATCTGTTGCGAACCCCGGCGTCAGCAGCAATACCCCTGCTACCAGTACGCAAGCGCCTTGAATCAACGCCTCAACCGGCGCTTCGCCGCGACTTGCCGAGGCACGCACCTTGTTGATCGCATCGAGCCCCTGGCTGCGCACCAGCATGGTGCCAGCGATGGCCGTCAGCAGGACCAGCCCAATGGTCGCCGGGATGCCGATCAATGAACCGACTTTCAGAAACAGTGCAATCTCGATGATCGGCACAACCACAAATGCCAGAAACAGGAATACTCTCATCACATCTCTCGAAACACGGCATGCGGCACAGTTGTCATTGTCGCGCCATTGCCCCACTGCACCATCAATGCCTATATATGACCTCAGTATCCCAACCGCAGCGAAACCATGCAGGCGCGCGCTGCCCGAACCGAACAAGAGTTGTACCTTTCCATGACCCAGGTTTTTGATCCGTTCAATCTGATTATCCTGGCGGTAGCTGTCATCATCTTCTTCCGGCTGCGCAGTGTGCTTGGTTCCCGGACCGGTAACGAAAAGCCGTTTGATCCAACCATTGGTCGCGACACCGCTGATACAACCCGGCAGTCGCCTGCCGGCAAGGACAATGTGGTGCCTCTGCCCGGCCGCAACAAGCCGGTTGCAGTTCCAGCTGACATCCAGGATGACGAAGATGATGAGCGCAAGCCGGTCTGGGACGGGTTTGCTGCAGAAGGATCACCTGTTGCAAAGGGCCTCGAACAACTGAACAACCAGGATCCCTCGTTCACGCCGCGCGAATTCCTCAAGGGTGCGCGCATGGCCTATGAAATGATCGTGACGGCATTTGCGGACGGTGACAGGCAGCAACTCAAGCCCTTGTTGTCGCGCGATGTGTTTGATGGTTTCTCGCAAGCCATCGACCAGCGCAAGGCGGACGGCCACGTGCTCGAATCAAAGTTTGTCGGTATCAACAAGGCCGATATCATCAAGGTCGACCTCACCGGCGGCAAGGCACAGGTCAGCGTGAAGTTCGTCAGCGACTTGATCACGGCTACGCTCGACAGCCAGGGTACGGTCATTGACGGTGACCCGAGCGAGATCCAGGAAATCACCGACGTATGGACCTTCGAACGGCCAGTCAAGTCACGCGATCCGAACTGGAAGCTCGTGGCAACCGAAGCCGACTGAGACCCACGATGCCCCTGTTCCGGACGTCCACCGCGATGGCTGCTGGTATGGCAATTGTGGTTGGCCTCGCCGGGCCGGCAACCATGGCAGGAGCAGAAGCGAGAATGAAGTTGACCCGGCTGAGCCTTGAGCAGTTGCCGGGTTGGCAGCATGACAACATGGCCGATGCCTTGAAGGTACTGGACCGAGCCTGTGCCGAACTGGTGTCGTCCGGAACCGGCTTCTCCCGTGCCGCACTGCTGTCCGGAAAGGCCTCCGACTGGCATGAGCCATGCCGTGCCGTACGCAGCGCTGTCGCCAATGGCGTTGATGAGCGCGCGGCCCGCGCACTCGTCTCCTCCACGTTCTCGGCTTTGAACATCTCCGGCTCCACAGGCCAGTTTACCGGCTACTTCGAACCGGAAGTTGAAGGATCGTTGCGGCGTTCCGGGGAGTATTCCGTTCCGGTTCTCAAGCGCCCTGGCGATCTTGTGAAGTTGCCGGCTGCTGATGCGCGCCGGCTGGGCGTGTCCTATGGCCGGGTGATCCGGGGCACGGCGCAGCCCTATTACACCCGGCAGGAGATTGAACAGGGCAAGCTGGCAGGGCAGGGACTGGAGATCACCTGGCTCAAGTCGTGGGCCGATCTGTTCTTCATGCAGGTACAAGGGTCCGGCAGGGTCCGGCTACCAGACGGCAAGACAATGCGGCTGGCCTACGGGCTCAAGACCGGATTGCCCTATACCTCGATCGGCAAGGTGTTGATCGACCGTGGCGAGATGACCCGCGAGGCAATGTCCATGCAGGCCTTGCGGGCCTGGCTCGAGGCGCATCCGGACAAGGCCCGCGACCTGATGTGGCAGAACCAGTCCTATGTGTTCTTCCGCAGGCTGGAGGGCGCTGGCAGTGCATCAGGCCCGGTAGGCGCCCAGAAGTTGCCACTTACGCCGTTCAGGTCGCTTGCGGTCGACCGCGCATACTGGTCGCTTGGCGTGCCGATGTGGGTGTCTACCCGGGTGCACTACAATGGCAAGGTGGTTCCGTTCGACCGGCTGATGGTGGCCCAGGATACTGGCTCGGCCATCAAGGGTCCGCAGCGCGGAGACATCTTCTTTGGTTCGGGCGACGCTGCCGGGCGGGACGCGGGATTGATGGACGAACCCGGATCAATGTACGCACTGGTGCCGCATGGCCTGGCGGACAGGCTGTTGCGAAAATTCCGGCCATGACAAAGCCTGCCCAACCGAAACGCACCCGCGGACCTCGAACGCTGCGCAGCGATGAAGCCGCAATCTGGAATCTCGTCAAGGATACCGTGCGGCCGTTGCGGCCGAGGCCGTTGCCCTTGCCGACGGAACAGGCCGCTGAAGCGATGTCGATTGCCGCAAAGACAGTGGCAGCGGGCACGCCGGCAAAGCAGGTCCGCCACGTCACACAACCGGTGCCGGCCTTGCCAAGGCCGGTACCACCCGCTGTCGCGGGCCTCAATCGCCGCGATACCCAGAAGCTGGGTCGCGGCAATGTCGAGATCGATGCGCGCATAGACCTGCATGGCATGAGCGTCGAGCGTGGCCGGATCGCGCTGCTGAACTTCATCGAGTTCGGCTCGCGCACGCGACCTCAGGAATGTGCTGGTGATCACCGGCAAGGGTGCATCGCCGTTCACCCGGCATACGCTGCATTCGAAAGATGTCTATCACGCACCGGAGCGGCAAGGCCGCTTGCGGGCAGCGTTTCCAGGGTGGATGAATGACCGGGTGTTTGCCGATCACGTGGTCGGCTTTCAGCCTGCCCATCCCCGGCATGGCGGCGGCGGTGCATTCTATGTCCGGCTGCGCCGAAAGGCGGGCAAGCCGTGACGCCGTTCGGTGCAAAGCTGCGCGACCTGCGCCGCCAGCGCGGCATGACCATGAAGCAGATGGCAGACGCCATTGGTGTGACACCGGCTTATCTCTCGGCACTCGAACACGGTCATCGAGGCTTGCCCAGCTGGTACCTGGTCCAGCGTATCATCGCCTATTTCAATATCATCTGGGATGAAGCCGAAGAGATTGCCCGGCTTGCCCGGCTGTCGCATCCGCGCATCGTGGTAGACACATCGGGTCTTTCACCAAGGGCAACCGAGCTGGCCAACCGGCTGGCGTCCTCCATCCGCGAAATGGAAGAGGCACAGATCGAACGCCATCTTCAGTTGCTGGAACCCGGTGACGTGAAACCCGGCACACCTACAAGATGAACTTGGACAGGTCGGTGTTGCGAGCAAGGTCTCCGAGGTGATCCTCGACGAACTTCGCGTCCAGCACGACGGTTTCTCCCGCGCGGTCCGTGGCGGTGTAGCTTACCTCTTCGAGCACCCGCTCCATGATGGTGTGAAGCCGGCGCGCACCGATGTTCTCGACAGATGCGTTCACTTCGGCTGCGATATCTGCGAGTGCATCAATGCCATCTTCTGTCACGTCGAGCGTCAGCTTCTCCGTGGCGAGCAAGGCGACGTACTGCTTGACCAGGCTGGCCTCGGGCTCGATCAGGATCCGTCTGAAATCGTCACGGGTGAGGGCATTCAGTTCAACCCTGATAGGCAACCGGCCCTGCAGCTCCGGCAACAGGTCTGATGGTTTTGCGATATGAAACGCCCCTGATGCAATGAACAGGATGTGGTCTGTTTTCACCGGCCCATACTTGGTGGAGACCGTGGTGCCTTCGATCAGCGGCAGCAGGTCGCGCTGAACACCTTCGCGACTGACATCGGCGCCCTGACGTTCTGCGCGCGCGGTCACCTTGTCGATCTCGTCGAGGAACACGATGCCGTTGTTCTCCACGCTGTCGATGGCCTCGGCGACGATCTGTTCCTGGTCGATCAACTTGTCGGATTCTTCCGGTACCAGCACCGTATGGCTTTCACCGACCAACATGCGCCGGGTTTTGGTGCGCTGGCCAAATGCCTTGCCGAACATGTCGGACAGGTTGACCATGCCGACCGATGATCCGGGCATCCCGGGAATGTCCATGGTCGACATGCCGCCACCGGCGTCTATGACCTCGAGCTCGATTTCCTTGTCGTCAAGCTCACCCTTGCGCAGCTTCGTCCTGAACGAATCGCGGGTGGTGGCAGACGCGCCGGCACCGACCAGCGCATCAAGAACGCGGTTCTCGGCATTGGCTTGCGCCTGGGCCTTCACCTGGTCCCGGCGGCTCTCGCGAGCCAGCGTCAACCCGATCTCGACCAGGTCGCGGATGATCTGTTCGACATCCCGTCCAACATAGCCGACCTCGGTGAACTTGGTCGCCTCCACCTTGATGAAGGGTGCGTTGGCGAGCTTGGCCAGCCGCCGGGCGATCTCGGTCTTGCCCACACCCGTCGGCCCGATCATCAGGATGTTCTTTGGCATCACTTCATCGCGCAAGGCCGGGTCCAGCTGCTTGCGGCGCCAGCGATTGCGCAGGGCGATGGCAACCATGCGCTTGGCATCGCGCTGACCGACGATATGACGGTCCAGTTCGGAAACAATCTCACGCGGGGAAAAATCGGTCATGGAGAACTCGTTCTGGGGTGTGGTTCCCGGTGCGGCCTGTTACTCGGCACCGAGTTTTTCGATCGTGATGTTGGCGTTGGTGTAGACGCAGATATCAGCAGCGATCAGCATTGCCTTGCGGGCAATGGTTTCTGCGTCGAGGTCGGTATTGTCCGCCAGCGCCCGTGCAGCCGACAGCGCATAGTTGCCGCCAGAGCCGATGGCGATGATGCCGTTTTCCGGTTCCAGCACGTCGCCGTTACCGGTCAGCACAAGGCTGGTCGACTTGTCCGCGACGATCATCATCGCTTCCAGCCGGCGCAGGTAACGGTCGGTGCGCCAGTCCTTGGCAAGCTCGACGCAGGCGCGGGTCAGTTGGCCGGGGTACTGTTCCAGCTTTGCTTCAAGCCGCTCGAACAGGGTCATGGCGTCTGCGGTTGCTCCGGCAAAGCCTGCAATCACGTCGCCCTTGCCCAGCGGCCGGACCTTGCGGGCATTGCCCTTGATCACGGTGTCGGACAGGCTGACCTGGCCGTCGCCGGCAACCACAACGGTGTTGCCCCGTCGCACGGTGACAATGGTTGTGCCGTGCCAGACAGGTAGATTGCGGTCGTCAGTCATGCCGGTAATCTCCCGGTCTGTGTTGCCATGGTTTATCAGGTAAGCTCGACTGACAGCGATTAAAAGACCCTGCCGGGTTAATCAACCGGCACCTGAACCCTTGCGTGGACGTGGTGTCCTGTTAAAAGGCACCCGCATGGGTGTGAGTGGATGGGATGCGAACAATGAGAACGGCGAGCGTCACGCGCAAGACCAATGAAACCGATATCTCCGTTGAAGTGAACCTCGACGGCACCGGCACGCGCCAGATCGCGACCGGAATCGGTTTTCTCGACCACATGCTGGACCAGCTGTCGCGCCATTCGCTGATCGACATGAAGATCAAGACGGTCGGTGATCTTCACATCGACATGCATCACACTACCGAAGATACCGGCATTGCGCTCGGCCAGGCCATCTCGAAGGCACTGGGTGATCGCAAGGGTATAAGGCGCTATGCGCACTGCTATCTGCCCATGGACGAAGCCCTGACCCGGGCAACCATCGACGTGTCGGGCCGGCCCTACCTCGTATGGCGCACGGAATTCAACGCAGCCAGGATTGGCGAGATGGACACGGAACTGTTCCGGGAGTTCTTCCAGGCCTTTGCCCAGAGCGCTGGCATGACCCTGCATGTCGAAACCCTTTACGGGTTCAATAATCACCATATCGCTGAAAGCTGCTTCAAGGCTGTGGCGCGGGCCTTGCGTGACTGCATCGAAATCGACCCACGGATGCCGGACGCCGTTCCGTCAACCAAGGGCACGCTTGGCGGCGGGGAGTAAGGCCGGTGCGTATCTATACCGCTCACCGCAAGACCGAGTACCTGCGCGAGGAAGATGCAGACAGGGCGGTGCTGTTCGTGCGCGAAGGTTTCAGCTGGTTCGCGTTCTTCATTCCATTCTTCTGGCTGATCTGGCATCGCCTCTGGCTGGCGCTGGCCGTCTACCTGGTGCTTGCCGTGGGATTGGCGGTACTGGCGAAGTTTACCGGCATGCCGGCGACGCTGACCATGATGCTGTCCCTGTTGATCAATGGATGGTTTGGCCTCGAAGGCAACAATCTGCGCCGGCGAGCCCTGGGCAGGCGCGGCTTCCTCGAAGTGGCCGACATCGCTGCAGCCGATCGCGAGGAAGCTGCCTGGCGGTTCTTCGCTGATCGCACCGGCCCCCGGGACGCCGCTGCCGCATGATGCGGGTGGCGATCATCGATTATGGCTCGGGCAATCTGCGCTCTGCCCAGAAGTCGTTCGAGCGGGCTGCCCGGGACAGTGGCATCGCGGCAACCATCGACCTTGTGAGAACCGCTGAGGACGTGCTGGCAGCAGACCGGGTCGTGTTGCCCGGTGTCGGGGCCTACCGCGATTGCCGTGATGGCATCAGGGCAATCGACGGGCTGTGGGAAGCACTCGAGGAAAGCGTCCATCGGCAGGCCCGGCCGTTCCTGGGCATTTGCGTAGGGATGCAGCTGATGGCGACGCGCGGGCTGGAGCACGGCGAGACCAGCGGCTTTGGCTGGATTGCAGGAGATGTCGACCGCATTGATGTTGGCGCGACGGGCCTGAAGATTCCGCACATGGGATGGAACACCCTCGACGCATATCGCAGCCACCCCTTGCTGGATGGCATCCGCACCGGGCCTGATGGCAGCCATGCCTACTTCGTTCATTCCTATCATCTTAAAGCCGACAACCAGCATGATGTGGTCGCCACCACCACCTATGGTGAAGAAGTGACCGCGCTGGTGGCGCGGGACAACATCGCCGGTACCCAGTTTCACCCGGAAAAGAGCCAGGTACTCGGCCTCAAGCTGATTGCGAATTTCCTGACCTGGACTCCCTGAAAGGTTGACGTGCGTTGATTCTCTTTCCTGCAATTGACCTGAAGGATGGCCAGTGCGTCCGGCTCAAGCTTGGCGACATGGATCAGGCCACGGTTTTCTCCGACGATCCCGCTGCACAGGCGCGCGCGTTCGAGCAACAGGGCTTCAGTTACTTGCATCTGGTTGACCTGAACGGTGCATTTTCCGGTCAGCCGGTGAATGCGTCGGCTGTCGAGGCAATTCTTGATGCAGTGTCGCTGCCAGTGCAGCTGGGCGGGGGTATCCGGGACCTGCAAGGTATCGAGCGCTGGCTGGAACGGGGAATTTCCCGCGTCATATTGGGAACGCTGGCAGTACGCGACCCGGCCCTGGTGCGCGAAGCTTGCAAGGCATTTCCGGGCCGCATCGCGGTGGGCATCGACGCCAAGGCTGGCAAGGTTGCCGTGGAAGGCTGGGCAGAAAGCTCAAGCCTCAGCATCAAGGAACTGGCAGCCCGGTTCGAGGATGCCGGCGTGGCGGCGATCATCTATACCGATATCGACCGTGACGGCATTCTGGCAGGCCTCAACATCGACTCGACCCTGGACCTTGCGCGGTCAACGTCGATACCCGTCATCGCCAGCGGTGGCCTTGCCTCGATGGCGGATATCGAACGGCTGGCCCAGCCTGACTGTGCGGTACTGGAAGGGGCCATCACCGGCCGCGCATTGTACGACGGGCGCATTGATCCATCAGCTGCGCTCACCGTTTTGAAGGCGGCAAGCCATGCTTAAGTCACGCATCATTCCCTGTCTGGATGTAAAGGACGGGCGCGTTGTGAAGGGCGTCAACTTTGTTGACCTGCGCGATGCCGGCGACCCTGTCGAGATCGCCAAGGCCTACGATGCCGCCGGGGCCGACGAGCTGTGTTTCCTGGACATCACTGCAACCCATGAAAACCGCGGCATCATCTTCGACGTGGTGAAGCAGACGGCCGAGCAATGTTTCATGCCGCTGACCGTGGGCGGGGGCGTACGGACGCTGGATGACATCCGCAATCTGCTGCTGGCTGGCGCCGACAAGGTATCGATCAACACTGCGGCAGTGCGTGATCCTGAGTTCGTCAGGCAGGCAGCATTGAAGTTCGGATCGCAGTGCATCGTCGTCGCCATTGATGCCAAGCGGGTCAGTCCCGAGGGTGAACCGCTGCGCTGGGAAATCTTCACCCATGGCGGACGCGAGGCGACTGGTATCGACGCGGTTGAATTTGCCCGGAAGGTCGTCGGTCTTGGCGCAGGTGAGATCCTGCTGACCTCCATGGACAGGGACGGCACAGGCGACGGGTTTGATCTGGACGTAACTCGGGCGGTGAGCAGCGCGGTCGATGTGCCGGTCATCGCGTCAGGCGGCGTTGGCACGCTGCAGCACCTGGCAGACGGCATCAGCCAGGGCGGGGCGAGTGCTGTGCTGGCGGCTTCGATCTTTCACTTCGGCACCTACACCATTTCGCAAGCCAAGCATTTCATGGCACAACAGGGCGTCCCGGTCAGGCTCGACTGACCAGGCTGGATCTGGAGACTATTGGATAAGATGCCTGACAGGACAAACACAGATATCCTTTCCGGACTGGAGGCGATCATTACCGAGCGCGCCCGCGCAGGCGACGGTGATGTGTCCTACACGGCAAGGCTGCTGGCTGCCGGAACCGAGAAGTGCGCCCGCAAGTTTGGTGAGGAAGCAATCGAGCTGATCCTTGCGGCTGTGCAAGGGGATGCCCGGCACCTGACGGCGGAAGCTGCCGACGTGATCTACCATCTGTTGGTGGTGCTGCAGGATGGCGGGGTCCGGCTGGAGGATGTGACGGCTGAACTGGCGAGACGTTTTGATCAAAGTGGGCTAGAAGAAAAGGCGGCGCGGACGGCTTCCTGAGGCGCCTGACAGACCATGGACCAGATGACTGCACAACTGTCGCCTTATCGCATCTTTACCCGCACGGAATGGGCAAAGCTGCGCGCGGACACGCCTCTCACGCTGACCGCCGAGGAAGTCGAGGAACTGCGCGGCGTAAACGATCGCGTCAACCTGGACGAGGTTGTCGCCATCTACCTGCCGCTGTCACGCCTGCTGAACCTGTATGTCGCTGCCAGCCAGGACCTGTTCAAGGTCACGCAGAAGTTCCTCGGCGGCAACAACCACAAGGTGCCATACATCATCGGCATTGCCGGCAGCGTCGCCGGTGGCAAGAGCACAACCGCGCGTATCCTGCGCGGCCTGCTGGCCCGCTGGCCCAATCATCCCAAGGTTTCGCTGTTGCCCACTGACGGATTCCTGCTGCCCAACGCTGTGCTTGAGCGCGAAGGCCTGATGAACCGGAAAGGCTTTCCTGAAAGCTATGACCTGCCGGTGCTGTTGAAGTTCCTGTCCGATGTGAAGGCCGGCAAGCGCAATGTCGAGGCCCCGGTCTACTCGCACCTGTCCTACGATATCGAGCCGGGCAAGCATATCACGGTGGACCAGCCCGACATCCTGATTGTCGAAGGGCTGAATGTGTTGCAGACCGGCCGCCCGCCGCGTGATGGCAAGGCCATACCCTATGTGTCCGATTACTTCGACTTTTCGCTGTTCATCGATGCGGACGAGGACGATCTGCGCAGGTGGTACGTGAACCGATTCTTCTCGTTCCGCGAAACCGCCTTCGCCGATCCCAAGTCATACTTCCATCGCTACTCGAAGCTGTCGGATGTCGAAACCCGCGAAACGGCGACGCGGATCTGGGAAACGGTCAACCTGCTCAACCTCAAGGAAAACGTGCTGCCGACAAGGCAGCGCGCCGACCTGATCCTGCGCAAGAGCGCGGACCACCACGTCAGCACGGTTCACCTGCGAAAGCTCTAGATCAACTCGCTGAGCTTCCGCACAGGCCGCGCACCGATGTGCGAGATAACTTCTGCTGCAGCCACATGCCCGATGCGCGCGCACTCGGCCAGAGGCATCCTTTGCGCCATGCCGAACAGGAACCCGGCAGTATAAAGATCGCCGGCACCGGTCGTATCAACCACCTCCTTCACAGGGACTGCGGCAACCGGATGAACGCCATCGCTTGTTACCACGACGCTGCCGAGCTCCGACCGGGTAACGGCCGAGACCGGGCAATCCTGCCGTACTTGCGCTATGGCTGCATCGAAATCAGTCGTCTCGTAGAGCGACAGAAGTTCTGCCTCGTTGGCGAACAGCAGTCCGACGCCCTCGCGGATCAATTGCAGGAAGCTTTCGCGATGCCGGTCCACGCAGAACGAGTCTGACAGCGTCAGCGCCACCGTCCGGCCGTTCTTGCCTGCCAGCGCCGCAGCCTTGCGAAACGCGTCCTTCGCTTCAGGACGGTCCCAGAGATAGCCTTCAAGATAGATGATGCCGGCACTGGCCACGTCAGCTTCATGGACATCGCTCTCGTCCAGCAATGCGCTCGCGCCCAGGAAGGTGGACATGGTGCGTTGACCGTCCGGGGTGACGATAATGATGCAGCGAGCCGTCTGCGGTCCTCCAGCCAGTGCGGCTGTCTCGTAACTGACGCCAGCGGCGCGAATATCATGGCCAAAGACCTGACCGAGCTGGTCCTCGCGCAACCTTGCCGACATATTTTGCCTTGCCGCCCAGTGACGCGATGCCGGCAATGGTGTTTGCCGCTGACCCGCCCGAGATCTCTGTTGCCGGTCCGATCTCGTTGTAGAGCGCCAGCGCCCCGGCTTCATCGACGAGCTGCATCGATCCCTTGGCAAGCGATTGTTCAGTCAGGAAGCTGTCATCGTGGCGGGCGATGACGTCAACAATGGCGTTGCCAATTCCCAGGACGTGGTAACGGGGGTCAGACATGACTGTTTTCCGGAGGTTCGTTGATGTTTGCTGATGCCTGCATATACAAGCCTGAACAGGTTTCGCAATCCGCGACTTGCAACAGCCCCTGATGTTACCTACTTGGCAGCTGTATTTATCTGGATGAATGGACCCCTCTCATGATCGCTGCCGCCTTTCGTGCCGCCAGGGACGTGCTGTCACCGGGCTTCCGGTCTGTCCTGTGGAAGGCCATCGGCCTGACGCTGTTATTGTTCGTTGGCTTGCTGGTCCTGATCTGGGTCGGATCTTCCGCACTGCTCACGCTGCCATGGCCCTGGCTTGACGAAGTCATAGCCGCGATCGCAAGCATAGGCCTGCTGGTGGCGTTGTTCTTCCTGATGTCACCGGTCACGGCGGTCTTTGCCGGATTGTTTCTGGACACCGTGGCCGACATTGTTGAAATGAAGCATTACCCGGCTGATCCGCAGGGGCGGCCGCCATCGGCAGTATCATCAGCCCTGATGGGCGTTCAGTTCGGTTCGCTGGTCCTGCTGATCAACCTGCTCGCTGCTGCCGACGATCTTTTTCGGCATTGGCGCGATCATCATGCTGGTGGTCAACTCGTACCTGCTCAGCCGCGAGTACTTCACCATGGTTGCGGTCCGGCACATGCCGATCGCGCAGGCCCATGACTATCGCAGGGCCAATGCCGGCCGCATCTGGGCGGCAGGCCTCATACCTGCCGGCCTTGCGCTGGTGCCGTTTCTCAACATTCTCGTCCCGCTGTTTTCCACGTCCTACTTCGTGCACATCTACAAGCGCATCCGCCGCGATGAGCCACTGCCCGTCAGCGTCTAGATCGGCTTTGCTGGAAACAGGCAAAGATCGTTGATGAGGCAGCGTTCGCATTCGGGCTTGCGTGCCTTGCACACATAGCGGCCATGCAGGATGAGCCAATGGTGTGCATGCAGCAGGTAGGGCGCCGGAATGCCTTTCAGCAGGCCAAGTTCAACCGCCAGCGGTGTCTTGCCAGGTGCAAGCCCTGCCCGGTTTGACACCCGGAACAGGTGCGTATCCACGGCAATGGTGGGTTGGCCGAAGCAGATGTTGAGGACAACGTTGGCAGTCTTTCTCCCGACACCAGGCAATGCTTCGAGCGCCTCCCGGGATGAAGGTACCTCGCTGCCGTGGCGCTCGATCAGGGCTTGAGACAGGGCGATGACATTTTTCGCCTTGTTGCGGAATAGGCCGATGGTCCGAATGTGATCACGTACAACGTCTTCGCCAAGGGCCACCATCTGCTCCGGTGTGCTGGCGGCTGCAAACAGCTTCCGGGTGGCCTTGTTGACCCCTTCATCGGTCGCCTGGGCAGACAGTACCACCGCCACAAGGAACGTGAATATGTTGACGGATTCAAGCTCACCTTCCGGATGGGGGTTGGCTTCGTGAAACCGCCGGAACACCTCGGTCATTTCGTCACGATTGAGTTTCTTGCGGCGTCCCATGCAGTTGTGATCTCCTTGCGTCGTGGCACGCATCTTTCGCTGCGTGGCTTTAGATACTAGGCTGGCATCCGTGAAGTCCGAACCGACAATAATCCATCTCTATCCACATCGCTCGCTAACCCGGCGCGGCTTTACGATACTGATGGGCAGTATCGCGCTGGTCAGCTTTCTGGCCGGTATCGGGTTCCTGATGATCGGGGCATGGCCTGTGTTCGGGTTCTTCGGTCTCGATGTGGCGCTGATCTGGTGGGCGTTGAAGCGGAACTTTCGCGATGGCAAGGCACGCGAGGTGCTGACCATTGATGACCTGGCCATCAGGCTCCTTCGCCATGTGCCGGGTAAACCCGATGCAGAGCATGAGTTTGTCCGCCAGTGGACGCGGGCCGAACTGGAAACGGATACTGGCCGCGACCTGATCGGCAGGCTTTTCCTGGTGTCCAGGGGCGCCAGGACCGAAATCGGCAGCTTCCTGTCGCCTGATGATCGGCAAACACTCTGGTCAGCCCTGGGTGGAATGGTCGCTACGGCGCGCGTCTGAACGGATCAGCTTCGCGGCCCAGGCCCGTAAAACGGGTGGTTCACCGGTTTGCGGCGGGCTAGCCTTGCACCATCACCATTCACAGTCATGAAGTCACTTGCCATGTCCCAAGCCCAGTCCAATGCCGCTGCCAACCCCGACTATGAGCTGGTGCGCAGCACGATCGAGTTCCTGTCCTCACACTGGCAGGAGCAGCCGTCGCTGGACGAGATTGCCTTCAATGTCGGGGCCAGTGCGGACACGGTGCAACGCAGTTTCAGCCGCTGGGCCGGAATCACGCCAAAGTCCTTCATGCAGGCCATCACCCTGGACAGGGCGCGGGAGCTGCTGCGTGAGTCTGCCACGGTGCTGGATACGACCTATGAGCTCGGGCTGTCAGGTCCCGGCCGCCTGCATGACCTGTTTGTTACCCATGAAGGCATGTCACCCGGCGTCTACAGGGCAAGGGGCGAAGGCCTTACCATCACCTGGGGGCTGCATCCCTCTCCGTTCGGCACGGCCGTGGTGCTGACGACGGCACACGGCCTGGCGGGACTGGCATTTGCAGACGAAGGTGGCGAGGTGGCAGCCTTCGACGACATGCAACACCGCTGGCCTCGCGCCACCTATGTTCGCGACGATGCGGCCACGGCAGACACGGCACGTCGGGTGTTTGATCGCGACCAGTGGCGGCCAGACCAGCCGTTGCGCATCACCCTGATCGGGACGGATTTCGAGGTCCGGACCTGGGAAACCCTGCTGCGGATCCCGCTGGGCAAGGCGACCACCTATACCGATGTTGCCCACCATATCGGCAAGCCGAAGGCGGTACGAGCCGTGGGCTCGGCGGTCGGGCGCAACCCCATATCATTCGTGGTGCCGTGCCATCGCGTGCTGGGCAAGTCTGGTGGCCTGTGCGGGTATCATTGGGGCCTCACCCGCAAGAAGGCGATCCTCGGCTGGGAAGCGGGCGCGGTATCCGGCGCCTAAGCGTCGAGCACCTTGCTCGACGCAATCGTGCCGTTCGGGTTGAAGTGATAGATCATCGGCACGCCGGTCGATATTTCCCGCTTCAGGATTTCCTCACTGGACAAGCCCTCGAGTGCCATTACCAGTGCGCGCAGCGAGTTGCCATGTGCAGCCACGATGATTGACTTTCCATCGAGCACGTGCGGCTGGATGGCCTTCATGTAATAGGGCAGGGTCCGGGCCAGCGTATCGCGCAGGCTTTCCCCGCCCGGCGGTGCGATGTCGTAGGACCGGCGCCATTGGTGCACCTGTTCCTTGCCCCATTTCTCGGCGGCGTCGGCCTTGTTGAGGCCAGTCAGATCACCATAGTCGCGCTCGTTCAGGGCCTCGTCGCGTGTCACCGGCAGCGACTGCTGGCCAAGTTCGCCAAGCATGATGTCGAGTGTTCGCTGCGCCCTGGACAGGTTGCTGGTGAACGCCATGTCAAACGTCAGGCCCTCCTGCTTCAGGCCACGTCCTGCCGCGTGGGCTTCTTCCACGCCCTTGCTGGTAAGGCCGGGGTTTTCCCAGCCAGTGAAGAGGTTCTTGAGGTTCCATTCGCTCTGTCCATGGCGGACGAGCACCAGTGTTCCACTCATCGATATGCGTCCTGATGATTGAAGAAATGCGGGTTAGTCCTGGAGGCCTAGCACGTCGGCCATGGAATACAGACCCGGCTTTTTGTCGAATGCCCACAGGGCAGCCGTGATCGCGCCATTGCCAAAAATCTCCCGCGACTCCGCATGATGCGACAGCGTGATCCGTTCCGATGGTCCGGCAAAGATCACGCTGTGATCGCCCACCACGCTGCCGCCACGCAAAGTGGCAAAACCGATATCACCGCTCGGCCGTGCGCCGGTGTGGCCGTCGCGCGAGCGAACAGAGTGTTCTGCCAGATTGATCTGCCGGCCCTCGGCTGCGGCCTGCCCCAGCAGCAGCGCAGTACCAGAAGGTGCATCGACCTTGTGCCGGTGGTGCATCTCCAGCACCTCGATATCGAAGTGTTCGTTCAGCCGCTGCGCCGCCTGCCGCACGAGCGAGGCCAGCAGATTGACACCGAGGCTCATGTTGCCCGACTTGACGATGCGCGCGTGCCGGGATGCGGCCAGGATGGCGGCCTCGTGGGTCTCGCTGAAGCCCGTGGTACCGATCACGTGGACAATGCGTGCCTGGGCTGCGATCTCGCTGAAGCGCACGCTGGCATCTGGCAAGGTGAAGTCGATCAACCCGTCTGCCTGTGCAAGCGCGGACAGGGGATCGTCACTGATCGTGATGCCGATCTCACCGAGCCCCGCGACGACGCCCTGGTCTTTGCCAACGTTGGCAGATCCCTTCGGCTCAAGCCCGCCCACGACCTCGCATGCCTCGTGCGCATGAACGAGGCGGGTCAGCGTCTGGCCCATGCGGCCGCCGGCTCCGGCGATGACAAGTTTCAGCATCTCGTGACACCCTGCTACAATCGATCTCGCGGTGGTGATACCAGCCGCTTCGCGTTCTGGCTAGATCATGGACAACATGGGGGCCGGCATGCATGCTTCCAGTACGATTGAAACGGGCGAAGGGGCCAGACCACATGCCAGGCGCACACGAAACGAGGAAACTCAAGGCATCGGCTGAAGATGTGTGGTCGGTCATTGGGGAGTTTGGTGACCTGGACAAGTGGCACCCGGCGGCAGTGGCCTGTACGGCGGAGCAGCAAGGCGACACGCTTATCCGGACCATCACCGTGCCTGGCGGCGCAAGTCTGGTGGAAAAGCTGGAACTGCTGCATTCCAAGCAGTTCACCATGACCTACTCGATCGTCGAAGGACCGTTGCCCGTTGCCGGCTACAAGTCCACGCTGAAGCTGGTGCCCGGCGATGAAGACAGCTGCACGGCCGACTGGTCAGGTGAGTTTGACGCCAGTGGTGTGGATAACGAAACCGCCGAGGAGGTCATACGGGGAATCTACACCGCAGGCCTCGATGCCTTGCAGAAGCGATTTGGCTGACCAACGATCAGCAGGTCAAACACCTTCGACGATGACGATATCCACGCTGCCCGCGCCAAGCCGGTGTGACCGCGCAGCCTGATAACCTTCAGAGTTGAAGCAGTCGACGGCTGCATCGTAGCTCGGAAACTCGATCACGACGTTGCGCGCCTTGCCATCACCTTCCATCTGCTGGTGCTTGCCGCCGCGCGCCAGGAACCTGCCCCCGAACTTCTCGATCACGGCAGGTGCAGCATTGGCATAAGCCTTGTAGGTGTCAGGGTCGGTGACGGTGGCATGTGCAATCCAGTAGCCCTTGGCCATGGCAGGTAACTCCAGTGGGGTGGTGCGAACTCAGGTATTGAAGCTGTCCCAGAACGAGCGCGCCTTGGCAAAGAAGCCGGCCGACTGGGGCGAGTTGTCTTTCGCCTGCGCCTCGAACTCTTTCAGCAAGTCGCGCTGCTTGCGGGTGAGGTTGACCGGTGTCTCCACGCTGACCTGAATGTACATGTCGCCATGCTGGCTCGACCTGAGCACCGGCATCCCCTTGCCGCGCAACCGGAACTGCTTGCCGCCCTGCGTGCCTTCGGGGATGGTGACACGAGCCTTCTTGCCATCGATGGTGGGCACTTCGATCTCGCCGCCCATCGCGGCGGCCGTCATGGAAATTGGCACACGCGAGAACAGGTCCGAGCCATCGCGCTGGAAGAACTCGTGCGGCTTGATCGACAGGAAGATGTAGAGATCGCCGGACGGGCCGCCACGCACACCGGACTCGCCTTCGTTGGCCAGCCGGATACGGGTTCCATCCTCGACGCCAGCCGGAATGTTGACGGACAGCGTGCGCTCCTTCTTGACCCGGCCCTGGCCGCTGCAGCTCTCGCACGGGTCGGTGATGACCGAGCCCCGTCCCTGACAGGTGGGGCAGGCGCGCTCAACCGTGAAGAACCCTGATGATGACCGCACGGCGCCAGCGCCATTGCAGGTGCCGCATTGCTTCGGGCTGGTACCGGGTTTGGCACCACTGCCGTTGCAGGTCTCGCAGGAAACCGACGTTGGCACCCGGATCTGGGCGGACTTGCCGGTGAAGGCGTCGGTCAGCGAGATCTCCATGTCGTAGCGCAGGTCGGAGCCGCGCGACTGGCCGGATGACCGCGGACCGCCACCCGGGCCGCCGCGCCGTCCACCCATGAATTCGCCGAACAGGTCCTCGAAGATGTCGGACATTGACGACGAAAACTCGGGCCCGAAGCCTGGCCCGCCCTGGCCACCGCCAAATGGCCCACGTCCGTCCTCGAACGCGGCATGGCCGAACCGGTCATACGCTGCGCGCTTCTGCGGGTCCTTGAGGGCCTCGTAGGCCTCGTTGATTTCCTTGAACTTCTGCTCTGCCGTGCTGTCGCCGGGATTGGCATCCGGATGAAACTTCTTGGCCATGTTGCGAAAGGCGCTCTTGAGCGCCTTCTCATCCGCCGAGCGGTCGACGCCAAGCACCTCGTAGTAGTCGCGCTTCGCCATTGTTCAGGTCGTCCAGTCTTGTGCGGGCCGTCGGGCAAAACCACCGATCCGGTTACGCAGATGATTTGCAATGTTTCTAGAGCATGTCAGCCCCGGAGGGGAAGCTCCGGGGCTGTTGATAGTCGCTACTCAGGAGGCCTTCTTGTCGTCGTCGTCCTGTACTTCCTCGAAGTCAGCATCGACAACGTCATCTTCTGCCTTGCCGGACGCATTGCCTTGATCACCAGCCTCGCCGGCGTCGGCCTGCTGGCTCTGGTACATTGCCTCGCCCAGCTTCATGGCAGCCTGCGCCAGTGCATTGGTCTTGGCCTCGATCGCATCGGCGTCTTCGCCTTCGAGTTCGGTCTTCAATTCCGCAATCGCAGCGGTGACCGTTGACTTGTCGGCTTCGGACACCTTGTCGCCCATGTCGACGAGGGATCTTTCCGTCGAGTGGATCAGTGCTTCAGCATGGTTCCTGGTCTCGACAAGGTGCTTGCGCTTCTTGTCATCCTCGGCATGCGCCTCGGCATCCTTGACCATGTTGTTGATCTCGTCATCCGACAGACCGCCTGAGGCCTGGATGCGGATCTGCTGTTCCTTGCCAGTGGCCTTGTCCTTGGCCGACACGTTGACGATACCGTTGGCATCGATGTCGAAGGTGACCTCGATCTGGGGAATGCCGCGCGGTGCGGTCGGAATGCCCATCAGGTCGAACTGGCCCAGCATCTTGTTGTGCTGCGCCATCTCGCGCTCGCCCTGGAACACCCGGATGGTCACGGCCGTCTGGTTGTCGTCGGCGGTGGAGAACACCTGGCTCTTCTTGGTCGGGATCGTCGTGTTGCGGTCGATCAACCGGGTGAATACGCCACCCAGCGTTTCGATGCCCAGCGACAGCGGCGTCACGTCGAGCAACAGCACGTCCTTGACTTCACCTTGCAGCACGCCTGCCTGGATGGCCGCACCGATGGCAACCACTTCATCCGGATTGACGCCCTTGTGGGGCTCCTTGCCGAAGAACGACTTGACCGTTTCGATCACCTTGGGCATGCGCGTCATGCCGCCGACGAGAACCACTTCATCGATGTCGGCTGCCGTCAGCCCGGCGTCCTTCAGGGCGGCCTTGCATGGCTCGATGGTGCGCTGGACAAGGTCATCGACCAGCGATTCGAGCTTGGCGCGGCTGAGCTTCAGCGTCAGGTGCTTCGGGCCGGTTGCATCGGCGGTGATGAACGGCAGGTTGACTTCGGTCTGCGTCGAGGACGACAGCTCGATCTTTGCCTTCTCGGCAGCTTCCTTCAGCCGCTGCAGTGCCAGCTTGTCACCGCGCAGATCGATGCTGTTTTCCTTTTTGAACTCGTTGGCAAGATAATCGACGATGCGCATGTCGAAGTCTTCACCACCGAGGAACGTGTCGCCGTTGGTGGACTTCACTTCGAACACGCCATCACCGATTTCGAGGATCGACACGTCGAACGTGCCGCCGCCAAGGTCATAGACGGCAATGGTGCCGGCTTCCTTCTTGTCGAGGCCATAAGCCAGTGCAGCTGCGGTGGGTTCGTTGATGATGCGCAGGACTTCAAGGCCGGCGATCTTGCCGGCATCCTTGGTGGCCTGGCGCTGGCTGTCGTTGAAGTAGGCCGGTACGGTGATGACGGCCTGGGTCACGGGCTCGCCCAGATGGCGCTCCGCGGTTTCCTTCATCTTCTGCAAGGTCATGGCCGAGATCTGCGACGGTGCAAACTTCTTGCCATTGGACTCGACCCACGCATCGCCGTTGTCAGCCTTGACGATGTTGTACGGCACGAGCTTCTTGTCCTTCTCGACCATAGGGTCGTCCATCCGGCGGCCAATCAGGCGCTTGATGGCAAAGAACGTGTTTTCAGGATTGGTGACACCCTGGCGCTTGGCCGGCTGTCCGACGAGTGTTTCGTCGTCGCTGGTGAATGCCACGATCGACGGCGTGGTGCGCGCGCCTTCGGCATTCTCGATGACTTTGGGGCTGCCCCCTTCCATGACTGCGACACACGAGTTGGTGGTGCCCAGGTCGATTCCGATTACCTTACCCATTCTAGCCCTCCATTAGCGGCTTGCCGTTCGTGCCCGTTAATCGAAGAGGCACACGATTTGGCCGGAACGATCCGGTGGCAAACCCCGGTTGGTTAACACTGCGCAAAACCATTTGCCTGAGAAACGGCTTATCGTTTCGCGTTCGAGGCGTATATAGGTGCCGCTTTGTCAGCCATCAAGATGAACCAGCGATATGTTGCAGATAAATGGCTTCGTGATCTACCCGGCGTATTTCGGCATTGAAGCCCAGCGCGACCTCGTTGCGGACCTGCGCAAGCGGGTTGAGGAAGCGCCGCTGTACCAACCGGTCATGCCCAGAACCGGCAAACCGTTTTCCGTGCGCATGACCAACCTCGGGCCCCTGGGCTGGGTCAGTGACCAAGGCGGTTATCGCTACCAGGACCTTCACCCGGTGACCGGCAAGCCTTGGCCGGCGATTCCCGCCGCGCTGCTGGACCTGTGGCATGACCTGTCGGGATATGGTCATCCGCCCGAAGCATGCCTCGTCAATTACTACGCAGCAGGGGCTCGCATGGGCTTGCATCAGGACAACGGCGAGGAAGCCCGCGATGCGCCAGTGATTTCTGTTTCACTCGGTGACAGCTGTGTTTTCCGGATGGGCGGGCCACAGCGCAACTCGCCCACCAGATCCGTGAAACTGCATTCCGGCGACGTGGTCATTATCGGTGGCGATGCAAGGTTCCACTTTCATGGAGTGGATCGCATCATGGCTGACACATCGACATTACTGGCCGGCACCGGAAGGATCAACCTGACCCTGCGCCGGGTCACGGAAGCCTGAAAGTTCAAGTCTTGCCGGACACGCTCTTCGCTGCAGGTTCGCCCTTGGCCACGCCCACCAGGGCAGGACGCAGAACCCGTTCGCCGATCTTGTAGCCGGTCTGCACCACCTGCACCACGGTGCCGTTCGGCTTGTCGGTTCCGGGAACCTCGAACATTGCCTGATGGAAGTTCGGATCGAACTTCTCGCCTTCCGGCAATACTTCCACGATGCCGTGCTTCTGGAACGAGTTGAGCAGTTCGCGGCGGGTGAGCTCAATGCCTTCAATGAACTGGCGGGTCGGTTCGTCAGCGTCAGCCCGAACATCCCCGTTCATGATTTCCAGCGCCTTGGACAGGCTGTCGGCAACCGACAGCAGGTCCCGCGCAAAGTTCGTCGCCGCATAAAGCGTCGCTTCGGCTTTCTCGCGTTCCGCCCGCTTGCGCAGGTTCTCGGTTTCCGCCATGGCACGCAGCACGCGGTCTTTCAGGGCAGCGTTTTCCTCGCGCAGTTCGTCCAGCTGATTGGTTTCGTCTTCCTGCTCGGACAGGGCATCGGCCAACTCCTGCAGGTCATCATCGGACAGCCCAGCCGTGGCTTTGCCCAGCGCATCCTCGTCCTCATGCTTTTTATCGGCAGTGCCGGTCTTGTTGTCGGTCATGGAAATGCGATCCCGGAAGTTCTGGTCGTCATGTGGATTGATGCCACGCATATCAGCCTTTGAGTGGCAAATATCAAGAGATCAGTCGGCCAATCGCCTGTGCAGTGTAGTCCACCATGGGTACGATGCGCGAATAATTGAGACGGGTTGGACCAACTACGCCCAGTACGCCGACCACCTTGTTGCTGGCATCACTGTAGGGTGCCACGATCAGCGACGAGCCTGACAAGGAGAACAGCTTGGTCTCCGCACCGATAAAGATGCGCACACCCTCACCCGATTCAGCCAGCCCCAGAAGACTGATCACGTCCTTCTTGGACTCCAGATCGTCGAACAACTGGCGAATGCGGTCGATGTCGCTTGCGTGCGCGTTGTCGTCGATCAGCTTGGCGCGGCCACGCACGATTAGGGACCGCTTGCCGTCTCCGGCATCGTCGGACCACACCGCAAGCCCTGCCTCGATCACGCGGGCAGCAAGCGAATCGAGCTCGCTCTTCACGGTCTCGAGCTGGTCGCCCAGTTGTTCGCGAAGTTCCGCGATTGTCAGGCCCTGGCAACGGCTGTTGAGAAAATTGCTAACCTCGGTCAGCGTCGACGGTGGCAATCCGCGCGGAATCTCCACCGTCCGGTTTTCAACGCTGCCATCTTCGCTGACGATGATCACCAGCGCGCGCGACGGGTTGATGCTGACGAACTCGATATGGCGAAGTCGCGTATTGATCTTGGTGGACAACACCAGTCCGGCACAACTGGACAGGCCCGACAGCAGGTTCGTGGCATCGGCCAGAATGTCGTCGGTTGTCTTGTCACGGTTCAGCCCGGCAATCTGTGCGTCGATCTGCGCGCGTTCGTCATTGGTCAGCCGGCCAACCTCCATAAGCGCGTCGACAAAGAACCGCAGGCCGGTTTCGGTGGGAATGCGGCCCGCGCTGGTATGGGGCGAGTAGATCAGCCCTGCCTCTTCGAGGTCGGACATGACGTTGCGGATCGAGGCTGGTGACAGCCCCACGGGCAAATGCCGTGAAATGGTGCGCGATCCAACCGGCGCACCAGTTTCGATAAAGGTTTCCACGAGCCGCCGGAAAATGTCGCGTGAGCGTTTGTCGAGCACGGACAGTTCCATCAGGCGATCATCAATCGCTTTCATGATTTCAGGATCCGATCCACTGTTGCCCCTGAATCTAGGTGCGGCCATAGGCAGCGTCAATCGCTGGCATCGGTGCGTTGCACACACTGGCTGACGACTGTACACCACAGCCGGACACAGATTGAGCCCTTCATTCAGTTTTGGAGCATATTCCCGATGAGACCTTCCGGCAGAACGCCCGGCCAGATGCGAGACGTCAGCCTGGAGCGCAATGTATCGCTCCATGCCGAAGGTTCGTGTCTTGTGAAGTTCGGCAACACACACGTCTTGTGCACGGCGAGCCTTGAAGACCGGGTGCCACCCTGGCTGCGCGGTGGCGGCAAGGGTTGGGTTACGGCCGAGTACGGCATGCTGCCGCGCTCCACCGGATCACGCATGCGCCGCGAGGCAACCGCCGGCAAGCAGTCTGGCCGTACCCAGGAAATCCAGCGGCTGATTGGCCGCAGCCTCCGGTCTGTGGTGGACATGGAGAAGCTGGGCGAACGCCAGATCACCGTCGACTGCGACGTCATCCAGGCTGATGGCGGTACGCGCACCGCCTCCATCACCGGTGCCTGGGTCGCCTTGCATGACTGCATTGCCAAGCTGCTGGCCGATGGCAGCCTGCAGGAATCGCCGCTGCTCGATCACGTGGCGGCCCTGTCATGCGGTATCCATGAAGGCACCCCGGTTGCCGATCTGGATTACGCCGAGGATTCCACCGCAGAAACCGATGCGAACTTTGTGATCACCGGCTCTGGAGGTATAGTGGAAGTGCAGGGCACGGCAGAAGGTACGCCCTTCAGCGAAGATGAGCTGATGCAGTTGCTGGCACTCGCAAAGGCCGGCATAGGCGAACTGGTTGCCCTGCAAAAGGCGGCAATACAGGGAAGCTAGAGCTCCGATGCAACCTGAGGCCATCCTCGAAACCGTACTGTATGCCGATGACATTGAGGCGGCTGCCCGGTTTTATGGTGATGTCCTGGGCCTGGACCTGTACTGGAAGTCTGACGGCCACACCGTGATGTTCCGATGTGGCTCACAGATGCTGCTGATCTTCAACCCGGATGTCACCGGGGCGCAGGAGGGCGGGTCCGGCCTGCCCATCCCGCCACATGGTGCCCGCGGACAGGGTCATGTTTGCTTCCGCGCCAGCCGCTCCGAAATGGACGACTGGCGTGCGCTGCTTGTGTCCAGGGGTGTTGAAATCAAGTCTGAGTTCGAATGGCCCGACGGAGGCTATTCGCTGTATTTCCGTGATCCGGCAGGCAACAGCGTCGAGTTTGCCGAACCTGCCATATGGGGCCTGCAATGATTGAACTTCCATCCAGCAAGCTCGTGGTGGCCAGCCATAACCCCGGCAAGGTGCGTGAAATCGGCGACCTGCTGGCACCCCTCGGGCTGACGGCCATCTCCGCCAGCGAGTTGGGTTTGCCCGAACCCGATGAAACAGAAGACAGCTTTGAAGGCAATGCCCGGCTCAAGGCGGAAGCAGCCGCAGCTGCGAGCGGGTTGGCGGCGTTGTCGGATGACTCCGGCCTGTGCGTCGATGCTCTCGGCGGAGCGCCCGGCATTTATTCGGCGCGCTGGGCAGGCCCGGCGAAAGATTTCCAGATGGCCATGCGCAAGGTCGAACATGAGTTGCGCGACCGCTATGCCTTGTCAGCGGACCAGCGCAAGGCGCACTTCGTCTGCGCGCTGTGTCTTGCGATCCCGGGTCAGGAGTCGCAGGTATTCCGGGGCGAGGTGCACGGCGTGCTGGTATGGCCGGCGCGCGGTGACAAGGGCTTTGGCTACGACCCCGTGTTCCAGCCGGATGGCCACGATATCACATTCGGTGAAATGGACCCGCCTGCCAAGCATGCCATGTCGCACCGCGCCCGCGCCTTTGCCCAGCTTGTCTCGGCGCTCGACGGCACAGGTGGCCAAGCCTGACCATGACAGACATCAAGGCCGGTCTCGGCGTTTACGTGCACTGGCCGTTTTGTAAAGCCAAGTGTCCCTATTGTGATTTCAATTCGCATGTCCGTCATGGTGGCGTTGATGAAGCAGCGTTCACGCAGTGCCTCGTTCAGGAGCTTGAGTGGTTCGCCGCCCATGCGCCGGGGCGCGAAGTCACCAGCATCTTCTTCGGCGGAGGTACGCCGTCGCTGATGCCGCCGGCTTGCGTGGCTGACGTCATCGACAAGGTTGCACAGCTTTGGCCGACAGCGGCGGACGTTGAGATCACCCTCGAGGCAAATCCGACCAGCGTCGAGGCTGGCAATTTCCGCGGCTACCGCCACGCGGGTGTCAACCGGGTGTCGGTCGGGGTGCAGTCGCTGGATGACCGGGACCTGAAGGCATTGGGCCGGCAACACACTGCCAGCGAGGCGCTCGCTGCCTTCAGGCTGGCGCGGCAAATCTTTCCGCGAACGTCGTTTGACCTGATCTATGCCCGCCCGCGCCAGACGGCATCTGCCTGGCGCGAAGAGCTGGGCCGGGCGCTGCTGGAGCAGGACGGTCACATGTCTTTGTACCAGCTCACCATCGAGCCCGGCACGGCGTACTTTGATCTTGAGAAGGCGGGCTCGCTGGTCGTGCCCGATGAAGACAGCGGCGCTGACCTTTATGAATTGACCCAGGAACTCACCGAAGCAGCCGGCCTGACGGCTTACGAAGTGTCCAATCATGCCAGCCCCGGCAAAGAGTGCCGGCATAACCTGCTCTACTGGCGTTATGGTGAGTACGCAGGCGTTGGCCCCGGTGCGCATGGCCGGCTTGCATCAGTGGATGGCAGCCGCCACGCTCTGGTGACGGAGCGCAACCCCGAGACATGGCTGTCCATGGTGCGCTCGCAGGGCAATGGTCTCGTTGAGGACGCCGCCATCGAACCGATGGAGTCTGCCGCCGAGTGCGTGCTGATGGGCATGCGCATGCTGGAAGGCCTGCCGCTGAGCCGGATCGAAAGCTTCACCGGAAAGGCGATCGACCTCGACGCCATTGCAGATCTTGTTGCCGGAGGATTTGTCGCCGTGCAAGCAGATCAATCCGGTGACCGGCTGGTGGCAACGGCGCGTGGCCGTCAGGTGCTCAACGCAGTCATCGAGCAGATCGTGCTCAAAGCCCTGCGCTGAACCGCTCTGGAGCCGGCGCGATCTCGCGTGGCCCGGTTGACGTGACCTCCAGGATCGACAGCCCGCGCTGGATCAGTCCCGACTGCTTGAACCTGAACAGCCCGTTGACGCCCTTGAACCCTTCAGGGTTGGTGATCGCACTGGCTGCCACCCGGCCCCCGGGTGCGTTGCCGCTGACGATGATGGCAAGACTGACCGCATCGTAGGCGAGGCTGGCGATGCGTGGTGGTGAATTGCCGTAGGCCTGCCGGTAGCGGGCGTCGAACCGGTCGATCAGGGCAGGCGAGACACCCGCATACCAGCCACCGTTCATCAGGGTCATTGATGACGTGGCCCGGTCATCCCACAGGCCGGTCCCGAGCATCCTGATCTGGCCGGGCTGCACGCCTGAGTTGGCAAGGGCATTGGTGGCAGCTGCCAGCATTTCCCCGCCTTCCGGCAGGAACAGTGCCTGGATGTTGTTGGTCGGGTTGGCAATCTTGCCGGCCACGGCCTGCCCGGTGCTGCTGACCGACGAGGCATTGCGGGCAAACCTGTCGTTGGACACCACCTGGATGCCTGCGCGGCCTGCTGCCTCTGTGAGCGCTTGCTCGGCAGTATTGCCATAGGCACTTTGCGGAATCATGGCCGCGACGTTGCTGATGCCCTGCTTGCTCGCATAGCGCATCAGGTTGGCAACCTCTTCGCCCGGCAGGAAGCTCATCAGGTAGACATTGTTGCCGGCCACGCTTGCAACCGACGAAAATGCAATCACCGGCACGCCACGCTGGCTGGCAATCGGGGCAACGGTCTGGACTTCCGACGACAGCAACGGACCGAGAATCAGCCCCGCCCCTTCGTTGAGTGCAGCGTTGGCCGCCACGCGCGCGCCGTCTGCATTGCCCTGGGTATCCTTGGTGATCAACTGGATGTTCCTGCTACCGGAGTCGAGCAAGGCTGCCTCGGCCGCATTCTTCAGGGCCTTGCCGATTACCGCCGTCTGGCCGGATGCTGACAACGGCAGCAGCAGCGCTACCTTGATTGGACCGCTGGAGACAGGAGGTGCTGGCTGGTTCTGTTCGCCCGTCTGCGCCTGTCCGGCGCCGGGCTTGTCGTCCTTGAACAGTCCGCCCATGTTGACGCCGCCGGTCGAGCAGGCCTGCAGCAACACGGCAATCAATGTCATTGCAAGTGTCTTCAGGCAAAGTCTGATCATGTTGCGCGGCATGGTCTTGACGTTCATGATACCCCCGTATTGTGCCGTCCAGGACATCGTCAGGCTGTGACCCGTCCGACTTCCACGTTCTCCTTAGCTGCATTCGCAGCGTGATTCAAACGATCCAGGTTCAGCAAAAACCATGCCTGAGGACAACTCAAAGCCGCAATTTACCGTTGACGGAGCGACTTTCACGGCCCGGCCGCTGGTTTCTGGCCTGCATCTGGTCGCCACGCCACTGGGCAACCTGGGCGATGTATCCTTCCGGGCACTGTCTGCGCTCGCCGCCGCAGATGTCGTCCTGTGCGAGGATACCCGTGTCACCTCGCGGTTGCTTGGCAGGTTCTCCATTGCCACCAGAATGCGGCCCTACCACGACCATAACGCAGCCCAGGTACGCCCCGCCATACTGGAGCAGATGCAGGCCGGCGGGCGCGTGGTGCTGGTCTCGGATGCTGGCATGCCGGCGGTCTCGGACCCCGGCTACAAGCTTGTCCGCGACTGTGTCATGCTGGACATACCCGTGGACGTCATTCCCGGACCAACTGCGCCGGTCACGGCGCTGGTCCTGTCGGGCCTGCCAACGGACCGGTTCATGTTTGCCGGTTTCCTGCCTGCCCGGTCCGGCCAGCGCAGGGCTGCAATGTCCGAACTGGCCAGTGTTCCCGCAACACTCGTTTTTTTCGAAAGCGCCAACCGGCTTGCGGCCAGCCTTGCGGACATGGTGGCGGTTTGGCCGGAACGGCAGGTTGCGGTTACCCGGGAACTGACCAAGCTGCACCAGGAAGTGCTGCGGGGAACAGCCGGTGAAATTGGCGAGCAGCTTGATGCGCGCGGGCCTGTGAAGGGTGAAATCACCATCGTCGTCGGCCCGCCCGCCGAGGCCCCGGTTGCAGACGGGGCAATCGTGGAAGACAGGCTGGCAGAACTGCTGAAAACAAACTCGGCCAGCAAGGCAGCGGCGCAACTCGCCCGCGAAACACGCAGGCCAAGGGCTGAGCTTTATGATCTCGCCATGAAGCTGAAGGGTGAGGGTTGATGTCCCCGGATATCTCGCCCAAGCGCCAGCAGGCTGAACGCCGCGGCCATTCCGCCGAGGCGCGCGCTGCACTGATGTTGCGCCTGAAGGGTTACCGGGTGCTCGACCGGCGCTGGAAATCGCCTGCCGGCGAGATTGACCTGGTGGTGCGTAAGGGCAGTGTGATCGCATTCGTCGAGGTCAAGGCGCGGCTCAGCGCCGATGAGGCCGTCGCGTCCGTCTCCCCGCACCAGCGTCGCCGCATCGTCAATGCCGCGCATCACTGGCTGGGCGAGAATCCCGCCGCCTCGGATTGCGATTGCCGCTTTGACATCGTCATGGTCACGCCCTACCAGTGGCCGCTTCACCTTGCCAACGCGTTTGCTGCTGACGATCAGTAGCCCCAGCCGGAGACTGTTTCACATGGCCCTCAAGGTTGCCGTCCAGATGGACCCCATCGAGCGGATCGATATCCGTGGCGATTCCACGTTCGCACTGATGCTCGAAGCCCAGGCGCGCGGTCATTCCCTGTTCGTCTATCATGCCGATACGCTGGCCTTGCGCGACGGGGCGCTTTCCGCCACCGGGACCGACGTGCGCGTGCGCGATGAAATTGGCAACCACTTCGAGGCAGGCGAGTCTCGCCTCGCGGACCTGTCGGGTTTCGACACCGTGCTGATGCGGCAGGACCCGCCATTCGACATGAACTACATCACCTACACCCACATGCTCGAGGCGATTCACCCGAAAACGCTGGTGGTCAACGATCCGGCTGAAGTCAGGAACGCGCCCGAGAAGCTGTACGTGCTGCAATATACCGACTTCATGCCGCCAACCCTGATCTCTCGCGACCCGCGCAGGCTTGCAGCGTTTCGCGACGAGCATGGCGACATCATCCTTAAGCCGCTCTACGGCAATGGTGGGGCCGGCGTTTTCCGGCTGGCGCATGGCGACGAGAACTTTGCCTCGCTGATGGAGATGTTTACCCAGGCGTTCCGGGAACCGTTCATCGCCCAGAAATACCTGCCGGACGTTAAGAAGGGCGACAAGCGCATCATCCTGGTCGAGGGCGAGCCTGTCGGGGCGATCAACCGGGTTCCGGCAGTGGGCGAAACCCGCTCCAACATGCACGTTGGCGGAAGGCCCGAGCCAACCGAACTGACTGCGCGCGAGCGTGAGATTTGTGCCGCCATCGGCCCCGACCTGAAGCGGCGCGGGCTGATCTTTGTCGGCATCGATGTGATCGGTGACTACATGACGGAGATCAATGTCACCTCGCCCACCGGCATCCGCGAGGTGAAGAAGTTCGGCGGGGCAGACATTGCCGCCCTCGTGTGGGATGCAATCCAGGCCCGGATCGGTTAGCGCCCAACACGTTCCCTTTCTGTTCTTGACGCTGTGCCGGGTTCATGTATGTTGACTGAGAGTCAGCTTCAGGAGGCGGCGCATGGTCGCGCGGGTAGCAACAGTGGCATTCAGGGGCATGGAGGCCGTGCCTGTCGACGTGCAGGTTCACATGGCGTCCGGCATCGTCGCCTTCTCGGTGGTCGGGCTTGGTGACAAGGCGGTTGGCGAAAGCCGCGAACGGGTGCGGGCGGCGCTGTCTGCCATCGGTCTGGCCCTGCCGGCCAAGCGCATTACCGTCAATCTGGCACCGGCGGACCTGCCAAAGGAAGGCAGTCACTATGACCTGCCCATCGCGGTTGGCCTGTTGACCGCCATGGGCATTTTGCCGGCCGATTTTACCAGCCGCTATCTGGTGCTGGGAGAACTGTCGCTCGACGGCAAGGTGGAGCCGGTCAATGGCGTGCTGCCGGCCGCCATGGCCGCAACCGGTCGGGATCTCGGCCTCATCTGCCCCCACGAATGCGGACCGGAGGCGGCGTGGGCGTCCGATGAACTCGACATTCTGGCTGTCGGATCATTGATCCAGGTGTTGAACCACATGAAGGGCACGCAGGTCCTGTCGCGTCCCGTCGCCAAGATCGCCACGCAAACTGGCGCGATGCCCGATCTGAGGGACGTGAAGGGCCAGGAAAGTGCCAAGCGCGCGCTGGAGGTCGCTGCCGCCGGTGGTCATCACATGCTCATGGTCGGCCCGCCTGGTGCGGGCAAGTCCATGCTGGCGTCGCGCATGCCGTCAATCCTGCCGCCGATGGACGCGGCCGAGATGCTCGAGGTTTCCACCATTGCATCGGTTGCCGGTGAGTTGCGGCAAAGCGGCCTGACCACCGTTCGCCCCTACAGGGCACCGCACCATTCGGCGTCACAGGCGGCGCTGGTGGGCGGTGGTCATCGTGCCTTGCCGGGCGAGATGGTGCTTGCCCACAACGGCGTCCTTTTCCTTGACGAGTTGCCCGAGTTTCAGCCCCGCGCTCTGGAGGCGTTGCGCCAGCCGATGGAGTCAGGCGAGGCCGTCATTGCGCGCGCCAATCATCACGTCTCGTACCCGGCCCGCTTCCAGCTGGTCGCCGCCATGAACCCGTGCAAATGCGGCATGGCCGGTGAACCGGGCCATGTCTGCAAGCGCGGCCCGCGCTGTGCGGCGGACTACCAGGCGCGCATTTCCGGTCCCCTGATCGACCGCATGGACATCCAGATCGAGCTGTCTGCGGTTCGCGCAGGTGACCTGACATTGCCACCGCCTGCAGAAGGCTCGGCAGAAGTGGCAGCCCGGGTGGCCGCTGCCCGCGCCATCCAGCGCGACCGTGCCGAAATGCTCGGCCGGCCGGACCTGCGGACCAACGCCCACCTTGACGGTGCCCTGCTCGAACAGATTGCCAGGCCGGACGCACCGGGGCTCGCACTGCTCACCGATGCAGCCAACGCCTTGAACCTCTCGGCGCGCGGCTATCACCGGGTACTGCGGCTGGCCCGCACGCTGGCCGACCTCGATGGCAACGAAACCGTGTCCCGGTTGAACATCGCCGAGGCGGTCAGTTATCGCCAGCGTCTGGCCAGCTTTCAGCTTGCCGCCTGACGCGGGACCTGACCCCGCAGTGTCCCGGTCATCCCGGCCCGATCATTAAAGTTTTAGCGATCCTGCTAGCCCGGTCCTAACGCCCCCTGTGTCATGACGTTGCATGGAGGAGCCTTCGTAACTGAAGGATTGAACGGGTGGAGCGTACTGATCTTACCGGCATGCCGCGCGAGCGCAGGCAGACCCGACGGGCAATCACGCTGTCCGGACTGCAAGGCCGTGTCCTCACCCTCGTTGCCATCGCCACAGGCCTCGTGGCAATCATGATCGCATCCAATCTGCTGGCCGCTGCCCGCAATGACGAGACGTGGATGCTGATCGCACGCGTCACGCTAGCAGGCCTGTTGCTGTTTCTGTTCGGCAGCGTGCTTCACGTCTGGCGGCTGGCCCGGCAGCACCTGGCCGATCTGCAGAATGCCCTGTCACAGTTGCGCGAAGCCCGCGCCGCAGCCGACACGGCCAATGCCGCGAAGTCACGGTTTCTTGCAACAATATCCCATGAACTGCGCACACCGTTGAACGGCGTTCTTGGCATGACCGGCCTGCTGCTGGACACGCGCTTGTCTGGCGAGCAGAAGACCTATGCCGACGCTGTCGATACATCTGCGAGATCGCTGCTCTCGATTATCGACGAACTGCTCGACGCAGCTCGCTCGGAGGCGGGTGAGCTGGTCGTGACGCGGGGCGATGTCAATCTTGCGGACCTGCTCGAGTCGGTCATCGAACTGCTCGCCCCGCGCGCCCATGCCAAGCAGATCGAGGTCGCCTGCTACATCTCGCCCCTTCTGCCCAATACACTGGTTGGCGATGCACAACGGTTGCGTCAGGTGTTGCTGAACATCATTGGCAACGCGGTAAAGTTCACACCGTCCGGTGGCGTCACCGTGAGCGTCGAGTGGGGTCCCACATCGAACAGCGTCCGCTTCAGTGTCAGCGATACCGGCCATGGCATTCCTGCCGGCGAGATTTCGGCGGTGTTCGATCGCTTCGTGCAATCTTCGCTTGCCGAAACACAGGCAGCTGGCGGAACAGGCCTCGGCCTGTCGATCACCCGCGACCTGGTGCATCTCATGGGAGGCAGCATTTCGGTCGAAAGCGAGGTGGGCAAGGGATCGACGTTCCTCATCGATATCTCGATGCCCCCTGCGGATGCCGGTCACTCCTGCGCCTTCGAGGCAGCCTTGCGTTCGGCTGAAGTGTTTGTGGCGATGCCGGATGGGCCAAGCCGCACCACCGTGCAGCGCTACCTGTGTGATCACGAGGCAGTAATCCATTCGACCGGTTGTCTCGAGCACCTCATGTCGTTGCTGAAGGCCGCCGGCGCTGTCCCTGCTGGAGACCGCAAGCCGGTCGTATTGCTGGATGCAGCCCTGTGCGGCTCTTCAGGTGAGGTCAGGGCCTTGGCCAGAAAGCTGCAGCGGCTGGCGCGGGTGTGGGTGCTGCTGAGGCCTGAAGAACGGCGTGCCCATCGAGCCCTGATCGAGGATCCGGCGATCGGATACCTGGTCAAGCCGGTACGCCAGTCCACCCTGCTGCAGCAATTGTCCAGCGCCGCGCGTGGCTGCAATGAAACATCCCGCACCAAATCGCGAAGCCGTGCGGCCGACCTCAAGGAGCACCCTGGCAACAGATTGCGGGTCGCGCTCGTGGAAGACAATCCGATCAACCGGCTTTTGGCTGAGCGCATGCTCGCCTCTGCCGGCATGCGGGTTGAACACTTCGAAACCGGCGAAAAGGCACTCGCCGTCATGGGTGAAGGACTGACCACCTCCGGCAGCACGGGGTTTGATGTCGTGCTGATGGATATCCAGATGCCGGGTATTGACGGTCTCGAAACCACCCGGCGGCTGCGCGCACTTGAGAAGCAGCATGCCCGGGCCGGTGTGGTCCCGGTTCTGGCCCTGTCGGCAAATGCCCGCCGCGATGATCAGAAGGCCAGTCTGGCAGCCGGCATGAACGGCTATCTCGCCAAACCGTTTGATCGCACCGATCTCGAGCAGGCGATCATGCACCTCGCCCTGGACAAGGCCGCCTGAGACCAGTGATTTTTGCCTTGTGGATGGCAGCATCAAGCTGGACGACGCCATCGGCCACAATCGGCTATGGTCTGGCCCATGACAACGCCCCAGACAACAACCGTCACCGCTGGTGATGTTTCCGCAGAGCCGGACTACAAGGTAACGCCGATGATGGCGCAATACCTCGAGATCAAGCGGGCCAATCCGGACAGCCTGTTGTTCTACCGGATGGGGGATTTCTATGAGCTGTTCTTCTCTGATGCCGAAGTGGCATCGGCGGCGCTCGGCATCGCTCTCACCAAGCGGGGCAAGCACCTCGGCGACGACATCCCGATGTGCGGTGTGCCTGTCCATGCTGCTGACGACTATCTGCAGAAGCTGATCCGGACCGGCCACAAGGTTGCGGTCTGCGAGCAAACCGAAGACCCTGCTGACGCGAAGAAGCGGGGCTCCAAGTCTGTCGTGCGCCGTGACGTCGTGCGGCTGGTCACGCCGGGTACGTTGACCGAAGACAATCTTCTGCAGGCTGGCCGCAACAACTACCTCGCCTGCCTGGCCCGCGTGAAGTCATCCGATGAAATGGCGCTGGCCTGGCTCGACATGTCGACCGGGGAGTTCGAGACGACGTCCGTCTCTCCTGTCACCCTGCTGGCCGAACTTGCCCGGCTGGACCCGTCGGAATTGCTGCTTCCGGACTCGCTGCTGGCCGATGGCGAATTGTCCCTCATGCTCCAGCCATACCGGCCCGTGGTCACGCCGTTGCCGGCCGCGCGGTTTGATTCCAGCGCAGCCGAGGCCCGCCTGTGTGCCTACTACAAGGTGGCAACGCTGGACGCCTATGGCAGCTTCAGCCGCGCGCTCACGTCGGCCTGCGGTGCACTGTTCGAGTACGTCGAACTTACACAGGTCGGCAAGCTGCCGGCGCTGCGGCCACCGGCGCTTCGTGAGCCTGGGCATACGGTCCTGATCGATGCTGCGACACGCGCAAACCTCGAACTTGTGCGCACATTGACCGGATCGCGAAAGGGCAGTCTGCTTGATGCCATCGACAGGACGGTCACAGGTGCCGGAAGCCGCCTGCTGGCAAGCTGGCTGGCCGCACCCCTCACCCATGTAGCCGACATCTCGGCCCGTCATGACGCCGTTGAATCGTTCGCCGACATGCCGGGTCAGGCAATCTGTGACGATGTGCGCACGACCCTCCGCCAGGCACCGGATGTTACCCGCGCCTTGTCTCGCATCAGCCTTGAACGCGGGTCGCCGCGCGACCTGGCCGCCATTGCAGGTGGCCTGAGGGCAGCCAGCGGCCTCGCCGCCCAGCATCACCACCGTGCCGGCATCGATCCCTGGCCCCACATGGTCGCCAACGTCTGGTCGGCGCTGTCGGCCGCAGACGTCGAGTTCGCCGGACAACTGGAGGCCATGCTGGTAGATGAATTGCCAGCGACCGTCCGCGATGGCGGGTTCATCCGTGCAGGTGCCGACGCCTCACTGGATGAAAACCGTGCGCTGCGCGATGAAAGCCGCAAGGTGATCGCCAGCCTGCAGGCGCGCTATGCCGATGAGACCGGACTGAAGTCGCTCAGGATCAAGCACAACAACATGCTTGGCTACTTCATCGAACTGAACCAGCAGGCCGGTGAGCATCTGCTGGGCGATCAGCATGCAGGACGCTTCATCCACCGCCAGACCATGGCCAACGCCATGCGTTTCACCACCACCGAACTCACCGCGCTCGAACAGAAGATCCTGTCCGCTGCCGACAAGGCGAAAGCCATCGAACTTGAGCTGTTCGCGATGCTGGCAGGGATGGTGCGGGACCGGGCTGGCATGCTGCATGGCCTGGCCCGGGCACTGGCAGAACTTGACGTGTTCACCAGCCTCGCAGCGCTTGCCGTCAAGCAGTCCTTCAGCCGCCCGTTCATGGATACGTCGCGGACCTTCAACATCGAAGGCGGCCGCCATCCGGTGGTGGAACAGGCCTTGCGCCAGCAGCACGGTACCGCTTTCGTGCCGAACGACTGCGACCTGTCGGCTGGCGTGACTGGGCCGGATGGCCATCCATCGCGTCACATCAAGCTGATCACCGGGCCCAACATGGCGGGCAAGTCCACCTATCTGCGCCAGAATGCCATCATCGCACTGCTGGCGCAGGCCGGCAGCTTCGTCCCCTCGAAGTCGGCGCACATCGGTGTCGTTGATCGCGTGTTCTCGCGTGTGGGCGCCGCCGATGACCTTGCCCGAGGCCGCTCCACGTTCATGGTGGAAATGGTCGAGACGGCCACCATCCTCAACCTTGCAACCGACCGCTCGCTGGTTATCCTGGACGAGATCGGCCGGGGCACTGCCACCTATGACGGGCTGTCCATCGCCTGGGCTTGCGTGGAGCATCTGCATTCGGTCAACAGGTGCCGGGCCTTGTTTGCCACCCACTACCATGAACTCACCGCCCTGGCGTCACGTCTCGACAGTGTCGCCAATGCCACCGTCAAGGTTCGGGAATGGCAGGGCGAGGTCGTGTTTCTGCACGAGGTGGTGCCTGGGGCGGCCGACCGCTCGTACGGCATACAGGTCGCGCGGCTTGCCGGACTGCCGCCTGCCGTGATCGACCGGGCCAGCGAAGTTCTCAAGCTGCTTGAGGAGACTGACAGGTCGCGGCCCGGCCAGCGCATAGCAGATGAGCTGCCACTGTTTGCGGCTGCCGTTCGGCCCGCATCTGGCGGGACGGGCACCATCGACCCGGCGCTGGCCGCTCTGAAGGCACGCCTTGCCGAGGTGCTGCCAGACGAGTTGAGCCCGCGTGAAGCGCTCGAACTGGTCTATGAACTGAAAACAGTGGCAAGCCGCGCCGTCACCCGCTAGACCTGTAGGCAACTCTATTCTGCAGGCACCTCGAGCGAGCATGACGCAGGCAACCACCCGGATTCCGCCAATCAAGAAAACGCTGCAACGGCTAAAGCCGGACCACGACTATCGCAGCGAGACCATCCTGGCGCAGTTGACCAGGCTGGCGGACGAACATGGTCTCAATGCCTCGGGCTTCCGGCCCGCCGCCCTGAAATATCTCAAGGGCGTGGTACGGGACAGCCGCAAGGAGGAAGAGCGCCGCCTCACCGAAAACGGCAAGGGGCGTGAGTGCGCCATCCGGCTGTCCTTGCTGCAGGATGCATTGATCTCCGGACTGTATGATTTCTCGACGCAGGTCGTCTATGCCGCCAGCAACCCGTCCACCTCGGAGCATATTGCGGTTATTGCCGTGGGCGGATATGGCCGGGGCACGCTGGCACCGGGCTCGGACATCGACCTGCTTTTCCTGCTGCCCTACAAGCAGACCGCCTGGGGCGAGAGCGTGGTGGAGTACATGCTCTACTTCCTGTGGGATCTTGGCTTCAAGGTTGGTCATGCCACTCGCTCGGTGGACGACTGCATGCGGCTGGTGCGCACCGATACCACCATCATGACGTCGGTGCTTGAGGCCCGTTACGTATGCGGCCACAAGGCGTTGTATGACGAGCTGCAAGCCCGTTACGGAACCGAAATAATGGCGCGGGACCAGCGCCAGTTCATCACCGAAAAGCTTGCCGAGCGTGATGAACGTCACCGGCGCACCGGCGAGTCTCGCTACCTGGTAGAGCCGGACGTAAAGGACGGCAAGGGCGGCATGCGGGATCTGCACACGCTGTTCTGGATTGCCAAGTTCGTTTATGGCACGCGCTCGGTGAGCGATCTCTACAAGTCCGGCCTGTTCACCCGGCGCGAGCAGAACATGTTCATCAAGTGCGAGGATTTCCTGTGGGCGGTTCGCTGCCACCTGCACTTCATGACCGGCCGTGGTGATGACCGGCTTGGCTTCGACAAGCAGTCGGAGATGGCTGGACGGTTGGGATATGCGTCGCACGGCGGGTTGAAATCGGTTGAGCGCTTCATGAAGCATTACTTCCTGATCGCCAAGGACGTTGGCGACCTGACCCGCATCATGTCGGCGGTGCTTGAGGCGCGGCAGTTCAAGAAGGCGCCAAGCATGAGCCAGCTTTTCGGCAGGTTCCGGCGCAGGTCGATCAAGCTTGATGACGAAGGCAACTACACAGTCGAGGCTGGACGGCTGAAAGCCATCCGCGACGACATCTTTGAGCAGCAACCAGTCAACCTCATCCGCCTGTTCCGCGTTGCCGAGCATAACAACCTGGCGATCCATCCCGACACGCTGCAGCTGGTTCGCCGCAGCAGGCGGTCAATTGGCAAGGCGTTGCGCAACGATCCGGTCGCCAATGAACTGTTTCTCGATATCGTCACCAACTCGCGCGATCCCGAAGCGGTGCTGAGGCGGATGAGCGAAGCTGGTGTGCTGGGCCGGTTCATTCCCGAGTTCGGGCGCATCATCGCGTTGATGCAGTTCAACATGTATCACCACTATACGGTGGATGAGCACCTGCTGCGGGCCGTGGGCATCCTGTCCAAGATCGAACAGGGCCTTCTCAAGGGGGATCACCCGCTGGCAAGCGGGCTCATCGAGGGGGTGGTGTCGCGCCGTGTCCTGTATGTGGCGGTGCTGCTGCATGACATCGCGAAGGGCCGCAGGGAAGACCACTCCATTGCGGGTGCGCGTGTGGCGCGTCAGCTGTGCCCGCGGCTGGGGCTGACGCCTGCCGAAACCGAAACGGTCGTCTGGCTGGTGCGCCATCATCTGGTGATGAGCGAGACTGCCCAGATGCGTGACCTGTCCGACTACAAGACCATCCTTGATTTCGCCGCCGTCGTGCAAAGTCCGGAACGGTTGCGCCTGCTGCTGATCCTCACCGTGGTTGACATTCGCGCAGTGGGCCCGGGTGTCTGGAACGGCTGGAAGGGACAGCTGTTGCGCACGCTCTATGCCGAAACCGAACTGCACCTCACCGGTGGCCATACCTCGATCTCCCGGGCCGGGCGAATTGATGCTGCCAAGCAGGCCTTTGCGGCAGCCATGACCGACTGGAAGCAGGACCGGATCGAGAGCTATCTGAAGCAGCACTACGACAACTACTGGTACACCGTCGATATCGACCATCAGGTACACGACGCCCGGCTTATCGATCGCGCGGAACGCTCGGGTGACACGATTGCCTTCGACATCCGCATGGACGAATTTGCCTCGATCACCGAACTGACCGTCTATGTGCCCGACCATCCGCGCCTGCTCGCCCTGCTGACAGGCGCGTGTGCGGCAGGTGGGGCAAGCATCGCCGGCGCGAAGATTTTCACCACGACGGACGGCATGGCCCTGGACACGCTTCTCATTCCGCGCGAATTCGATGCCGCGGTGGATGAGCAGCGCCGGCTCGACCGTGTTGTCGGGTTAATGCGGCAAGCCTTCGCCGGCGAGATCCGGCTGCGTGAGGCGGTTGCCTCGGTGTCGAAACCGAAAGGCCGCATCAAGGCATTCACGGTGGAACCGCAGGTCATCATTTCCAACGAGACCTCGAACCGGTTCACCGTCATCGAGATCGCCGGTCTCGACAGGCTGGGCCTGCTGTTCAAGCTGACCGACAGCCTGTTCCGGCTCAACCTCAACATCGCCTCGGCACAGATCACCACCTTCGGTGAGCGTGCCGTCGACGTGTTCTATGTCACCGACCTGCTCGGCCAGAAGATCACCTCCCGGTCGCGCCTGCTGGCCATTGAGCATAACCTGATCGAGGTACTGGACGCAGGCGCAGTGCCTGAAGCCGCTGCGTGACGTTACCAGCCGGCATTAACCCGCTTTCATCCGCCTTGCTGGGCACAAGGCCACTGGTCTAGACAGACCACGTGCGGCGTTCGCGGTGATTCGCGATTGTTTATGCCGTCGAACTGCCAGGAGTTGCCATGGCCCTGTTGCGTTCAGCATCCACCGTTGCAGGCATGACCATGATCAGCCGGGTGCTGGGCTTTGTCCGCGACATGCTGATGGCATCGGTGGTGGGCACGGGCCTCGTCGCTGATGCCTTCGTGGTCGCCTTCCGGTTTCCCAACCTGTTCCGCCGGCTGTTTGCCGAGGGCGCCTTCAATGCTGCGTTCGTGCCGTTGTTTGCCCGCCGCCTCGAGGGCGAGGGTCAGCCTGAAGCAGTGCGATTTGCCGAAGAGGTCATGGCGGCCCTTCTGACCTTTCTTCTGTTGCTGTCTGCCATCGCCATGATCGCCATGCCCCTGATCGTCTATGGTCTGGCTCCTGGGTTTGCCGATGATCCCGAGAAGTTGAGCCTGACCACCGAACTGACCCGGATCGCTTTTCCCTACCTGACCTTCATGTCACTCGTGGCGCTGCTGGGCGGCATCCTCAACTCGCTGCACAGGTTCACGGCAGCGGCAGCAGCGCCGATCGTCCTGAACATCGTGATGATCTGCGTGCTGGCAGGTGTGATGCTGCTCGGCTGGGGAGACTCACCTGATACTGGCCGCGCCCTCGTGTGGGGAGTGGCGCTCTCGGGGTTGTTGCAGTTCCTGCTCTTGTGGGTGGCGCTGTCACGCGCTGGCGTGAACCTGTCGCTGCGCCTGCCCAGGATCACCCCGGGCGTGAAACGGCTCGTGGCACTCGGCGTGCCCGGGCTGATTGCGGGCGGCGTGACCCAGATCAACCTTCTCGTTTCCACGATGATAGCCTCGCTGCAGGATGGCGCACCGTCATGGCTCTACTATGCAGACCGCATCTACCAGTTGCCGCTCGGCGTTATCGGCATTGCGATCGGCGTGGTCCTGTTGCCCGAGCTGGCGCGCCGGTTGCGGGCAGGTGATGCGGATGGGGTACAGACAAGCCAGAACCGCGCGCTGGAAGTATCCCTGCTGTTGACGGTGCCGGCGGCCATTGCCCTGATGGCGCTGCCGCACCCGATCATCAACGTGCTGTTCGAGCGCGGCGCATTTGACTCCACTGACACGCTGGCAACGTCGCGGGCGCTGATGGCCTTCGCTGCCGGCTTGCCTGCCTTCGTGATGATCAAGGTTTTTTCCCCAGCCTACTTTGCGCGCGAGGACACCCGCACGCCGATGTGGTTCGCGATGATCTCGGTGGCCGTCAACATCGTCGGGGCGCTGGCACTGTTTCCGCTCATTTCATACGTTGGCGTGGCGATTGCGACCACGGCTGCCGGCTGGGTCAATGCCCTGATGCTGGCCGTCACGCTGAGCCGCCGCAACGACTACGTGCTGGATGACCGCATGAAGAAGGCGCTGCCGCGCATCATCGCGGCAAGTCTCCTGATGGGCCTGCTACTGGTAGGCGCCATGCAGGTGTGCGAGCCCGTCTTTGACGGATCGGTCAGCTTCATCCTGCGCGCCTTGACCCTGCTGGCGCTGGTTGCAGCAGGTGCCGGATGCTACTTCCTGCTGACCTGGTGGTCCGGCGCGCTCAACGTCTCGGCGCTCAAGGCGTCGTTCCGGCGCCGGTGATGCCGCGGCACACGGGCTTGGCACGCGTCAGCAGTTGCGGCATATAGCGCGGCAACCCGAAACTTTTTCCCGAACGGATCGTCAGATGTCCAGCTTCACTCCGCGCGTCTTCTCCGGCGTACAGCCGACCGGCAACCTGCACCTCGGCAACTACCTCGGCGCCATCAAGCGCTTTGTCGAAATGCAGCAGTCACATGAGTGCATCTACTGCGTGGTGGACCTGCATGCGATTACCCAGGACCGGTCGGTGTGGGGCGGACCGGGAGAGCTTGCCCGGTCAACCCGCGAGGTCACGGCAGCCTATCTCGCTGCTGGCATCGATGCGGAAAAGCACATCGTGTTCAACCAGAGCCAGGTGCCGGCGCACGGCGAACTGGCCTGGATCTTCAACTGCGTGGCCCGCATGGGCTGGCTCAACCGCATGACGCAGTTCAAGGAGAAGGCAGGCAAGAACAGCGAGAACGCCTCGGTCGGCCTGTATGCCTATCCGAATCTGATGGCCGCTGACATCCTTGCCTACAAGGCGACCCACGTACCGGTTGGCGAAGACCAGAAGCAGCACCTCGAACTGACCCGCGACATTGCCCAGAAGTTCAACATCGATTTTGCCGACAGCATTGCCCAAGCCGGATTTGGCTCAGCCTTCTTCCCCTTGCCTGAACCATTGATCGTCGGGCCTGCAACCCGCGTCATGTCGCTGCGCGACGGCCAGAAGAAGATGTCCAAATCCGATCCATCGGACCTGTCGCGCATCAACCTGACCGATAGTGCCGACGACATCGGCAAGAAAATCCGCAAGGCCAAGACCGATCCGGACGCCCTTCCGTCATCGCGCGAGGAACTTGCCGGACGGCCCGAGGCCGCCAACCTGCTCGGCATCTATGCAAGCCTTGCCGAGCAGCCGCTCGAAGACGCGCTCTCCCGCTTTGGCGGCTTGCAGTTTTCGCAGCTGAAGCAGGAACTGGCCGATCTCGCTGTTGAGAAACTCTCGCCAATGGCGTCGGAGATGCAGAAGTTGATGGCGGACCCAGCCCACATTGATGCGGTGCTCAAGGACGGGGCGGAACGCGCAGGTGCCATCGCCGAGCCGATCATGCGCGATGTCCGTCACATCATCGGCTTTATCGGCTGATAGCGTCGCTTAATCTGGAATAATTCCAGAAAAGCACTATATACTGACTCCCACATTCCGCCCGCGCACTGCCGCTGGCCAAGGAGGCCTGATCAAATGTTCATCCAGACCGAAGCCACGCCGAACCCGAGCACGCTGAAGTTCATTCCCGGAAAGCCGGTGGTCGACGGAGACCCGCGCGATTTCCGTTCGCAGTCCGAAGCAGAGGTATCGCCGCTGGCAACCCGCCTGTTTGCCGTCGATGGCGTTGATGGCGTGTTCCTCGGCGCCGACTTCGTCACGGTGACCAAGGCAAATGGCGAGTGGCAGCATCTCAAGCCCGCCATTCTGGGCGCCATCATGGAGCACTTCATGTCAGGCGATCCGGTCATCCGGTCGGGCCAGGAAGCGGGCCCTGTCGTCGAAGGCGACTATGCCGAGGCTGACGGCGAGATCGTCTCCACCATCAAGGAACTGCTGGACACACGGGTACGCCCGGCCGTGGCGCAGGATGGTGGCGACATCACATTCCACGGCTTCCGTGACGGCATCGTATACCTCCACATGAAGGGTGCCTGTGCCGGATGCCCGAGCTCGACCGCGACGCTCAAGCACGGCATCGAGAACCTGCTGCGCCATTTCATTCCGGAAGTCAGCGAAGTACGCCCTGTCTGATTGAGGCGCTTGCGGCGTAAGCTTTTCATGATCGTCCTCGCCGTTGATACCGCGCATGCGGCCTGTTCCGCCTGCATTCTCGACGCTTCAACCGGACAGGTTCTGGCAAGCGCAAGCGAACCGATGCAGCAAGGCCATGCCGAACGCCTCGCACCGATGGTTGCGCAGCTGCTGCGCAACGCCGATCTGGATTTCACTGACCTGGACCGGCTGGCGGCCTGTTCCGGCCCCGGCACATTTACCGGCGTGCGCATTGGCCTTTCGTTCGTGCGCGGCCTGGCGCTGGTCTTGGGGCTTCCTGTTGTGGGCGTGACGTCGTTGCAGGCACTGGCGATGGAGCATTGCAGTGGCGACGCCAGCGCGCCGGTGTGGGTCGTGCAGGATGCCCGCCGGTCGCAGGTTTACCTGCAAGGCTTCGACGCCACTGGTAACCCCATTTCGCAGGCAGACGTTGCCGGGATTGTCGAGGCAACGGAGAAGTTGCATGACACAACGGGAACCGTGACCGGTTCCGGTGCTGGCCTGGTTCAGGCATCGGCTGCAACAATCATTGCGTCCTCGGGCATTCCGGACATTGCCGGCATCGCGCGCCTCGCCGCCTTGGCCGACCCGGCTGACGCGCCTGCGGCACCGTTTTACTTGCGCGGGCCCGATGCCAAGGCACAGGCACCGCTGGTCCGCCATCAGGCGATGCCGGTATCGATCAAGCAGGTGTCGGATGATCATGCCGGGGTGCTGGCGGAAATTCATGCCACCGGTTTCGACGAACCATGGGACGAGGCAGCGATGCGGGAGTTGCTGCACTCGGCCGGTTGCATCGGCTTGCTCGCCACGACGGAACACGACTCCGGTCCCATGCCGGCAGGCTTCGTGTTGGCCCGCAAGGCCGCCGACGAGATGGAGATTCTCAGCATTGCGGTGCTGCCGTCCAGCCGCCGCCGTGGCGTTGGCCATGCCTTGCTGAAGGAGCTCCGGAAGGTGGCGCGCGGTACCGGAAGTGCAGTGATCTTCATCGAGTATGCGGCCAACAATGATGCCGCCGCAGCGCTGTACAAGGCCGAAGGTTTTTCCCCGACCGGCCTCCGCAAGAACTACTATCATTCGCCAGGCGGCACCCGCACCGATGCCATAACCGCGAAACTCGACCCCTGAGCCGGTTGTCAGGCTGGGCGCAGATGGACTATAGCGGGCCCACAACGTTCCGGAGATGCAGCCCATGACGGCTTTGACTGCCGCCACATCCGACGACAATCAGCGCAAGGTCTTCATCAAGACCTATGGCTGCCAGATGAACGTCTACGATAGCGAGCGCATGGGCGAAGTGCTGGGCGAGCGTGGCTATTCGGTCACGCAAACACTCGAAGACGCCGACCTGGTCATCCTCAACACCTGCCATATCCGCGAGAAGGCTGCCGAGAAGGTCTATTCGGAGCTTGGCCGCCTGCGCAAGCTCAAGGACCGCACGGGCAGCACCATGAAGGTTGCTGTGGCCGGCTGTGTTGCCCAGGCCGAGGGTGAGGAAATCGTCCGCCGCGCCCCGGTGGTCGACCTCGTGTTCGGGCCCCAGACCTACCATCGCCTGCCGGACCTTCTTGATCGCCATGCCGCCTCAGGTCTGGCCATCGTTGAAACCGAATTCCCTGCCAGCGAGAAATTCGACTCGCTCGATGCGCCTGCACAACGCCCGCTCAATCGCGGTGTCGCTGCCTTCCTCACCGTGCAGGAAGGCTGTGACAAGTTCTGCACCTTCTGTGTCGTCCCCTACACCCGGGGCGCAGAGTTTTCCCGTCCTGCCGCGCGTATCATCGCCGAGGCCCGGCAACTCGTGCAGGCCGGTGTCCGCGAAATCACCCTGCTTGGGCAGAACGTCAACGGCTGGCACGGCGAAGCTGATGATGGCAGGAACTGGTCGCTGGGGCATCTGCTGGAGGCGCTTTCGGGCATCGAGGGCCTGCAGCGGTTGCGCTACACGACCAGCCATCCGCGCGACATGGATGACGCGCTGATCGCGGCTCATGCCGGCAACCCAAAGGTCATGCCGTATCTGCATCTTCCCGTCCAGTCCGGCTCTGATCGGATCCTCAAGGCGATGAACCGCCGTCATGATGCGCAAAGCTACGTCGATCTGGTGGCGCGTATCCGCGCGGCCCGGCCTGACATTGCCATGTCGTCGGACTTTATCGTCGGCTTTCCCGGTGAGACCGATGACGACTTCGAGGCGACCCTCGATCTGGTGCGCGAGGTGACCTATGCGCAGGCATACTCGTTCAAGTACTCGTTGCGTCCCGGCACACCGGCTGCCGGTCATGGCGGCCAGGTGCCCGAGGAGGTCAAGACAGAACGGCTGGCGCGGCTTCAGGAAATCCTGTTGCAACAACAGGCAGCGTTCAACCGGGCCTGTGTCGGACGCTGCCTCGACGTGCTGCTGGAAAAGCCCGGCCGCGAGCGTGGCCAGCTGATCGGCCGCTCACCCTACCTGCAGTCGGTGTTTCTTGATGTGGAGAACTGTCAGATTGGTGACATGATCAAGGTCGAGATTACCGCAACGGGCCCGAACTCGTTGACCGGCTGCAAGGTTGATGCCTGACGTGCTTTGTGATGAGGTTTAAATGCGCAATCGGCGCGAATCAGGAGTTCCGGCCCTTTGAGCCAACGGTCCACCCCATCCCGGACAGCCGCACCGCGGCGACCCGGTCCACAGCCCGCCCCGGGCAACACCACCTTGAGCTTCGACGACAATCGCCTGCTGTCACTGGTCTTCGGTGAGCACGACGAGCATCTGTTGCTGATTGAGGACAGGCTCGGCGTGGACGTGACGCCGCGCGGCAACAAGGTAGCAATCCAGGGCAGCGACAACAATCGCGAGATGGCACGGCAGGTTCTGGTCGAACTGTACGAACGTGCCCTTGAGGGCCTCGACCTGACACGCGGCGACGTGGATGGCGCAATCCGCATGGCAATGGCACCCATACCGTCCGCAACGCCCGGCGGCAGGGCCGACGTTGCAGCCGTTCGCACAAGGCGCAAGGTGGTCACGGCGCGATCGCCCGGCCAGAAGGTTTACCTCGAGGCCATCGCGGCACATGAGCTTGTGTTCGGGGTCGGCCCCGCCGGCACCGGCAAGACATACCTTGCGGTGGTTTGCGCGGCAGCGGAGCTTATGGCCGGCAAGGTGGACCGTATCATCCTGTCGCGTCCCGCCGTGGAGGCGGGCGAGCGGCTCGGCTTCCTGCCCGGCGACATGAAGGAAAAGGTCGATCCCTATCTGCGCCCGCTGTACGACGCGCTGTACGACATCATGCCCGCCGAGGCGGTGGTGAAGGGGCTGGCCGACAACACCATCGAGATTGCGCCGCTGGCCTTCATGCGTGGCCGCACGCTGGCGCGTGCATTCATCATTCTTGACGAGGCCCAAAACACCACGCAACAGCAGATGAAGATGTTCCTCACCCGTCTGGGCGAGGGTTCGCGCATGGTGATCACCGGCGATCCGACCCAGGTCGACCTGCCGTCGGGCATAACCTCCGGGCTCACCCAGGCGCTGGACTATCTCAAGGGTGTGGACGATATCGCGCAGGTAAAATTCACCAACTCGGACATCGTGCGCCATCCCCTGGTCACCAAGATCGTCGAGGCCTATGACCGTGCCGGCTGGGAACCGGCGGCAAGACCGCACAAGTCATGATGCTCGAAATCGACGCCGATGATGAAGCCTGGGCCATGCTGCCGGGCGCTGCCGGTCTTGTAGAAGCTGCAGCTGCGGCTACCTTTGCCAGACTGGGCTTAGACATGGCGGGCAAGAGCCTAAGCATCGTCCTGTCCGATGACGAATCCGTGGCTGAACTGAACGGCCGGTGGCGTGGCAAGCCGGCGCCCACCAACGTGTTGTCTTTCCCGGCAGACGGCTCGATGCCCGTGCCGCCGGGAGAGCCACGCCCGCTGGGCGACATCATTATGGCATCGGGCGTTGTGCAGGCCGAAGCCCGGGATCAGGGCAAGCAACTGCAACATCATTTAAGCCATCTTGTCGTTCATGCAATCTTGCACATAATGGGCTATGACCATATTGACGATGAAGACGCCCGGAAGATGGAAAGTATCGAGACCGAGATACTTGCGTCACTGGGTGTCGCCGACCCATATGCTTGAGCGGCACAAACCATACTTGAGTGAGAAACGGAGATTGCCGGACCTGTCCGGTTGACCTGATGGACGAAGACCAATCTCGCGAGCCCCGCACCGGGGCCGCAACTGCCAACCCTTCCGATTCATCCCGCAGCGATAGCGCAGGATTGTTGACACGCATCATGCGCGCCATGGGTTTTGGCCGCAGCGACGAAACCCTGCGTGAAAGCCTCGAAGGCGTGCTGGAGCGGCACGCCGAGGAAGACGGCAACACCAGTTTCCGCGCCGACGCCCGCTCGATGATGCTAAACCTGATCGAGTTTTCCAGCTTGCGCGTTGACGACGTCATGGTGGCGCGCGCCGAGATCATGGCCGTGGACGCCAGTAGTACGGTGGCGGAAGTGCTGGAGTATTTTCTCGATGCAGGTCATTCGCGCCTGCCGATTTACCGCGAGACGCTGGATGAACCCATCGGCATGATCCACATCAAGGATTTCCTGGGGTGGCTCAATTCGCGCGGAAAGCGTGGCCGCGGCAAGTCAGCGGACAAGCCTGCCGGCGGCTGGTCGCTCTCGGCAGCCAACCTGAAGACACCGGTTTCCGCCTTGGGTGTCACGCGTGAACTGCTCTATGTGCCACCGTCGATGCCGGCACCTGACCTGCTTATCAAGATGCAGTCGACCCACTGCCACATGGCAGTTGTGGTCGACGAATATGGCGGGACCGACGGCCTCGTGACCATCGAGGACCTCGTCGAGGAGATTGTCGGCGACATCGCTGACGAACACGACGAGAAGGATGAGCTCATCACCCGGGTGTCCGACACAAGCTGGTCCGCCGACGCGCGCTACGAGATCGAGGATGCCGAGGAACTGCTTGGCATAGAACTGCTGTCGGAAGCCGAAGAGGAAGAAGCTGACACACTTGGCGGTCTCATCTTCCACATGCTGGGCCGGGTACCGGTGCGCGGAGAGCTCATCAAGCATCCTTCAGGCATAGAGTTCGAGGTTGTGGCAGCCGACCCGCGACGGGTAAGGCGCATCGCCATTCATACCGGGCCCCGCACCGGTGTGGCCGCCCGTCCCGGCTCACCGGGCAAGCAGTCAACTCCCGGCACGCCATCGGACAACCCGGTGGCGCGGTGACACACGGCCTTGCGCCGCAGCCCATGTTGCACCGTGCAATACTGCCAGCGATGCTTGTGGCGGCGGCGACCGGTGCACTGGCTACGCTCTCGCTGTCGCCCTACAGTTACTGGATCGTCCTGCCCGTGTCGTTTTCCGCCCTCGTCTGGTTGCTGGACGGGGCGGGCGCGCACCGTTCATTCTGGCGCGGCTTTGCCATCGGCTGGGCCTTCGCATTCGGGTACTTTGTTCCGTCGCTGTGGTGGATCTCCGAGGCATTCTGGGTGGAGCCGGAAAAGTTTGCGGCGCTGATTCCTTTCGCGGTGGCCGGCTTGCCGTCCTATCTCGCGCTCTACTGGGGAGTTGCCTGTGGCATTGCAGCCAGGATCTGGCCGGGCGGTATTGCACGTATCCTGCTGTTGGCGGTGATGCTGGCTGTCGGCGAATGGTTGCGCGGTCACATGCTCACCGGCTTTCCATGGAACCTGCCAGGATACGGCGTCTCCTCGCTGGATGGCTTGTCACAGGTGGCGTCGCTGGCTGGCATCTACGGCCTGACCCTGATCGTCATGCTGGTGGCCATGTCGCCTGCCGCCCTGTGGCAACATGGCCGCCCGGTCAGGCTTGCCCATGCCGGCGGGTTCCTGGGTCTCATGGCAGCGCTGGTGGTGGGGATGCATGCATGGGGCACGGCCCGCATCGCATCGGCAGCCAGCCTGCCGCCGGACCAGGGCCGGATTGTCCGGCTGGTCCAGCCGTCGATCCCGCAGGATCGCAAGTGGGATCCGGCATGGCGTCAGCACATCATCGATACCTACATCTCGATGTCGGCAAGGCCTTGGCCTGATGCAGCCGCATCGGGAGCTCCATTGCTGGTATGGCCCGAAAGTGCCCTGCCGGTTTTGCTTGCCGAAGAAGATGATCTGCGACGGCGCATCGCCGCCTTGATGCCAACGGGCAGCCTGCTTTTCACCGGTGGGTTGCATCGGGTCATGCAAACTGACGGTATGGCAACTATCTATAACAGCCTGCTCGCCATCGATCAGACCGGTCACATACTGGGCCGCCACGACAAGGTGCGGTTAGTGCCCTTCGGGGAGTTCTTGCCGTTCGCTTTCATCCTTGAACCGCTGGGCATCAGGCAGCTTGCCAATCTGCCGGGCGGGTTCAGTGAAGGTGTACATGACCGCGTGGTGCAGGTTCCGGGTGCGCCCGCGTTCGCCGGGTTCATTTGTTACGAAGCCGTGTTTCCGCGCAGCATTCCGTGGGAAACCCGTCCGGAACTGCTTCTGAATGTTACCAACGATGCATGGTTCGGCACCTCGGGGGGGCCGCACCAGCATCTTGCGCAGTCGCGTTTCCGGGCGATTGAGCAAGGCGTGCCCATGGTGCGCGCCGCCAACACCGGCATTTCTGCCCTGATCGATTCCTTCGGCCGCATCCGTAGTCGGATTGACCTTGGGGTAGTGGACAGCCTCGATATCCGGTTGCCCCCAACCACCATTGCAACGCTGTATTCCCGGCTTGGCGACCTGGTTTTCGGGCTACTCTTGCTGGGTGTCATTGCGGCAAACTTAATTTGTAGACGGAACAACCTGTAATGGTGTACCAATGTCTCACTGGGGAGTGAGATTGAAAGGTCGACTGGCTTGGCGCGTGGGTGAGTAGCATCATCAGCGGGTCACTTGGCCGGGCGGCACGGCTTCCCGCATTCGAACCCATTGCTTGCAACGGCGAAATCAATTATTCGCTTGTGGTATAGAAAACAGGTAAAAATGACTGCGAAGATGCCAAATCCCATCGACGTCCATGTTGGTAGCAGATTGAGAATGCGACGAATGCTCGTCGGAATGAGCCAGGAAAAACTTGGCGAACATCTCGATCTGACATTCCAGCAAGTCCAGAAATACGAAAAAGGCTCCAACCGCATCAGTGCCAGCCGCCTGTTCGACATGGCGCGCATTCTGGATGTGCCGGTGCAGTTCTTCTTCGATGACATGCCAGGCAAGCCGGTCGGCGCGTCTGCAGCCGGATTCGCTGAAAGCCACGATTCCTTCCAGATGACTGACTTTCTGAGCAGTTCGGATGGCGCGCAATTGATCCGTGCATTTGCCGAGATCAAGAGTAGTGACGTTCGCCGCAAGTTGATCGATCTCGTCAAGTCGATCTCGTCGGCCGGCGGCAAGGACTGAGTTTCAGCTTCGCCATTGCGCACGGTTTCCGCAGCGGCCCTTGGCCACTTGCTGGAGCAGTCCGCACATCTCGTGCTTGACGGGCCGCGTCCGGGCTGACAAAAGGACGCCATCCGCCGTGAATCATATAAAGATAACTATATATGATTTCGGCACGGCCCTCTTGCGGAGTTCTGATCAACCATGGCGCGCCAAAACTACCTCTTCACCAGTGAGTCCGTTTCAGAGGGCCATCCCGACAAGGTTTGTGACCGGATCTCCGACGAGATCGTCGATCTGGTCTACAAGGAGGCTCGCAAGGCCGGGGTTGATCCTTGGACGGTCCGCGTCGCGTGCGAAACGCTGACCACCACCAACCGGGTGGTCATTGCCGGCGAAGTGCGTGTACCGGACTCGCTGGTCAAGAAGGACAAGTCAGGCAATGTCGTCAAGGATGCCGCGGGCAACCCAGTCATAGCGCCGGGCCGGTTCCGGTCGGCCGCTCGCCGCGCCATCCGCTCAATCGGATATGAGCAGAACGGCTTTCACTGGAAGACCTGCAAGGTCGAAGTGCTGCTGCATGCCCAGTCAGCCGACATTGCCCAGGGCGTCGACAGCGCCGCTGACCGCCAGGGCGAAGAGGGCGCGGGCGACCAGGGCATCATGTTCGGCTTTGCCTGCAGCGAAACGCCGGACCTGATGCCGGCACCAATCTACTATGCACACAAGATCCTCGAACTGCTGGCCGAAGCCCGCCACAAGGGCGAGGGCGATGCCGGCAAGCTTGGCCCGGACGCCAAGAGCCAGGTCACCATCCGCTATGAAGACGGACTGCCGGCAGAAGTCGTGTCAATCGTGCTGTCGACCCAGCATCTCGACGCGAGCTGGGACTTCGAAGAAGGTTCGCAAGGTTGTCGAGCCCTATCATCCGTGAGGCACTGGGTGACCTTGCAATCGCCAAGGACTGCAACTGGTACATCAATCCGACCGGCAAGTTCGTCATCGGCGGCCCGGATGGCGACGCCGGTTTGACCGGCCGCAAGATCATCGTGGACACCTACGGCGGTGCTGCACCCCATGGCGGCGGCGCATTCTCAGGCAAGGACACCACCAAGGTCGACCGCTCGGCAGCCTATGCTGCGCGCTATCTGGCCAAGAACATCGTCGCGGCCAAGCTTGCCGAGCGCTGCACCATCCAGCTGTCTTACGCAATCGGCGTTGCCCAGCCGCTGTCGGTCTATGTCGACACCCACGGCACCGGCAAGGTGCACGAAAGCGTGCTCGAGAACGCCATCCGCAAGGTCATGGACCTGTCGCCGCAGCGGCATTCGCCGCGCGCTCGACCTGAACAAGCCGATCTACGCCAAGACCGCTGCCTACGGCCATTTCGGACGCAAGCCGGGCCGTGATGGTTCGTTCTCGTGGGAACGGACCGACCTGGCTGCAGACCTGAAGGCCGCAGTCAAGCAACTGGCCTGACATCAGGCATGCTTGAACCAGCGCGATGACCAGACCCGGCGCCACCGGCCCTGCAAGGGACAAGTTCTATGGCCGCCGGGCTGGCAAGTCGCTGCGGGCTCATCATGCACGCCTCGTGGCCGAGCTTTTGCCCCGGGTACGCGTGCCGGCCGAAGGTGCACTGGATGATCCGCAAAGCCTTGTTCGGCGGGCAGATCGATGATGTCTGGCTGGAGATCGGTTTCGGTGGGGGCGAGCATCTTGCGTGGCAGGCAGCGGCCAACCCGCACGTTGGCATGATCGGCGCTGAACCCTTCACCAATGGTGTCGCCAAGCTGCTTGACGCAGATCGAGGAAGAAGAGCTTACAAACATCCGCATCTGGGATGACGACATTCGCCCACGGCTGCCGGAGTTTGCCCGACGCCAGCATCGCGCGCGCCTTCCTGCTGTTTCCCGACCCCTGGCCCAAGCCGCGCCATCACAAGCGCCGGTTCGTGAACCAGGCCAATCTTGACCAGTTGCATCGCATACTGAGACCCGGTGCCGAGTTTCGCGTCGGCAGCGATATTGACCACTACGTCCGCTGGACCCTGCGTGAAGTTTTTGTGCATGGCGGCTTCGAGTGGACCGCCGAGACCGCCCGCCGACTGGAGCGTCACGTCCGGCCGACTGGCCCCGGACCCGCTACGAGGCCAAGGCAGAGCGCGAAGGCCGCCGGTCGGCGTATCTCTCGTTTCCGCCGCATATGAGCGGTTCCGCCTGCACGGCATGACGTGAATTGCTTGATATTCTCGCCGCCAGGGCGTATATGGACCTCAAGAAGTTCATTCTCATATGTCTTCAATTCACGTTGAAGTCTTAAGGTTCGTGAGAGTGGGTCCTGCGGGGCCCGCTTTTTTTGTTGCCCTCGGCCGGGTCATCCGGCGGGCTGCATGGGGAAGACAGGCATGACGGCCGACATGACCAGAAGGATCAGGGGCGAACAGGGCGTGGCTGCAAAAGTCGCGGCGTGGTCGAGCCTGTGATCGAGGATCTCGGGTACCGGCTGGTGCGGGTCAAGCAATCCGGCTCGACCTTGCAGATCATGGCCGAACGCCCTGATGGGTCGATGACCGTCGGCGGGTGCGAACAGATTTCACGTGCCGTGTCGCCATTGCTTGATGTGGAAGATCCCATTTCGAGCAAGTATGCGCTGGAGGTGTCATCGCCCGGTATCGACCGGCCCCTGGTGCGGCCCGAGGATTTCGAGCGCTGGGCAGGGTTCGAGGCAAAGATCGAACTTGCCACCCCGCTTGCCGGGCGCAAGCGCTTCCGCGGCCGGCTGGAAGGTTTTGACGAAGGCGAAGTCCGCCTTTTCATCGAACCCGCTGTAGAAGGGCGGCGATGACGTGCTGATCGGCCTCGACTTTGACGCCATCGGCGAAGCACGGCTGGTGATGACGGATGAATTGCTCGCGGCTGCAAGCCAGCGGGCCAAGGCTGGCGAGGTCGGCGATGGTGCCGGCTGGGACCAGGAAATTGAAGACGCCAACGACATTGAAGCGGAGTGATTAGATGTCAGAAGTCGCTGTAAGTGCCAACCGGCTCGAATTGTTGCAGATCGCGGATGCGGTGGCACGCGAGAAGTCGATCGACAAGATGGTGGTGATTGAAGCCATGCAGGACGCCATCCAGCGCGCCGCCAAGTCGCGCTATGGTGCCGAGAATGATATCCGCGCCGAGATCGACCCGCAGACCGGTGAAACCAGGCTGTTCCGGCTGCTGGAAGTGGTCGAGGAAATCGAGAACGAAGCCACCCAGATCATGCTCGCCGAAGCACATCGAGCGCAATCCGGGTGCCCGCATCGGTGACTTCCTGTCCGAACCCCTGCCGCCGGTCGATTTTGGACGCATCGCTGCCCAGAATGCCAAGCAGGTGATCGTGCAGAAGGTGCGTGACGCCGAGCGCGAGCGCCAGTTCGAGGAATACAAGGACCGCGTCGGCGACATCGTTTCCGGTGTGGTGAAGCGTGCCGAATACGGCAACATCATCGTCGACCTTGGCCGCGGCGAAGGCATCGTGCGCCGCGACGAGGGCTTGCCACGCGAACAGTTCCGCGCTGGCGACCGTATTCGCGCCTACATCTTCGACGTCCGCCGCGAACCGCGCGGACCACAGATATTCCTGTCCCGCTCGCGCCCCGAATTCATGGCCAAGCTGTTCCAGCAGGAAGTGCCGGAAATCTATGACGGCATCGTCGAGGTGGTCGCGGTTGCCCGCGATCCCGGCTCGCGCGCCAAGATCTCGGTCCGCTCCAAGGACAGCTCCATCGATCCCGTGGGTGCCTGCGTGGGCATGCGCGGCAGCCGTGTTCAGGCCGTGGTCAACGAGTTGCAGGGCGAGAAGATCGACATCATTCCGTGGACGCCGGATGCCGCCAGCTTCATCGTCAATGCGCTGGCACCTGCCGAAGTTGCCAAGGTGGTGCTGGACGAAGATGCCCAGCGCATCGAGGTGGTGGTGCCGGACGAGCAGTTGTCTCTGGCCATCGGCCGGCGTGGCCAGAACGTGCGTCTCGCCTCGCAGCTGTCGGGCTGGGACATCGACATCATGACCGAGGCCGAGGAATCCGAACGCCGCCAGAAGGAGTTTGCAGAACGCACCCAGCGCTTCACCGAGGCACTGGATGTCGACGAGATGCTGGCCCAGTTGCTGGCGTCAGAAGGCTTCGACACCATCGAGGAAGTTGCCTACGTGGCGTCCGAGGAAATCGCCATGATCGATGGCCTCGACGAGGACACCGCATCCGAAATCCAGGCCCGCGCGCAGGAATATCTCGACAGGCAGGCGGCCGAACTCGATGCCAAGCGCAGGGAGCTTGGCGTCAAGGACGACCTTGCATCCTTCGAAGGCCTGACACCCGCCATGCTGGTCATGCTGGGCGAGGATGGCATTTACACCCTGGAAGACTTCGCCGGCTGCATTCCCGACGACCTTGTCGGCTGGAGCGAGCGCAAGGATGGTGAGACCAAGCGCCATACCGGTGCCCTGTCGGCCACTGACATGGCCGCAGCCGAGGCCGAGGAACTCATCATGCGGGCCCGCCGGCAGCTTGGCTGGATCGAGCCCGAGCCAGAGCCCGAGGCGGAAGAAGGTGAGCCTGAAGAAGGTGAAGCCGCCGCCACCGGCGAGGCGTGAGGTGAACCGGCGGGATGACATCAGTGGCACGGAAAATCGCAACAGACGGCGAAGCGGAGGAGCGCATGTGCGCGCTCACCCGCACGCATGGCTCGCGTGAAGACCTGATCCGCTTTGTCGCCTCGCCCGAGGGAGAACTGGTTCCCGACCTGAAGCAGGTGCTGCCGGGACGTGGTGTCTGGCTGACCGCCAACCGCCAGTCCGTCGAGGAAGCAACCCGGCGCAAGGTTTTTGCGCGCGCGCTCAAGGGCCCTGTCACCATTCCCGCCGACCTGCCGGACCGCATTGGCAATTTGCTGCTGCGCGAGGCCATGTCCACCTTGTCGCTCGCCTCGAAGGCGGGCGCGGCTATCGCCGGGTTCGACAAGGTCACCGCCCAGCTGGAACGCGGCAAGGTCCGGGTTCTGCTGGCCGCCAGCGATGGCGCTGCCGACGGCCGGGGCAAACTGGCTGCCAAGCTGCGCAATTCCGGTGTTGGCGCCGAACTGGTCGATTGCTTCGCGTCAGCGGATTTGGATTTGGCATTGGGCCGCACAAATGTGATACATGCAGCCATCACGCCCGGTGGCCTTGCAGAAAAGTTCCTCATTCATGCGAGGCGATACAGCAATTACGGGCATTATGGAGCCGCTGAAGCGGGAAACTGATACGCAATGAATGACAACAACGACGACAACAACAGCAACGATCGCTCCGGCGGCCGCACGCTGGGCTTGCGCCCGGGTGGCCAGGGCCGCGTGCGCCAGAATTTCTCGCACGGGCGTTCGAAGACGGTAGTTGTTGAAACCAAGCGCAAGCGGGTCATCGGGCCGAACAGGCAGCAAGCCTGCCGGTGCGGCCGAGCCGACTGTGCCATCCAAGCCCATCCTGCCTGCGGTCGAAAAGCCCTTGCCGGAACCCAAGCCCGAGGCAGCCCGCCCGGCAGCGGCCCCCGCTGCGCCGGCAGAGCGCCCTGCTGCGCGGCCCAAGGTCTTGCGCACCCTCACCGCAGAAGAAGCCGAAGCGCGCGAACGTGCGCTGATCGAGGCTCGTCAGCGCGATGTCGAGGACAAGAAGCGCGCCGAAGTCGAGGCGAAGGAGCGCGTTGATCGCGACGCCCTCGCCGTTGCCGAGCTCGCCGAGAAGGAAGCCGAAGATGCCCGCCGCGCCGCCAAGCGCGCCGCCGAGGAAGAAGCCAAGCGAAAGGCCGAGGAAGCCAAGGCGTCCAAGGCCGCCGAGCCCGAGGAAGACCAGGGAGCCGGCCGCTCCAAGTCGCGTGGCAAGCCCGGCGCTGGAGCCGCCGCTGAAAAGCCCGCCGCACCGGCCAAGCCGCGCAGCGACGCCGACCGGCGCCGTGGCAAGCTGACGATATCCAACGCCCTCAATGATGATGGCGAACGCGCGCGTTCGCTTGCTGCCTTCCGCCGCCGCCAGGAGCGCCAGAAGAAGCAGGCCATGGGCGGCGGTGCCGTGCGCGAAAAGGTGTCGCGCGAAGTCACCATCCCTGAGGTCATCACCATCCAGGAACTCGCCAACCGCATGAGCGAGCGGGCGGTCGACGTGATCAAGTTCCTGATGAAGCAGGGCGAGATGCACACCATCAATGACGTCATTGATGCTGATTCCGCCCAGCTGATCGCCGAGGACTTTGGCCACACCGTGAAGCGGGTGTCTGAATCCGACGTTGAAGAAGGCCTGATGGGCCTTGATGACGATGACACGAACCTGCAGCCGCGTGCTCCGATCGTGACCGTCATGGGCCACGTCGACCACGGCAAGACCTCGCTGCTCGACGCCTTGCGCAATGCGTCCGTCGTGTCGGGAGAAGCCGGTGGCATTACCCAGCATATCGGTGCCTATCAGGTCCAGACCGGCAGCGGCATGGTCACCTTCATCGATACCCCGGGCCACGCTGCATTTACAGCCATGCGCGCCCGCGGCGCCAAGGCGACTGACATCGTCATTCTCGTCGTCGCCGCCGATGATGGCGTCATGCCGCAAACCATCGAGGCTATCAGCCACGCCCGTGAAGCCGGCGTGCCGATGGTCGTGGCCATCAACAAGATCGACAAGCCGGACGCAGAACCGAACCGCGTCCGCACCGACTTGCTGCAGCATGAAGTGATTGTCGAAAGCATGAGCGGTGACGTGCTTGAAGTCGAGATTTCGGCTCTCAAGGGCACCAACCTCGACAAGCTGCTCGAAGCCGTGCTGCTGCAGGCAGAACTGCTCAACCTGCGCGCCAATCCGGACCGCCCGGCAGACGGCATCGTGGTGGAAGCGCAACTCGACAAGGGCCGTGGTCCCGTGGCCACCGTGCTGGTGCGCCGTGGCACGCTCAAGGTCGGCGACATCGTCGTGGCCGGTGCTGCCTGGGGCAAGGTCCGCGCCCTTATCAACGACAAGGGCGACAACGTCGATGTGGCAGGCCCGTCCGTGCCGGTCGAAGTGCTCGGCATGAGCTCGGCGCCTGAAGCCGGCGACCCGATCGTCGTGGTCGAGAGTGAAGCCCGGGCGCGTGAAATTGCCGATTATCGCGAACGCAAGTTGCGCGAAACACGCGGCGCTCCGTCTGCCCGCTCATCGCTGGAACAGATGATGAGCCAGCTCAAGGAGAGCGGCAAGAAGGAGTTCCCGATCCTTATCAAGGCGGACGTGCAGGGCTCCGGCGAGGCCATCGTGCAGGCGCTCGACAAGCTGGGTACCGACGAGGTGGCCGCGCGTGTCGTGCACTATGCCGTTGGTGGTATCTCCGAGTCCGACGTACAGCTGGCCCAGGCCTCGCAGGCCGTCATCATCGGCTTCAATGTGCGCGCCAACAAGCAGGCGCGTGCCGCTGCCGAGCAGAACGGCATCGAGATCCGTTACTACAACATCATCTACGATCTCGTGGATGACGTGAAGGCGGCCATGTCGGGCCTGCTGTCGCCGGACCTGCGCGAAACCTTCCTCGGCAACGCGGAAATCCTGGAGGTGTTCAGTATCACCAAGGTTGGCAAGGTCGCCGGTTGCCGTGTCACCGAAGGCTCTGTGCAGCGTGGCGCCAAGGTTCGCCTGATCCGCGACAACGTCGTGGTTCACGAGGGCACCCTGTCCACCCTGAAGCGCTTCAAGGACGAAGTGAAGGAAGTCCAGGTTGGCCAGGAATGCGGCATGGCGTTCGAGAACTACCAGGACATGCGTGCCGGCGACGTGATCGAGTGCTTTACCGTCGAGGAAGTGAAGCGCACGCTGTAAGGCGCTTCAACTCGTGAGGCAGCCCGGTTTCATATGAAACCAGGGCTTGGCGACAAGGCTAGGTGATCATGGCAAAACGTCCCTCCCAACCCAGGGGCCCGTCGCAACGCCAGTTGCGCGTGGGCGAACTGATCCGTCACGAACTGTCGGCGCTGTTCCTGCGTGGCGACGTCATCGACCCGCTCATCGAGAAGCTCGGTGTCACCGTGCTGGAAGTCACCACCACGCCGGACCTGAAGGTTGCCACGGCGTTCGTGCGGTCTTTCCAGCCCGGCGGTGATGGTAGCGCGCTGGTCGAGGCGCTGAACAAACACCGCAAGTTCATCCGTGGCGAACTTGCCCCGCGGCTTGATCTGAAGTTCATGCCGGAGTTTCGCTTCAAGCTGGATACCGCGACCGACTATGCAACCAGCATCGACCGGCTGCTGTCGGACCCGAAGGTGTCGCGCGATCTGGACCACGAAGACTGACCCCGCATGGCGCGCCGCAAGAAGGGCTTGCCGGTGCACGGCTGGGTGTTTTTCGACAAGCCGCTCGGCATGGGATCAACCGACGCTGTCTCTTTGGTTCGCCGCTGCTTCAATGCGCGCAAGGCAGGCCATGCCGGCACGCTCGACCCGCTGGCGACAGGTCTCCTGGCGATTGCACTGGGGGAGGCCACCAAGACCGTTCCCTGGATGATGGACGCCACCAAGGTTTACGAGTTCACGGTCAGGTGGGGGCAGGCAACATCCACCGGGGACGCGGACAACCGCGCCGATGTGGTTGCCACCAGCGATGTCAGGCCCGCGCCTGCCGCCATCGGGGCAGCCCTGGTGCAGTTCACGGGCGAGATCGAGCAGGTGCCACCTGCATACTCTGCGATCAGGCTGGCAGGCCGGCGTGCCTATGACATGGCCCGCGCCGGTGAGGAGGTGGACCTCGAACCGCGCACCGTCCGGATCGAGGCACTGCGCCTGACGGCTTGCCCCGACCGCGACCATGCAGTTTTCGAGGTGGTGTGCGGCAAGGGCACCTATGTCCGCTCGCTGGGTCTTGATCTCGCCCGCAGCCTTGGAACCGAGGGCCATCTGTCATCGCTCAGGCGCACGGCCACTGGCGGCATCGGCATTGGCCAGGCGATCACGGTCGACGCGCTGCAGGCTGCCGCCTCTGCCGGCACGCTGGACGATTTGCTTCATCCCGTTGATGCCGTGCTTGATCATCTGCCGCGGCTGGCGCTGGATGACGAGCAGGCCGCCCGCGTCCTGCATGGCAACCCGGTCACAATTGAGCAGGCTTCCGATGCAACCGCACTTCTGACCCATGCCGGCCAGCCGCTGGCGATTGCCGAGGTGGGTGGTGGTCTGGCCCGGCCATTCCGTGTGTTCAACTTGGACGGCGACTGAGCGCGCGCGACCCCCTGGCACTGCGCGCACATTGCATTCCTGCTGGCTATCGGGGCTGGTTTGGGCTATACGCTGCCCCGAACGCTGGCCTTGGCCAGTGTTTTTCATGGCCTGTGCTGGACGACATCCCGGCACCAGGCGTCGAATAATCCTCAATCTGAAAGGAACGCACGATGTCGATTTCGCCTGAACGCAAGCAGGAGCTTGTGAAGGAATACGCCACCGGCACCGACGACACTGGTTCACCCGAGGTGCAGGTTGCAATCCTCACCGAGCGCATCAAGAACCTGACCGGACACTTCCAGACCCACAAGAAGGATAACCACTCCCGCCGTGGTCTGCTGAAGCTGGTCTCCCAGCGCCGCAAGCTGCTTGACTACGTCAAGCGTGGCGACGAAGCGCGCTACAAGAGCCTGATCGAACGGCTCGGTATCCGCAGGTAACGCTGCACACAAGAACGCGGGCGGTTCCGGAAAAGACGGGGCCGCCCGTTTCCCCTTTTTGGCGCGCAAGGCAATGGGGCCTGGCGCCGTGATGGTCCGCTTGAGGGGAACATTGCCGGTTTGGAGACAGTCTCAAAGAGGCCCCGTCCACCGGCAAGCGACCGAACGAAGGAAAAGAGAATGTTTGATATTCACGTGGAAGAACTTGAATGGGCTGGCCGCACCCTGCGGCTTGAAACCGGCCGCATTGCCCGTCAGGCCGACGGCGCCGTGCTGGCCACCTACGGCGAAACCACGGTGCTTGCCACCGTCGTTGCCGAGAAGTCGCCGAAGCCGGGTCTGGATTTCTTCCCGCTTACCGTCAACTACCAGGAAAAGGCTTACGCAGCCGGCAAGATCCCCGGCGGCTATTTCAAGCGCGAAGGCCGTCCATCGGAGAAGGAAACACTGGTTTCCCGCCTTATTGACCGCCCGATCCGCCCGCTGTTCGCCAAGGGCTTCAAGTGCGAGACGCAAGTCATCGTCACCGTGCTCAGCCACGACCTCGAGAATGACCCGGACGTCGTTGCCATGATCGGTGCGTCGGCTGCACTGTGCCTGTCTGGCGCCCCGTTCATGGGACCGATCGGTGCTGCCCGCGTCGGCTACATCGATGGTGACTATGTCATCAACCCGACCATCGACCAGATGGCAAACTCGAAGCTCGACCTGGTTGTGGCAGGCACCACCGACGCTGTGCTGATGGTTGAATCCGAAGCCCAGGAACTGACCGAGGAAGTCATGCTCGGCGCCGTCGTGGCCGGCCAGGACGCCTTCCAGCCGGTCATCGAAGCCATCATCCGCCTGGCTGAACGTGCAGCCCGTGAGCCGCGCGACCACCAGCCGGAAGACAACTCGGCACTGGCTGCCAAGGCACGCGAGATTGCCGGCGACGACCTGAAGAACGCCTACACCATCGTTGGCAAGGAAGAGCGCCGCGATGCGCTGTCCACCGCAAAGAAGAAGGTGATCGCAGCCCTGTGCAATCCCGACGACGAGAACGCTCCAGCCGAGAACAAGGTTGGTGAAGTGTTCAAGTCCATGGAAGCCGACATCGTGCGCGGCCAGATCATCGAGACCAGCAAGCGCATCGACGGCCGGGGCCTGTCGGATGTCCGCCAGATCAAGTGCGAAGTCGGCGTTCTGCCACGCACCCACGGCTCTGCCCTGTTCACCCGCGGTGAAACCCAGGCGCTGGTCGTGACCACGCTCGGTACCGGCGACGACGAGCAGTTCGTGGACGCCCTGGAAGGCACCTACAAGCAGAACTTCCTGCTGCACTACAACTTCCCGCCCTACTCGGTTGGTGAAACCGGCCGCACCGGCTTTACCGGCCGCCGCGAAATCGGTCACGGCAAGCTGGCATGGCGCGCCGTCCACCCGATGCTGCCGGCCAAGGAAGAGTTCCCCTACACCATCCGCATCGTGTCCGAGATCACCGAGTTCGAACGGCTCGTCCTCGATGGCCTCGGTGTGCGGTGCATCGCTTGCCATGATGGATGCCGGCGTTCCGCTCAAGCGTCCGATCGCCGGTATCGCCATGGGTCTCATCCTCGAAGGTGAAAAGTTCGCCGTGCTGTCCGACATCCTGGGTGATGAAGATCACCTCGGCGACATGGACTTCAAGGTGGCTGGCACCGAGGAAGGCGTCACGTCGCTGCAGATGGACATCAAGATCACCGGTATCACCAGGGAGATCATGGAGACCGCGCTGTTCCAGGCCAAGGACGGCCGCATGCACATTCTCGGCAAGATGGCGGAAGCCATCACCGCCGGCCGTGCAGAACTGGGCGAGCACGCGCCGCGCATCGAGGTGATGACGATCCCTGTCGACAAGATCCGCGAAGTGATCGGCTCGGGCGGCAAGGTGATCCGCGAGATCGTTGAAAAGACCGGTGCCAAGGTCAACATCAACGACGATGGCGTGATCAACATCGCCTCTGCCGATGGCGCATCGATCAAGGCTGCAAGGGACTGGATCCACTCCATCGTGGCCGAACCTGAAGAAGGTGCGATCTACGACGGCAAGGTGGTCAAGGTTGTCGACTTCGGCGCCTTCGTGAACTTCTTTGGTGCCAAGGACGGCCTGGTTCACATTTCCGAACTGGCTCCCAAGCGCGTCGACAAGGTCTCTGACATCGTGTCCGAAGGCGACACCGTCAAGGTCAAGCTGCTTGGCTTCGACCAGCGCGGCAAGGTTCGCCTGTCCATGAAGCAGGTTGACCAGGCAACCGGCGAAGACATCTCCGGCAAGGCCAAGGATGGTGGCGACGACGATTGATCGTCACTGGCCTGATTGCAAGAACGACGGAGCGCCGGACTTTATGGTCCGGCGCTTTTTTATCGCTGCTCTATTAGCCGAGTACGGCTTTCAGACCAGTTCCGCGGCTGAGATCAGAGCATCGCGGGCACGACGCGGTCTGGGGGCTTGTGCCCGGAAGCGCAACCCGAAAAGTGGGAACCGGTTTTCGGACCAGTTGCGCGGCTGAGATCAGAGCATCGCGGGCACGACGCGGTCTGGGGGCTTGTGCCCGTCCGTAAACGTCTTGATGTTGATGATGACCTTTTCGCCCATGTCGACGCGGCCTTCGATGGTGGCCGATCCCATGTGCGGCATCAGCACGGCCTTCGGGTTCTTCAGCAGCCGCGGATTGACGGCCGGTTCGTGCTCGAACACGTCAAGGCCGACGCCGCCGAGTTCATCCTTTTCCAGCATGCGCGCCAGCGCGTTCTCGTCGATCACCTCGCCTCGCGCGGTGTTGATGATGATCGCGTCCGGCTTGACCAGGGCCAGCCGCCGGGCTGACAACAGGTGATAGGTGCCCGGCGTATGCGGGCAGTTGACAGAGATGATGTCCATCCGCGCCAGCATCTGGTCGAGGCTTTCCCAGTAGGTCGCCTCGAGCGCTTCTTCCACGCTCGGGTGCACCGGCTTGCGGTTGTGGTAGTGGATCTGCAGGCCGAATGCCCTGGCCCGCTTGGCCACTGCCTGGCCGATGCGGCCCATGCCGATGATGCCTAGCCGCTTGCCATAGATGCGCCGGCCCAGCATCCACGTGGGCGACCAGCCCTGCCAGACATTGTCCTCGCCGATCACCTTGGCGCCATCGATCAGCCGGCGCGACACTGCAAGGATCAATCCCATCGTCATGTCTGCGGTGTCTTCCGTCAGCACACCGGGCGTGTTGGTGACGGTGATGCCGCGGGCAGTGGCAGTCTCCACGTCGATGTTGTCGACGCCGGTGCCGAAGTTGGCGATCAGCCGCAGCTGGTCGCCGGCCTGCATGATGACCGACTTGTCGATACGGTCGGTGACGGTGGGGACCAGCACCTCGGCCGTCTTGACCGCCTCGACCAGTTCAGCCTGGCTCATCGGCTTGTCGTCATCATTGAGCTTGGTGGCGAACAGTTCCCGCATGCGCGTCTCGACGACGTCGGGCAATTTCCGGGTAACGATCACGATAGGCTTGCGTGTCGGCATTCACTGAGCTCCACAACCTCAGATGCAGGGCAATGCGCTGCCGGGCGTCCGGCAAACAGTGGCCTTGCAAATCATTTCCTCAATCCTGTTTATGTTGACCGCGCGCCCATGTAAACTGTGCTGGTTCCGGTGGGGGCAAATCTATTCAGCGTGTTGGCACTGTTTGCGGCATGCACATCCGGCATGAATCGGACGGACAAGGCTGTGACTGGATTGAGCATTGGACGGTTGATGTTTTCCGCTCTGGCGATCGCGGTCGCCGGTGGCATCGTCTATGCGGTGTCCGATACGCAGCAGCCGGCAACGCTCAGCGTGGCGGAAGCCGCTCAGGGCGGGCAGGACGGACAGGCTCCGGCCGGCACGCAACCGGGCCAGGAAACCGGCTTTCCGCTGCCTCGATTCGTCAGCCTGAAAGCGGCCCGCGTCTACGTGCGCCGTGGCCCGTCCAGCGAACACGCCGTCGCCTGGGAGTTTCAGCGCAAGAACCTGCCGGTGGAGATCGTCGCGGAATCCAATCTCTGGCGCCGCATCCGCGACAGCGACGGCGCCGAGGGCTGGGTGTTCCACTCGCTGCTGTCAGGCCGGCGCACCGTCATCGCCGCACCTTGGGCGAAGGGCGAAACAATCGACCTGCTGGCCAGCGCCAGTGTCAGTGCGACACCTGTTGCACGCGTCGGCTCCGGTGCCATTGGCGACCTTGAGTCCTGCGACGGCAAGTACTGCCAGGCGAAGTTCGGCGACTATGAGGGCTATGTTCCCCAGGACCGGCTATTCGGCGTCTATCCGGGTGAGAAGTTCGACAAGTGACCCATTAAAAAACGCCGCCTGCGAATAAGGCAGACGGCGTTGAACTGGTGTCGAAGGATGTAAGCGTCCGCAACGAAAGGCAGCGTCAGTCGTCTTTCTCAAGCCGGACGATGATGTCGATGCGGCCGATCCGCATGCCTTCGGGTGGCTGCGGCAAGCCGCCGACCGACAGGGCTTCGCTGTCGATGTCCATCAGCCGGCCTTCGTCCTCGAGATAGTAGTGATAATGGTTCGACGTGTTGGTGTCGAAATAGGTCTTGTGGCCCTCCACCGCAACTTCGCGCAGCAGGCCAGCCTCGGTGAACTGGTTGAGCGTGTTGTAGATGGTGGCGAGCGATACCTCGATGCCGGCGCGCATGGATTCGGCGTGCAGCTGTTCGGCGCTGATGTGGCGGTCGCCGCTGCCGAACAGCAGAGTGCCAAGCGACATGCGCTGACGGGTCGGCCGCAGGCCGGCCTCGCGCAAACGGGCCTCCATGCTCTCGGCGGTTATCACTTCGTAAACGTGCATTATAGTCCTGATAAACGGCAATTCCGGGCCGGTAATGCCCCTGATTAACGCCCTGTATAACGCCAAATCGCCGAATGCGCAATGTGCACTCCGGACCATGGTTACACCGGGACGAGACGCCGCTTAGTGCTTTCACACATTGTTTCGATATGTTACGAAAATGCGGCTACAGGGGTGGCTGACCGCGTGCCGGTTGCGGCATGCATCAGCGGTACAATGAGATCAGGGCGCAGGATCGATGAGCGAAAGACAGGGGCAATTTTCCTACGAGGAACTGCTGGCATGCGGACGCGGTGAACTGTTCGGTCCCGGCAATGCACAGCTTCCCCTGCCGCCGATGCTGATGTTCGATCGCATCACGTCGATCACGGAAGACGGCGGCTCGGCCGGCAAGGGCCAGGTCGTCGCCGAGTTCGACGTCAACCCGGACCTGTGGTTCTTTGCCTGCCACTTCCAGGGCGATCCGGTGATGCCGGGCTGCCTCGGTCTTGATGCGCTGTGGCAGCTCACCGGGTTTTTCCTTGGCTGGATGGGTGCACCCGGCAGGGGCCGCGCACTCGGCGTCGGCGAGGTCAAGTTCACCGGCATGGTGACACCGAAGATCAGGAAGGTTGAATACGTCGTCGACGTGCAACGCCTGATCATGCGCAAGCTCAACATGGCCATCGCCGACGGCATCATGAAGGCGGACGGCGAAGTCATCTACACCACGACGGGCATGCGCGTCGGCACCTTCACCCCGGACCAGGAAGCCAAGGGCTGAGCGCTCGCAAGCGCTCACACCCTTCAGGGAGGCCAGAGACAGACAATGAGACGCGTGGTTGTTACCGGACTCGGTATCGTATCCAGCATCGGCTCGAACTCGCAGGAAGTCACGGCTTCGCTGCGCGAGGCGAAGTCCGGCATCGTCAAGGCCGACGATTATGAACGCCTCGGCTTCCGTTGCCAGGTTCACGGCGCCCCGACCATAGATCTCGATTCGGCCATCGACCGCCGGGTCCGCCGGTTCATGGGCGATGGCGCCGCCTGGAACTGGGTGGCGATGCAGCAGGCCATCATGGATTCAGGCCTCGAGGAAGGCGACATCAAGAACGAGCGTACCGGCATCATAATGGGCTCGGGCGGACCGTCCACCCGTACCATCGTGCAGGCTGCCGACACCACCCGCGAGAAGAGCCCGAAGCGCGTTGGCCCGTTCGCGGTACCTGCTGCCATGTCGTCGACCAACTCGGCAACGCTGGCCGTGCCGTTCGGCATCAAGGGCGTCAACTACTCGATCTCCTCGGCCTGTGCCACGTCCACCCATTGCATAGGCAACGCGGCTGAACTGATCCAGTGGGGCAAGCAGGACATCATGTTCGCCGGCGGTGGCGAGGAGCTCGACTGGACCCTGTCGGTGCTGTTCGACGCAATGGGCGCGATGTCGTCCGACTTCAACGCAACCCCGGCCAGAGCCTCGCGCGCCTATGACAAGAACCGAGACGGGTTCATCATCGCTGGCGGCGGCGGCACGCTGGTACTGGAAGAACTTGAGCACGCCAAGGCACGCGGCGCGAAGATCTACTGCGAGCTGGTTGGCTATGGCGCAACCTCCGATGGCTACGACATGGTGCAGCCGTCCGGCGAAGGGGCTGCGCGCTGCATGCGCCAGGCGCTGTCGACCGTCCGGGAGAAGGTTGACTACATCAACCCGCATGCCACCTCGACCCCGATCGGGGACCTGCGCGAGATCGAGGCCATCCGCGAGGTGTTCGGCAAGGATGTTCCGCCGATCTCGGCGACCAAGTCCCTGACCGGTCATTCGCTCGGTGCGGCAGGCGTGCAGGAGGCGATCTACTCGATCCTCATGATGACCAACGGCTTCATCTGCGAAAGCGCCAATATCGAGGAGCTTGATCCGGAGTTCGCCGACATGCCGATCATGCGCGAACGCCGCGACAATGCCGAACTGAACGTGGTGCTGTCCAACAGCTTCGGCTTTGGCGGCACCAACGGAACACTGGTATTCCAGCGCTACAACGGGTAATCACCACCTCAACGGGTTTGGTGAGGCACGACCGCCTTGAGGGGTGGCAGTGCCGATTGGGAATTTTCAGGACCAGGCATGATTGAAATCAAGAGCGATCTGATGAAGGGCCGCCGTGGCCTCGTCATGGGCGTTGCCAACGACCATTCGATAGCCTGGGGCATTGCCCGGGCGCTGCGCGAGCATGGCGCGGAACTGGCGTTCACCTACCAGGGCGATGCCTTCGGCAAGCGGGTTGAGCCGCTGGCGCAAAGTGCAGGTTCAAGCCTGGTGATGTCTTGTGATGTCGAGGATGTCACGACCGTCGATGCGGTGTTCGACCGGCTCAGGGCCGAGTGGGGGTCCATCGACTTCCTGGTTCATGCCATCGCCTATTCCGACAAGAATGAACTCAAGGGTCTCTACGCCGACACCTCTCGTGAGAACTTCACCCGCACCATGATCATCTCGTGCTTCTCGTTTACCGAGATCGCAAAGCGGGCTGCCGCCATGATGAACGAGGGCGGCTCCATGGTGACGCTGACCTATGGCGGCGCCACCCGCGTGATGCCCAACTACAACGTCATGGGCGTGGCCAAGGCGGCTCTCGAGGCGTCCGTTCGCTACCTCGCAGCGGACTTCGGACCAAGCGGCATCCGCGTCAACGCCATCTCGGCCGGCCCGATGCGGACACTGGCCGGTGCCGGCATTTCCGGCGCGCGCTCGATGTTCTCGTTCCAGCGTCAGCACTCGCCTTTGCGCCGTCCGGTCGCGCTGGAGGAAGTGGGTGGAGCAGGTCTCTACCTGCTGTCACCGCTGGCCGGCGGCGTGACGGGTGAAGTGCACTTCGTCGATTCCGGCTACAACATCATCTCGACGCCGCGCCCCGAAGACATGGGCACCGTCAAGGCCGAAGACTGACCGTCAGCCAAAGTGTGACAGGTCGGTGATGGTTGGTTTGCGGCCATTGAGTGGATTGTCCGGGTTCCAGCGCAGCTTCGTGGTCATGAAGCGGGCGGCCAATGCATCGTACATCACCATGCGCCCGGCCAGGCTGTCGCCCATGCCGGCGATCTCCTTGATCACCTCCATCGCCTGCATCGACCCGATCACGCCGGTGAGGGCACCGACGATACCGGCCTCCTCGCACGAGGGGATGAGCCCGTCCGGTGGAATGTCCGGATGCAGGCAGCGATAGCTTGGGTAAGGCGTGCCGTCGTCGTGCTTGAGGTGCGGCTTGAAGGTTGAAAGCTGCCCGTCGAACTGCCCGACCGCCGCCGACACCAGCGTCTTGCCTGAAAGGTAGCAGGCGTCCGACACCAGGAACCGGGTGCGGAAGTTGTCACAGCCGTCAGCCACGATGTCATAGTCTGCAATGAGCGATATGGCGTTGGACGCATCGAGCCGTACCGTGTGCTCGACCACTTCGACATTCGGGTTGAGTTCACGCAGCCGGGTGGCGGCGCTCGTGGTTTTGGCAAGCCGCGACCTGGCGCCAGCCGTGTCGTGGATTATCTGGCGTTGCAGGTTCGACAGGCTGACGCTGTCGTTGTCCACCACGCCAATGGTGCCGATGCCGGCCGCGGCCAAATACAGCAGTGCCGGCGCGCCCAGCCCGCCCGCTCCGATCACCAGCACGCGTGCGGCCTTCAGCTTCTGCTGGCCCGGCCCGCCCAGTTCCCGCAGCACGATGTGGCGGGCGTAGCGTTCCAGCTCGTCGTCGCTCAAGGCCATCGGGGTCAGGTCCTGCCGGTGGAGCCGAAACCACCCTCGCCGCGTGGCGTCTGGTCGAGAAGTTCGGTCATGTCGATGCTTGCACGCGTAACGGGCGAGATTACCATCTGCGCAATGCGGTCACCGCGATTGACGGTGAACGGGTCAGCGCCAAGATTGATCAGAATCACCTTCACCTCGCCGCGATAATCCGCGTCAATTGTGCCCGGCGTGTTGAGGCAGGTCACACCATGCTGTGCGGCAAGGCCCGAGCGTGGCCGGATCTGGGCTTCGTACCCGGCTGGTAAGGCCAGGCAGAACCCGGTTTCGATCACCGCGCGCTCGCCGGGCCTCAGCGTGACCGGGCCATCGGCAGGCGTAGCGGCGCGCACGTCCATGCCGGCTGCGTCCTGCGTGGCATAGCCGGGTGGCTGCAGCCCGAGACCGTGCTCGAGCCATTGCAGGCGGATGGTGACACCGCTGCTCATGTGCCTTCGTGGACCATGGCAGCAAAGCGGCCGATCAGCTTTTCGGCGACCGCCTGCTTGCTCATCCTGTCCCAGCTTTCCACGCTGTCCTTGCCGATCAGGTGAACCGTGTTGCTGTTGCCGCCCATCACGCCGCCTTCATGGCTGACATCGTTGGCAACGATCAGGTCGGCAGCTTTCGTCTCGAGCTTCTTGCGGGCGTTGGTGACAACGTTCTCGGTTTCCGCGGCAAAGCCGATGACCAGGGCCGGGCGATCCTTTGTCCGGTGGCCGATAGTCTTCAGGATGTCCGGGTTCTCGGTGAGTTCAAGCGACGGCACCTTGCCGGAGCCATCCTTCTTCATTTTCTGCTGCGCATCAGTTGCGCTGCGCCAGTCGGCCACGGCGGCGCAGAAGATGGCAATGTCGCACGGCATCTCGGTTTCGACGGCGGCCAGCATCTCGCGGGCAGTTTCAACCCGGATCAGTTCGACCCCCGGCGGAAGCGGCAACTGCACGGGACCGGATACCAGCACGACCTCTGCGCCGGCGGCGATGGCAGCCGCCGCCAGTGCATAGCCCTGCTTGCCGGACGAGCGGTTGGCGATGTAGCGCACCGGGTCGATGGGTTCATGGGTCGGCCCAGCGGTGATGACGACGCGGCGGCCCACCAGGGGACCATGTGCGAAGCCGTCCCCGGGATACCCGCTGGCGGCTGGCGAGGAAATGCCGCCGAGGAACTGCTCGATGGCAGCGAAGATGGCAGCCGGTTCGCTCATCCGGCCCGGTCCGAACTCGCCGCACGCCATGTCGCCGTCATCGGGGCCGGTGAACAGGACGCCGTCCTGCTTCAGCGTGGCGATGTTGCGCTGCGTCGCAGGGTGCTGCCACATCCGCACGTTCATGGCGGGCGCGACCAGCACGGGCTTGTCGGTTGCCATCAGCGCGGTGGAGGCAAGATCGTTGGCAAGGCCACCTGCCATCTTGGCCATCAGGTCGGCAGTGGCAGGTGCAACCACCACGAGGTCAGCCACGCGTGACAGCTGGATGTGGCCCATCTCGGCCTCGTCGGTCAGATCGAACAGGTCGGTATAGACCTTCTCGCCGGCGAGGCTGGCAACCGACAGGGCCGTGACGAACTCGGCACCGGCCCGTGTCAGGATGGGCGTCACCGCAATGCCAGCCTTGCGGCACAGCCTGATCAACTCCAGCGACTTGTACGCCGCGATGCCTCCGCCGATGACCAGCAGGATGCGTCCGTGTTCATGACCGGTAGGGCTCATTGTGCTGTTCCGGTAGCCGGTGTCTTCATTCATGAAGGCACCATCCTACATCAGTTGTGCGACGGCAAGCACCACCAGTGCGATGGCGCCAACCCACAATGCGAGCCGGGTGGACGCGGACTGGCGCGCCTGCGCCCGGGCCATCTGGTCGGTTGTCTCGGGGTCCAGCCGGATACCGCCCGATTGCGCCATCGATGAAAGCAGCGTGGTGGCCTGGCTGGCCTCGCGCATCAGCTCCGGGAAGGCGGCAGCCAACCGGCCCAGCGAGGCCGCGCCATCAGCAGCTTCACCAAGGCGCGCGCGCGGGCCGAAGTTCTGCTCGACCCACTCGGCCACGACGGGTTCTGCGGTGACCCAGATGTTGAGGTTGGGGTTGAAACTGCGAGCCACGCCCTCGACCACCACCATGGTCTTCTGCAGCAGGATCAGCTGCGGTTGCGTGGCCATGGCGAACTGGCCGGTGACCTCGAACAGCTGCGTCAGCAGCCGCGCCATGGAGATGTCGGCCGATGCTCGCCCCATGATCGGTTCACCAATGGCGCGAAGCGCCTGCGCGAACAGGTGAACGTCCTGCGAGGCCGGCACGTAACCGGCCTCGAAATGCACCTCGGCGATGCGCAGGTAATCGCGCTTGATGAAGCCCCACAGGATCTCCGCCAGAAAGCGCCGTTCCTTGACGCTCAGCCGGCCCATGATGCCGTAGTCGACCGCCACGAGGTTGTTGTCGCGATCGATGAACAGGTTGCCCTGGTGCATGTCGGCATGGAAAAACCCGTCGCGCATTGCGTGGCGCAGGAACGACTGGATCACCGTGTCGCCGAGCAGGGGCAGGTCAAGGCCGGATGATGCAAGCGCTTGCGTGTCGGTGAGCGCGATGCCGTCGATCCACTCGCTGGTCAGCACCCGGCGCGAGGTTTCCTGCCAGTAAACCTGGGGCACCCGGAAGCCCGGATCGTCACGGGTGTTCTCGGCCATCTCGGACATGGCGGCTGCCTCGAGCCGCAGGTCCATCTCCAGCTCGACCGAGCGCTCCAGCGTTTCAACCGCGTTGACCAGCCGCAACCGGCGCGCTTCGGCCGAGGCGCGTTCGGCCAGCCGGGCGGCGGTGAAGAACGTGTCCAGGTCATCGCGGAAGCGGCGTTCGACACCGGGCCGCAGCACCTTGACCGCCACCTCGCGCCGGGCTCCATCAGGGCCGGTCAGTTCACCCTTGTGGACCTGGGCAATCGAGGCTGCCGCAATCGGGCCGGACAGGTCGGCAAAGATTTCGCCGGAAGGCCGGCCAAGCCCGGTCCGGATGCTCTCGCGCGCCTCGTCCATGGAAAACGGCGCCATGCGGTCCTGCAACTGGCGCAGTCCCCTGGCATGTTCCGGACCGATCATGTCGGGCCGGGTGGCGAGGAATTGTCCCAGCTTGATATAGCTTGGGCCGAGTTCTTCCAGCGCATTGGCAAGGGCGCTGCTCTCGGCCCTGGACCGGGTCTTCCCGGCCCCCATCAGGCGCAGTGCGGTGCGCGCAGGCGCAGGCACCTGCGGGTCTGCGAGCACGCCGTCAAAGCCGCCATGCCGGGCGATCACGCGGGCCGCGCGCACAAGCTTTGCGATATGTCTGATCCGGCGCAACATGGATTGGGCCCCGCCCGCCTTCAGATCTTCCAGCCGGAATGGATCGCCACGATGCCGCCCGTCAGCAGGCGGTGGCTGGCGCGCTGGAAGCCCGCCTCCCGGATCATGTTTTCAAACGCCACTGGCGGCGGGAACTTGCGGATGCTTTCGACGAGGTAACGGTATGGATCACCGTCTCCGGTCACGATCTTGCCGACGGCAGGGATCACCGTCATCGAGTAGGCCTCGTAGAACTGGTCCATGCCGGGCACGTCGACGTGGGAGAACTCAAGGCACATGAACCGCCCGCCGGGCTTCAGTACGCGCCAGGCTTCGGCCAGTGCGCGGTCGATGTGGGTGACATTGCGGATGCCGAACGAGATCGTGTAGGCGTCGAAGCTCGAATCGGGAAACGCCAGGTGTTCCGCGTTGCCGACGGTGAAGCTGCATTTGCCCCCGGATTTCTCGGTGGACGCCCGGCGCGCACCTTCACGGACCATGTTCTCTGAAATGTCGGCGACGGTCACGTGCGTGCCGCTGCCACCTGCTGCGGCGATGCGGAAGGCAATGTCGCCGGTGCCGCCGGCCACGTCCAGCACCTTGAAGGCATGCGCGGTCTTCGGCGGGTTCAGCAGGGCAATGAAGTCGTCCTTCCACAGCCGGTGCAGGCCGGCCGACATCAGGTCGTTCATCTGGTCATAGCGGGCCGCAACCTTGGCGAACACCTCGTTCACCAGGCCCTGCCGGTCCTGTTCCGAAACCGTGCGGAAGCCGAACGACGTCTCGCCCGGCTTGATGTTGTCTTCGTTGCGTCCCATCTTGGGCCGGCACCATAGACCACGCCTGCGATCATGGCTATCTGTTGCCGATGTCACGGTGAACGTGCCGCACTTTGCCGATTGCCGGAGCAAACCGATGCCTGAACTGCCCGAAGTTGAAACCGTCTGCCGCGGTCTTGAGCCTGCACTCGCGGGCAAGCACATCGCCCGGCTGACGCTCAACCGGGCCGACCTGCGGTTCCCGTTTCCGGCCGGTCTGGCCGACGCAGTGACCGGGTTGATGGTGGAACGGGTGGAACGGCGCGCCAAGTACATCCTCATTCACCTGGCGGGCGGGTCGATCCTGCTGGCGCACCTTGGCATGACCGGACGCTTCACCATCTGGCGGGCCGGCGGCGAGGCACAGAACCTTGGCGAGTTCTATTTTGCCGAGGAGGCCGGCCGCAAGGGTGACGGGCCGCATGACCACATGGTGGTCGACCTCGCCGATGGCACGCGCATCGTTTATGCCGACCCGCGCCGGTTCGGCTTTGTCGATCTCATCGCGCCGGGCGGGCAGGACTCCAATCGCTTCCTCGCAGGCCTTGGCGTGGAGCCACTGGGCAACAGTTTCAACGCCACGTTCCTCGCGCAGGCCCTGTCAGGCCGGAAAACACCTCTCAAGGCTGCCTTGCTGGACCAGCGCATCATTGCAGGTCTCGGCAACATATATGTCTGCGAGGCGCTTTACCGGGCACGGCTGTCGCCACGCCGCCTGGCCGGCAGCATCGTGCGCAAGCACGGCATCAGCCCGCGCGTCGAGGCGCTGGTGGCAGCGGTCCGTTCGGTGCTGGCAGAAGCCATCCAGGCGGGCGGATCGACCTTGCGCGACTACGCTCACACGGACGGATCCTCCGGCGAGTTCCAGCAGCGATTCGACGTGTACGACCGCGAGGGCGACCCGTGCCGCACCGCGGGATGCACAAGCACGGTCGAACGTATCGTCCAGTCCGGCCGGTCCACCTTCTTCTGTCCCACTTGCCAGCGGTAACCGGTTTGCGGTCTAGTGCGCCGGACTGTCTGGCCCAACCAGCACACCCACATTCCTGCGGAGACACCACGCAATGAGCTACAACAACATCATCGTCGAAACCCGTGATGCCGTTGGCCTGATCCGGCTCAACCGCCCGGAAGCGCTCAATGCGCTCAACTCGGCCCTGATCGACGAGCTCAACCAGGCGCTGGAGGCGTTCGAGCACAACGATGCCATCGGGTGCATCGTGCTGACCGGGTCGGAAAAGGCCTTTGCTGCCGGGGCCGACATCAAGGAAATGCAGTCCAAGTCCTACATGGACACCTACATGGGCGACTTCATCGGCAAGTGGGAGCGCATCACCACGGTCCGCAAGCCGGTGATCGCCGCCGTGGCGGGCTTTGCCCTGGGTGGCGGTTGTGAAATGGCGATGATGTGCGATTTCATCCTGGCCGCCGACACGGCGAAGTTCGGCCAGCCGGAAATCAACCTCGGCGTCATGCCGGGTGCCGGCGGCACCCAGCGGCTGACCCGGTTCGTGGGCAAGTCGAAGGCCATGGAAATGTGCCTCACCGGCCGCATGATGGACGCAGAAGAAGCAGAACGCGCCGGTCTGGTCTCGCGCGTCGTTCCGGCTGACCAGCTCATCGACGAAGCGATCAAGGTGGCAGGCGTCATTGCGGCCAAGTCCAGGCCGATCGCCATGATGACCAAGGAGTCGGTGAACCGTTCCTACGAGACCACGCTGGCTGAAGGCGTGCGCTTCGAACGCCGCCTGTTTCATGCCATGTTCGCCACCAATGACCAGAAGGAAGGCATGTCGGCCTTTGCGGACAAGCGCAAGCCGTCATTCTCCAACTCCTGACATCGCAAGGCTGGCAATTGACCGTGTTGCGGCAATTGCGACGCGGGCTGTTGCAGACGAGTTTGTTGACGCCACCGGCGGTTTGCGTTATGAACCCGCCAATTCAGGACATCCGCCGTTCTGTTGGCCGATCAGCTATTGCCTGATGGCCGCAATTCAGGCTGTATGACATTGGTTTTTCGTGACGGTGCCGGAAGGCTGGCATCGCACCAGTTCAGGAAAAGTAGACGATATGGCGAATACCCGCTCGGCCAAGAAATCAGTCCGCCGCAACGCCCGGCGCACCGACATCAACATGAACCGCCGCTCGCGGGTTCGTACCTTCCTGCGCAAGGTTGAAGAAGCCATCGCAAGTGGTGACCAGGCAGCCGCAAGCGAAGCCCTCAGGGCAGCCCAGCCGGAAGTCATGCGCGGCGCCCAGAAGGGCATCCTGCACAAGAACACGGCCTCGCGGAAAGTGTCGCGGCTGGCCAAGCGCATCAAGGGTCTGACGGCTGCAACCGCCTAGTGCATTGACCTGCTTGACGAATCTTAAGGGTCGCGAGAGCGGCCCTTTTTGTTTTCTTTACGGAGCATGACAGACCCGTGAACATGAAGTTCGGTTAATGTTCCAATAACGCATTTGTCACAAAACCTCTCGACATATCAGGGGCTTGTGACAGGCAACGTCTCATCTCCGCGAAGCTCAAGAAAATCGAGAGCTGATTTGCGTACCTGGTGCAAATTTTTTTCGCGGTTTTCCGCACATTTGCAAAACCTTCGGACGGCCGATTTTGCCTATGAGAGTCAACCGCTTGCGGGGGCCAAGAGGTGGCGTCGATGGCAGTTCGCCGCGCCTTCTGACAGCGATTGAGCGCAGCCTTAGACCTTCTGCGGCTTGCATCCCCGGCAGGCCGGATTGTAGAGTTCCCTCACTGCCCGCACCAACGGCGGACGGTCACAAACAACAAGAACACGACAGTTTCAGATCAGCTCAGGCGGGGTGGTCTGACCGGGATACCCTCGGCAGTCAGTAACAGAGTTTAACGGGGTGACCAGCCGTTCCAGGCTGGTCGGCGGCGACGATTTTTGCGTCGATTGTGAAGGTGTGGCGACGGCTGGTGTCCAGTCATCGATCCCTTTCGTGCGCGCAAAATCCGCGACCCCGCGATGTGGTGGAACGATGGGGGCAAACAGAATGGCAAATGAGGGAATGATGGCAGTTTCAAAACGTGAGGCAGCAGACGCCGGGATCACGACGGCACGCCATGACAAGGGGACACAGGACATGGCGGATCAGGGGGGACGTGGCAAGTCACTGGGGAGCATCTGGACGCGGGTTGCGGCGCGGTTGCGCGCCGAACTGGGCGAGGATCTCTACTCCAGCTGGTTTGCCCGCATGGAGCCGGAAAGCCTCGCCGACGGGGTGCTGAATGTGTCGGTACCGACGCGCTTCCTGCGCAGCTGGATCAAGTCGCACTATGTCGACCAGCTGACCGTGTGCTGTGCGGCAGAGTATGAGGCCGTCACGCTGGTGGAAATCCAGGTGCGCACCAGGGGCCTGCCCACCGCCGCCCAGGCGCTGGCACCGATGGCTGGCACAGATGCCGGACATGACGAGCCGGCCGAGCCGGTGGCCAAGAGCCTGCGCTCCAGCCACCCGGAGCGTGAGCGCGGCTCGCAGCTTGATCACAACCTGACATTTGAAACCTACGTGCAAGGCCAGTCTAATGCGCTGGCGCACGCAGCCGCCATGCGGGTGGCCGAGGCTCGCCCCGGCGCGCCGGTGACGTTCAACCCGCTGTTCATCCATTCATCGGCCGGTCTCGGCAAGACCCACCTGATCAATGCCATCGCCTGGCGCATTCGCGACCTCAACCCGGACCGCAAGGTGCTCTACATTACCGCCGAGCGCTTCATGTATCACTTCATGGCAGCCCTGAAGGTGCGCGACACGCTGTCGTTCAAGGACTACTTCCAGTCCATCGACGTGCTGCTCATCGATGACCTGCAGTTCCTGCAGGGCAAGTCCATGCAGCAGGAGTTCTGCCATACCTTCAATTCGCTGGTGGACGCCAAGCGCCAGGTGGTGATTGCCGCCGACGTGCCGCCGCCGCAACTGGAAAGCATCGACCAGCGCATGCGTTCGCGCCTTGCCGGTGGGCTGGTGGTGGACATCGAGGCACCGGACCTCGCGCTTCGCCGCAACATCCTGCAGACCAAGCTGTCGTCCATCCAGCGCAAGGACCCGAGCCTCGTCGTTGCCGAAGAAGTGCTGGAGTTTGTCGCCAATCGTATCACCGGTGGTGGCCGCGAACTGGAAGGCGCGCTCAACCGCGTCATCGCCAGCCAGCACTTGACCCGCCAGCCGATGACGCTGGACATGGCAGCGTTCGCACTGCGCGACCTGTCGTCGAACAACGAGCTGGTGCGCATCCGCGTCGAAGATATCCTGCGGATTGTAGGCCGTCACTTCAACGTCACCCGGGCCGACCTGCTCAGCCCGCGCCGTGCCCGTGCAGTCGTGCGCCCACGCCAGATCGGCATGTACCTGGCCAAGAAACTCACCTCCCGGTCACTGCCGGAAATTGGCCGCCGCTTCGGCAACAGAGATCATAGTACCGTCCTCCACGCTGTTCGCAAGGTTGAGGAGCTCATGGCGGCGGACGAGAAGCTGGCCCGCGAAGTGACGCTGCTGTCGCGGCTGATCGAGCAGGGCTGAGGCGAACCGCAAGCCGGACGCGGGTTTTCCACATCCGGCTTCGGCCTGCTTGCAAGACTTGCGCAAAAGCCTTCAAACCGCTTAAGTCTCAGTCCGTTTTGCGCCGGATCGCGGCGCGGTGGATCAAACGTCAGCAAGGGGCTTCGCGGCCCCTTCCGCTTCATGCTTTCAAGGACGTCACAGGAAAATGCGGGTTACCATCGAGCGCGGTACGTTTCTGAAGTCCCTCAACCACGTCCAGTCGGTGGTGGAGCGCCGCAACACCATACCGATCCTGTCGAACGTGCTGCTGCAGGCAGACGGTTCAGGCCTGAAACTGACGGCCACCGACCTTGATATCGAGATCGTGGAAGAGACCGCTGCCGACGTGGCCCAGCATGGCTCGACGACGGTGCCGGCGCACATGCTCTACGACATCGTGCGCAAGCTGCCCGACGGTGCGCAACTGCAGTTGGAGCAGGGCCCGGATGAAGGCCGCCTTGCCGTTATTGCAGGCCGCTCGCGGTTTTCGCTGCAGGCCTTGCCGCCGCAGGATTTTCCGGACCTCGCCAGCGGTGAATCAACCCATTCCTTCACCATCTCTGCCGCCGACCTGAAGCAGATGATCGACAAGACGCGGTTTGCCATTTCCACCGAGGAAACCCGCTATTACCTGAACGGCATCTACCTGCATGCCCTCGACAACGGCCTGATGCGCGCCGTCGCCACGGATGGTCACCGGCTTGCCCGCGTGGAGCTGCCGGCACCGGCGGGTGCGGCCGGCATGCCCGGCGTCATCGTTCCGCGCAAGACGGTGCTGGAACTGGTGAAGCTGATCGAGGACGAGGACGGCGATGTGGCCGTGTCGCTGTCGGCATCGAAGATCCGTTTCGAGATGGACCGGCTGCTGCTGACCTCGAAGCTGATCGACGGCACATTCCCGGACTATGAGCGCGTCATTCCGACCGGCAACGACAAGCAGCTCGACGTGGACACGCGGCTGTTTGCACAGGCCGTTGACCGCGTGTCGACGATCTCCAGCGAGAAGGGCCGCGCGGTCAAGCTGAACATTGCCCAGGACCGGCTGACGCTGACCGTCAACAACCCGGATTCAGGTTCCGCCGAAGAAGAGATCGCGGCAAGCTATGCCGCCGATCCGATCGACGTGGGCTTCAACTCGCGCTACCTGCTCGACATTGCGGGCCAGTTCAAGGGCGACAGCATCACCTTCATGTTGTCTGACTCGGGCTCACCCACCATATTGAGGGATGCTGCAGACGATCGCGTGCTGTACGTCCTGATGCCGATGCGAGTCTAGGGTCAAAGGCCGTCTGACCGGCAAGGCAAACCAGCGCCGGGAGAGCCATTCGCCTTGGTGACAACACCAAAACTTGCACTGACCAGCCTGACGCTGAGCGCGTTCCGCAACCATGACGCCACGCGGCTTGAGCCTGCTGCAGCGCTCGTGGTGCTGGCCGGCCACAACGGGGCGGGCAAGACCAATGTGCTTGAGGCAATCTCGCTGCTGATGCCCGGCCGCGGCTTGCGCGGTGCGCCGTTCGAAGACCTCGTGCAGGCCGGAAGCCGCGAGGGCTGGGCGGTGTCGGCGGTGGTCGATGAAGGCGGCCTGCAGACGCGCCTCGGCACTGGCTGGTCGCCGCCGGCTGCAGGTAATACAGAAGAGGCCCAATCGCCGCTGGCGCGCGAGGTTCGCATTGACGGGCAGGTCCAGCGCAGTGCCGGGGCATTGGCGGGCCATGTGCGCATGTTGTGGCTGACGCCGGCCATGGACCGGCTGTTCGCCGGGCCTGCCGGAGACAGGCGGCGCTATCTCGACCGGCTGACGGCGGTGTTCGATGCCGGTCATGGCACCAGGGTCAACGCGCTGGAGCGGCTGCTGCGCGAACGCAACCGGCTGCTGGCCGATGAACGGCCTGCGGCGCGCTGGCTGGACAGTGTCGAGGCTCAATTGGCCGGTGTGGCAGTGGCCGTGGCAGCAGCCCGAAATGCGGCCATGGCGACGGTGTCGAGGTTTGTCGCCGAGGCCAGGGACGGGGCTCGCAACAGTGCGTTTCCGTGGTCCGAAGTCAGCGTGGACGGAGAACTGGAGCAGCAATTATTTGACCGTCCAGCCGTGCAGATCGAGGACGAATATCGTACACTGCTGGCTGATTCGCGAATGGCTGACAGGGCCGCCGGCCGGACGCTTCGCGGCGCCCACAGATCGGACCTGTTGGTGGTGCACGGACCGCGCCAGATGGAGGCCCGGCTATGCTCCACCGGCGAGCAGAAGGCGCTGCTGCTGGGGCTGGTACTGGCCCAGGCCAGGGCGGTCCGCGAGACCTTTGATGGCGCAGCGCCCCTGCTGTTGCTGGACGAGGTTGCCGCCCACCTTGACTCGGTGCGGCGAGGCGCCTTGATGGATGAATTGCGCGACCTGGGCAGCCAGGCGTGGATGACGGGAACGGACAGGCATCTGTTCGAGGCAACATCGGGGTCGATGGACATTTACCAGGTCAGCGACGGGCAGGTAAGCCACGCTGCAACGGAACAGGAAACCGCATGAGCGACGACAACGGGCAACCGACGCCGGAAGAATATGGTGCCGACAGCATCAAGGTCCTGAAGGGCCTCGACGCGGTGCGCAAGCGCCCCGGCATGTACATTGGCGACACCGATGACGGGTCCGGCCTGCACCACATGATCTACGAGGTCGTGGACAACGCCATCGACGAGGCGCTGGCAGGTCATTGCGACCAGGTCGTCGTGCGGCTCAACGCGGATGGATCCTGCTCGGTGTCGGACAATGGCCGCGGCATCCCGACCGCCATCCACACCGGCGAAGGCATCTCGGCAGCCGAAGTCATCATGACCCAGCTGCATGCCGGCGGAAAGTTTGACCAGAACTCCTACAAGGTGTCTGGCGGCCTGCATGGCGTGGGCGTGTCGGTGGTCAATGCCCTGTCGAGCTGGCTCAAGCTCGACATCTGGCGCGGTGGCAAGCACTGGCAGATGAGCTTCACCCATGGCGTGGCCGATGCACCGCTTGCCATCGTGGGCGAGCAGGGCGACCGCAAGGGCACCGAGATCACCTTCCTGCCCAGCACGGACACCTTCACCAGGGTGGAGTTCGATTTTGCCACCATCGAACACCGGCTGCGCGAGCTGGCGTTCCTCAATTCCGGCGTGTTCATCAATGTGAGCGATAATCGCCACGTCGAGACGAAGTCCGTCGACCTGCATTACGAGGGCGGCATCGCGGCCTTCGTGAAATATCTCGACCGGGCCAAGCAGCCCATGTTGCCGGATCCGATCTCGATCACCACCGAGCGCGACGACGTGACGGTGGAATGCGCATTGTGGTGGAACGACAGCTACCATGAGAACGTGCTGTGCTTCACCAACAACATCCCGCAGCGCGATGGCGGCACCCACCTTGCCGGCTTCCGCGGGGCACTGACCCGCATCGTCAACAACTATGCCAATGAGAGCGGCATTGCCAAGCGCGAGAAGGTATCTCTGTCTGGCGATGATGCCCGCGAGGGACTGACCTGCGTGCTGTCGGTCAAGGTGCCTGACCCGAAGTTCTCGTCGCAGACCAAGGACAAGCTGGTCTCGTCGGAAGTCCGCCCGATCGTTGAAAGCGCGGTGGGCGAAGGCCTGAGCACCTGGTTCGAGGAGCACCCGGCCGAGGCCCGTGCCATCGTCACCAAGGTGGCCGAAGCCGCCGCTGCCCGGGAAGCTGCCCGCAAGGCACGCGAGCTGACGCGCCGCAAGGGTGCGCTGGATATCGCCTCGCTGCCCGGCAAGCTGGCCGACTGCCAGGAACGCGACCCGGCCAAGTCCGAACTGTTCATCGTCGAGGGCGACTCGGCTGGCGGTTCTGCCAAGCAGGCGCGCAACCGCGAGAACCAGGCCGTGCTGCCATTGCGCGGCAAGATCCTCAATGTCGAGCGGGCCCGGTTCGACAAGATGCTGGGCAGCCAGGAAATCGGCACGCTGATCACCGCGCTGGGTGCCGGCATCGGGCGTGACGACTTCAACCTCGACAAGCTGCGCTACCACAAGATCATCATCATGACCGACGCCGACGTGGACGGCGCCCACATCCGCACCCTGCTGCTGACGTTCTTCTACCGGCAGATGCCCGAGCTGATCGAGCGCGGCCACCTCTATATCGCGCAGCCGCCGCTGTACAAGGTCAAGCGCGGCCAGTCCGAGCAGTACCTAAAGGACGACGCGGCGCTGGAGGAATTCCTCATCGGCCAGGGCATCGACGATACCGTGCTGATAACGGCGGGTGGCGGGGAACGGGCAGGTGAAGACCTGCGCGACATCATCGACAAGGCGCTGCAGGTGCGCTCGGCCCTCGACACCATGCATTCGCGATACGGGCGCAACATCATCGAGCAGGCAGCCATTGCCGGTGCATTCAACCCCGAAGTGCTGGCATCGCGTGAAAGTGCCGAAGGGGCTGCCGCGTACATCGCCCGCAGGCTCGATTCCATTTCCGAGGAAACCGAGCGTGGCTGGGAAGGTCTGGTGGACGCCGATGGCGGCCTGACCTTCACCCGCGAACTGCGGGGCGTCAGGGAGGCGCACACCCTCGATGCGCGCGTCCTCGGCTCGTCCGAGGCGATCCGCCTCGACCGGCTGGCAGCCCATCTGCAGGAGATCTACGCCAAGCCCGCAAAGCTGCGCCGCAAGGATGTCGAGATCGCCATCTACTCGCCCATGGACCTGCTTGATGCGGTGTTTGCGCAAGGCCGCAAGGGCATCTCCATGCAGCGCTACAAGGGGCTTGGCGAGATGAACCCGGAACAACTCTGGGAAACGACACTCGACAAGAATGTCCGCTCGCTGCTCAGGGTCAAGGTGTCCGAACTGGACGAGGCCGACGACCTGTTCACAAAGTTGATGGGCGACGTGGTAGAGCCGCGCCGCGACTTCATCCGCGAAAATGCCCTGTCGGTGGCCAACCTCGACGTCTAGTCCGGCAAGGTTGCCATCGCCCTGCCATTGTAGTGACACGTTTCGAGGTCAAGCCGTGGGGGAGATGGTGCATGGATATGCCGTGCCTGCTAACGGCAGCTAGCGTTAACAGCCGGTTAATCCGCACCCTCTAGGGTTGCGCCAGGACGCGGGCGCATGCCTTGCCGGTGGGCGGCACCAGTGCCGGTCAAGCACGAGGAACTTGTTCGAAGTGTTGGGGTTCGGCGGAAAAAAGAAATTGCCACAACGCCGTGAGCCTGTGTTCTCAGGCCCGGGGCCACGCCGCAAGAGCGAGGCGCCAAGCGCCCCGCGCGGCCGGTCAAGGCGCCGTCCGCTGCTGTTCCGTCTCATGTCATGGACCATGATGCTCGGCCTGTGGGCGGTGATCGCGGTCTTCGCCATGACCGGATACCTCTTCGTCAACCTCGACAAGCAGGGCCTGTTCAACATTCCCGAGCGCGAACCCGGCGTGATGCTGCTGGCAGCTGACGGGTCGGTCCTGGCTGAACGCGGTGCGTTTTTTGGCGATGCAGTACGCATCGATGAATTGCCGCCCTATGTGCCGCAGGCCATCATCGCCATTGAGGATCGCCGGTTCTACTCGCATTTCGGCATCGACCCGATCGGCGTCGGACGTGCGCTCATCTCGAACTGGCGCGCCGGCGCGACGGTTGAGGGCGGATCGACGCTGACCCAGCAGCTTGCCAAGAACCTGTTCCTGAAACCCGAACGAACACTGGAACGCAAGCTGCAGGAAGCGGTGCTGGCGCTGTGGCTCGAGAGCAAGTACTCCAAGGACGAGATACTCCAGCTTTACATGAACCGGGTGTACTTTGGGGCCGGTGCCACCGGCATCGACAAGGCGGCGGAGAAGTTCTTCGGCAAGTCCGCCCGTGACGTGAACCTGTCCGAGGCTGCCGTACTTGCAGCCGTGCTCAAGGCGCCCAGCCGCTTCAACCCGATCACCTCGACCGAACGGGCCAATGCGCGCGCCCGCGAAGTGCTCAACGACATGGCCAGGGCGGGCTTCATCACCCAGGCGGAAGCCGACGCGACAACCGGCGTCAAGGCGCGAACCGCCAGCACCACCTACATCTCCGCCAAACGCTATGTGGTGGACTGGGTGTCGGAAAGCCTGCCGGAGCTGATCGGCGATCTCAAGGATTCGGTGGTCGTGGAAACGACCATCGACCCGCAACTTCAGGCCAATGCCGAGAAGGCATTGCGAGCCGAGCTTGATGCAAATGGCAAGAAGCTGAATGCCACGCAGGCCGCCATGGTGGTCATGGACACGACCGGCGCTGTGCGCGCCATGATCGGTGGCCGCTCCTATGCCAGGAGCCAGTTCAACCGTGCCGTCAAGGCAAGACGTCAGCCGGGCTCCTCGTTCAAGCCGTTCGTGTTCCTTACGGCAATCGATGCCGGCATGACCCCGAAGACCGTCAAGATCGACGAGCCTGTCACCTTCGGCGACTGGTCACCCGACAACTACAAGAAGAAGCACCTCGGCCCGGTCTCGCTGACGACGGCCTTGTCCAAGTCGATCAACACGGTGGCGGCAAAACTGGCCGTCGAAGTCGGTCCCGACAACGTGGCCGCAACGGCGCGCCGCATGGGAATCTCGTCGCCGCTGGTTTCCAACGCCTCGATTGCGCTGGGTACCTCGGAAGTTTCGCTGCTCGAAATGACAACGGCCTACGTGCCGTTTGCCAATGGCGGCAGTGGCGTGCTGCCACATGCGATTACCCGCATCACGACCCGTGAGGGCAAGGTGTTGTATGAACGCTCTGGTGGCGGGCCGGGGCAGGTGATCTCGTTTGAAAGCCTTGGTGCCATGAACTTCATGCTGCGCCAGGTCATCGAGGATGGTACCGGCACGACCGCGCGCATCGAGAACCACGAAACCGCCGGCAAGACCGGTACCTCGCAGGATTACCGTGACGCGTGGTTCATTGGCTACACGTCTCACCTGGTGACCGGGGTGTGGGTGGGCAACGACAACAACGCCCCCACCAAGGACGTGACCGGCGGATCTATGCCGGCGCGCATGTTTGCTGCGGTCATGGTGCCTGCCCACGCCACCAGGGATTCGGTGCCGCTGCCGGGCTATTACCAGCTGGACGAACCAGCCATCGCCTATGCTCCGGAACCGGATGCAACCGCCCAGAACGATGGCGGCGGGTTCGTTGACAGCTTGCGCAACATCTTCGGAACGCGCGAGCCGGAGCCGGTGGTGCGTGAACCGGTTCGCCAGCAGGACAAGTCGTTCAGTCAGCGCCGCCGCGAACAGTTCCAGCAGACGCGCTGACGCAGCCGCATTGCCGAACGATCAGACCGGCATCTTGTGCAGCGTGTGACCGTTCTTGCGCAGCCACTTTCGCGCCATCTCGGTGTGCGGGCAGTGCCGGTACACCAGTTCCCAGAAATCCGGCCCGTGGTTCATTTCGCGCAGGTGCGCAACCTCGTGCGCGGCGACATAGTCCAGCACGCGCGGTGGCGCCAGGATCAGCCGCCATGAGTAGGACAGCGTGCCGGTGCTGGAACACGAGCCCCAGCGGCTGGTGGTGTCGCGCACTGATACGGTCTTGAAGGTCACGCCCATCGCATCGGCATAGGCGCGCGAGGTTCGTTCAAGATCGGCCTTGGCCTCGCGCTTCAGGAAATCGGTAATGCGCCGGGCCATGTGCTCGGGCTCGCCGCGAACCATCAGGCTGGGTTCGGGAAAATCGCGGATGTGGACGGGCACCCCGCGGCCTTCTGCTGCCACGATGACATGGTTTGCACCGCGCACCACGATGGAGGTGCCGGCAAGGCTCTTTGCATCATCAGTGCTGCCCGTTGCATCAAGCCGCTGCCAGATCCAGCCGGACTGTGACCTCGCAAACTCGTGGGCGCGGGCATGGCTTGTGCCGTCCGGCACGGTCAGCACGATGCCCCGGCCCGTCTTGTCCATGCGCATGATGATGCGCTGGGCGCGCGGATTGCGCCGGTAGCGCACCGGCACGTCGCGCCCGTCGAGGGTCAGGGTGGCAGGCGCCGGGGCCTCGGCCGCGCCTGACCCGATCAGTTTCTTGAGATGCTTGAGCGGCATGCCTGTCTGGAGCCGTCCGCCGGGGTTGATTCGTATTGCCGGCGGACCTGCCTCGAGTCTGTCATGAAATGCGCCGGGCGATCAATCTCCCGGCGCTTGTAGAGGCGGCCTGGCCGTCAGCCCTGTTCATCCATGAACTTCACCACGCGTGGCACAACATGGGCGCGGAACCTCGACCCGTTGAACACGCCGTAGTGGCCGACCTTCTCCTGCAGATGGTGGGCGCGCTTTTCCTGCGGGATGTTGGTGCAAAGCTCGTGCGCTGCTTCGGACTGGCCGATGCCGGAGATGTCGTCACGCTCTCCCTCGACCGTCATCAGCGCGGTACGCGTGATGGAGGCCGGTTCGATCAGCACGTCGCGGTAGGTGAACTCGCCCTTCGGCAGGGCCTGCTTCACGAACACCTTCTCGATGGTCTGCAGGTAGAACTCGGCGGTCAGGTCCATGACCGAGAGGTACTCGTCATAGAATTCCTGGTGCTTTTCAGCCGAGTCGCCGTCGCCTTCGACAAGGTGCCAGTACAACTCGCGGTGGGCGTCCATGTGCCGGTCGAGGTTCATGGTCATGAACCCCGTCAACTGCAGGAAGCCCGGATAGACCTGGCGCATGAACCCGGCATTCGGCGGCGGTACGCGGGTGATGACATGACGCCTGAACCAGTTGGTTCCGCGTTCCGTCGCCAGTTCGTTGACGGCGGTCGGGTTGCGGCGGGTATCGATGGGGCCGCCCATCAGGATCATGGAGGCAGGCACCAGCTTGTCATTGCGCTGGTGCATCAGTGACACTGCGGCCAGTACCGGCACCGTCGGCTGGCACACGGCCATCACGTGCACCTTCTCGCCGAGCAGGTGCACCATCTCGATCACGTAATCGATGTAGTCGTCGAGGTCGAACGAGCCCAGCGCCAGCGGCACGTCGCGGGCGTCGATCCAGTCAGTGATATAGACATCGCCGTGCGGCAGCATCGCTTCCACCGTGCCGCGCAGCAGCGTTGCATAGTGACCGGACATCGGCGCGACGATCAGGATCTTCTTGGGTTCGGTTGCCTTGCCGTTGGGCTTGATGGTCTTTTCAAACTTCAGCAGCCGGCAGAACGGCTTCTCGAGCACAACTTTCTGGGTGACGGCAACGTCCTCGCCGTTCACGGTCACGCTGTGGATGTCGAACGGTGGCTTGCCATAGCGGCGGGTCAGTCGCTCGAACATTTCCAGCGACGCCGACATCGAGCGGCCGAACTCGGTCGAGGACAGGGGGTTGATACCGTTGCTCCAGAAAGCCTGACCGTAGTTCGCTGCCAGCCGCCAGGGTGCGACAGCCGCGTGGTTCAGTTCATAAAGCATGTACAGCATGATCACCTGCGGGTCTGAACGTTAAACTGCCTGTTACATAGGACATCTTATGTTGCAGTGCAACATAGCAAGAAGTCCTGCACAGGCACGCCGGGCCGGAGAATACCCGTTTCTGCCGGATTATCACGCAAAAACCTTAATGGCCTCACTTGGAGGTAACGGACCTGAGATGTTCCGCAATCCTGTCGGCGGAGGTGCCATAAGGGAAATGCTTGAGGAACTTGCCGTCGGGGCCCATCAGGTAAACGATGGACGAGTGGTCCATGAGGTAGTCGTCCTTGCGGGTTCCTTCCGGATCGGGTGCCTTTGCGTAGTAAACGCGGAACTTCGACGCAAGGTTGCGGATGTCCTCGTCTGACCCCGTCAATCCGCTGGTGCCGGGCCAGAAGTTTTCCACGTAGCTCTTCATCACGTCAGGTGTGTCGCGGGCCGGATCGATGGTCACGAAGACCAGCCGGAAATTCTTCTCCGCATCCGGTACCTCGTTCAGCGCAGCAGACAGCACCTGCAGCTCGGCCGGGCACACATCAGGGCAATAGGTGTAGCCGAAATAGTAGAGCGTGTGCTTGCCGAGGAAGTCCTTGTCGCTGACGCGCTTGCCGGTCTGGTCGGTGGCTTCGAAACTGCCGCCGACCAGCGCGGTGCCACTGGAGACCACTTCGCCCATGCGCGAGCCGGGCGCAAAGACCAGCGTTGCGGCAAGTGCCCCGAGTGCGACAAGCAAGGCCCCAAGAGCCAGTATGATCGATGATTTGTTCATGGCCCATGTCTAGGCCTGCAGGCCTCAGGCTGCAAAGCGACAAATTCCCGCAACCGCCAGCCTTTCGCGGTTCGGAACCCGGCACATGCACAACTTGTATTGCAGCGCATGGCCGGACTAGGGTCATCCATGTACAGCCCCGCAACACCCAGGACAGCCCGGCAATGGCCCATGTACGACCCGATATTGGCGCAACAGGCATCGGCGCTGCCACCAGCAACGCCCGGCGCTCGATCTACTCGCTGTTCACCTCCGAAGGGCTGAGGCTGCGTACCTCCGTCCGGTTGCGCTGGCTGGCGGTGACCGGCCAGTTGCTCGCGGTTGCCGTGGTGCACCTGTGGCTGGGGTTCCCGTTGCCGCTGGGCATCTGCCTGACGGTGATTGCCTTGTCGGCGTGGTTGAACATTTCGCTGTCGCTGGGCTGGAGCGTAACGGCCCGGCTGCACCAGCGATTTGCCTCGTTGCTGCTGGCCTATGACATCTGCCAGCTGGCGGTGCTGCTGTACCTCACCGGCGGCATCACCAATCCGTTTGTGTTCCTGTTCATCGTTCCGGTGACTGTTTCGGCGGCCACCATGCCGATGAACCGCACACTGTTGCTCGCGAGCCTCGCCATTGCCCTGGCCACGCTGCTGGCGCTGTGGCACCAGCGGTTGCCATGGCACGAGGCGCAAAGTCTGGAACTGACCGAACTGTACAAGTTCGGCATCTGGATCGCGCTGGTCTGCGGCATCGTGTTTTCCACGCTGTATGTGAGTTCCGTCGCCAGTGAAGCCCGCGACATGGCAAATGCGCTGGCCGCGACCGAAGTGGCACTGGCCCATGAACAGCAACTGTCCGCGCTTGACGGGCTGGCCGCAGCAGCGGCGCACGAGCTTGGCACGCCGCTGGCCACCATCGCGCTGGTTGCCAAGGAGCTGAAACACGAAGCCAAGCTGGAAGGCCCGCAGGCCGACGACCTCGACCTGCTGGTCTCGCAATCACAGCGATGTCGCGAGATACTGTCCCGGCTGACGCGGCGCGACAACCAGTCCGACGCGATGATGCAGACCGTGCGCATGACAGCGCTCGCGGAAGAGATCGCCGAACCGCTCAACACCGCGGACGTGGCAATCCTGTTCGACGTGGAACCCAAGACCGGGCGCGACGGCGAGCCGCTGCCAGAGCCGGTGATGGCGCGCAACACGGCCATCAAGTACGCCCTCGGCAACCTGATGGAAAACGCCGTCGACTTCGCCCGCTCAAGCGTTACCGTGCGCATCTCGTGGTCGCTGGAGCAGCTGAGCGTGACAATCAGCGATGACGGCAGCGGCTTTCACCACGACATCATGGAGCGGCTGGGCGATCCGTTCGTGACCAGCCGCAGCCGGTATGCCTCCGCCGACGTTGTCAGGCGCGAGGGCACCGGGGGCATGGGCCTGGGCTTCTTTATCGCCAAGACGCTGCTGGAACGCTCCGGTGCACAGGTGACGCTGGCAAACCGTGCCGCACCAGAGACCGGCGCCGTGGTGCGCATCGTGTGGCCGCGCGAGGCGCTGGAAGAACCGGCAAACCCGATGAGCGGCTTGTGATTTTGGCTTGCGTAGGCAAAAGTGGTAACGACGTTCCGGCAGGCCCGGACCAGAAACAAGAAACGACCGGAAACAGACTGGATTGAACGACATGAATGACACGCTGCCCGAAGGTGACAAGTCCCTGCTGCTCGTTGACGACGACAAGCCGTTCCTGCAACGGCTGGGACGCGCCATGGAAACCCGCGGGTTCGAGGTGCGCATGGCATCAAGTGTCGCCGAGGCCCTGCTCGAGGTGAAGCGCGATCCGCCAGCCTATGCGGTGGTTGACCTGCGCCTGGAAGATGGCAACGGGCTTGATGTCGTCGAGGCCATTCACCGGGTCCGGCCGGATGCCCGCGCCGTGGTGCTGACAGGCTATGGCAACATCGCCACGGCGGTGTCTGCGGTAAAGATCGGCGCGGCCGACTACCTGTCCAAGCCCGCCGATGCTGATGCGGTCTATGGCGCGCTGATGGCGCAGACCGACAACCGCGCGGCCCTGCCCGAAAACCCGATGTCGGCCGATCGCGTGCGGTGGGAGCACATCCAGCGCGTTTATGAGCTGTGCAATCGCAATGTGTCCGAGACCGCCCGGCGGCTGAACATGCACCGGCGTACCCTGCAGCGCATCCTTGCAAAGCGCGCACCTCGCTAGATCGAATGCTAGACAGGGGTGCCGGCGTTGGGATCTGCGGCTGACTGCAGCCGCATCGAGGCAGCCCGTGCGATCAGCAGCGTGACCGCCTTGCGCCTTGCCGGGGCAAGCCTGTCTTCGGCTGCCTCGCGCATGATCTCGGCTCCCCAGGCATCGGCAATGATCAGGCCCGCACCGGAGTCGATCAGGTCCGGGTCCATGCTGCGCGGAATGGCGAAGAAGAACCGGTCGCAGAAATCCATGTAGTGGTGCCACTTGTGGTCGCCGAGATAATCGGCGGGCGACGACTTGATTTCGATGATCCACAGCTCGCCCTTGCGCCCGATGGCCATCACGTCGGCGCGTCGGCCATTGGCGAGCGGCAGTTCGCACAGGCTGGCAAAGGCAGCGTCACGCAACATCCGCCCCACGCCACGCTGGATGGCAGCCGCCGTCGGCGATTGCCTGCCATCGAGGCAGTTGACCGGGTCATCTGGCTGGGGTGCAAGGTGAATCATCGGCCCGGACTATAGCGCGGCATGGCCTGCCATTCCACACGTCAGGCGGCGCGGGCGTCCCAGTTGAAACAGCGCGCGGCGATCAGGGCGGCGGCAACGCCCCACAGCACCATTACCCCGATGTGCGGCAGGATGGAGAAGACGACGCCCTCGGCATCGGGCAGGCCGAAACCCGCACCTTCATAGGCGTGATCGAACGCATGCTGGAACGCTAGCGAGAAATGCCTGAGCGGGAACAGGTTGCCGATCACCGGTATCCACTCCGAGCTTTCCGTGTTTGGCCGCACGAAGATGTCCGAGATGAACGCCAGCGGCATGATGGTGGCGCTGGTTGCGGCCTGCACCGTTTCAGCCGAGCGAAACAGCGCAGTGATCATCATGCCAAGGGCTGCAAAGCACAGTGCCCCGATGACGGCCACCATCAGTGCTGCCGGTACCCTCTCCCAGATGATCTCGACGCCGAACGCCAGGGCGCCGGTGGCAATGACCAGCACGAGTGACGTGAACGCGATTACCGAGACGGCCACGATGCGGGCGCAGATGTAGATCGACGGCGGCATCGGCGTGCCGCGCACCCGCTTGAGAATGCCAAGGTCGCGCGCCGTTGCGGTTGAGACCGCAAGGTAGGTGTAACAGGCCATTACAACGCCGAACACGGCCAGCGCCGGGGTATAGAACTGCGCGGTGTTGAGCCCGAGCCCCTCGATGCGCTCGTTGCCGAACAACTGGGTGAGCACGATCAGCAGGATCAGCGGCATCACGATGACGAAGAACATGGCCACGGGCCTGCGCGCGAACAGCCGCAGCTGGTGGATGGATTCCTGCACCAGCATCATGTGGGATCTCCTGCCGCTGCTTCGCCGGCCAGCTTGAGGTAGATGTCTTCAAGGCTTTGCCGCGACACGGTAAGGGCGGGCAGGTCCAGCCCGTGCTGCAGCGCCCAGCCGGTCAGTTCGTTCAGGGCATGCACCGGGTCCTGGGTATGCAGTGACGCCATGCCGTGTTCGATGTGCAACCGCGAGCCCATGTTGGATGGAAGCTCCGGCAGCGTCCGGGACTGGACATCAAAGCGGATGGTGACGTGCGAGGCGTGCAACGCCTGCAGTTCGTCTGGCCGGCCTTCGGTTGCGATGCGGCCGTTGACCAGGATCGCCATGCGGTCCGCCAGTGCCTGCACCTCGTCCATGTAGTGCGACGACAGCAGGATGCTGCAGCCGTCTGAATTGAGCTGGCGTACCAGCGCCCAGATCTTGCGCCGGGCTGCCGGGTCGAGCCCGGTGGTCGGCTCATCGAGGAACAGCAGCTCCGGCTGCCCGATGATGCCAAGCGCAATCTCGAGCCGTCGCTTCTGGCCGCCGGACAGCGCACCCACGCGCTTGTCCTGCATGTGGTTGAGGTTGACCGAGGTCAGCACGCTGCCGATGTTGGCGGGGTTCGGGTAGAGCCGGGCAAACGCGCTGATCGTCTCCAGCACGGTCAGTTCTGGTTCGAGCGCAGTGCTCTGCAGGACGAGACCTGTCCGCAGCTTGAGTTGCATCCGGTCGGCCTGGGGGTCGAGGCCGAGCACCTTCACCGTGCCGCCATCCGCCTTGCGGTAGCCTTCAAGAATTTCGATGGTCGATGTCTTGCCGGCACCGTTGGGACCGAGCAGGGCGAATGTTTCTCCCTTGCGGACCGAAAACGATATACCGTCCACCGCAGTTCTGCCGGTGTAGGTTTTTCTGAGATCTGTGACCGAAATGACCGGCATATGGAAAAATGGCCCCTGCAGCCTGCTTGGCAGGCGCCGTATCAAGTTTGCCGCGGGCGCGAACCACGCCCAGAACTAGCCGGTTTGCCGTCAAAAGAAAAGCCGCCAGACGGCCTGTGCAAAACCTTGCCGCGTTTTGCAACCAGGTTCCTCATGAGCGGCAAATGGTCATAGGTGTCAGGGCTTTTCAATGTGCCAGCACCCTTTATAACGACCGGATGAAGACTTGGGGGGCATCAGCCGGAACGCGGCCGGGCCCGGTTTTCTCTCGCATATCGAAATCGACTTTGGGACCAGCTTGATCAGCATGAAATCAACAACTCCGCGTATTGTTATTGTCGGTGCCGGACCAGGCGGGCTCGCGTCTGCCATGATCCTGAGGCGCCGTGGTTATGACGTCACCCTGATTGAACGCCAGGCGCGGGTCGGCGGCCGTACCGGCGCGATCAAGGAAGACGGCTTCACGTTCGATATCGGTCCGACCTTTTTCCTCTATCCGCGCATCCTGTCGGAGATATTCACCTATTGCGGCTACGACCTGTGGCGCGAGGTGCCGATCAAGCGCGTGGAGCCGATGTACCGGGTGGTGCATGAGGAGGGCGGCCATCTCGACGTGGTCAGCGGCGAAGAAGCAATGAAGGCAGAAATCGCCAAGCTGTCGCCGGCCGATGCCAACAATCTCGAACGCTACATGCGCGACAACCGCAAGAAGCTCGAGAAATTCCGTACCGTGCTGGAAAACCCGTTCATGTCGATTGCGGACTTCTTCCGCCCCGACGTGCTGAAGGCGTTGCCCAACATCAATCCGCAGCGGTCGCTGGAAAAGGACCTTGAGCGCTACTTCAAGGATCCCCGGGTGCGCCGGGCATTTTCGTTCCAGGCCAAGTACCTGGGCATGTCGCCGTTCAAGTGCCCGTCGCTGTTCACCATCCTTGCCTTCCTCGAGCACGAGTACGGCATCTGGCATCCGGTCGGCGGCTGCACCGCCGTCATGCAGCGCATGGGCGAGCTGGCCGTGGACATGGGTGTGGACTTGAGGCTCAACGAGGCGGTGACCTCGATCGCCTTCGAGGGCAAGCGCGCCACCGCCGTCACCACCGACAAGGGCACCTACGAGCTTGACGGCCTGGTGATGAATGCCGACTTCGCCCACGTGCTGCCCAAGCTCGTACCAAACGAGATGCGCAAGAAGTGGAACGACCGCAAGATCGCCAAGCAGGACTTCTCCTGCTCGACGTTCATGCTGTACCTGGGGCTCGAGGGCAAGCTCGAGCACGTGCCGCACCACACCATCGTCCTGTCGGAAGACTTCAATGGCAACATTGACGAAATCCAGACCAAGATGGTGTTGCCCAAGTCGCCATCATTCTATGTGCAGAACGGTTGCATCACCGACCAGACGCTGGCGCCGGAAGGCCACAGCACGCTTTACGTACTGGTGCCGGTGCCGCATCGCACGACCAACATCGACTGGAAGAAGGAAGCTGCCGCGTTCCGCGAGAAGACCCTCGACAGGCTGTCCCTGATGGGCATCCCGGATATCCGCTCGCGCATCCGCTATGAAAAGATGGTCACGCCGGACGACTGGGAAGCCGACATGCACATCTACAAGGGTGCTACCTTCAACATGAGCCACACCTTGAACCAGATGCTGTGCTTCCGTCCCCAGAACCGCTACGAGGACCTCGAGCGGGTGTACCTTGTCGGCGGCGGCACGCACCCGGGTTCCGGCCTGCCGGTGATCTTTGAATCGGCACGCATAACCAGCGAACTGTTGAACCAGGATATTGGCATTTGACGCAATGGCCTGACAAACCATCTGTCAATGAACGTGATGCCAAGGCAGCAGCGGAGGTTGTCAGTGCCCTGTCGCCACGCATCTCGCGGGTCTTCGAGCTTTATTGCGAGCGCCTTTTTGCCAAACGGTTCAGTGCGGTCCGCGTGCTGGGCAAGCTGCCTGATCCGATAGACCCGGACAGGCCAGTCGTCGGGTTTGCCAATCATTCGAGCTGGTACGATCCGCTGTTCTTCCTGGTGCTGTCGCGCCGCCTGTTTCCGCATCACCTCGCCTACGGTCCCATGGATGCCGAGGCACTGAAGAAGTACGGCTTCATGAGGAAGATCGGCATCTTCGGGGTGGAGAAGGGCTCCGCGCGGGGCGCCGCCAGGTTTCTGCAGGTGTCACGCGGCCTGCTGGCCCGCAAGGGCACGGCCTTGTGGCTGACCCCGCAAGGCGAGTTTGCCGATGTGCGGGTTCGTCCGCCGAAATTCCAGTCGGGCATTGCCCATCTGGCGCGCAACTGCAATGCCGTGCTGCAGCCGTTTGCCATCGAGCTGGTGTTCTGGAATGAATCGCGTCCTGAGGCGCTGGTCCACTTCGGCGCTCCGATCGACACCTCAGGCACCGAGCTTGACAACGATGGCTGGAACGCGCGTCTCGAGGGCGTGCTGGCTGGTCTGCAGGATGAACTGGCCGTTGCCGCCATGGCCCGGGATCCCGACATGTTCACCACCTTCATCGACGGCACCACCGGCACCAACTATATCTATGACGGCTGGCGTTACCTCAAGGCGATGCTGCGCGGAAAGCAGTTTGATGCCGCCCATGGCAACAACAGGCGCTCGGCCGGGACCAACGGATAAATGCTGCTGCTGTTCACCCAGATCATTTGCGTGCTGGCAATGGTGACCCCTGTTCTGGGCACCATCAACCTGGCGCTATACCTGCCGATCCGCCGCAAGGCCGAGGCGAAATTGCCGCCGGTGTCCGTGCTGATACCGGCCCGCAACGAGGAAGCCCGCATCACGCCGGTACTCGACTGCGTGTCGGCATCCACCGGCGTCGAGTTCGAGGTCATCGTTGCAGACGACAGCTCGACCGACGGCACCGCAGGCATCGTGCAGCGGTTTGCCAATGCCGACCCGCGCATCCGCCTTGTCACCACGCCATCCCTGCCGGACGGGTGGATGGGCAAGAACCACGCCTGCCAGTTTCTGGCGACGCAGGCCCGCCATGACCTGATGGTGTTCCTGGACGCCGACGTGACGCTGAGCCCCGATGCCCTGCAGCGGCTGGCTTCCGAGTTTGCCCGCCGGCCGGACCTCAAGCTCCTGTCGGGCTTTCCGCGCCAGATCACTGGCAGTTTCTGGGAGAAGCTGCTGATCCCGCTCATCCATACGGTGCTGCTGGGCTACCTGCCGTTCCCTGGTGTCCGGTTCACCAACATGCCGGCCTTCGCCACGGCCTGCGGGCAGCTGATCGCGGTGGACAAGGCAGCCTATCTCGATGCCGGCGGCCATGAGCGCATTCGTGGCTCGGTGCATGACGGGGTCATGATCCCGCGGCATTTCCGGGCAGCTGGCCACCGCACCGACCTCGTTGACATTACCGGCATTGCCGCCACCCGCATGTACGAAACCGGCCCGCAGGTTCTCAACGGCCTCCTGAAGAATGCCCACGAGGGCATGGCGACACCGGTCGGCCTGCCGGTATGGACCATCCTGCTGCTGGGTGGTCACGTTATTCCGGTGGTGCTCTTTGTTGCCGTCTGGCTGGCCGGAATCACCGGACCCGTGCTGACGGTAGCGGCGTGGTCTGCTGCGCTGCCTTGGCTGATGCGGTTCATCATGGCCTTCCGCTTCCGCCTGTCTCCGCTGGGTGCCGCACTGCATCCGTTCGGCATTCTGGCGCTGGTGGCGATACAGTGGCTGGCCTTCGTGCGCTACAGGTCCGGCCGCCGGGTCCAGTGGAAGGACCGTCCGGTCGGCTAGCGCTGCGGTTACCGTTCGTGGCGCTTGCGATCCACCGCCTGGCGGATCGTTGCCTCGACCCGGGCTGCAATCTCTGACCAGGTGAAGTTGGCCAGTGTATGCGCCCGCGCTGATGCACTCAGCGCATCGAGCCGCGCAGGCTGGCCGCCGTACCGGCTGATCACCTCGACAAAAGCGCCAACGTCCTGCGTGGCCACGCCGAAGCCGTTCTTGCCATCGGTGATGACGTCGGAAATTCCCTCGATGCGCGCAGCCACCGATGGCATGCCGCACAGTCCTGCTTCCAGCATCACAACGCCAAAGCCCTCGATGTCGCCGGGAACGCGCACGTTCGGCATCACGAACAGGTCGCACGACGAATAGAGCGCAGCGAGGTCACCCTCGTCGATCATGCCCAGCGCATGCACCCGCCCGGCCACGCCGGTGCTTCTGGCTGCAAGGGCAATGGCGCCCGCCTGCGGTCCGGTGCCACCCAGTACCAGGTGAACCGTCTCTGGCAGCTTCGGCATCACGTTGCGCACAAACCACTCGTGACCCTTGCGCCGGACCTGGCGCCCGACCGAACACAGCAGAAGATCCCCGGGTTTGGTGACTGCGGCAAGCGCAGGGAAGCGTTGTTCCAGCAGTGCGCGCCGGTCCTTGCGCCTGGTCATGACCGGCGGCATCGAACGGCCGAACCGGTCTGGATCGATGCCGTTGGGCGTGACGAACAGCCGGTCGGGGTTCAAGCCACGCGATACGCAATGGTCACCGGTGGACAGGCTGACCGGCATCATGGCATCAAGCCGGTGCATGACGCGCCGGACCAGCCACTGGTAGGGGGCAAAGTTCGCAATCACGTCATGGCCGTGCGAGATCGCCACGAGGGCGACACCTGCCCGCCGTGCAGGACCGGCCAGCACGGCTGCAAGTACGGCGGACGGCATGGCAGAGAACAACACCGCATCAACCTCGCCCGCCGTGATCCGGCGCCTGATCTCGAGATAGCTGCGCGCCAGGAACGGCACCAGGTGCCACTTCTCCTGCCCGACCGGCGTGCGCAACAGCAGTTCAGTGACCTCGATGCCGTCGCGCGACTTCAGGTTGGCAAGCATGTCTATGCCGACGCGCTGCATCCCGCCGATCTTGCTCATCGGCTCGCCTTCCAGCGGGAAGCAGTGGGATACAAACAGCAATCGCAAGTCGGGTGTACCCCTCGTGCCGGGCAGGCCTGCTGGCAGGTGCGCAGCAGCATTGTCAGGTCTGTGGGGCGGTTGCTAGCGGCTTTGTTCGCCGGGTGCAACTGCCAGCATTCGCCACGAGGAGCGGAGCAGTTGACCGCAAGTGTCTGTACTGACAAAACACCGGATAAACAATTGCGAGGACTGCAAGGTGACGGCACAACACTCGACCCGGATTGCCATCATCGGCGCAGGCCCCTCCGGCCTTCTGCTGTCCCACCTCTTGCACCTGTCCGGCATCGACAACATCGTGCTCGAGCGGCAAACGCGCGCGCATGTCGAAGGCCGCATCCGCGCGGGCGTGCTGGAGCACGGCTCGGTCAAGGCGTTGCGCGAGGCAGGACTGGCGGGCCGGCTGGACCGGGAAGGGCTGGTGCATGACGGCTTCGAACTGGCCTTCGGCGGCGACCGCCACCGCATTGCCCTGAAGGACCTTACCGGCAAGTCGGTCACCGTCTATGGCCAGACCGAAATCACCCGCGACATGATCGAGGCCCGCCTTGCCAGCGGCGGCGAGATCGTGTTTGAAGCATCAGATGTGCAACTGCTCGACGTGACCGCGCAACGCCCAAGGGTGCGTTACACCCACGCCGGCGCTGTCCATGAGATCACCTGTGACTTCATCGCCGGGTGTGACGGGTTCCATGGCGTGTCCCGGCGCACCATTCCCGATGATGTGCGGCGCGACTTCGAGCGCATCTATCCGTTCGGCTGGCTTGGCGTGCTGGCTGATGTGCCACCGCTCGCGCATGAGCTGATCTACGCAAACCATGACCGCGGCTTTGCCCTGTGTTCGATGCGCTCTCCCACCCGCAGCCGCTACTACGTGCAGTGCGGACTGGACGAGGATATCGCCAACTGGTCCGACGACCGCTTCTGGGATGAACTGGAGACCCGCATCGGGCCCGACGCTGCCCGCAGCCTGGTGCGAGGACCCTCCATCGAGAAATCCATCGCGCCGCTGCGGTCGTTCGTGTGCGAGCCGATGCGCCATGGCAACCTGTTCCTGGCAGGAGACGCAGCCCACATCGTGCCCCCCACCGGCGCTAAGGGACTGAACCTCGCCATTGCGGATGTGCGCCTGCTGCACCGCGCCCTGGACCAGTGGTACGGCTCGGGCAACGCTGCAGGCCTGGAGCAGTATTCGCAAAAGGTGCTCGACCGGGTCTGGAAGGTGGAGCGCTTCTCGTGGTCGCTGTCGATGCTGATGCACCAGTTTCCGGATCATTCGCCGTTTGAACGGCGAATGCAGCGGGCAGACTTCGACTATGTGCGCTCGTCGCAGGCCGCGTCACGCTCGATTGCCGAGAACTATGTGGGCCTTCCGCTCGAGGCCTGAGCGCGGTTCAGCCAGTTACGTCCCAATAGACGTCGAACCCCGGGTCGAACACCGTGACCGGCCCCACCCCCGTATCAATCGAGGCAGGCCATTTTACCGGCTCAGGCTGTTTCGTCAGCGTCAGGGTGCCGGCGTTGACCGGCAGCTGGTAGAACGCCGGCCCGTGGCGCGAGGCAAAACCTTCCAGCCGCGCCAGCGCGCTGTCCTGTTCAAAGACATGCGCCAGCAGGCTCATCGTGTTGGGGGCAGTGAAACATCCCGCGCAGCCGCACGGCAACAGCTTGCTGGCATCGGTGTGCGGCGCCGAGTCGGTGCCGAGGAAAAACCGTGCATCGCCGCTGGTGGCGGCCTGCCGCAAGGCCAGCCGGTGGACCTCGCGCTTGGCAACCGGCAGGCAATAGTAATGCGGCCGGATGCCGCCTGCCAGGATGTGGTTTCGGTTGATGATCAGGTGATGCGTGGTGATGGTCGCCGCCAGCAGGCCGGAGGCATCTTCCGTGACATAGTCCACCGCATCCTGCGTGGTGACGTGCTCCATGATCACCTTGAGCCCCGGCACGCGCCGGCGCACCGGATCGAGGACGCGGTCGATGAACACCGCCTCGCGATCAAAGATGTCGATGTCCGCATCGGTCACTTCGCCATGTACGCACAAGGGCAGGCCGATCTGCGCCATGCGCTCCAGCACACCTTGCACCTTGTCGAAATCGCGCACGCCGGACGCCGAGTTGGTGGTCGCGCCAGCAGGGTACAATTTGACCGCCCTGACCAGTCCGCTTGCGTGCGCTGCGGCGACGTCATCGGGATCGGTGGTTTCGGTCAGGTACAGCGTCATCAGCGGTTCAAAGGTCATGCCGGGCGGCATAGCTGCCAGGATGCGATTGCGGTAGGCGGCAGCGTGTGCCCCGGTCACGACGGGCGGCACCAGGTTGGGCATGATGATGGCGCGGGCAAAATGCCGGGCTGTATGCGGCAGCACGGCTTTCAGCATGTCGCCGTCGCGCAGGTGCAGGTGCCAGTCGTCTGGCCGGACAATGGTGAGGGATCGGGTCTGTGTCATGCCGACCAGATAGCAGAAAAGCCGGACGTGAAACAGTCATCTTGCCGCCTGCTCCGAACCCGTGCCGGCGCGTCCGCAGAGCTTGCCTGCTGGCTGTGCACAATGGGGGAATCCACTTTAACCTGAACAAAATTTAGTCTTTTGAGACAGGTGACTCCGGCAATCTTTAGTGCTTTGATGTCGTCCATTGATATCAGCTTTTAAAGGGAGGTTTGCATGAGGAAGCTTGTTATCGCTCTGGCCGCATCGACTGTATTGTCATCGGCTGCACTGGCGGAAGACATCAAGATTGGTGTGTTCCTGGGTTTTACCGGCCCGCTTGAATCCATCGTGGCCAACATGGCACCCGGTGCTGAACTTGCCATCAAGGAAGTGTCAGACAGCGGCGCGCTGCTGGACGGCACAAAGATTGAGATCGTTCGCGGTGACACGACCTGTGTGGACGCGGCTGCTGCAACTGCCGCTGCTGAACGCCTGGTCACCACCGACAAGGTGAAGGCCATCGTCGGCGGTGACTGCTCCGGTGTGACCGGCGCGACGCTGCAGAACGTCGCCCGCCCGAACGGCATCGTGATGATTTCTCCGTCCGCAACTTCGCCTGGCCTGTCCACGGCCGAGGATGACGGCCTGTTCTTCCGCACGGCGCCGTCTGACGCCCGGCAGGGCGAGATCGTTCGCGACATCCTGACGGAAAAGGGTGTGAAGACCATTGCCCTGACCTACACCAACAATGACTACGGCAAGGGCCTGGCTGAATCGATCCAGAAGAACTTCGAAGCTGCTGGCGGCAAGGTAACCATCTCTGCTCCTCACGAGGACGGCAAGGGTGACTACTCGGCTGAAGTCGGTGCGCTGGCGCAGGCTGGCGGTGAAGTTCTGGTGGTCGCCGGTTACCTCGACCAGGGTGGCAAGGGCATCATCCAGGGAGCGCTCGACACCGGCGCCTTCAGCACCTTCTACCTGCCCGACGGCATGGTCGGCTCGGCCCTTCCCAAGGCAATTGGTGCAGGCCTGAACGGCTCCTATGGCGCCAACCCGGGCACCGACAGCCCCGGTGCGACTGCCTTCCAGGAAATGGCCAAGACAGCCGGCTTTGACGGCACCTCCGCCTTCTCGGCAGAATCCTATGATGCTGCCGCCCTGATCCTGCTTTCCATGCAGGCCGCCGGTTCCACCGACAGCGCCAAGCTGAAGGAAAAGGTGATGGACGTTGCCAACGCACCCGGCGAGAAGATCTTCCCCGGCGAACTGGCGAAGGCCCTGAAGATCCTCAAGGACGGCGGTGATATCGACTATGTCGGCGCGTCCGCAGTTGAGCTGGTCGGTGCAGGCGAAAGCGCTGGAAACTATCGCGAGGTCGAGATCAAGGATCAGGAAATCTCAGTCGTGAAGTACCGCTGAGCGGTTGAACAAGTTGAAGAACCCGGGCTCAGAAAATTGGCCCGGGTTCTTTTTTACCTTTGATCGAAACGGGATGGGGCTTTGCCCATGGGCAACACTGCCAAGATCACCGTCGAGAACGTGCACAAGCACTTCGGCGGACTGAGGGCTGTTGATGGCGCGTCGTTAACAATTGAAACCGGCAGCATTACCGGCCTCATTGGCCCGAATGGTGCAGGCAAGACGACGCTGTTCAACGTCATCGCGGGGCTTTTCAGGCCCACTTCCGGCCGGGTGCTGCTGGACGGCGAGGACATCACCGGTCTCACCCCGCATGAACTTTTTGCCAAGGGCGTGCTGCGCACCTTCCAGATCGCCCACGAGTTCTCGACACTGACGGTGCGGGACAACCTGATGATGGTGCCGGCGGGCCAGGCTGGTGAAAGCCTGATCCACGCGTGGATGCATCCGGCCAAGGTGCGCCAGCAGGAGCAGGAGATCCGCGCCAGGGCGGACGAAGTGCTCGACTTCCTCCAGATCTCGCACGTCGCTGATGAGCTGGCCGGCAATCTTTCCGGCGGTCAGAAAAAGTTGCTCGAGCTTGGCCGCACCATGATGGTTGACGCGAAGATCGTGTTCCTCGACGAGGTCGGCGCCGGCGTCAACCGCACGCTGCTGAACACCATCGGTGACGCCATCATCCGGCTCAACAAGGAGCGCGGCTATACCTTCTGCATGATCGAACACGACATGGATTTCATCGGCCGGCTGTGCAACCCGGTGATCTGCATGGCCGAGGGCAAGGTGCTGGCTCAGGGAACGGCGGAGGAAGTGAAGAACAACGAGGACGTGATCGAGGCCTATCTCGGTACCGGCCTCAAGAACAAGCCGGTCAGGGAGATGGCTGACCATGGCTTTCCTCACCGGCGAACACATGACGGGCGGATACGGCGGGGCGGACATCCTGCACGACTGCACCATCGGCGTTGAAAAGGGCGAGATCGCCGTGATCGTTGGCCCCAATGGAGCGGGCAAGTCGACCGCCATGAAGGCGATTTTCGGCATGCTGAACCTGCGCGAGGGCCGGGTCGTGATGGATGGCGAGGACATAACAGACCTTGCACCCCAGGCGCGCGTGCACAAGGGCATGGGTTTCGTGCCGCAGACCAACAATGTCTTCACCTCCATGACCGTCGAGGAAAACCTCGAGATGGGCGCCTTCATCCGCGAGGACGATATCACCGGCACCATGGCACAGGTGTTGACCTGTTCCCGATGCTGAAGGAAAAACGCCTCCAGCCCGCCGGTGAACTCTCCGGCGGCCAGCGCCAGCAGGTCGCCGTCGGCCGCGCCCTGATGACCAGGCCGAAAGTGCTGATGCTGGACGAGCCCACCGCAGGTGTTTCGCCGATCGTCATGGACGAATTGTTCGACCGCATCATCGAGGTAGCCCGCACCGGCATTGCCATCCTGATGGTCGAGCAGAATGCCCAGCAGGCACTCAAGATCGCCGACAAGGGTTACGTTCTGGTGCAGGGCGCAAACCGCTTCACCGACACAGGCCAGGCCTTGCTGGCAGATCCGGAAGTCCGCCGATCTTTCCTGGGGGGCTGACGTGATGGATTATGCCAACGCCTTGGTCCTGCTGGCCAACTTCGTCGTCGTCCCGGGCCGGCCTATGGCAGCCAGCTGGCGCTGGGCGCACTGGGCGTAACGCTGATTTACGGCGTGCTCCGCTTTTCCAATTTCGCCCACGGCGAAACCATGTCCTTCGGCGCGATGTTCACCATCCTCTTCACCTGGCTGCTGCAAGGCTGGGGTGTGTCGTTCGGCCCGCTGCCAACCGCGCTCTCGCCCTGCCTGTCGGCATGCGCCGTGGCCATCGTTCCTGCTGCTGACACCGACCAGCTGGTCTACCAGGTTTACCGCACGCAAGAAGTCGACCCCCGTCATCTTCCTGATCGCCTCGGTCGGCGTGATGTTCGTCATGAACGGTCTTGTCCGCTTCGTGATCGGCCCGGATGACCGCGTCTTCGCCGATGGCGCGCGCTTTCTGCTGAGCGCGGCCCAGTTCCAGCAATGGACCGGCCTGCAGCAGGTGATGGTCATCAAGATGACGCAAGCCATTACCATTGCGGTGACGGTGGCATGTGTTGCCTCACTTTTCTGGTTCCTCAACAAGACCCGCACCGGCAAATCGATGCGCGCCTATTCAGACAATCGGATCTGGCGCTGCTGTCCGGTATCGACCCGGACCGGGTGGTGATGCGTCGCCTGGATGCTGACTGCCGCGCTCGCCACCATCGCCGGAACGCTTCTACGGCCTCGACAAGAGCTACAAGCCGTTCACCTATCTGCAGTTGCTGCTGCCGATCTTCGCTGCTGCCATTGTCGGCGGCGTTGGCAGTCCGGTCGGCGCCATCGCCGGCGGCTTCGTCGTTGCCTTTTCTGAAGTCGTCCGTGACCTTCGCCTATAAGAAGTTCCTCGCTTACATTCTGCCGGAGCTGGTGCCGGACGGTCTCGTCCAGTTGCTGTCGACCGACTACAAGTTCGCCGTCTCGTTCGTCATTCTGGTGGTCGTGTTGCTGATCAGACCGACCGGCATTGTTCAGGGGGAAATCGGTATGACCATCAACACCCGCAATGTTTCCCTGCTTTGCCATCATGGCGGCATTGATGCTGTTCGTCGGCATTTTCCAGAGCTGGACGTTGTCGCTCACCATCATCAACCTGTGCCTGATTTCGGCGATCATGGCTTTGGGCGTCAACATCCAGTGGGGATATGCCGGCCTGTTCAATGTCGGTGTCATGGGCTTTGCCGCGCTGGGTGGAGCGGCAGCGGTCCTCGTGTCGGCGCCACCTGTCACCGAGGCGTGGGCAGCCGGCGGCAATGGCATTGCCTTGTCTGCGCTGTGCCTGGTGGTGACCATCGCCCTGGTGTCGTTCGCCTACTATCGCACCCGCGGCCCCGCGCGCATCGTGCTGTTGACGCTGCTCATCATTGCCGGTTACTTCGTCACCCGCATCTTCTACAGTCCGGCAGTCATGGCCATCGAGAGCGATCAATTCTGCGTCGACCGGTTATCTGGGCGGACTTGGCCTGCCGATCGTCATTTCCTGGGCAGTGGGCGGCCTGTTTGCAGCCGGTGCTGCCTGGGTCGTCGGCAAGGTGACCCTCGGCCTGCGCTCGGACTATCTTGCCATCGCCACGCTCGGCATTTCGGAGATCATTGTCGCCATTCTCAAGAACGAGGACTGGCTCAACCGCGGCGTCAAGAACGTGATCGGTTTGCCGCGTCCGGTACCCTACGAGGTCGACCTGCAGCAGTCGGCCGTGGTGCAGATCTGGGCCGACAGTCGTTCGGCATGACGTCGTCGAGGCTTCTCTTCGGTGATCGTGAAGCTGAGCATATGCCGGCCTGTTCGCCATCGTGCTGCTGGTCATCCTGTTCCTGTCCGAACGTGCGCTGAACTCGCCGTGGGGCCGGATGATGCGTGCGATCCGCGACAACGAGGTTTCTGCCGAAGCCATGGGCAAGGACGTCAAGGGCCGTCACCTGCAGGTGTTCATCCTCGGCTCCGCCGTTATCGGCATTGCCGGTGCCATGCTGATCACGCTCGACGGCCAGTTCACGCCCGGCTCCTACCAGCCCTTGCGGTACACCTTCCTGATCTGGGTGATGGTCATCGTCGGCGGCTCCGGCAACAACTGGGGCGCCGTGCTGGGCGGTTTCCTGATCTGGTTCCTGTGGGTCGAGGCCGAACCGCTGGGCACCTGGCTGATGGACGTGATCACCGCCGGCATGGCCCAGGACAGTCCGTTGCGGGCGCACCTGATCGATTCGGCAGCGCACATGCGCCTGATGGTCATGGGGCTTATCCTCATCCTGGTGCTGCGGTTTGCGCCGCAAGGACTGATCCCGGAACGCCGCCAGCGGTGAGCGGGGGCGGTCCGGCGGCCCCTTGCGATTGGTGGCCGTTGACGTATCCTCGCGCGCCATGGCTTGCAGCAAGCGTGAGGCCCCGATGACAGACAGCGCTGATCTCTATCCCGAGCCGGTAATCGGTTTCCTGGAGATGCTGTGGGGTACCGGCTGGCTGTCTCCCGGCGGACCGGACGAGCTGGCACGGCTTCTCGAGGGCGAAGACCTGGCCGGCCGCCACGTGCTGGACATCGGCTGTGGCGCAGGCGGCATCGATTGCCTGCTGGTATCGCAATATGGCGCAGCCCGCGTCACCGGCATCGACGTCGAGCAACCCGTGCTCGATACCGCCGCCCGCCGTGCCCGCGATGCCGGTGTGGCTGACAAGGTCGAACTGGTGCTGGTCAGCCCCGGCCCGCTGCCCTTCGCCGATGCCTCGTTCGACGTGGTTTTTTCCAAGGACTCGATCGTGCACATTCCCGACAAGCCGGCACTGGCGCGCGAGGTGTACCGGGTGCTGAAGCCCGGTGGCGTGTTCGTCGCCTCCGACTGGCTGACGTCCCATGACGGTGAGCCGTCGGCGGCCATGAAGGCTTATCTTGCGTCCGAAGATCTTGATTTCGGCATGGCATCGCCGGATACCTACGAGGCAGCACTTGCAGGCGCAGGCTTTGGGCAAATCCGGCTGAGCAACCGCAACCCGTGGTATCGCGAACAGGCACGGCGCGAACTCGACCGGCTCAAGGGAGACCTGTACGACCGGGCGGTAAGCGAGCTGGGGCGGGAACTTGTTGACCACAATATCCAGACCTGGGGCCTGATGATCACCGTCCTCGACAGTGGCGAGCATTGCCCGCACCACGTGCGCGCAACGCGGCCCTGACAGTAACGGACCGGATGCATCGTGCCCAATGACCCCACCCACACGCCGCGCAAGGCCTCTCGCGATGTTCGCCGCCGCCAGCTGATCGACGCCACTATCGATGCGCTTGCCGAGCGCGGCTACGCCAGTCTCACCATCGGCGACGTGGCCCGCCGGGCAGGCCTGTCCATGGGCATCGTGAACTTTCATTTCTCGTCGAAGGAAACCCTTCTCGCCGAGACATTGCGTTATCTGGCGAAACTGTACCGCGAGAACTGGATGTCTGCGGTCGAGGCCGCCGGAGACGATCCGGCAGCGCGGTTGTACGCCATGACGGCAGCCGACTTCACCGAGGCGATGTGCGAGCCGCGGATGCTCCAGGCATGGGTCAGCTTCTGGGCCGAAGCCCAGTCGCGCCCGGCCTATGACAGCATCTACGGAGACGAGGAAGCGGAATACCTGGGCTCGCTGGAAGGCATGTGCGGTGAACTTGCCCGCCATGGATCCTACGCGCGCCCCGGCAGCATTGCAGCGGATGCGCGCGTCATCAACGCCCTCACCGACGGCTTGTGGGTGGCGCTTGGCCATACGCCGCCCGCGATCACCCGGCAGCAGGCGTTGCGCGCACTGCATGTGTGCCTGGCATCGTTCTATCCAGCGCATTTTGACGCGGACGGGCCGATCAATTGACGCTAGCGCCTATTGGTTTATAAGACCGGCGGACAATCCTCACTCACACCTGCAAGGGCGCCAACGATGCGCCCGTCAATCTGGAGAACGACGTCATGGCGGTACGGGTCGCAATCAATGGTTTTGGTCGCATCGGGCGCAACATCCTGCGCGCCATTGCCGAGTCGGGCCGCAAGGACATCAAGGTCGTTGCGATCAACGATCTCGGGCCGGTCGAGACCAACGCGCACCTGCTGCGCTTCGACAGCGTGCATGGCCGCTTCCCCGGCGACGTGAAAGTCAAGGGCGACCAGATCAACTGCGGGTCCGGCTGGATCCGCGTCAGTGCCGAGCGTGACCCGTCGAAGCTGCCATGGCAGGCCGAAGGCGTCGATATCGCCATGGAATGCACCGGCATCTTCACCGACAAGGACAAGGCGTCAGCCCACCTGACAGCCGGCGCCAACAAGGTGCTGGTGTCCGCCCCGGCAACCGGCGCCGACCTGACCGTCGTTTATGGCGTCAACCATGACCAGCTGACGAAGGATCACAAGGTCGTCTCCAACGCCTCGTGCACCACCAACGCACTGGCGCCTGTGGCCATGGTGCTGAACAATGCGTTCGGCATCGAGCATGGCTTCATGACGACGATCCACGCCTATACCGGCGACCAGCCGACGCTCGACACGATGCACAAGGATCTCTATCGCGGCCGTGCTGCCGCCATGTCGATGATCCCGACCTCGACCGGTGCCGCGAAGGCCGTTGGCCTGGTGCTGCCGGAACTGAACGGCAAGCTCGATGGCGTGTCGATCCGCGTGCCCACCCCGAACGTGTCGGTCATCGACCTGAAATGCGTGATGTCGAAGTCCGTCACCGTCGAGCAGGTCAACAAGGCAATCATCAAGGCCGCCAAGGGCGAGCTGAAGGGCATTCTCAATGTCACCGACCAGCCCAACGTCTCGATCGACTTCAACCATGATGCGCACTCGTCCACCTTCCACCTCGACCAGACCAAGGTCATGGAAGGCACGCTGCTGCGCGTGATGAGCTGGTATGACAACGAGTGGGGCTTCTCCAACCGCATGTCAGACACGGCCATCGCCATGTCCAGGGCCAAGTAGGTGGCGCGCCCCATCCTCATTGCCCCGTCGATCCTGTCGGCAGACTTTGCCCGGCTGGGCGATGAGGTGTGCGCCATTGATGCCCAGGGCGCAGACTGGATCCATGTCGACGTGATGGACGGCCACTTCGTGCCCAACATCACCATCGGCCCGATGATCGTGAAGGCCATCCGGCCGGTCACGGAAAAGGTGCTCGACGTGCACCTGATGATCGCCCCGGCTGACCCGTTCATCGAGGCGTTTGCCGAGGCCGGGTCCGACATCATCACGGTCCATGCCGAGGCAGGACCCCACCTTGACCGCACGCTGCAGCTGATTCGTTCGCTCGGCAAGAAGGCGGGTGTGTCGCTCAACCCGTCCACGCCGGAAACCGTGCTTGAGTACGTGCTCGACAGGCTTGACCTGATCCTTGTCATGTCGGTCAACCCGGGCTTTGGCGGGCAGGCGTTCATCCCGGAAATGACCGCAAAGATCGCCCGCATCAAGGCCATGATCGGTGACCGCGACATCCACATCGAGGTGGATGGCGGCATCAGCCCGAAGACGGCAGGCGCCGTTGCCGCCGCAGGGGCTGATGTGCTGGTGGCCGGGTCTGCCGTCTACCAGAACAACGACCCGTCGCTTTATGGGTCGAACATCGAGGCTATCCGGCAAGCCGCGCTGGCGGGCCGCACCAGCTGAGTGGCTAGGCGCCGGTGACCGGACAGCAAAAGGGCCGCCCATTGGGCGGCCCTTCGCTATCAGCAGTTGTCTCAACCTCAGCCGTGCCAGAAAACGTTATCGGAACCGGGGGAAGCCCGACAACAACCGGCAGCAGTCAGGTCATGGCAACCGCGACAGTCGTGCAACTCGACAAGGTGAAATCTGGCCCCCGAAAGACGTTAGCCCCGCTCCCAGTAGCGGCGGCAACGGGATGCACCAACAAGCACCCACGTAAGCCATTATAGAACCGGCGGACAGTGTTGACCATAGCCAATGGTCAGTAAGCTGTTAAATTCACTCGGGCTTCCGGCTGGCTTTTGATCATTGCTGCCTGAAAAAAGGACAGGTTTGCCAATCAGATGGCCTGTTCAAGCCGTTCGCGCAAGGTCTCGACGACGGGCCGGTCAAGCACGTCGCGCCGTGCAGCAAGCACGGCCTCGGACTTCAGGATCAGGCCGTCATCAAGGATTTTCAGCCGGTTTGCCTTCAATGTGGACCCGGAGGTGGTGATGTCGACGATGATCTCCGCAGACCCGGCGGCGGGCGCCCCCTCGGTCGCACCGAGGCTTTCAACGACACGATAGCCGGTCAATCCGTGCTGCGCAAAAAACCGGCGCGTCAGCTCAAGATATTTTGTGGCGACCCGCAGGCGATGGCCGTGCGTGGCGTAGATTTCGCCTGCAACCTGATCGAGATCGGCGACGGCACTCACGTCGAGCCAGCTTTCCGGCACTGCCACCACCACGTCCGCCGGACCAAACCCCAGCCGCACCACCACGTCGGCGACCGGGTTGTCGGGGCTGATGGTTTCGCGCAGCAGATCCTCGCCGGTCACGCCAAGGTCCACGGTGCCGTCCTTCAGCGCCCTGGCGATTTCGGATGCCGACAGGAACGCCACGTCGACGCCGTTCAGGCCCTTGACCTCGCCCTGGTAGCCGCGTGCCGACCCGGTCCGCACGATGTTGTAGCCGGCGCGCGCAAACAGCGCCTCGGCGGCCTCGCGCAGGCGGCCCTTGGAGGGCAGGGCCAGGGTGAGTTTGGCGGGCGTGGTCATGATGGCTCTCCGCGCTCGCCCAGCAAGCGGCTGGCGTGGATGGCAAGGCCGACTGCCGGCACCTGCTGGCCTGCGCCAATGTCGGCCAGCATTGTGTCATAGCGGCCACCACCGGCAATCGGCTCGCTCGAGCCGTCGGCGCGGGTGCGGTCGATCTGGAAGACGAAGCCGGTGTAGTATTCGAGGCTGCGGCCGAACACGGCGGCAAACTCCAGCTTTCGCGTATCGATGCCGGCGTCCTGCATGCTGGCAAGGCGGGCGTGGAACAGGTCCACCGCATCGGCGAACACCTTGCCGGTGCCCGCAGTCATCACGCGCAGCGCGGCCAGTGCCTCTCCCGGCTCGCCCCGGATGGCAAGGTAGTCGTTGATCAGCGCGGCCTGCGCTTCGCTCAGCGGAGGTTCGGAGCGGTCCTTCAGCTTTTCGGCCAACCGCCCAGCCACCTGCTCGACGGAGCGGCCGGCCACCATCTGCAGGTCTTGCGCATCCAGCTGGCGCTCGACGAAGGTGACGGGGTCAAGCCCGCCTTGCTCCATCTCGTCGAGCAGCGCCGAGACCGAACTGCGGGCCTTGCGCTTGCCGGCCGAGAGCTGGTTGAGCAGGTCGCGAAACGCGCGCGGGCGCCAGAACTGCCGCTTCAGCCGGTCACGCCAGCGCTCCGGCATGTCGATTGAGTGCAGCAGCGCGTTGAACAGGCCAAGGTCGCCGATCTCGATCCGGTCGCCCTTCATGCCGCACGCATCCAGCGCGGCCAGAGTGAGCGCCAGCACCTCGGCATCGTCAGCTGCCGTATCTGTGCCGCCAACCATTTCCAGCCCGACCTGGTCGAACTCGCGCACGGGTGGCGTGCGGCCACTGCCGGGCGTGTGCCGGAAGGCCTTGCCGGCATAGCAATAGCGCGCCGGGGCGCTGGCATCGCTCGCCTGTTCCAGGTGGTAGCGGCAGGCCGGCACGGTGAGGTCGGGCCGCAAGCACAACTCCTCGCCATCGGGCCCGGTAAACAGGTAGGTGCGCGCCCGGATGTGCTCGCCGGAGCGTTCAAGGAACACGTCCGCCGGCTGGATGATGTCGGGGTCGATGAACTCCGCGCCTGCCGCTTCAAGCACCGGCAGCATGGCTGCGTTGATCGCGTCGAGCGCGCGGCGCTGTGTGCTGGACTTGCCGGGCATGGGCCGGGTCAGCCTTCGTACTGCGCAAGGATCTTGCGCACGTGTTGCACAAGGTCAGCCTCCGGCACCGACACCTGCGCCGGGCGCTGCTCGACCCAGTCAGCACGGTCGGTAATGTCCTTTGCTGCCTCGCGGCCTGCAATCAGGTCTTTCAGCGTCACTTCCCCGGCAGCGCGTTCATCGCCACCCTGGATCACCGCCACGGCAGACCCGCGCCGGTCGGCGTACTGGAGCTGCTTGCCGAACTGCTTCGGGTTGCCCTGATAGAGTTCTGCGCGAATGCCCGCGTTGCGCAACTGCTGCACCATGCGCTGGTAGCGGCCGAGGCTTTCCGCATCGCGGTCCATCACGCACACCACCACGGGTGCGGCTACGGACTGGGTGTCCAGCTTGCCGAGGTTCTTCAGCGCGGTCATCAGCCGCGACACACCGATGGAAAATCCGGTTGCCGGAACGGTTTGGCCAGTGAAGCGCTCGACAAGGCCGTCATAACGCCCGCCGCCTGCGACGGAGCCGAACTGCACCGTCTCGCCCTTCTCGTTGGTCACGTCGAACAGCAGCTCGCACTCGTAGACCGGGCCGGTGTAGTACTCGAGGCCACGGACGATTGCCGCAGTAATTTCTATACGCTTCGAGCCATATCCGGCGGACTGAAAAAGACACAACATCTTTTCCAGTTCACCTACACCCTCGAGTCCTGTTTGGCTGGTGCCGACCAATGCTCGCCACTTATGAAGGAGAGATTGCAGGTCAAGCCAATACGTGCCTTCAGGCACTCCAAGTTCTGCTGTCGGTCGAAACTGTTGCTCGTCATCAGTTGGAGGCGAGAACTCATCAGGATGTTTCCAACTTGCAACATTCAAATCATAGAAGCTCAGTTCTGCAATGTGCTTAGTCAGCCCGTACTCCTTTGGAGATGCGAACTGTAACAATGTATCAATCTGCCCGGCATCCAGCCCCGCGCCCTTGGTGAAGTCGCCGGACTCATCCTTGCGGCCTTCGCCCAGCAGCAGTGCGACCCCCTCGGGTCCGAACTTGTCCAGCTTGTCGATGGCGCGCAGCACGCCAAGCTTCTGGCCCGCGTCCGTCACGCCGATGGCTTCCATCACGCCATCCAGCACCTTGCGGTTGTTCACCCGCACCACGTAGTCGCCGCGCGCAATGCCCAGCGCTTCCATGGTGTCGGCCATCATCATGCACATCTCGGCATCCGCCGTGACGTTGGGCGCGCCCACCGTGTCGGCGTCGAACTGCATGAACTGGCGGAAGCGCCCCGGCCCCGGCTTTTCGTTGCGGAACACGTAGCCCGCCCGGTAGGTGCGGTAGGGCATCTGGATGTCGTTGATGTTCTGCGCCACGTGCCGCGCCAGCGGCGCGGTCAGGTCATAGCGCAGGCTCAGCCATTGCTCGTCGTCGTCCTGCAACGAGAACACGCCCTCGTTGGGCCGGTCGCTGTCGGGCAGGAACTTGCCCAGCGCATCGGTGTACTCGAACTGCGGCGTCTCGACGGGGTCGAAGCCATAAAGCTCGTAGACCGCCTTGATCTTCGCGCACATGGCATCCACGGCGCGGATGTCACCGGCGTCGCGATCGGTAAAACCGCGTGGCAGCCGTGCCTTGGGACGGTTGGGTTTCTGCTTCTGGGCCATGGGCAATTCTGTCTGGGGTTGAGCTGTGTCAACGGAAACGTCAGCGCGTTCTAGAGGAATGGGACGCCCCCTTCAAGGCACGATGGATCGGCAAACCTTGGCAATTGCGCCAGCTTGAGGCAAACTTGCCGGCATGATGAACCAGACAAAGGAAGAAGCGGTCATTCTCGAGGCCAACGATGCGTTCTATTCGGCGTTCCGGAAGAGCGACTATCTGGCCATGGAGCAACTGTGGGCGCAGAAGTCGACCATCCGCTGCTATCACCCCGGCTGGCCCGGCATCGTGGGCCGCGAGGAAGTGCTCGACAGCTGGTATTCCATCCTGGTGCTGGGCGACACGCCCGACATTGACGTCTCGGCCCCGACCGTTATCCGCCACGGCAGCACGGCAATGGTGTTCTGCACCGAGCACCTGGGCCAACTGTCGCTGATCGCCACCAACACTTTCGTCATGGAAGACGGCGCGTGGCGCATGGTGCATCACCAGGCGGCCCACCTGCCGTCCTGACCCTGCTCCGCCTTGCACTTTGCTGCACTATAGCGCGCTTGGCAGGCATAATAGTGCGCATTAAACAACCTTGATGACTGCAATCGCCCGCAAAGAGGCGGTATCGGTACGTCCAAGGGAGAAAACAATGAGCGATCCGGCGTCCTGCAATGCGGCATTGGAGCTGGCAGACCGTCACCTGGCCGAAGGCCGTGGCGGCAAGGTTGCCTATATCGATGACGAGCGCCAGATCACCTTCGCGGGGCTGGTGGACGGCACGATCAGGGTTGCCAACCTGCTGGAGGGCCTCGGCATCGCGCGTGAGGCCCGCGTGGCCGTGCTGATGCATGACACCGTGGACTGGCCGTGCGTGTTCCTCGGGGCGATCCGGGCCGGCATCGTGCCCGTGGCGCTCAATACGCTGCTCACCGCCGACCAGTACCGCTACATGCTGTCGGACAGCCGGTCGCAGGTGCTGTTCGTGTCTGCCGCCCTGCTGCCGGTGGTGGAACCCGTGTTGGGCACGCTGCCGTTTCTGAGGCACGTCGTGGTCGCCGGCGGCGAGGCGGGCGCGCACGGCTCGCTCGCTGCCCTGATGGCTGCGGCGTCCCCCGCGCACCAGCCCGCCGATACATCGCCCGACGAGGTTGCCTTCTGGCTCTATTCGTCCGGCTCTACCGGCCAGCCCAAGGGCGTCATGCACGTGCATTCCAGCCTGATGGACACCGCCGACACCTATGGCGCCACACGCTCGGCATCAGCGAGGACGACGTGGTGTTTTCCGCCGCAAAACTGTTCTTCGCCTATGGTCTTGGCAATGCGCTGACCTTCCCGCTGTCGGTCGGCGCGACCACCATCCTGTATGCCGGGCGTCCCACGCCGGACGCGGTGCAGCAGCGGCTGCAAAAGCATGACGTCGACCATGTTCTTCGGCGTGCCGACGCTCTATGCCGCCATGCTGGCCGACAAGTCCCTGCACGCCCGAAACCGGCTCAGGCCGGCTGGCAAAATGCCTGTCCGCCGGCGAGGCATTGCCGGCCGAGGTGTCGTCGACGCTGGCAGAAGCGCTTCGGCATCGAGATCTGGGACGGCATCGGCTCGACCGAGATGCTGCACATCTTCCTGTCCAACGGGCCGCACGGCCACAAGCGCGGCACCACCGGCGACGCCGTGCCCGGCTACGACCCTGAAACTGGTCGACGAACAGGGCAGCGAGCTGGGCCAGGGCGAGATCGGCGAACTGCTGGTATCTGGCGCGTCGTGCTGCAACGGCTACTGGAACAAGCGCGAGAAAACCCGCTCCACCTTCGAGGGCAAGTGGGCGCGTACCGGCGACAAGTACATCCGCGATGAAGACGGCTTCTACCAGTACTGCGGCCGCACCGACGACATGTTCAAGGTGTCCGGCATCTGGGTGTCGCCATTCGAGGTTGAATCGGCCCTGGTCAGCCATGAGTCGGTGCTCGAATGCGCCGTTGTCGCCCACGAGGACGACGAGGGGCTGGTCAAGCCGAAGGCCTTCGTGGTGCTGAACGACGGCTTCGGCCAGGACGGGCTGTTCGACATGCTGAAGGAACACGTCAAGGCACAGGCCGGCCCGTGGAAATATCCGCGCTGGATCGAGTTCGTGCCGGACCTGCCGAAGACCGCGACCGGCAAGATCCAGCGGTTCAAACTGCGCGCATGATTGCCGCCGGCGGCGCACTCCACATAAACGGCCAGGCGCTCGAAGCGCGCTGGATCGAGGGGGCAGACCAAAAGCCCGTCATCCTGATGCTGCACGAGGGGCTGGGCAGCGTCAGCCTGTGGCGCGATTTCCCCGACCAGGTGGCCGCATCCACCGGTGCGCCGGTGCTGGTGTGGTCGCGGGCCGGGTACGGCAAGTCGACGCCTGCGCAATTGCCGCGTCCGCTGACCTACATGCACGACGAGGCGATGTACTCACTTCCTGCTGTCGTGCAGCAGTTTGAGGGCCGCCGCCATGTGCTGCTCGGACATTCGGACGGCGCGTCCATCGCGCTGATCCATGCCGGCGATTGCCCCCAACCAGGGCTTGAAGGCCTCGTGCTGATGGCGCCGCACGTGTTTGTCGAGGATATCTCGATCACCGGCATCGAGGCCGCCCGCACCGCATGGCAGGCGGGCAACCTGCGCGACCGCCTGATGCGCCATCACGGCAGCAACGTCGATTGCGCCTTCCTCGGCTGGAACGGGGCGTGGCTCGATCCGGCGTTTCGCCAATGGAACATTGAGCGCTACCTCAAGGCCATCACCGTGCCGTCGCTGCTGATCCAGGGCCGCGATGACGAGTACGGCTCCCTGGCCCAGCTCGAAGCAATCACGGCGCAGGTGTCCGGCCCGGTGCAAACCCTTGTGCTGGACGCGTGTGGCCACTCGCCACAAAAGGACCAAACAGCCGCCGTACTGGACGCCATCACCATTTTCATGGCGCAGCTGTAGGAACCATCCATGTTGATCACACGGCGAACCTTCGCCGGCGGCCTTGCCGTCGCCTCGCTCATCGGCCCCGCACACGCATCCAGCGGGTACCGGGCCTATGCGGACGCGATGCTGGCCAGCCCGCCCCGCGGCGCCATCATCCGGCCTGACCTTGAAGCCTATCTTGACCAGCTGGCGGCGTCTGCCCGCAGCCAGGCCCGGCGCAGCCCGGTGCAGCCGTCCGATGCGCTGCGCGGCATGGCCCGCGCCCAGGCACTGGAGATGGTCAAGGGCAATTTCGTCGGCCACCAGAGTGCATCCGGACACAGCTTCCGCAAGCGGTTCGAGGCTTTCGCCGACCCGGACCAGCGCGGCGACTTTGGCGAGAACGCCGCCCGCGACCGCCAGCGCGGCGAGGTGGACGAAGACAAAGCGCGGCGCCTTTTCACCCAGTGGATGGACAGTGCCGGTCACAAGCGCAACCTGATGAACCGCTGGTACGCCTTCGTGTCGACCGGGGCTGCCCAGGTCGAGCACCACCTCTACGCTGTACAGATATTCTGGGAGCGGTAATGCTTGCCACCCGATGACGGGTGATTCTGCGACATTGCGCGATGCGGCGCTCCAGCACTACAAGGCGGGCCGGTTCGCTGAAGCCGCCCGGCTTCAGGTGCAGGTGGTCAATGCCATAGGCGGGCTCAAGCCCGAAAGCCTCGATGACCAGAAGCGGCTGGCGGCGTTCCTGTTTGCTGCCGGCGACCACCGCTCCACCGCTGCCGTGATGGGGCAGGTGGTGAAGATCGCGCCTGACGATGCCGAAGCACTGACCAATCTCGGGGTGGCCCTGTCGCGCATTGGCCAGTATGACGCCGCCGCGGAGTCACTCGACCGGGCTGTCGCGCTTGCGCCCGATGCGGTCAACACCCGCGATGCGCTGGCGTCGGCCTGTTACCGGCTGAACCGCCTTGAGGACGCCCGCCGCCATGGTGAACGGTCCCTGGATCTGAAGGACCAGGCGGCTGCCCTCGCAGGCAAGGCCTACCCCGTGCCGCAACAGCTTGCTTCGTTCTCGGACGTTGATCCGGGACGCAACATCATTGCCTTTTCGCTGTGGGGCGATGGCGCGAAGTACTGCGATGGCGCGGTAGCAAACGCCGAGGCGCGAGCCTCGATCTATCCCGGCTGGACATGCCGGTTCTATGTCGATGATACGGTGCCGGATCCAGTGCGCGGCAAGCTTGTGGCATCGGGCGCACAGGTGCAGATGATGCAGCGCAAGAGCCCCTTCGACGGCCTGTTCTGGCGGTTCCTGCCAATGAACGATGGCCACACCCGGCATTTCCTGGTGCGTGATGCGGACTCCGTCATCAATACCCGTGAACGCGCGGCGGTGGAGCAATGGCTTCAGTCCGGCAAGGCGTTTCATGTGATGCGTGACTGGTGGACCCACACCGAGGTGATTCTGGCCGGCATGTGGGGCGGCGTGGGTGGAGTGCTGCCGCCGCTGGGCCGAATGCTGAAAGGCTTCAAGCCGGGTTCGCTGGCCAACTGGCATCTTGACCAGTGGTTCCTGCGCCAGTGCGTGTGGCCAACGGCCCGGCAGAGCTGCCTCATCCACGACAGCAAGTTCAAGGCGCTGGGCGCGGTGGATTTTCCGGCAGGCAGCGGCTTGCCGCCCGGCCATCATGTCGGCCAGGATGCATCGGTTCACCGCAAATAACAGGTGTCGCGCCCTGGAGTCCTGACGCTACCCGTTCTGGAACCGTGCGATGGCGGCATGCTCGATGGCAGCGGTGGCCAGCTTGGACAGTTCCAGCTTGTCGCGCAGCATGGCCAGGAAGCGGATTTCCTCGCGCGCGATATTGCGGTCGGCAATGGCCACTTCCACAGCCAGCGCATAGGCGGTTTCGCGCAGGATCGGCGGCAGGCCCTCCCGGATGAGCCCAAGCACGGTTTCGAGCCCGCTGTCTTCCTGCAGTATCTCGCCGCACTCCTGCGCCACGTGCGTCAGCCGCTCGGCATTGAAGCCGGAAAACGCCGGCAGCGTCTGCACCAGCCTGCCGATGCGGGCCAGTTCCGCGTTGCCGATGCGGGCATCCACACCGATCATGGTGACCATCACGTAGATCAGCGCCTGGTGCTTGTTGATTGTCGCAGTCATGTTTGCTCCGTGTCCCTTTTCAGAAAGCTTTTGACGATGTCGATTGCATCCACAAGCCCGACGCGCTCGATCGGCAGGCCGGGCGGAAAGGCGGTCGCGAACCGGCTGGCCATGCGTGCGTCCAGCATGACAAAGCAGCCCCGGTCGCCGGATGAGCGGATCAGCCTGCCGAATGCCTGCCGCAGCCGCAGCCGCACCTGCATGTCCTGCCATTGCGCGCCGCCGAACGCCTGCCGCCGTACCCGCTCCAGGATGGTGGGCTGGCCCCACGGCACCCGGTCCATCACGATCAGCCGCAAGGCGTCGCCCGGCACGTCAACGCCGTCGCGCACCGCATCGGTGCCGAGCAGGCAGGCATTGGCCTCCGACCGGAACATGTCGACCAGCGTGCCGGTATCAATCGGGTCGGCGTGCTGGGCATACAGGGGCAAGCCCGCCTCGGCCATCGGCCGCACCATCCTGCGGTGCACCGCGCGCAGCCGCGATATGGCGGTGAACAGCCCCAGCGCCCCGCCGCCTGCCGCCAGGAACAGTTCCCGGTAGGCAGCAGCCAGATGATCCATGTTGTCCCGCCCCAGGTCGTTCACCACCACCAGCCGTGAGTTGGCCAGGTAGTCGAACGGCGACTCCCACGAGTGCCGCTGCACCGGGTAGGGCAGGTGCACCGACCCGGTGCGGGTCTCGGCATTGCGCCAGTCGTCGGGCATTTCCGGCGGGCGGTCGCGCAGTGTCGCCGAGGTAATGATGATGCCGTCGGCCGATTTCAGCACCGACGTTGCCAGCGGGATGGTCGGGTCGACCCAGTGAGAATGAAGTCCTGTGTCGATTTCCCGGTCCCAGGCCTGCTCGACCGAAAACCACTCGACGAACTGGCTGTCGGCCTCGTCCACCAACCGGCCCAGCATGTCGACGAACCCGCCCAGCATCAGCTCCGACCGCCGTGTCAGCGAACGCGACAGTGCCTCGATCCGGGCACGTTCGGTACTGTTCAGTTCTGCGGCCTCGTCGTCCAGCCGTTTCATCAGGCGTCTGGCCAATGCCGACATCGGCCGCTTCAGGTCGATCATGGCGGCTGCCAGCGTGCCGGCGGCAGCGCGCAGGCCGTCGATGAAGGGCCGGCAGTCGGTTTCGATGGTTGCACCGGACTCGTTCTCGCTGCGCGCGATCACCTGCTGGCGCACCAGCATCAGGAACGCTTCGGTCTCGCCGTCCGGCTGGCCCTGCTGGATGCGGCGCATCCACCCGGGTCCCGGCAGGCACAGCGCGCCTTTCAGCACCTCGTGCAGCAGGGTCTCGGCCTGGTCATCGTCCCCGGCGAGGTCACCCAGCCGGTCCACCAGCCCGCGGCCACGCCGCCTTTGGGTTTCAGGTCCCGCGGATCCAGCGCCTGAGCTCCGTGGTTTCCAGCCCGCTCAGGTGCCCCGAGAACGCCGAGTCAGCGGCATCGAACAGGTGGTGGCCTTCGTCGAACACCAGCCGCTTCAGGCCGCCTGCGCGCTCCTGGTCCTCGTCCATCTGCGCCTCACCCAGCGCCTGGTCCACCGCGATCTGGTGCAGCACCAGCGCGTGGTTGGCGATGACGAGGTCGGCCTTGCGCCCGGCGCGCACCGCCTTCTCGATGAAGCATTTGCGATAATGGGTGCAGGCCGAATAGATGCACTCGCCGCGCCGGTCGGTCAGTCCGAGGCCCATCGGCGTCATGGTGCGGTCGCCTTGTCCCGCCTCGTAGAACAGCCCCATCAGCCAGGCGGGGAAATCGCCACCCACCATGTCGCCGTCGCGGGTATGGCGCGCCCAGCGGGCGATCAGCCCGGCCATCAGCGCCGAGCGCGGATTGGAAGCGGTCATGCGGGCAAAGGCTTCCTGCATGTTGAGCAGGCAGGCATAGTTCTCGCGGCCCTTGCGGATCACGATACGGGTGCGCCGCTCGGCTGGGTCCGGCACCAGCCGGGCGGTTTCCTGTTCGAGCTGGCGCTGCAGGTTCTTGGTGTAGGTCGAAATCCACACCGCCTGCTTGTTGCGCGTGGCCCACAACCACGACGGCGCAAGGTAGCCCAGCGTCTTGCCAAGGCCCGTCCCGGCTTCGGCCAGCACGATCTGGTTGCGCGCCGGGCTCTCGCGCGGCTCGAAGGCTGCGGTCACGGCGCCGGCATACTCGACCTGTTGCGGACGTTGCTCGGCGCTGCCCTTCAGCAACCCGGCGAGGAACGCCTGCGCTTCTTCGGGCCGCACCGGCTGGTGGCTGCCGGGCGGGCGCGGCCCGTCGTCCTCCCACTCGTCCAGCCGGTCCCACACGTTGAGCCCTGTCGCAAACACCGACGATGCAGAGACGTCGCGGGTTTCGCCCAGTGCTGCAATGACACGCTGCGCCCACGGCCACTTGCCCCGGTCGAGGAAATGCGCCACCTGCAGCGCCTCGCGCGAATTGGGGTACCCGGGTGCAGACAGCCGCGTGAGCAACGTCTCGGCCACGGCCAGCACGGTGGCCCCATCGGTCGGGCCGGGGGCAAGCCCGAGGGCGCGGGCAAGGCCCGCCGGTGTGGGCACTGCCATCGCGGCCGGGGCGGCAAAGGCAAACAGCTCGCACACATCAAGGTGCGCCTGCTCCCGTGCAGCCCGTACCACTGGCTGAGGCACCTGCGCGACCAGCGACAACCGGCCGGCCAGGTAGCCTGCGTGACAAACAAGGTGCGGCCGGTCGGCCAACGCCTTCAGCGCGGCGGCGGCAGCCAGTGTCTGCGGCGGCAGGCCGGATGAGACGAGTTCGGCATTGACGCCCGCCAGCACCATCACCGGCGGCAGCGCGGGTGTGCTGCCTGCCTGCCTGGTCACGTTGTCTGCGGAGGTGTCATTCATCGGCTGACTGATTCTGCCCTTTATGTTCGTAGCGCAATCTGGCACATGCTTGCAGCCCAGATCACCCTTTTTGAAACCGGTTGCCCAATTCTCATGTCACGTATCCCTGTCGATCCCGCCCTCCGCGCCGCCGGCCTTGAAAGCAAGGCCTGGCCGTTCGAGGAAGCCCGCAAGCTGCTCCAGCGCGTCGAGGCGAAGAAGACCCGCCACGATTACATCCTGTTCGAGACCGGCTATGGGCCATCCGGACTGCCGCACATCGGCACCTTCGGCGAGGTGGCACGCACCACCATGATCCGCCGCGCCTTTGAAATCATCTCCGATATCCCGACGCGGCTGCTGTGCTTTTCCGACGACATGGACGGCATGCGCAAGGTGCCGGAAAACGTGCCGAACCAGGAACTGCTCAGGGCCAACCTGCACAAGCCGCTGACTGTGGTGCCGGACCCGTTCGGGGAATTCGAAAGCTTCGGCCACCACAACAACGCGATGTTGCGCCGCTTCCTCGACACGTTCGGCTTCGAGTACGAATTCGCCTCTGCCACCGAGTACTACAAGTCCGGCAAGTTTGACGACATCCTGCTGCGCACCGCCGAGCGCTACGACACGATCATGTCGATCATGCTGCCGACGCTGGGCGAGGAACGCCAGGCGACCTATTCCTGCTTCCTGCCGATCTCGCCCACCACGGGCCGGGTGCTGTACGTGCCGATGAAGCATGTCGATGGCAGGAACGGCACCGTGACCTTCGACGACGAGGACGGCACCGAGATGACGCTGCCGGTAACCGGCGGCAACGTGAAGCTGCAGTGGAAGCCCGACTTCGGCGCCCGCTGGGCAGCGCTTGGCGTGGACTTCGAGATGTTCGGCAAGGACCACGGGCCAAACGCACCGCTGTACGACAAGATCTGCGTCGCGCTGGGCGGCATTGCCCCTGAGCATTACATCTACGAACTGTTCCTCGACCAGAACGGCGAGAAGATTTCGAAGTCCAAGGGCAATGGCCTGACCATTGACGAGTGGCTCACCTACGCACCCACCGAAAGCCTGGCGCTCTTCATGTACAACAAGCCGCGCACTGCCAAGCGGATGCATTTCGATGTCATCCCGCGCGCGGTTGACGAGTACTTCCAGCACTTGGGCGCCTATGCCCGCCAGGACGAGCCGAAGGACCGCATCAACAACCCTGTCTGGCACATCCACCAGGGCAATCCGCCGAAGGTCGAGCTGCCGGTCAGCTTTGCGCTGCTGCTCAACCTTGCCGCCGTCGCCAATGCCGACACCCGCGATGGCCTGTGGATGTTCATCCAGCGCTACCAGCCTGATTGCACTCCCGAGACCCACCCGGAGCTGGACCAGCTTGCCGGCTTTGCGCTGAAGTACTTCGAGGACTTCGTGAAGCCTGCCAAGCAATACCGCGAGGCCACGGCTGACGAGGCATCCGCCTTGCGCGACCTGTCCGCGGCGCTGGGCAAGCTGGCATCGCATACGTCGCCTGAAGACATCCAGTCGGTGGTCTATGACGTTGGCCGCCGCGAGCCGTGGACCAAGGAAAACAAGGACGGTTCCGTCGGCGTGTCGCTGGCGTGGTTCAACACCTTGTACGAAATCCTGCTGGGCGAGCCGCAGGGACCGCGCTTCGGCTCGTTCGTGGCACTGTACGGCATCGACAATACGCGCCTGCTGATCGACCGCGCGCTCAATGGTGAACTTGCACGAAAGGCTACCTGATGTCTGACCCCAAATCGCACGTAGAGCGCAGTGATGCGCAAGATTTGGGGAAACCCCAAAGGCAGCGCGGTTTTGAGCGCCAGGAGTTCGAAAACCGCCTTGCCCGCGCCCAGTCAGAAATGACGGCGCGCCAGCTGGACGCCGTCGTTGTCACCGCGCCGCCCAACTGGCGTTACTTCGCGGGCTTTGCCACCCAGTTCTGGGAAAGCCCGACACGGCCATGGTTCCTGGTGCTGCCGCGCGATGGCGCACCCGTCGCCGTGATCCCGACCATTGGCGAGCCCGGCGTTTCCCGCACCTGGGTGAGCGACATCCGCACCTGGCCCGCCCCGCGCGCCGCAGACGATGGCGTCACGTTGATGACGCAGGTGCTGACGGACTTGCCGCGCAAGTTTGGCCGCATCGGCTGGGAGATGGGGCGTGAATCGGTCATCCGCATGCCCATCGCAGACTTCGACCGGATCAGGTCGGCCTGTGCCGGCATCGAGTTCGCCGACGCCTCGCCGCTGGTGTGGCGGTTGCGCATGGTGAAGTCACCCGCCGAAGTCGCAAGGATCGAGGCTGCCTGCCAGATCGGCTCACGCGCCTACGGGGCGCTGCCCGCCCAGCTTTCCACCGGCATGGACGAACACGAGGTGGCCCGCGCATTCCGTGCCGAGCTGACGAGGCAGGGCGCGGACGCCATTCCGTTCATGGCGGTTACCTCGGGTGCCGGCGGCTATGACCAGATCATCGTCGGCCCGGTCGACCGGCAACTGGCGGGCGGTGACGTGTTGTTCATCGATCTCGGTTGCACCTTCGACGGCTATTTTTGCGACTTCGACCGCAACTTCGCCATCGGCCGGATCGATGACGAGACGAAGCTGGTGCAGGACATCGTCTGGCGCGCCACTGAGGCCGGCATTGCGGCTGCGCGTCCCGGTGCCACGCCGGCAGATCTTGCCGCTGCCATGGTGTCGGTGATGTCGGACGCGGGCGCCACCGGCGGCAACGTTGGCCGGCTGGGCCATGGCCTCGGCCTGCAGCTTACCGAGCCGCCATCCAACATGCCCGGCGAAACCGTGGTGCTGGAACCCGGCATGGTGATGACCATCGAACCGGGCATGGACTACGGGCAGGGCAAGATGCTGGTGCACGAGGAGAACGTTGTCATCACCGAAGACGGTTGCCGCCTGCTGACCACCCGCGCACCGCGTGAGATGTGGCAGGTAAGCTAGGAGCAATTCCAGGAAAAGTGGAAGCCGGTTTTCCGTCCGGAATTGCGAACAATTACGGAGTCTTTTCAGTCCACCACATTGCCGTGAGCGACAGCAGGCCGAGCAATCCAAAGCCTGCAACGAGCGGCAGCACGGTGCCGTCGAAGGCGTGGCCTACGGCCCATCCCATCGGCAACGAAATGAAGGTGGAGATGGACCCCACCAGTGCCGCACCAAGGCCTGCCATGTGACCGACCGGCTCCATGGCCATGGCGTTGAAGTTGCCGAACAGGATGCCGACGCAGAAGAACGCCAGCAGCAGCCAGCCGACGAACAGCCACAGCGGCGGCAGCCCGCCAAACGCCAGCACTACCGGCAGGTAGGCGATGGACAGCGCAGTCAGCCCGATCAGCGCCCGCCATGTCATGAAGCGCATGCCAAGCCGCATCACGACCTTCGAGTTGAAGATGCTGGCGGCCCCCAGCGACAGCGCCACGCCGCCGAAATAGACCACGAACAGGTCACCGGTCGAATAGGCGGACTGGAAGATCTGCTGCGCGCTGGAAAGGTACCCGATGAATGCCCCGAAGATCAGCCCGGACGCCAGCGTGTACCCGGTCATCGCACGATAGCCGATTGCCTCGGCGATGCCGCCTGCCACGTTGCGCAGCGAGAATTTCCGCCGTGCCTCAACGGCCAGTGTTTCAGGCTGGCGCAGGCCGAACCAGACGACCGCCAGCAACGCCATGCCCAGCAGCACGCCGAAGATTGCCCGCCAGCTTGCGGCCAGCAGCACGGCCTGTCCGGCCGCCGGCGCGATTGCAGGCACCAGGATGAAGATGGCCATGACGATGGACATGATGCGCGCCATGGCGCGGCCCTCGTAGCCGTCGCGCACCAGCGCCATCGATACGATGCGCGGGGCCGCGGCACCCAGTCCCTGCAGCACCCGCCCTGCCAGCATCATCGCAAAGCTGGTGGCGAACATCGACAGCAGGCATCCGGCGATGAAGATCACGTATCCTGCATAGATCACCGGCTTGCGGCCATAGCTGTCGGAAAGCGGGCCCGCCAGCAACTGCCCGATGGCAAAGCCGAGGAACATTGCCGAGACCACCAGCTGCACGTCGTTGGGCTCAACCACGCCAAGGTCGCGGCCGATCTGGCCGAGTGCAGGCAACATGGCGTCAATCGACAGCGCCAGGATGGAGACCATCGTGGCGAGCATGGTGACGAACTCGGGAATGGCGAGTGGCTTTGAGGGTTGTTTCATGGCCTTGCGCCGATAAGTCATTGCCGGTTTGTGCGCAAGCCGCATTGCGGCATGGCAGCTATGGCGCCAGTGACACCAGCGGGTTCCATATGCGCTTCCACACCAGCGGCAGCCGGTCCATTCCGCGGCTGGTGGGCACGCGCTCATTGGCCGGTTGCACCGTGCCATCGCCGGGCATGTCGCCGACCTTGAAGTTGAACACGTACTGCCCCTCGACACCCATGCGCAGGTCGGACATGACGATGGCGGGAGAATTCTGCTGCACCTTGTAGAAGCCGTGCGTGAACCACTGCAGCCGCTGCACCTGCCATGATTGCTGCACCGGTTCCAGCAGTTCGGTCCGGCTGTCGTAGCGGTCAAACCGCACTTCAGCCGCCTTGTCGAACAGCGAGTAGTAGCCTTCGGAATAGTCACCGTCCGGATGCATGGCCACGAACCGCCACAGCAGCGTGTTGAACGGGGCGGGCGTGGACAGAAGCCGCGTGTAGGCAATGCCCTGCGCCTGAAGCGACCGCTCGGCAATGCCGGTGACATGCACCTTGGCGCCGACGGTCCACGCAAGATAGGCGCAAGACAGCACCAGTCCTGCCATGTTGAGCCGGTAACCGGTCCATTCCGTCCGGTTCAGGATCAGCACGGCCAGTACGCCCAGCAGCAGCCAGATGGTGTAGGCCGGGTCGATGATGAACACCGACGATCCTGATACGGGATATTCGCTGACCGGCCAGAACAGTTGCGTGCCATAGACGGTCATTGCATCAAGCAGCGGGTGGGTGATCAGCACCAGCCACGTCATGGCAATCCACAGCTTCAGGCTGGCCAGTCCCTGCAACCGGTGCAGTGCCCAGCCGATGACGGGAGCTGCCGCTGTCAACACCAGCAGCGAATGCGAAAAGCCGCGGTGATAGGTGAAGTTCTCCACCGGCCCGCCATAGTTGATCAGTACGTCGAGGTCGGGCAGCGTACCGAGCGCTGCACCATACAGCGCCGCGCGCCGGCCGATTGCCCGGCCGATCACCAGTTCGGCGATCGATGCGCCAAGCACAATCTGGGTCAGTGAATCCATTGTGTCCGTTGCCGGCAGTCAGGCCATGTGCGTCCGGCCTACAGCCATCTCCTGTACCTGAAATAGATCAACATGCCGGTCGCCGTTGCCGCCATGACGCCAAGGGCCATCGGATAGCCGAAGTACCATTTGAGCTCGGGCATGTTCCACGGGCTTGCCGAGATGTCAAAGTTCATTCCCCAGAGGCCTGCAAGAAAACTCAGTGGCATGAATATGGTTGCGATCACCGTCAGGAACGCCATCACTTCGTTCATCCGGGCTGACTGGCTCGACAGGTAGCTTTCCAGCAGGCCAGACGCGATCTCGCGGTAGGTCTCCACGATGTCCATCAGCTGGATTGTGTGGTCGTACACATCGCGCAGATACACCCGCGTGTCCTTGCTGATGGCGTGGTGCTCGTCTCGGATGAGGCTGTTCAGCAGTTCGCGCATCGGCCATGCAGCCCGGCGCACGTGCAGCAGCTCGCGCTTCATTTCATGGATCTGGTTGACCTGGCGCGGATCAGGGTTGGAGAACACCTTGTCTTCCATCAATTCCACCCGCTCTCCCAGCTGTTCCAGCATGGGGAAGTACGCATCGACGCAAGCATCCAGCAGGGCATAGGCAAGGTAGTCCGGTCCGCTGGACACCAGCCGCCGTCCAGCCCCGATGCGCTGCCGCACCGGCTCGAAGCAATCGCCTTCGCGTTCCTGGAAGGTGATCACGTAGTCCTTGCCGAGAAACATAGAGATCTGTTCGCCGGCCTCTCCGTCACCACCGTGATGCTCGCCCTCACCCGGGGGCAACCGCATCACGATGTAGATGTGGTCAGAGTAGGCCTCGGCCTTGGGCCGCTGGTGCAGGTCGACCACGTCCTCAATGGCAAGCTCGTGCAGCTTGAACCGGCTGGCGATGTCGTTGATCAGCGCAATGTTGGCAAAGCCCTCGATATCCAGCCAGAGCACGGGATGGCGTTTCCGCGCCGCAAGTACCTGCTCGATGGTGCAGTCCTTGTGACGCTCGACCTCCGTCGTCTCGCCATAGGCAATGAGGTTCATTCGGGTGGGCAGGTCGGTGGCGGACGCGACAATGGTGCCCGGTGGTGCACCAACGGGCGCGCGCCGGTCCTTCGCCTTGTGCTTCCGGCGCGCCTTGTGCAGCAGCCGGGCAGGCCGTTTCACTGGCTTGCCCAGACGATACGGGCCAGCCAGTCGATGTCTGCCCGGTCCAGACTGCGCAGCGGGTGATCCGCGTTGAAGGAGGCCAGTTCCACCGTCTTGGCGGTCTCGCGATGCAATACCTTGGCCAGCACCTCGCCGTCCCTGGTCTTGGCGACGACCCGGTCACCGCGCCGCAAGGCGGCGTTGGGCGAAACGATGATGGTGTCGCCTTTTCGGTATACCGGTTCCATGCTGTCGCCGGTGATCTCAAGTGCATAGGCATTGGCGTCATCGACGCTGGGCAGGTTCACCTCGTCCCAGCTGCCGCCGGCGGGAAAGCCTGCATCATCGAAATACCCGCCGGACCCTGCCTGTGCCATGCCGATCAGCGGGATGGTGCGATGCGACGCCGGTACGCCCTGCACCATGGCTGTAAACTCGTCGAGGCTGGCACCCGTGGCGCTCAGGCACTTGGCCACGCTTTCGGTGGTAGGCCAGCGCTGGCGGCCTTCCGGCGTTACCCGCTTGGACTTGTTGAACGACGTCGCATCAAGCCCGGCCGCCTTGGCCAGACCCGAGGCGGACAGCCCCTTGCTCTCGGCGAGCTTGTCCAGCGCATTCCAAATCTGTGCGTGTGAGAACATCTGGCTTGCCTCCATGTTCACGTTGCAGGGCCGCAATTCACGTCGAATCACGCGTGATGACCCGCATAGAATGTATTATTATTATAGGAAATTATACCGTAATTAAAGCCCGTTGTCACGGCCTGCCGGGGACGGCAAACAAACGGAGCTTGTCGCCGCCGGGTTCCGCTCATACGCTTGAGGGCATGGATTCGAAAATCTACAAGATCATGTCTCGCGAGGATTGGGACTTCGCCCGCACCCATGGCCAGTACCACGGTTCGGCGGATGACGACCGCGACGGCTACATCCATTTTTCCACTTCAGCGCAGGTTCGCGCGACGGCCCGCAAGCACTTTGCCGGCCAGACGGGCCTGGTGCTTCTGGCCCTCGACACCGACCAGCTTGGCGAGGCGTTGAGGTGGGAACCATCGCGCGGCGGTGACCTGTTTCCGCACCTTTATGCGCCCATGCCGGTGAGTGCCGTAACCGCTCACTGGAACCTGCCGCTGGCAGATGGCGGCGAGCACGTATTTCCCGAAGGTGTTGCATGAGCGGACTGTTTTCACTGGCGAGGCCACTGCTTCATTGCCTTGATGCCGAAACCGCGCATGGCCTCACCATTGCCGCACTCAAGGCCGGCGTTGCCCCATCCGTTGCGGTGCCGCGCGACACGCGGCTTCATGTTACCTGCATGGGGCTGGCGTTTGCCAATCCGCTGGGTCTGGCGGCAGGCTTCGACAAGAATGCCGAGGTGCCCGATGCCATGCTGGCGCAGGGGCTGGGGTTCGTGGAAATCGGCTCCGTCACCCCGCGTCCCCAGGCCGGCAACGACAAGCCGCGCCTGTTCCGCCTGCCGGAAGACGCCGCCGTGATCAATCGCATGGGCTTCAACAATGATGGCCATGCGCGGGTGTTCGGCCGCCTGTCGCAGCGCGCCGGACGCGGTGGCATCGTCGGGGTCAACCTGGGTGCCAACAAGGATTCGGATGACCGTACCGGCGACTATGCGCTGGGTGCAGCCGCCTTCAACGAGCTTGCCAGCTATATCACCGTCAACGTGTCGTCGCCCAACACACCAGGCCTGCGCGGCCTGCAGTCGAAGGCCGAACTCGACACGCTGATCGGGCGCGTGCGCGACGCCATAACGGGTGCCGCAAGCGCCGATGAGCGCCGCGCGCCGCTGGTGCTGAAGATCGCGCCGGACCTGCGCGAGGATGAACTGTCCGACATTGCCGACGTCTGCATGGCCTCGGCAGTGGACGCGATCATCGTGTCCAACACCACCATTTCAAGGCCCGCCAGCTTGCGTTCGTCCCATCGCGGTGAAACGGGCGGGCTGTCCGGTGCGCCGCTGTTCGAACTTTCCACCGTGCAGCTTGCCCGGATGTACCAGCTGACCGGCGGGCGCATTCCGCTGATCGGGGCAGGCGGCATCGCCAGCGCCGAGGATGCCTGGCAGAAGTTGCGCGCCGGCGCCACGCTGCTGCAGCTCTACTCGGCACTGGTGTACAAGGGGCCGCAGCTGATTGCAGACATACTCGGGGGTTTGCTGACGAGGCTGACCGACAATGACTTTGCCACCATCGCGGCCGTGACCGGCAGCGGCAACGAGGACTGGCTCAAACGCGGAGCAGGCACATGAGCGTTACCATCTGGCACAACCCGCGCTGCAGCAAGTCGCGTCAGACCCTTGAACTGATCCGGTCAAAAGGCATCGAGCCCGAGATCGTGGAGTATCTGAAATCACCGCCGTCGCGCGAGGAACTGACCGAGGTTGTCCAGATGCTCGCGATTGCACCGGCAGACCTGATGCGCACGGGCGAGAAGGTCTACCACGAGTTGCTGCTGGCCGAACGCCCGCTGGGAGACGACGAACTGATCGCCGCGATGGTTGCCAACCCGGTGCTGATCGAACGGCCCGTGGTCATTGCCAACGGCAAGGCGGCCATTGGCCGCCCGCCGGAGGCAGTGCTGGAAATACTCTAGGCGCAATGCCAGGAGAGGTGGCATCCGGTTTTCCGTCCGGTATTGCGGCGAGGTAAACTACTTTCCCTGAACGACGGTCTGGCGCTGGGTGCCGAGCAGGTCGATACCCAGCTCCATCACGTCGCCGGCCTTGACGAACTTCGGCGGCTTCATGCCGAGGCCCACACCCGCGGGCGTGCCGGTGATGACCAGGTCGCCCGGCTTCAACGTCATGAATTTTGACACGTAGGCGATGATCTCCTTGATCGGGAAGATCATGTTCTTTGTCGTGCCGTCCTGCATCCGCTCGCCATTGACGTCGCACCACAGGTTGAGCTTCTGCGGGTTCGGCACGTCGTCTGCCGTAACCAGCCATGGTCCGATCGGGGCATAGGTATCGTGGCTCTTGCCCTTGATCCACTGACCACCCTTCTCGATCTGGTTCTCCCGCTCCGACACGTCATTGCACAGGAAGTACCCGGCGACATGATCGAGCGCGCGTGCCTTGGACACGTTTTTGGCCTCGGTGCCGATGACGAAGCCGATCTCGACTTCCCAGTCGGTCTTGGTCGAGCCCTTGGGCAGCACCACGTCATCGTTCGGACCGGAGATGGCACTGGTGTGCTTGGAGAAGATGACCGGCTCGGTGGGAATGGGATGGCCGGTTTCGGCGGCATGGTCGGTGTAGTTCAAGCCGATGCAGATGAAGTTGCCAACTCCGGTGACCGGCGGTCCGAGCCGCGGCTTGCCCTTGACCAGCGGCAGCCTTGCCGGGTCGATCTTGGCCAGTTTGGCCAATGCCGTTGGTGACAGTTGGTCCGGTGTGATGTCGGTGATGCGGCCGGACAGATCGCGGATCTTGCCATCGGCATCCAGCATGCCCGGCTTTTCCTTGCCCGGCTTGCCATAGCGTACGAGTTTCATGGGGTGCCCCTCAGTTGGTGTGCGTTTCTCGGCCCGCCACAACATGCGCCAGTGACGGCGTGCCTGTAAAGATGGCGGCTGGTCAGCGTGTTGCCTTCAACCGGCCGAGCCGCTTGGCGGCCGTCTGCTGGCGTTGGGCGTCCGCATCGCTTTCACGCCAGGCACGCTCCACGAAGGCCATGTGATTGCGCACGGCAGCCTCGGCTGCGGCAGGGTCCCTCGCCATCACGGCATCATAGATTGCGCGGTGCTGCGCCAGCAGGTCCTCGCGGCCATCGCGATAGCTGTAGAGCAGGTGGCGATTGTAGAACACGCCGTGCTGCAGCAGGTTGTAGATCGAACGCAGCGACTGGATCAGCACGATGTTGTGCGAGGCATCGCTGACGGCAATGTGCAACTCCACATCGAGGCGGGCTTCCTCGTCCGGGTTGGACAGCAGGTGCGCCTGTTCCATTTTCTCCATGATGGAGGTCAGGATTTCCCGGTCGGCGTCAGTGGCCCGGCGCGCCGCCCATTGTGCCGCCATTGCCTCGATACCCGCCCTGAATTCGAGGTAATCGGCTGTTGCCTTCTCGTGCTTGCCGAACAGCCCGATGATCGGTTCGGCAAATACCGAGCGCATGACGTCAGCGACAAAGGTTCCGCCACCCTGCCTCGCCACCAGCAGCCCTGTCGCTTCAAGCTCGCCCAGCGCCTGCCGCAAGGTGGGGCGCGACACCCCGAATTGCCCGGCAAGGTCCCGCTCGGCCGGCAACTGGTCGCCCGGCCGCAGCACGCCTTCGAGCACGAGGCGCTCGATCTGCGTGACGATCTCGTCCGCCACCTTGTCCTGTCCTACGGGGTGAAACATGCCCGTCCTTCTGTTTCGGCCTGCCAGGAACGAGGGGCCTGGGTATCGTTCGATGAAACAAGGGGGTTGATAATTGGTCAAGTACGTTGTCCACTTGCCCCCACGTGATGCAGGGACCACGCCAGATGGCCCACCGTCACGGCGAGCAGGGTGGAAGTCATATCATTATTCAGCAGACGATCCTCCTGTTCCGGAAAAGACAGTCACGGCCGATCAACCGCCGGACAAAAAATCTTTAACGTGCAGGGAGGACTTCGCACATGAAGAAGCAACTGACGGCAGCCATTGCCGGGCTGTCCATCGCCGCACTCGGCGCAACCGCAGCATTGGCCGAACCGGTCCGCCTCAAGATGGCCTCGACCTATCCGTCGAACCTGACCCAGCTCGGCACCCTGGGCAAGACGCTCGAAGCCAACATCAACGAAATGTCGGGCGGCGAGGTTCAGATCAAGTTCTATGAACCCGGCGCTCTGGTGCCGGCACTGGAAGTGTTCGATGCCGTCAAGAACGGCTCGGTTGATTCTGCCTGGTCGACACCGGGCTACTGGCAGGGCAAGGAGCCATCCCTTGCATTGTTTGCATCGGTACCGTTCGGGCCGGATGCACGTGAATTTGGCGCCTGGCTGTTGCACGGCAACGGCGAGAAGCTGATGCAGAAGGTTTACGAGAAGCACAACATCCACTCGATCATCTGCGGTGTTATCGCCCCCGAAGCCTCCGGCTGGTTCCGTGAGCCGCTCAAGTCCATCGACGACCTGAAGGGCAAGAAGATGCGCTTCTTCGGTCTGGGCGCCAAGGTGATGCAGAAGCTCGGCGTGGATACCCAGTTGCTGGGAGCAGCCGACATCTACCCGGCACTTGAACGCGGCACGATTGACGCCACCGAGTTCTCGATGCCGGCCATCGACCTCAACCTCGGCTTCTACCAGATCGCCAAGCACTACTACTTCCCCGGCTGGCACCAGCAGTCCACGTCGTTCGAGTTGATGATCAACAAGCCGAAGTGGGATGCCATGACCAAGCAGCAGCAGAAGATCATCGAGGTCGCCTGCCGTGCAAACTTCACGCTCGGCATGGCCGAAGGTGAAGCCATCCAGGGCAAGGCAATTGCCGAGCTGAAGTCCAAGGGCGTCACCATCCACCAGTGGTCGGACTCGGATCTCGCCAAGCTGAAGGAGACCTGGGATGGACTGGTCGTGGAAATCGCTGCCAGTGACCCGGCCTTCAAGGAAGCCTGGGACGACCTGTCGGCATTCCGTGTGGAATACGCCGACTGGAAGAACCTCGGCTACCTGAAATAGCCGGTACATTTCATGACATGACGACGCTGCGGCGCGGGAACTGACCAGTCAGGAACCTGCGCCGCGGCGGCTGCCAGCCAGAGCCGCATTCAAGCGGCCGGGGCAACTATTCGGAACATGGAGGGGTCGGGCCGATGGGCGGGCTGTTGAAGATCAGCGACGGCATAGATCGTCTGCTGGAGTTTGTCGCGAAGATCGGCATGTGGTTCGGTCTCGCACTGGTGCTGGTGGTTTGCTACGACGTGCTGAGCCGGTATTTCGGCGTGGCCAAGCCGTTCGGGCTCAATTCCACCATGGTGCAGGAATCAGAGTACTGGCTGCACACTTTCCTGTTCGCGACGGTGATAGGCTTTGCCTATGTCAAGCAGAGTCATGTCCGCATCGACCTTGTTCGCGACCGGCTTCCCACCAGAGCCAAGTACGTCATCGAGATCCTGGGCTGCCTGCTGTTCCTCATTCCCTACGCCACGGTTGCAGCGGTCTATTGCTACAGCTATGCCTACGCCTCGTTCGTGGAAGGTGAGGCGTCGAAGTCGGTCATCGGGCTGTCCCATGTCTGGCTGCTGAAATCCGCCCTGCCGCTGATGTTCATTCTTGTCGGGCTCGCCGGGGTATCACAACTCTTCAAGTCCATCGTGGGGTTGACCGGGCACCTGCCCGAGAACCGCGTGGCAGAAACACTGGGCGGAGACATCTGATGCATCTGGCTGAAGCACTCCCGCTGTTGATGTTTGCAGCCCTCGCGCTGCTGCTGTTTTCCGGCTACCCGGTCGCGTGGGTTCTGGGCGGCATTGGACTGGGGTTCGCCTTCCTGGCGATCTGGATCGATCCGTTCCTGTTCGACTGGCCGCAGTTCGGGGCCATCCCGTCGCGCATCTTCGGGGCCATCGCGGAAAACCTCATCCTGACCGCCATTCCGATGTTCATCTTCATGGGCACCATGCTGGAACGATCCGGCGTCGCCCGGGACCTGCTCAATTGCCTGCAGGTGCTGCTGCGCCGCGTGCCGGGCGGGCTGGCCCTGTCGGTTACGCTGATGGGAACCATCCTGGCGGCCACCACCGGCATCATCGGAGCTTCCGTGGTGATGATGTCACTGCTGGCGCTGCCGGTGATGACGCAGCGCAACTACGCCCCCACCCTCGCAACCGGCACCATCGCCGCCTCGGGCACGCTGGGCATCCTGATCCCGCCGTCGATCATGCTGGTCATCATGGCTGACCTGTTGTCACGGTCGGTGGGCAACCTGTTCGTGGCCGCGATCATCCCCGGGTTCATGCTGTCGGGGCTTTACATCCTGTACATCATCACGCGTTGCGCCATCAGCCCGCACCTCGCACCGAGGCTTCCCGACGACATGGGGCCGCAAACAACCGGCGGCCTGCTGGTCATGGTGGTCAGGAGCTTCATCCCGCCCATCATCCTCATCACCATGGTGCTGGGCTCGATCCTGTTCGGGTTTGCCACCCCGACAGAGGCTGCCGGTGTCGGTGCCATCGGGGCCGTGCTGCTGGCTGCCGTCAATCTGGTCATCCTGCCGGCGCTCGGCGTGAAGGACATGAACTTCGAGGGCCAGGCCGACGTGGACCTTGGCGACAAGGTTGCCGGCGAGACCATTGGCCAACGCCTCGGCAGCTTCTGGCAGGTGGTCAAGAGTGTGGTCTATCGCTCTGCCCTGACCAACGGCATGCTGTTCGGCATTTTCATTGGCGCCACGCTGTTCTCGTTCGTGTTCCGCACTTTGGGTGGCGACGACATCGTCATCGAGATTGTCAACGGGCTGGGCCTTGGCTCGTGGGGCCTGCTGTTCCTGCTGATGGCGATCGTGTTCTTCCTGGGCTTCTTCTTCGACTGGATCGAGATCACCCTGATCGTGCTGCCGGTGTTTTCGCCGATCATCGAGCTGCTGGACTTTGGCGATCACGTGGCCAAGGTGGACGTGGTCTACTGGTTTGCCATCCTGCTGGCGGTCAACCTGCAGACGTCGTTCCTCACGCCGCCGTTCGGATTTGCACTGTTCTACATGAAGGCGGTGGCACCCAAATCGATCAAGATCCAGCAGATCTATCGCGGCATCATTCCGTTCGTGATCCTGCAGCTGGTCGGCCTGGGTCTGGTCATGACCTTCCCGCAACTTGCCATGTGGCTGCCCAATAAGTTGCTGAACTAGCATCACAGCAACAAAACAAAAAGCCGGCAGAGCGATCTGCCGGCATTTCTGTAGTCTGGATGAGGAGCAGCGAGCAGCTGCCCCTCGAAAGTCTTCTTACTGGCTGAGCGACTTCAGGTAAGCCACAACGTCCTTGCGCTCGTCTTCCTTCTTCAGCTTGAAGGCCATCTTGGACTTGCCGCCGATGAATGCAGCCGGATCTTCGAGGTAGGCGGACAGCTTGGCTTCGTCCCAGGCGCCGATCTCGGCAGCCTTGGCGGTGATGCCTTCGCCATACTTGTAGCCTTCCACGGAAGCAGCCTGGCGGCCAACGACACCCTTGAGGTGCGGGCCAACCTTGTTCTTCTCTTCAGTTGCCACGTGGCAGGCCTGGCACTTCTTGAACACCTTCTCGCCCTTGGCAGCATCACCTGCATCCTGGGCAAATGCGGCACCAGCCGACAGGGACAGGGCTGCAACGGCAGCCAGAGCAATCGAATTCACAAAACGCATGTTTTCCTCCATGGAACTACAGGGCAGTCAGTTCTTGAAACGCGCCCCTCGCGCAATCGTTGCCTAAATGCCCCCTTGTTCGCGGTTTTGCAAGGGTGCCTTTGGTCGCGATCATGCTCACACTCTGCCAAATGGGTAAATAATCCACCTTGTGGAATGGTTTGTTGATCTGACCGGTGCTGTGTGATGACTGACGCCAAACCAAAAACATTAACAGTCGATCTGGAGACGATACTCATGGCAACGACCGTGAAACGCGGCGGCTTGACCGTTGCAGAAAACCTTGCCCGCTTCATCGAGCAGGAAGCGCTGCCCGGCACCGGCCTTTCGGCGGATGCATTCTGGCAGGCGGCTGACGGCGTGGTGCACAGGTTTGCCCCGAAGATCGGTTCGCTGCTGCGCAAGCGCAAGTCGCTGCAGAACCGGATCAACCGTTGGCACAAGCAGCAGGCGGGCTCCGCCATCGACCCGCACGCCTACCGCAAGTTCCTTGAGGAAATCGGCTACATCGTGCCCGAGGGCGAGGATTTCTCCGCCACCACGCGCAACGTTGACGAGGAAATCTCCACCGTCGCCGGCCCGCAGCTGGTGGTGCCGGTGATGAACGCCCGCTATGCCCTCAACGCCGCCAATGCCCGCTTCGGCTCGCTCTATGATGCGCTGTACGGCACCGATGCGATTTCAGAAGACGGCGGCGCTACCAGGGCGGGCGGTTACAACCCGGCGCGAGGACGCAAGGTCATCGCCTGGGCGCGGCAGTTCCTCGATGACGCGGCACCGGTGTTCGGCGGCTCTCATGCCGAAGTGTCGAGGTATTTCATCCAGGGCCGCAAGCTGGCCATGTCGCTTGAGTCAGGGGCCGTTACCGGTCTGGTCGACAACGCCCAGTTCAAGGGCTTCAGGGGTGACAGGAACGACCCCTCGGCCATCCTGCTGGTCAACAACGGCCTGCACATTGAGATCGTCATCGACAAGGACCATCCCATCGGCTCGACGGACCAGGCCGGCGTTGCCGACGTGATCATCGAAAGCGCCATGTCAACCATCATGGATTGCGAGGACTCGGTCGCAGCAGTTGATGCTGCGGACAAGGTCGTCGTCTATCGCAACTGGCTGGGCCTGATGAAGGGTGACCTCGCCGACACCTTTGACAAGGGCGGCCGCCAGGTCACCCGCAAGCTGGTGCCGCACCGCGAGTACACCGGCGTCAACGGCAAGCCGCTGGTGCTGCATTCCCACTCGCTGATGCTGGTGCGCAATGTCGGCCTGCTGATGACCATCGGTGCCATGCAGGATCGCGATGGCAACGACGTGCCCGAAACCCTGCTGGATGCGCTGGTCAACACCGCCATTGCCATGCATGACGTCGGACCGAACGGCCGGCTGTCCAACTCGCGCAAGGGGTCGGTCTACGTGGTCGTGCCGAAACTGCACGGACCGAAGGAAGTGGCGCTGGTCAACCAGGTCTACACCTCCATCGAGGCTGCCTGGGGCCTGAAGCGCAACACGGTGAAGATGGGCATCATGGACGAGGAACGCCGCACCACGGTGAACCTCAAGGAATGCATCCGGGCGGCGAAGGCGCGGGTATTCTTCATCAACACCGGCTTCCTCGATCGCACCGGCGACGAGATCCACACCTCGATGGAAGCCGGTCCGATGATCCGCAAGACCGACATGAAGGCCTCGACCTGGATTGATGCCTACGAGCGCTGGAACGTCGATGTCGGGCTTCAGTGCGGCCTGCCCGGCCATGCCCAGATCGGCAAGGGCATGTGGGCGATGCCCGACCTTATGGCCGCCATGCTGGAGCAGAAGATCGGCCACCCGAAGGCAGGCGCCAACACCGCCTGGGTGCCGTCGCCAACGGCGGCCACGCTGCATGCCACGCACTATCACCGGGTTAACGTGTTGGACGTGCAACAACAGTTGAAATCACGCAACAAGGCAAAACTGGAAGACGTCCTGTCGATCCCGCTTGCCCCCAACCCGAACTGGACAACCAGGGAAATCCGCAACGAGATCGAGAACAACGCGCAAGGCATTCTTGGCTACGTGGTGCGCTGGATCGACCAGGGCGTGGGTTGCTCCAAGGTGCCGGACATCACCGATGTCGGCCTGATGGAAGACCGCGCCACCTTGCGCATTTCCTCTCAACACCTCGCCAACTGGCTGCGCCACAAGGTGGTGACGCGCGGCAAGGTGATGAAGGCCATGAAGAAGATGGCCGCCGTCGTCGACAAGCAGAATGCAGGCGACCCTGCCTACAAGCCAATGGCGGATGACTTTGAAAACTCCATCGCTTTCAAGGCCGCCTGTGACCTGGTGTTCGAGGGTCGCAAGCAGCCCTCCGGCTACACCGAACCGGTACTGCACGCCCGGCGGCTGGAGTTGAAGCGGGCAGGCTGAGCCCGCCTGCAAGATTTTGATTGAAGCGCCCGGTCATTGCGTGATGCATTGGCCGGGCATTTTCTTGAGACAGCGCGACAGGATGCCAGCCTATGAAGATCGGATTTGTCGGCCTTGGCGCCATGGGCCTTCCCATGGCCATCAACCTGGTCAAGGCCGGGCATGACGTCTCGGGGTTCGACTTCAACTCGACGGCACTCGACAAATTGGCTGTGGCTGGTGGTCAGGCGGCGGAAAGTGCGGCGGCTGCAGCAAGCGAAGCAGACTTCCTTGTGCTCATGGTAGTCAATGGTGGCCAGGCCCACGACGTGCTGTTCGGTGCCGGCAAGGCGGCGGATGCACTGTCGCCGGGTGCCTGCGTGATTGCGTGTTGCACGCAAGCCCCGGACCAGGCCCGTTCACTGGGCGAGGCGCTGGCTGAACGGCAACTGCTGCTGCTGGATGCGCCGGTGTCTGGCGGGGTGGCCGGCGCTGAGGGTGGCACGCTGAGCATCATGGCGTCGGCACCTGCGCGCGTGTTCAACAAGGCACGCCCGCTGCTCGATACAATGGGCCGCAACATCTTCCATGTTGGCGAGGAGCACGGCGCGGGCTCGACGGCCAAGCTGATCAACCAGTTGCTGTGCGGCGTGCACATTGCCGCTGCCGCCGAAGCGCTCCAGCTGGCCGAGGCCGCCGGGGTTGATCCGCAAGCCGTGTTCAACATCGTGTCGGGGTCTGCAGCGTCAAGCTGGATGCTGAATGACCGGGGGCCGCGCATGCTGGATGATGAACCTGCCGTTCGCTCGGCCGTGGACATTTTCGTCAAGGACCTCGGCATCGTGCTTGACCATGGCAGGGCCGCCCGGCACGGCCTGCCATTGTCGGCAGCCGCCCACCAGATGTTCCTGGCAGCGTCGGGTGCAGGCCACGGCAAGGCCGATGACAGCCAGGTTATCCGCGCCTATCGTTCACTCAACAAAAAGCCTTCTTCCAGCAGGGATTGATCCGATGTCATCAGCATACAACCAGCCGCTTGGCGGCAACGACATGCCGCGCTTTGCCGGCCCCACCACCATGATGCGCTTGCCGTCCGCAAGGACTGCGCGCGGGCTTGATGCCTGCTTCGTCGGCGTGCCCATGGACATTGGCACCTCCAACCGCTCGGGCACGCGCCATGGGCCGCGCCAGATCCGCGCAGAAAGCTGCATGCTGCGCCCCTACAACATGGCCACCGGCGCTGCCCCGTTCGACTCGCTGCAGGTGGCCGACATTGGCGACGTGGCCATCAACACGTTCGACCTGAAGAAGTCGGTCAAGCTGATCGAGAAGGCCTATGATCGCATTCTCGCCCAGGACTGCGTGCCGCTGACGCTCGGCGGCGATCATACGCTGACGCTGCCCATCCTGCGTGCCATGGCGAAGAAGCACGGGCCGGTGGCGATGGTGCACGTCGATGCCCATGCCGACATCAATGACGAGATGTTCGGCGAGAAGATCGCCCATGGCACGCCGTTCCGCCGTGCGGTGGAGGAAGGCCTGCTGGCGCAGGACAAGGTGTTCCAGATCGGCCTGCGTGGCACCGGCTATTCACCGGAGGATTTCGAGTGGCCACGCCGGCAAGGCTTCACCGTGGTGACCGCCGAGGAGTGCTGGCACAAGTCCATGACGCCGCTGATGGCCGAGGTGCGAAAGAAGATCGGCAACCATCCCTGCTACCTGACTTATGACATCGACAGCCTCGACCCGGCCTTTGCGCCTGGCACTGGCACGGTCGAGATCGGCGGGCTCACAACCTGGCAGGCGCTGGAAATCGTGCGCGGCTGCAAGGGCCTCAACCTGGTGGGCGGTGATCTCGTCGAGGTCTCGCCCCCGTACGACCCGTCCGGCAACACCGCCCTCATCGGCGCCAACCTGCTGTACGAGATGCTGTGCGTGCTGCCGGGGGTGAAGTACGCCTGACCGGGCACAATTAATCCTCAATGCCGCGTCACCTTGGCCCCTTAGAATGCAAGGGCCAGCCGCCTATGTTGTGGGCCAGCCGCAAACAATTTTTTGAAGAGTGATAACAGTGCGTTCCGTCAAAGCCAGTTCCGTGGCTGATTTTGCCACGACCACCGCGCCCGGCTGGCAGCAGGTTCCCGTCGAGACCGTAGAGCTTGTGCCCGCGCCGATGGAAATGCAGCCCAATGGCTTCATCCAGGCTGACTGGCAGAACCGCGAGTACGGCCTGACGCCGGTCGTCGAGGCGCAGAGCGTGCACGACGGCGAAACGCTGGCCGTGCGCCTGCGCTGGCCGGCTGTCCAGCCAAACACCGGTGGCCGCGACGGGTTTCCCGACGGGGCGGCGATCGCCTTCCCCATCAGGGGCGAACCGGCCCTTTGGACCATGGGAACCGACGAAGAGCCGGTCCAGTTCCTGCAGTGGCGCGCGCTGCGCAACGAGATCCGCTCGGTGATCGCCTGGGGCATCGGGTCGTCCGTGCCTGGTTCCGCCGTCAGCGAAAGCGTCAACGCAGGCTGGTCGCAGGGATATTGGACAATTGTAATGTTGCGCACCCTTGCGGGCGGGCCGGAAGCCGCTACCCTGCAGCCCGGTCAGGCGACGCAGATCGGCTTTGCCATCTGGAACGGCTCCAACGAGGAGCGCGCCGGACTGAAGGCCGTCTCGATAGACTGGACGCCCCTGACCCTCGACACCTGAAACCAGAACGGACGGAACACCAGATGAGCCAACGCCAGGTCGCCATGATTATCGACCTCAACAAGTGCATCGGCTGCCAGACCTGCACGGTGGCCTGCAAGACGTCGTGGACGTCCGGCGAAGGCCAGGAAGGCATGTGGTTCAACCAGGTCTACACGGCACCCGGCTACGGCACACCCAAGGACTGGGAGAAGATGGGCGGCGGCTTCAAGGACGGCAAGCCGCAACCCGGCGTACGGCCCACCCAGGCTGATTTCGGCGAAGGTGTCGAGTTCAACTACAAGGAAGCCCTGTTCTCGGGCGCCGGCAAGGAAGCGCTCAAGCCCATTGGCGATGAGCCGACCTGGGGCATGAACTGGGACGAGGATGTGGGTGCGGGCGAGTATCCCAATTCCTACTTCTTCTACATCCCGCGTATCTGCAACCACTGCACCAAGCCTGCGTGCATGGAGGCCTGCCCGCGTGGCGCGATCTTCAAGCGCGACGAGGACGGCATCGTCATCATCAATGAAGAGCATTGCCGGGGCCTGCGGTTCTGCCAGTCAGCGTGCCCCTACAAGGAAATCTATTACAACCACACCACCGGCCATTCGCAGAAGTGCGTGTTCTGCCTGCCGCGCATCGAGCAGGGCGTGGCAACTGCCTGCTCGCGCCAGTGCCCGGGCCGCGTGCGTTTCCTCGGCTTCCTCGAGGATGAAGACGGCCCGATCCACAAGCTGGTGAACGTGTACAAGGTGGCGCTGCCGCTGCACCCGGAATACGAAACCCAGCCAAACGTGTTCTACATCCCGCCGCTGTCACCGGAGAAGTTCGACGACGACGGCAACCCTACCGGCGAGGATCGCATTCCGCTTGCCTACCTTGAAGGCCTGTTCGGCAAGGAGGTTGGCCCGGCGCTTGAGAAGATCAAGGCAGAGCGCGCCCGCAAGCAGGCTGGTGAACAGAGCGACCTGATGGACACGCTGATCTCCAAGAACTTCCTCGACCTGTTCGGTCCGTTCCGTAACCACCCGAAGGATATCGAGCAGATCGCCACCCAGCTTGAGCGCGAGCCGGTGCGGATGCCGCCGCAGATCGACATCGCCTACCGCAACGGCGGAGGGTCGGGTCAGTGAGCGGGGGCCTGTCGCGGCGCAGTTTCCTGAAGGCAGGCGTTGTCGCTGGTGCAACGCTGGCGTTGCCCGATTTCATCACCCGGTCGGGCCAGAGCCTGAGCGCGCTGGCTGCCCGGCGCCCGCCCGACTACGCGAAGATAGTCGACATTTACCGCAACAAGTGGACCTGGGACAAAACCGTCCGCGGCACCCACATGATCAACTGCTGGTACCAGGCGCATTGTGCCTTCGACGTCTATGTGCGCGACGGCATCGTGTTCCGCGAGGAACAGGCGGCCGACTACCCGCAGCTCAATGCCGATGTGCCGGATATGAACCCGCGCGGTTGCCAGAAGGGTTGTTCGTTCTCCAAGCGCATGTACGAGGAAAGCCGTATCCGCTACCCGCTCAAGCAGATGGGCGAACGCGGGTCCGGCGACTGGGCGCGGGTCACCTGGGATGAAGCGCTGGATGACATCGCCGACCGGTTTCTCGATGTGATCACCCAGGAGGGCACCGACCGGATTATCTGGGACATGGGCCCCGACATCAATGTCGGCGCGGCGAATGCCGCCCAGGCGCGGCTGGCGCAGTTGACTCACTCGATCTCGCTCGATTCGAACTCCTCGAATGGCGATGGCCATCGTGGCGCGTTCGAAACGTTCGGCAACATCTACATGGACCGCTCGATCGAGGATTACTTCTATTCCGACGTGATCCTGTTCTGGGGCTGCAACCCGATCGTCACGTCGATCCCGAACGCCCATTTCTTCACCGAGGCCCGCTACAACGGCTCGACCATTGTGTGCGTCTCGCCGGACTATTCGCCCTCAGCCATCAAGGCAGACCTGTGGGTGCCGCTCAGCCCCGGCACGGATGCCGCGCTGGCACTGGCCGTGGCGCGTGAGATCATCGAAGGCGGCCATGTGGACGAGGCCTTCGTGGCCGAACAGACCGACCTGCCGCTGCTGGTGCGCACCGACACAGGCAAGCTCCTCACCGAGAAGGACGCCAAGGGCGGCCGCACCGACCGCTTCATCCTGATGGACCGCACCCGCGGGCCGATGTCCGCCCCGGCCAAGTCGCTGGCACTGGGCGGGCTCGACCCGGTGCTCGACGTCAATGGAACCGTGACCCTGCCCGATGGCACCAGCGTGGCGGTGCGCTCGGTCTATTCGCTGCTGCGCGAAAGGCTCAAGACCTATACCGCCGAAGCCGCTTCTGAAATGACCGGCACACCGGTCAAGGTGATCGAGAAGTTCGCCAAACTGTGCATCGGGGCCAAGGCACTGTCGAACGTCTCCGGCAGCTCGATGAACAAGTACTTCCACGGCAACCTCACCGAACGCGCCATGATCCTGATCTGGGCGCTGCAGGGCAAGATGGGCAAGCCCGGCTGCGGCTATTCTGCCTTTGCCTTTCTCGCCAACGATGGCTGGGAGGACTACGTTTCCGGCTTCCGCAATGGCGACCGGCTGAAGTTTGGCCTGGATATCGGCAGCGGCCTGCTGGGCAAGCTGGCCAGCGGCGACACGGCCGAGATGTTCTTCAAGGACCTCGGCAATGACAGCTTCAACGACATCGGCGGCAACCTGCCGATCTGGACCTCGTCGGCCATGTTCTGGCACATCCACGGCGGCGTCATGGAAATGGCCGAGAACGCCCAGCAATGGGTGCCGGGCCTGAACAAGCCGGTGCAGGAGTTCGTCACCGAGGCGCTCGACAAGCACTGGGTGCCGGTGCAGCCGCCGCGCGGCACGGATCCGCGCATCATGTTCCACTATTGCTCCAACCCGATGCGCTCGGTGCGCGGCTCGCAGAAGCTGCTCGAGGTGCTGTGGCCCAAGCTGAAGCTGTCCTGCACCATCGACTTCCGCATGAGTTCAACGGCGATGTGGTCCGACTACATCCTGCCGGCTGCCGCCTGGTATGAAACAACCGACCACAAGTGGGTGACGCCGCTGGTGCCGTTTAACCACGTCACCAACAAGGCCGTCGAACCGCTGGGTGAATCCAAGCCTGACTTCTGGATATTCACCATGCTGGCGCGGCATATCGAGAAGCGTGCCAGGGAGCGTGGCCTGACCTCGATCACCTCGCACCTCGGCAAGACCATCCAGCTCGACAACCTGTATGACGACATGACGATGTCGGGCCGCTTCCTCGAGGATGACACTGACAAGGCCGCCGGCGCCATCATCGATGCGTCTGCCAACCTCAGCCACGTGTCGTGGGAGGAGCAGAAGGAAAAGGGTTACGCCCGTTACAATGACATCGGCATTTCGCCGCTGGCCATCGGCAATGCGGGCAAGCTGGAAGAGGGCAAGGCGTTCATCCCGCTCACCTACCATCTGCACGACAAGTACCCGTACCCGACCCAGACAAGGCGCATCCAGTTCTACATCGATCATGATCTGTACCTGGAGCATGACGAACACCTGCCGACCTACAAGGAACCGCCGATGATGGGCGGTGACTATCCGCTGATGATGACCGGCGGGCATACCCGCTGGTCGATCCACGGGGTGTGGCGCGACAACCGGATGATGAACAGTCTCAACCGCGGCCAGCCCTACATCATGCTCGGGGTGCAGGATGCGAAGTCGCGTGGCATTGACGACGGCGACTGGGTGCGCTGCTTCAACGACGTCGGCTCATTTGAACTCCGGGTAAAGGTGACGCACGGGCTTAGGCCCGGCCAGGCGTTCATGTACCACGCGTGGGAGAACTACCAGTTCGAGGGCAAGGGCGAACCGCGCCATGTCTCGCCGTCGCCGATCAACCCGGTGGAGCTGGCGGGTGATCACGCTCACCTGCGCGTCGGCATGCTGGAGGGTCAGCCCAACTGCTTCGACCGCGACACCCGCATCGAAGTGGAGAGGGTGTCCGGGCCGAGGAAGATGGCGTCCGAAGTTGAAAGCCAAAATGCTTCCGCTGGAGCGTAGCGCCATTTATGGCGGCTTTGCCGCAGCGTTTCGCACGGCCGACGGCGGTGCAGGCGTGCTGGATGAAGCGGTGGTGCCGGCACCGCCACCTGCCGATGCGGGCAAGGCCTTCATGGCAGCGTTCGAGCCGTCTGTATCGAAGCGTGCGGTGTCGCTGCACGGGTCGTCCCATGCCGAGCGCGACCAGACCGATCTCTACCAGGAGCTGATCCGCTGGTATGATCACTTCGGCCTCAAGCGCCGCGACGGGGGCGAACTGCCCGACCACCTTGCCATCATGCTGGAGTTCCTGCAGTTCCTGACATTCCAGGAACATGCCAACGCTGGCGACCGTGCCGCCGTGCGAAGTCTCAACAAGGCACAGGGCGATTTCATCACCCGCCATCTCGTACCGATGGTGACGGAGATCATCGCGCAGCTGGACACGGATGTGCCGCGCTATCGTGAACTGCCGAGCGCCTTGCTGGCGTTCCTCGAGGATGAACTTCGCGACCTGACGTGACGGGTCCGGGCCGAGGGCAGAGTGATGCGCTCAGCGCACCTCGTAGCCCCACTCCAGCGCCAGCTCGCACATGCCACGCCAGAAGCCCTCCGCAAAGCTGCGGTGGACCAGCAGGTCGAAGCTGTCTGCCCCGGTGCAGGCCACGACGACCCCGACATGACCGATCTGCGTTGCGGCCACCATGCCCGGCTTGAACCTGCTTTCACTCAGGTCAACCGGCGTTCCCTTGGCCAGCACGTCGCGTGAACGCGGACCTGACAGCCGGATCATCGTGCGGCCATGGCTCTGCGAGGTCACGAGCCCGGCATTGCCGATTGCCTTGCCGAGCCGTTGCGTCAGACCGCCAGCGCTGCCCGTCTTCACTGCAATCCAGTGGCCGGGCTGAACCCCCAGCAGGCTTGCGCCACGCGCCGATGACGATTGTCCCATGGCGGGCAATGCCAGCCCGAGTTCCTTTTTCAGCGCTGCGGCAGCTGCAGTTGCCTGGCCGCTGGCAGCGATCACGCTGACCAGCTCACATCCGCGTGCGACCGACAGCACGGCGCCTGGACCTTGCGCCAGCGTGCGTCCATACCGGCCTGCCACGGCAACGCCATCGAGGGCGCAAACCTGCATCAGTGCCTCAGCCATTGGCCTTCTCCCCTTCAGGATCGATGAACACCGGCGAGCAGACCGCCGCCTCGATGTAGACGTCGCGCAGGCCATCCCACAGGATGATCTTCTCGCCATGGCGTTTGCGCCCGCCCTTCAGCATTGCCAGCCCGATCCAGGCACCCAACGCCGGCGAATAGGCAACCGACGACACGTAGCCCTGGTCGTTCGCCGTGGACGGCTTGTCGTCGGGCCGCAGCAGGTGCGAGCCGGCGCGGAACCTCATCGACGGGTCCAGCGGCTTGACCCCCACCAGCTGTTGCCGGTCCGGCTCGTGCATGGCGTCACGCTGGCTCATCATGCGGCCGATGTGGTCCTTGTTGGGCGAGTTCATCCGCCCCAGCCCGACGTCGTCCGCCGTGTGCCGGCCGTTGATCTCGTTGTGGGTCACGAAGCCCTTCTCGATGCGCATGGTGTTGAGCGCCTCAAGGCCATAGGGCTGGATGCCGTGCGGCTGGCCTGCATGCATGATGGCCGAGGCAACCGCCTCGCCATAGCCGGCCGGCACCGCCAGTTCGTAGGCCAGTTCGCCCGAGAACGAGATCCGGAACAGCCGCCCGGGGATCGACCCCATCACCGTCACGTCACGTGCAGACAGGAACGGGAACCCCTCGTTCGACAAGTCAATGTCGACCAGCGCGCCCAGCACATCGCGTGACTTTGGCCCGGCAATGGCCATCTGCGCCCACTCGTCCGACACCGACACGTATTGCACGTCAAGCTCGGGCCACAGTGCCTGGTGACAGAACTCGAGGTGGCGCATGCTTTCTGCCGCATGGCCGGTGGTGGTGGTCATGAAGTAGCGCGTGTCGCCCAGCCGCGACGTGGTGCCGTCGTCACCGACGAACCCGTCCTCGCGCAGCATCAGCCCGTAGCGGGCCTTGCCCACCGGCAGCTTGGCAAAGGCGTTTGAATAGACCCGGTTGAGGAACTCGGCTGCATCCTTGCCGCCGATCTCGATCTTGCCCAGCGTGGACACATCGCAGATGCCGACGTTCGCACGGGTGTTGAGAACCTCGCGGGTCATGGCGGCCAGCCAGTCCTCACCGTCGCGCGGGAACCAGCTTGAGCGGTACCACAGCCCGCTTTCCACGAAGGCCGCGCCCAGCTTCTGCGCCCAGCCATGCAGCGGCGACTTGCGCACCGGGCGGAAATGATCGCCCACGTGCTGTCCGCCCAGCGCCCCGAACGACACCGGCGTATAGAACGGCCGGAACGTGGTGGTGCCGATCTCGGGGATCGGGCGGCCGGTGGCCTCGGCCAGGATGGCGATGGCATTGACGTTGCCCAGCTTGCCCTGGTCGGTTGCCATGCCGGTAGTGGTGTAGCGCTTGGCCAGCTCGATATGGTCATAGCCTTCGCGCGCTGCCAGCGGCATGTCCTTGGCATTGACGTCGTTCTGGTAGTCGATGAAGGCCTTGCCGGTGGACTGCTTGACCCACCACAGCGGGCTGACGCTGTAACCGGCATCGTCGCGGGCCTTGGGCACGGCGGCGGACCGCTTCGGTGCAAACCCGGCAGCGGTTGCAGCGCGCTCGCCACAGGCCGCCCCATCGGCCAGGCAGCCACTCAGGCTCCATTCACCTTTGGCCGAGCCTGCGGCTTGCGTCCACGGGTCATGTTCCGGCGGCATGAAGCAGATGCGCGCATCGTCCCAAACCGGCTTGGCGCCGCGCTGGCAGGCAAGGTGCACCACCGGGCTCCATCCGCCAGACATGGCGAGCGACTGGCATGGCACGGTGTCGTGGCCGTTGATTTCGATCCCCGTCATGCCGTGCTTGCCGCCATTGACGTTGGTGACCAGCGCCCCGCGGATCACCGGCACACCACCGGTCTCAAGCTTCGGCGCATCCGCTCGCGAGTCGATGATCGCCTCGACGTGGATGCCGTGGGCGCGCATGTCCAGCGCCGTGCGATAGCCTGAATCGTTTGAGGTAAACACTGCCGCAGACCGCCCGGCAGCAACGCCATACTGGTTGGCGTAGGCGCGCATGGCAGATGCCATCATCACGCCGGGCCGGTCGTTGCCGCCGAATACCACGGGGCGCTCCTCGGCACCGGTCGCCATCACGCAGCGATTGGTGATGATACGCCACAGCTTTTCCACCGGCACGTTGTGGTCGGGCTCGGCGACGTTCTTCTGCACCTTCTCAAGCGCGCCGAACACCGCGTCGTCATAGGCCCCGAACACGGTCGTGCGGGCCATCAGCTGCACGTTCGGCATGGTTTCCAGTTCGGCGATGATGGTGCCGGCCCAGCTCACGCCATCAGTGCCGCCGATTTCCTCGCGTTCGCGCAGCAGCGAACCACCCAGCCGGGCATGCTCATCGGCGAGGATGACGCGTGCGCCGGCCTTGGCCGCTGCCCGTGCCGCCATCAGGCCGGCAGGACCGGAGCCCACCACCAGCACGTCGCAGTGGGCATAGGCCTTCTCGTAGCGGTCCGGATCAGCTTCGTAGCTCAACCGGCCCAGGCCTGCTGCCTTGCGGATGATCGGTTCGTAGATGGTTTCCCAGAACCGCTTCGGCCACATGAAGGTCTTGTAGTAGAAGCCGGCCACGAACAGCGACGAAGCCAGCGAGTTGATCGCACCGACGTCATGGGTGAGGGACGGCCAGCAGTTCTGGCTGCGCGCAACCAGCCCGTCGTAGAGCTCCTGCATGGTGGCGCGGGTGTTCGGTTCCTGCCGTCCCCCGGTGCCGATCTCCATCAGCGCGTTGGGTTCAGCTGCACCGCACGTCACCACCGAGCGCGGCCGGTGGTACTTGAACGACCGGCCCATCAGCAACTGGCCATTGGCCAGCAGCGCAGACGCCAGCGTGTCACCTGGGTGGCCGGTCATGGCCTTGCCATCGAACGAGAAACTGATCTCGCGGCTGCGGTCGATCAGCCCGCCCTTGTTCAGACGCAACGAGGTCATGAGCGCTTTCCTCCAGCCTTGCTGGCAACCGTCTTGCTGGCAACCGTCTTGCTGGCAGGCGTCTTCCTGACGGCGGCCCTGGGGGCAGGCGCGGGCGACCAGCTGCTCGCTGGTGACACGGCATACACGTCGTGGGTCATGGAATCGCGCTCCACCACCAGCCACTGGCGGCATCCGCCGGTGTGGTGCCAGTGCTCGGCAATGCGGCCGCGAATGTTGTCGCGGGTGTGTACGTAGTCGTGCCACTGGTCCATCGTGCCGTCACCGGTTTCGGTGGGGCGAACCTTGGTGGCATCGCCCTTGATGTAGAACTCGTCAGTGGTGCGGCGCCCGCAATGGGGGCAGTCGATCAGTGTAGCCATCGGTCAGTGTCCTCAATGCAATTCCAGGAAAAGTGGAGACCGGTTTTCCGTCCGGAACTGCGAAAATCAATCAGTGCAAGTTGGCCTGCGCGCCGTGCGCGGTTTCGTCGATCACGTGACCGGTGCGGAACCGGTCCATGCGCATTGCCGCGTTGAGCTCGTGCGGCGCGTCTTTCGCGATGGTGTGGGCAAAGCACCAGCCCGATGCTGGCGTCGCCTTGAACCCGCCATAACACCACCCGGCATTGAGGTAGAGGTTGTCGATGGGGGTCTTCGAGATGATCGGCGAGCCGTCCATCGACATGTCCATCACGCCGCCCCAGGCACGCAGCACCCGGGCGCGCGACAGCGACGGCACCATCGCCAGCCCGCATTCGATGACATGCTCGACCATCGGCAGGTTGCCGCGCTGCGCATACGAATTGTAGCCGTCGATGTCGCCACCGAACACCAGCCCGCCCTTGTCCGACTGCGAGATGTAGAAGTGTCCGACGCCGAACGTCACAACGTTGTCGATCCACGGCTTCAGCCCTTCCGACACGAACGCCTGCAGGACGTGGCTGTCGATGGGCAGTTCCAGCCCGGCCATCTGTGCCACGCGCGACGAGTTGCCGGCCGCAGCCAGGCCCAGCTTCTTGCAGCCGATGAACCCGCGCGTGGTCTCGACGCCGGTGACCTTGCCGCCCTCGCGCCTTATGCCGGTGACCTCGCAATGCTGGATGATGTCCACGCCGCGGCTGTCTGCCCCGCGCGCATAGCCCCAGGCCACCGCGTCATGGCGCACTGTGCCGCCACGGCGTTGCAGCAGGCCGCCCATGATCGGGAACCGGCCATTGTCGAAATTGAGGAACGGAACCATCTCCTTCAGCGAATGCCGGTCAAGCAGCTCGGCGTCGACACCGTGCATGCGCATCGCGTTGCCGCGGCGGGTATATGCATCGCGCTGGCCATCGGAGTGGTACAGGTTGATCACGCCACGCTGTGAAACCATGGCGTTGAAGTTGAAGTCCTGCTCGAGGCCTTCCCACAGCTGCAGCGACTTCTCATAGAACGGCTCGTTGCCGGGCAGCAGGTAGTTGGACCGGATGATCGTGGTGTTGCGGCCGATGTTGCCGGACCCCAGGTATCCCTTCTCGATCACCGCGACGTTGGTGATGCCATGCACCTTGGCGAGGTAGTAGGCCGTCGACAGCCCGTGACCGCCACCACCGACGATGATCACGTCGTAGGACGGCTTCGGGTCGGGCGAACGCCACGCCGGTTGCCAGTTCTGGTGATTGGTCAGCGCATTGCGCGCCAGCGAAAAGATCGAATATGTCATGCGGGTCTTGCCTGTGCTGTCGGCGGCAGGCCTGCCAGGGCCCGGCGCGTCGCAACTGTAGGACGGGTCCGTGCAAAAGCTGTTGTCTCCATGAGCCGCAGACTTTACTCTGCGCGCCATGTTGAAGATCACAGACAAACCGTCGCAGACGTTCGCCTTCCTGCTGGTGGACGGCTTTGCCCTGATGTCGTTTGCCTCGGCCATAGAGCCGTTGCGGGCCGCCAACACCATCGCCGAGCGTGAATTGTACCGCTTTGTCAGCGTGTCGATTGATGGCAAGCCGGCCACGTCATCGATCGGCGCGCAGATGCCGTGCCAGATGGCGGTGGGTGATCCGATCGACGCTGATACGCTGATCGTGTGTGCCGGAGGGAGGCCGTGGGACATCCAGGACCGCAAGACGCTGGGCTGGATCAGGCAGCTGTCGCGGCGCGGGGTGCGCATCGGCGGGGTGTCGGGCGGACCCTACGTGCTGGCTCGCGCCGGCATCATGGAAGGCCGTCACATGACCATCCACTGGGAGCACGCACCGGCGCTGTCGGAAGAGTATCCTGAGCTGTTGCTGACCCGGTCGCGCTATATCATTGACCGGGACCGGCTGACCTGCGCCGGCGGCATTGCCGCGCTGGACATGATGCACGCCATCATTGCCGAAGATCAGGGCAAGCTGTTTGCGATCCAGGTGTCCGACTGGTTCCTGCACCGGGATGTGGCGCTGGCATCATCGCCGCAGCGCGCCTCGCTCACCCAGCGCTACGGCATTCACCGTCAGGACATCATTCACGCGCTGGAAATCATGGAGAGCAACATCGCCACCCCGCTCGACAGGGCCACGGTGGCGTCTCGGGTTCACCTGTCGACACGCCAGCTCGACCGGCTGTTTGCCAGCCTGCTGGGCACAAGTTTTGCGGATCACTACCGCACCATCCGGCTTGAGCGGGCGCGCAACCTGCTGCTGCAGTCCACCTTGCCCATCACCGAGGTGGCCCTGGCCTGCGGCTTTGCCAATGCCAGCCATTTTTCGCGGGCCTATTCGGCAATGTTTTCCATCGCCCCGCGGCGCGACAGGTTCCAGGCGGGACGGCTCTCGCAACCCGCCCGCACCTGAGCTGCTTGTCAGTAGCGCATTTCGCGCAAGGTGTTGTAGCCGGCCGGGTTGCCCACTTCGCTGGCATCGACATAGCAGCGCGCCCGGCGCTCGCCTGCACCACGCACCTGGTACACGTCACGGCGATAAACCCGGCGGCAGGCTTCCCAGATGCCTTCGGACGGGTGCTTGCGGATGTACACCCATGAAGCCGTCCGGCCGGCGTCGCCGCGGTACAGGCCTGCCTGGGCTGGCGTGCTGGCGCCAGATGATACTGCAGCGAGGCTGGCGGCCGCCAGCAGTGCGAGTGTGACTGATCTGATATTCTTCATGGTGAAGTGACCTTCGGTTGACCCCGCAGCGACCGGTCATGCAACCGGCTTGGCGGCTATTCAGGTTGAGATGTGGTTGCCTGAGCCGCATTTCAATGCACAGCGGGCACTCCTGCAAGGCAAGTTGATGTGAACAATCGACCTTCAACGGCAATGGTGTAATTGCAATGCCGGCACAACCGGTGCAAGTGTGTGCCCTGGCGACAGGAGTACACAATGAATTTCAAGACGGCTTGCACCTTGTGCTTGCTGCCACTGGTGGCGGCATGCGCATCTAAATCTTCCAGCATTCAGGCGTCATATGTGTCGCCAGTCCAGTACGAGAGTTACACTTGCGACCAGTTGCTCGCCGAAGGCCAGCGGCTGTCCGCGCGTGCAGCCGTTGTGTCGGGTGCGCAGGACAAGAACCGCACAAGTGACGCTGTGCTGACCGGTGTGGCCGTCGTCGTGTTCTGGCCAGCCCTGTTCGCACTGGAAGGTGATGGCCAGACAGCAGCAGAGCTTGGTCGCCTGAAGGGCGAGCTTGAAGCCGTCGAGCAGGCCTCGATACGAAAGAACTGCGGCATCCAGTTCCAGAAGACCTGAATGCAAGGCACCGGTTATGCACCTGCATATCCGGTACTTTAGGGCGTGCATGCGCTTGATCTTCAATCACTGTTGTGATCTATGCACGTCCTGGCGCGGAGAGGTGGCCGAGTGGTTGAAGGCGCACGCCTGGAACGCGTGTGTGCGGGAAACCGTACCGAGGGTTCGA
>CAVOYR010000008.1:0-264948 GCA_963700735.1 uncultured Alphaproteobacteria bacterium
GACAAAGTGGTCGGCAAGCAAATTGCTGTTAGCGGCATAGTTGGGCGGGAAGCGGACCTTCGCTGCAATTGCGAAACAACGTCCGCTTTCGGGGCTAGAGCAGACGCCTTTCGGGAGATCCAAAACAGGCCGCTTGTGACCCGCTGCAGACATTTTTGTGCAACTTAACGGACGGTAGCAAGGTGCCATCCTCAGCCAGTTTAGCGGCAGTTAGAAGCGGCTCCTAACTGGCGAATTAGAGGCGTATCAATCCGATACTTCATGAACTTCACGCCACTGTAGTCTGCATAACCGGTTGCTCTGGCGCCCACGCGCTTGAGCGCACCGGTGTTGCGTCGTGAAGTAGGCAGAAGAAATGTGACATAAGGAATGCGCACATCTGCACGTGCAATATCAAGCGCATGCAGCGTGATAGTCCTGCCCAATCCGAAATCCTGTGGTCTCAGCACCAGCCCATAATCCCATTCATCCCCCTCCTTCTGGAATCCTCCCCACCCGACATATCTGTCCCCGGCGAGAATCGCCCAATGACCGAGGCCATCCCGCTGCCAGAAGACCTCCTTGGCCTCGACGAAAGTCCTGACCTCGGTCGGACCCCAAGGGCCGGTCAGCAATGGCATATGCCTGCGCACTCGCGGGTCTATCATGTGAGTGACAAGGTCCGAGAGCGGTACTTCCCGGAGCTGTGCGAAACGGATGGGTCCCTCAGTGACAATTCGGGTCACGCCGAACGCCCTTGAGATTTCGTTGCCGGCAGCATCAACTGGCTCAATGCACTACCACGCCGACGCAGGAAGGCTGCGAGCTGCGTGTCATAGTTGGCGGCAACGGCTCCACGGACTGAATCCCGGGTGGCGAGTGCTCTACGCCACGCCAACGTTCCCGTTAGTCCGTCGAAAACACCGAAGTCGTCGATCTGGTCGAAGGTATCAAAGTATCGGAAGACCGGCGCGAAGACTGCATCGACGAGGCTGAACCGCATGCCCTCGAACCAAGGTCCCGGGCCAAGCTGGCTCTCCATTACGCTGAAGCGGGCATGCAACGCTGCCGCTTTCACATTGAGTGTCTGCATGTCGGGCGCTGAATAGAAGCCAGCGATCTCGTTGAGGCACTCCGAGCCGAAGCCAATCCATGCACGATGGTGCGCCCGTACGACCGGATCGGTCGGGTGCAGCGGATTTGGCATGGTCTCTTCGAGATACTCAAGGATCGCACCGGATTCAAACAGCGCTGCTTCGCCAACCTGCAAAACCGGTGTTCGTCCCAGAGGAGATATGTCGAGAAACCATTGCGGTTTGTTTGCCAGGTCCACGACGCGGCGTTCATGTTCCACGCGCTTTTCAACTAATGCGATCGCGATGCGCTGCACGTAGGGACAAAGCGAGTGGCTGATGAGGGTGATCGGTGCAGCCATGTATCTATCCTTAGGTAGTTTGCGAGCCGGTCCTTTCCGGCCCGGCTCGCCCAGTTGGAACCAATCAGAGATCTTTTGCAGCAGTGTGCTCAATCGACATCCAGTTCTTGGCCGCCTTGTCGATCGTCCCTTGCTTGTCTTTCAGAAATGCGTCGTAGATCTCCTCGTTCAGGAAGACGTAGAGCTTGTCGCCCACCACGGCAGCAAAGTCCGGATCGCCATCGAACTTCTTGTTCACCGCGACGCCAAAGGTACAGAAACCTCCGTTCTGCGGTACATAGCGTTCAGGGTTTGATTGGAATGCTTTGAGATTGGCTTCTGAAACAAAGTAGTAGGAAACGCCATCGTGGACAGCGGTCTGCGCAGCAACACCTTCGAGGTTCTTGCCTTTGTCGAGCAGTGCAACTGGATCCGCACCATGCAGACCGAGTGGCGCACCAGCAGCAGTCAACCCGGGAACGACGTTAACTTCATCGGCTGCCATTGCAGGTGACAAGCTCAGCAGGAGTGCAACCGCTGCCGTAGCTAGAGAGACTTTGTGGAACATCTTTCATCCTTTCCGTTTGGGCCCCCGGTTCTCATTAACCGGCCAGGCATAAACAAGAGCATAGGCGCCGGGGACCACATTCAGAACTTCAGCTCATCCAGATGTTCTGCTCAATCGTCCGAAAATATGGATGATTGAAAATCTATTCAGGTACTGAAAGTTCTTGCTGTTAAGCTGGGCCAAACGGAACTGGACGCACACATCAATGTACGTCCAGCAACACTGACCACTTGGACCTGACACAATCAGCGATTTTTCAGGATCGGATAGAACTTCGAGAAGACCATTTCAGTCGTTGCATTTGCCGCGTGGCACGACGCGCACTGTTCAGCTTCAGCCGCGACAGCACTTTCGGCATATGGTGGTTTATGGTGGCCAAAGTTGAAGAAGCCCCAGCCATTGGTATCAGCGAAGAGCTTGCTATCCTTCACCATCATGTCGATGCCAGCAAAATGGTCGGCGAAGAAGCCGCGACCCGACGCCTCGTCTCTCGACCCGTCCTCGTATTGTCCCGACTGCAGAATGACCAGTTCCTTGACGATTGTTGTGCCCTCGGGAAACACGCCGGTCTTGTGGAATTCAGCAAGTGCATCCGGCTGTATGTAGACGTGGTGGAACTCCGGGAAACCAGCAGCTCCACCGTTCAGACCGTTGGGGGTCAGCGGCGCGCCAAGGAAAGTCCAATGCCGGAAGCCCTCGGGAATTGAGGTCGACTTGTCATTGCGAACCACGGCCCCACGGCTCATGTCAGCATTGCCAGCCTGTGCCAGAACATCGCCACCTTGCATCTTCGCCATTCCACCGGACTGGTTCTGGGCCACTCCAACAGAGCCGTGCAAACCCGAAGAGACCATTGCTGCAGCAACAAACGCAGCAGAGAGGAAGATTGCTTTTTTCATGAGATAACTCCTGGATTGATAAAGCGGTCCGCCCAGTATCCAAGGTTCTGTCATATGGTGAATGCGCTTCCGTTCGCCATTCATGCTCAATCGTCCAGACGGCTGGACTTCAGTACCAAAGCAGTGCAGCGTTTCCACATGCTCGATTATCTCAGTGACATTCTCACGCGCCTCTCGCTTCGCGGTACGCTGTACTTCCGGACGAGTTTTACAGAACCGTGGGGTGTGCGCGTGCCGGCCTACCGCGACGTGGCGCGTTTCCATTTTGCTCACCGTGGCGAAGCTCTCGTGCGCATCGCCGGCGTCAAAACACCGGTACACCTGGCACAGGGTGACCTCATCCTGGTCCCCCACGGCACGGCACATGTCCTTTCATGCCGCCATACAGGTCCGGATGATGCACTTCCACTTGATGACGTGCTCTCGCAATCAGGCTTTCCCGGTCATGGCACTCTCGTCTGGGGCGGCGAGCAGTCACGCCAGGACACACAACTGATTTGTGGTCATTTTGCCTTGGCCGAAGGCTCAAGGCACCTGCTCATTGAGCGCCTGCCTCCCTTCATCCACTTGCGGGGATATGGCGAGGAAGCGGGCCCCTGGCTGGAAGCAACGCTAAAAGTCATCGGCGCCGAGGCAGGCGGGGCAAGGCTTGGAGGCGATCTGATTGCATTGAAAATGTCAGAAGCAATATTCGCCCAGGCGATCCGGGCCCATATCGAACAGGCTGCGACCGGTCCGAGTGACCTTGCCGGTTTTGCCGATCCACAGCTGTCACGTGCACTCGCTGCATTTCACAGGTCACCTGCTGAGGACTGGACGGTTGCTGCTATGGCGCGTCAGGCTGGATTGTCTCGGACCGGCTTTGCCGAACGCTTTGCCACCCTGCTGGGTGTAACGCCGATGGCCTATGTCACGTCCTGGCGCATGCAGATTGCCCGCGAAGTCCTGTCAAACCGCAGATTGTCAGTTGCCGAGGTGGCTGAGATCTCTGGCTATGCCTCGGAGTCGGCATTCAGCCGGGTATTCAAGAAGGAGATGGGATCATCACCCGCAGCATTCAGGCATTCAGCATTCGAGGAACAAAGAGCATCATAATGATTCGTCCTGTAATTCGGACGATTAGCACAGAAATCTGAATGATCTGAAATTCATCGTCCTGCAAGTGCGAGATAAGTGAGTACTGCGGCGGATCTTCCGTCGCCCCCGATCTCAAACTTAAAGGACACTTCGCTATGCGTTTCGTCACCAAAAACATTCATGCCTGGCTCGACTATCCAGTCGCGTTTGCACTTATCGGCCTACCGTTCCTGCTCGGTCTCGGCACGTCCAGTCCCCTTGCGCAGATCATCTCGCCGGCAACGGGCGTCGCAGCGCTGGTGCTGACCATATTCACGGACCATCATCTCGGGATGTTCAGGGTTCTGCCCTACAAGCTGCACCTCGCTGTGGATCTGGCCGTCGGCCTGCTGTTTCTGACGCTGCCTTCCGCTCTCGGCTTTCACGGAATGGATGCAGCGTATTACTGGCTGAACGGCGCCGCTGTGGTTTCCGTCATCGCTCTCTCCAGCCCCGAATCCAGTCTGGCTTCAGCCTGATTCATCAAACCATCAGAAGGAATTTTGCTATGCCTCGTATCACCCAGGTAGCGGACAGTGCCGCCAGTCCCGAAACCGAAGCTCTCTTTTCTGCCATCAGGCGCAAGGTTGGTATGGTGCCGAACCTTTACCGCGTCGCCGGCAATCAGCCGCAAGTACTGGCGGCCATGCTCGACCTCAATCAGACGCTGACGGGCGGTAGATTTGATGCGCCCACGCGGGAGGCAGTCGCACTGGCCGTCGCCGGCGCCAACTCCTGTGACTATTGTGCATCGGCCCACGCGGCGATTTCAGCGGGGCTGAAAATTGCACCCGAAACCATAGACAACCACCTTGAAGGTCGCTCAGACGATGCGCGTACCGCCGCCATCCTAAAGCTCGCCTTGTCCATTGTGGCGCACAAAGGAAAGGTGGCGGATGTTGATCTGACTGCAGCACGCGCCGCAGGGCTCAGTGAGAGTGACATGGTTGAGACAGTCGCGAATGTGGCTGCTAACATCTTCACCAACTACCTCAACCATCTCGCCGACACCGACATTGACTTCCCCCCTCGCCGCGCCCGCGCAGCGTGACTCCAAGGCCCGAGGTGTTCGCACATCTCGGGCCACCAGCAGTCGACAACACAAGCCTGTCGACCCTTCCCGAAGAATGCACAGGTCCGCTCCGGAACTGCGGTAACAAACCAGCCAGCCCTGTAAATTCTGCACGGAGATCAAGATGAACCCCGAAGCCAAATACGCCAGCGACATTGCGTTCACGCCGTCGGTGAAGGCGATACAGGCGCAGAAGGGCTCGCGCCAGGCCTACTCAAGAATGGAGCCGCAGAGGGCTCATGGGTCACTGCCATTTGGCCATCTCTTGCTTGAATGACTGCTGCCGGCACGTTCCGGACTACCTGGGTCGCCTCGACAGACGGCAGCTTTCGGGGCACAGGAGACATTATTCGGAAGAGTCAAAACCCGGCCGAAGTTGACCCCTTACGGACATCTCAGTGCATCGCAGCTAACGGCCGTAGGGAACCCTTAGTGGACTTTTGAGTGGCGACAAGCTTGTCGGGGTGGATCAGCAGCGACTTTGATCAAGGTTCTTCTTCATTGCCGTGGTATTGAAGGTTTTGATTGGGGTTCTGGACAATGGAATTGTCAGGTACAGCATACTTTTTTGCCCTTGCAGGATTGTCGATGGCATTCTTGGGCTTTACGTCCATCGTGGTCGTGCTCCACCAAGGCTCAGGCAATCCACTCTCGCCCTTTCAGGTGCTCATCACGAAATTGTTCACTGAGTTGGGTTTGATGGCCACTGCATTCGCCATGCTCGCACCCACTCTGGCAATCTGCGGGATGAGCGAAAACTATGTGTGGCGCACGGCCAGCGCAATTATGCTGGCAGTGCTGGTGCCTTGGCTTGTTACGTATCCATTCCGTCGAAGAGTGGCCGCACCTGGTCAGAAATGGCCAATAAGAGGGTACGTTTTAAATACCATTGGTACTCTCGCTGTTATCGCACTGTGCGTAAATGTTGCCGGATCACCAATAAATCCCAATCCTGCTCCACTGGCGTTTGCGACACTCTTCGTACTATCCTACGCGTCGGTTTCGTTCTTCTGGACGTATGCCTTGTTTCTGCACGAATAGCCGCAAAACTTGCAGTTGTTAGGATGCTTGAGCGCGAATTGATCCGACCGTTTTTAACGGTATCCGCGCCTGCCAACATCAATCACAGCCCCGGGGCCGAGAAGCCCGGGCCTTCCAAGTAGTCAAAATGACAGGCGCCAGCTCACTGTGCCTGCTTGCGTGATGGCCGAGAGCTCGGAGGTGACGACAAATAATGGCACATTCCGGACTCTCCGGTGAGCTGCCGATAGAGTCCGCTTTCGGGGTCGGAGCGGACTTTCTTTGAGCCCTGCCGAATGACAGCATTGGGCCGGAATTGACATCAACAACTTTGGGTGGGAAGCGGACTTTGGCTACCGATGCGGGCTGACCGTGCAAGGAAGCGAGAGCAGAAAGTACGACTTGAGATCGAGCACCAAGCTACATGGCGGCAAGGCAGCTCCGATCCCCTAACACCATCTTACGGTCGGCCTTAAACGTACCGGAACACGAACACGAACCACGCCAGCGCAATCCCCATTGGCCACCACAATGGCGAGCCGACTAAGAACAGCCAGGCGATGAAGACGAAGGCGCTGCCCAGCAGCGAGATGAACAGCCGGTCGCCGCGCGTGGTGTCGATGGCGAACACGCCCCGGCGCGGATCGCCGCCTGGGCGGTAATATTCCCACACGCCCATGGTCGTGATGCAGGCCGCGATGAACAGGAAGAAGGCGGCTGTTGCAGGCGTCCAGGCCATCCAGGTGCCGAGCGGCTGGATCCACCAGTTGGACGAGAACGTAACGATGTTGTCCATGACCCTCGTTACTCCTTACACGCGACCCAAGGCAAAGCCCTTGGCGATGTAGTTGCGCACGAACCAGATCACGATGGCACCGGGAATGATCGTCAGCGTACCGGCCGCCGCCAGCAGACCCAACTCATAGCCCGACGATGACGCGGTCTTGGTCATGGCAGCGGCAATCGGCTTGGCTGCAACCGCTGTCAGCGTTTTGGCCAAAAGCAGCTCCACCCACGAGAACATGAAGCAGAAAAAGGCGGCCACACCGATGCCGGCGGAGATGGTGGGGATAAAGATTTTTACAAAGAAGCCCGGGAACGAATAGCCGTCCACATAGGCTGTCTCGTCGAGCTGCTTTGGCACGCCGGACATGAAGCCTTCGAGAATCGATACCGCCAGCGGCACATTGAACAAGGTATGGGCAAGGGCGACGGCGATGTGTGTGTCGAAAATGCCGATGGCCGAGTAGAGCTGGAAGAACGGCAGCGCGAACACGGCCGCTGGCGCCATGCGGTTGGTGAGCAGCCAGAAGAACAAGTGCTTGTCACCGAGGAAACGGTAGCGCGAGAAGGCATATGCAGCAGGTAACGCCACGGACACGGAGAGTACCGTGTTCAGGCTTACATAAATCAGCGAGTTCACATAGCCCATGTACCAGGAGGGATCGGTGAAGATGGTAACGTAGTTTTCAAGCGTCGGGTTTTGCGGCCAAAGGGTGAATGAGCCGAGGATCTCGTTGGTGGTTTTGAACGACATCGAGATCAGCCAGTAGATCGGCAGCATCAGGAAGACGATATAAACTGTGGGTATGAGCCAGGTGAACTTGCGCATCAGTTTTCCTCGTCTCGCGTCATGACGGTGTAGAAGATCCAGCTCAACAGCAGGATGACCAGGAAGTAGATCAGTGACATGGCTGCCGCGGGGCCTAAGTCAAACTGGCCGAGCGCTATCTTCACCAGGTCGATGGACAATAACGTGGTTGAGTTGCCGGGCCCCCCGCCGGTCAGCACGGAGGGCTCCGTATAGATGTTGAACGAGTTCATGAACCGCAGCAGCACCGCGATGGTCAATACCCGCTTCATCTTGGGAAGCTGGATGAAGCGGAAGATGGCCCATGAGCTTGCGCCGTCGATCCGGGCCGCCTGGTAGTAGGCGTCGGGTATGGATACCAGCCCCGCATAAGCCAGCAGCACGACGAGCGAGGTCCAGTGCCACACGTCCATCAGGATGAGGGTAAACCAGGCATCGCCCGGCTGGCGTGTATAGTTGAAGTCGAAGCCGAGCGAGGTGAGCGCCTTCCCCATCAGGCCAAGCTCGGGCAGGCCGAAGATGCTCCACATGGCGCCGACCACGTTCCACGGGATCAGCAGTGGCATGGCCATCAGCACCAGGCACACCGAAACCCACGGGCCCTTCCGCGGCATGGCGAGCGCGATAATGACGCCGAGCGGAATCTCGATGGCGAGGATGGTGAAGGTGAAGATTAGCTGGCGGGTGAGCGCATCATGGAAGCGCGGCGAGCGCAGCACCTCCTCGAACCAGCGAAGCCCTGCCCAGAAGAACAGGTTGTCGCCGAAGGTTTCCTGCACCGAGTAGTTCACCACCGTCATCAGCGGCACGATGGCATTGAACGCCACCAGCAATACCACAGGCAGTACCAGGAACCAGGCCTTCTGGTTGACGGTCTTGGTGCTCATGAGCGCACCTCCCGGCCGGCGAGCCAGCCATCCACGTAGATCCGCGTGCGCGCCGGGTCGAAGGCCAAGTGGACCTCCTCCGACGGGACATTGCCGCCCTCGTCGACGAGCAGGCGAACCATACCGGCATCACAATCGGCTTCGACGATGGAGAAGCGGCCCGCATCCGACACCCTGGCAACGCGCGCGGGAATTCCGGTACGCGCGAACGAGACGAACTCGGGCCTGACGCCGACCTCGGTTCGGCCTTCAGTCTTGGCTGCCTTGTTGGCGATGGCGATCTTGTGTCCGGCCACCACGGCGCCGTTGCCGGACACCTCGCATGGCAGCACGTTCATGCCGGGTGAGCCTATGAAGTGTCCGACGAAGGTATGGTGCGGCTCGTCGAACAGCTCTTCCGGCGTACCCACCTGCATCACCTCGCCGACGTTCATCACCACGACCTTGTCGGCGAAGGTCAACGCCTCGGTCTGGTCGTGGGTCACGTAAATCATCGTGTTGGCGACGCGCTGGTGCAACTCCTTGAGCTTGGAGCGCAGCTGGAACTTCAGGTGCGGGTCGATCACGGTCAACGGCTCGTCGAACAGGATGGCGTTGACGTCGGTGCGCACTAGGCCGCGTCCCAGCGAGATTTTTTGCTTCCCATCGGCGGTCAGGCCGCGGGCACGCTTGTTCAGCGTCGAGGTCAGGTCGTTCATGGCGGCGACTTCGCGCACGCGCTTGTCGACGGTTGCCTCGTCAACGCCACGGTTGCGCAGCGGGAAGGCGAGGTTATCGTAAACAGTCATGGTGTCGTAGACGACAGGGAACTGAAAAACCTGGGCGATGCGGCGCTGTTCCGGCGGCAGGCTTGATACGTCCTCGCCGTCGAACAGCACCTTGCCGTGCGAGGGCACGAGCAGGCCGGATATGATATTGAGCAGGGTGGTCTTGCCGCAACCAGACGGACCAAGCAGGGCGTAGGCACCGCCGTTGTCCCACTCAAGGTCAAGCTGTTTGAGCGCCCAATCGGCCTCGGACTTCGGCTGGCGCGCATAGGAATGCCTGAGCTGGTCGAGGGTGATGCGGGCCATGTCAGCCTGCCTTTCCGGCAGCGGCACCACCCACCAGCTGGCCAGCCATATCGAAATAGAAACAGCGGCTCATGTCGGCATAAAGACTTGCGGGAGCGCCCGAATCGAACGGGTGGACACCGTGTGACAGCGACACCCAGTCGTCGCCGAAAGCGTTGAAGTGGATGATGCTTTCGGAGCCTGATAGTTCGGCCACCTTGATGGTGCCGTCGATGACCACATCGGATTTTGCCCGGCGCACCGGCGACACGTGGTGCGGGCGGATGCCCACCGTGTAGCTGCCGTTCGCCAGTCCTTTCGGTGCTCCCCATGACACCTTGCCATCAATGCTGGCGTTGCCACCTTCGACCTTGACGGCGGCGGTGTTGATGGGTGGTTCAGAAAACACCTTCGCCGAGGTGAGACTGGACGGGCGGCGGTAAATCTCAGCGGTCAGGCCGAAGTTGGCGATCCGGCCCTCGTACAGTGCCGCCGTATGCCCGCCCAACAACAACGCTTCGGTGGGGTCCGTGGTCGCGTAGACCACCACGCAGTCGCGCTCTGCAAACAGTTTCGGCAGTTCGTCGCGCAATTCTTCGCGCAGCTTGAAATCCAGGTTCGCGAGCGGCTCGTCAAGGAGGATGAGGTCCGAGTCCTTGACCAGCGCGCGGGCCATGGCGCAGCGCTGCTGCTGGCCACCCGACAGTTCCGACGGGCGCCGGTCGAGCATGGCAGAAATCTTCATCAGTTCGGCCATGCGGCCGACACGGCTCCTGATCTCTGAATTTGGAATGCGCGCCACACGCAGGGGCGAGGCGATGTTGTCGAAGACACTCATGTTCGGGTAGTTGATGAACTGCTGGTAGACCATCGACACGTTGCGCTTCTGGACCGCGACGCCGGTCACGTTGCGTCCGTTGAACCAGACTTCGCCGGTCGTCGGCTGTTCCAGCCCGGCCATCAGCTGCATCAACGTGGTCTTGCCGGAAAGCGTGGTACCGAGAAGGGTGTTGAAGCTGCCAGGCCCGAGCGTGATGCTTGCCGGGTGGATGTGGATGTCCGCCCCGACACGCTTGGTCACGTTTTTCAGTTCAAGCGTCATTCCCCGCGTGTCCACCCTGGATGCGATGCCGGTTCTCCGGCGTTCAGTATGTTCTGTGAAGATCAGGCCCGGCAAGCAGCCCATGGAACGGCGTGCCGGGCCTGTTGGTCATTCAGGGGCCCGGCAGGCACGCGGGAGGAGGATGCGTACCTGCAGGGACCAGGCTTCGCCTTACTGTTGCCAGCGCTTAACGATTTCCTCGTAAGCGATGGTCTGGCCAGGTTCCTTCTCGTTTTCGAGCTTGGCTGCCGGGCCATTCTCCTTGCCGAGCCATTCGGACGGATCCTTGGCTTCATTCAGGCGCGGGCCGCAGCCGCCATAGACCTTGGCCTGCTCGTCAGCTGCCTGCATGCGGGCCATGATCTGGTCCATTTCACTGGCCAGGCGGTCCATGGCTTCCTGCGGGGTGAAGGCGCCGGAGTTCACGTCCCCGATCTGTTGCCACCACAGCTGGGCGAGCTTCGGATAGTCAGGCACGTTCACGCCGGTTGGCGTCCAGTTGACGCGGTCTGGGGAGCGATAGAACTCGATCAGGCCACCGAGCTTTGGCGCTCGCTTGGTGAAGTGGTCGTGCCGGGCGGTGCTGTCGCGGATGAACGTAAGACCCACGTCCGACTTCTTCACGTCCACCGTTTTGGAGACGACGAACTGGGCATACAGCCATGCAGCCTTGGCGCGGTCTGCCGGCGTCGACTTGAGGATGGTCCAGGAACCAGCGTCCTGGTAGCCCAGCTTCATGCCTTCCTTCCAGTAGGGGCCGTGCGGGGAGGGAGCCATGCGCCACTGCGGGGTGCCCTCGTCGTCCACGGTGTTGTTGCCTTCCGACTTGGGCGCCACCATCGAGGCGGTGAAGGCGGTGTACCAGAAGATCTGCTGGGCCACGTTGCCCTGGGCCAGGGCAGGCAGCGACTGGTAGAAGTCATAGTCGGCAGCACCGGGAGGAGCGTACTTTCGCAGCCACTCATCCCACTTGGCAATGGCGTAAACCGAGGCGGGGGCGTTGGTGCCGCCACCGCGTGACACGGATGCGCCTGAGGGGTTGCAAGAGCCTTCCTCCATGCGGATGCCCCATTCGTCGATCGGGCGTCCGTTCGGCAGGCCCGGCGAAGTGGAGCCGGCCATTGACAGCCAGGCGTCCGTCATGCGCCAGCCAAGGTCAGGTGCGCGCTTGCCGTAGTCCATGTGGCCGTAAATGCGGACGCCATCGATTTCCTTCACGTCGTTGGTGAAGAAATCGGCGATGTCTTCATAGGCCGACCAGTTGAGCGGCACGCCAAGCTCATAGCCGTATTTCGCCTTGAACTTTTCCTTCAGCTCGGGCTTGTCGAACCAGTCCTTGCGGAACCAGTACAGGTTGGCGAACTGCTGGTCGGGCAGCTGGTAAAGCTTGCCGTCCGGGCCGGTGGTGAACGACTTGCCAATGAAGTCGTCGATATCCAGCATCGGGTTGGTGACGTCCTTGGCCTCGCCGGCCATCCAGTCGGTCAGGTTCACGGCCTGCTGCAGCCGTGAATGGGTGCCGATCAGGTCGGAGTCGTTGATATAGGCATCATACAGGTTGCGGTTGGTCTGCATCTGCGTCTGCACGGCCTGCACGACCTCACCTTCGCCGAGAAGCTGGTGATTGACCTTGATGCCGGTGATTTCTTCAAACGCCTTGGTCAGAGTTTTGGATTCATACTCGTGTGTCGGAATGGTTTCCGAAAGCACATTGATTTCCATGCCCTTGAACGGCTCCGCCGCCTTGATGAACCAGTCCATCTCCTTCAACTGGTCTTCCTTCGAAAGCGCGGATGGCTGGAACTCGTCGTTTACCCACTTCTCTGCCGCGGCCATGTCGGCCTGCGCAGGGAGAGCCGCAGCGCCAAGTGCAAATATCGCAACTGACGCCAAAAGCAGCTTTTTCATGATGTCTCCTCCGACTGATTGCGTACGCACTCATTGACGAAGGCGGTGCGTCACACCCCCACGACATAACGAATAAAAACGAAAGTCAATGGTTTTCAGATTGATTTATTCGAAAAAAATCGCAACTGTTGCGAAAACAACCGAAGGTACATGTCGTGACAGCGCTGCCGCCCAGACAAATGGATATCCTTGAAATTGCCCGCCGCGAAGGTCGCGTGGACGTGGAATCACTGGCGCACCGTTTCGAGGTCACCCCACAGACAATCCGCAAGGATCTCAATGACCTGTGCGACATTGAAAAACTCAACCGGGTGCACGGCGGGGCGGTGTTTCCATCCAATACGATCAACCTGGCCTACCAGGCCCGCCGGGAAATTGCCGCAGACGGCAAGGCCCGCATCGCGCGTGCAATTGCTGAAATGATCCCGGACAATTCGTCGGTGATCCTGAACATCGGGACCACGACCGAACAGGTTGCCCATGCCCTGCGTCGCCACCAGGGGCTGATGGTTATTACCAACAACCTCAATGTGGCCCACATACTGTCTGACGCGCCGGGTGTTGAGGTGGTGGTGTCAGGCGGCATGGTGCGCAAAAGTGATGGCGGCATTGTCGGTGCCGCAGCGATTGACCTGATCCGGCAATTCAAGGTCGATTTCGCAGTGATCGGGACATCGGCAATCGATGAAGAAGGCTGCCTGTTGGATTTTGATTACCGCGAGGTGCGCGTGTCACAGGCAATTCTGGGCCAAGCCCGCACCTCCATACTGGCCGCCGACACCAGCAAGTTCGAACGCCGCGCTCCGGTGAAGATCGGCCAACTGGAAGACATGGATGTTTTCGTCACCGATGAGCAGCCCCCCCGCGCCATCCAGAAGATCTGCAGCGTCGCGAAAATCCGCCTTGAGGTTGCACAAGCGGACTTGACGACTGGGAAGGCGGCTGAATGAACAAGCAGTCGCAGCACGCTGGCCTGACCCCCCACTATGATGTGCTCGTCATCGGTGGTGGCATCAATGGCTGTGGCATTGCGCGTGATGCGGTTGGCCGCGGGTATTCCGTGTGCTTGTGCGAGGCAGGCGATCTCGGCGGCGGTACATCCTCAGCCTCCACAAAACTCGTTCATGGTGGCCTGCGCTACCTGGAGCATTGCGAATTCATGCTGGTGCGCAAGGCATTGATGGAACGCGAAGTGCTCTGGAAGATTGCACCGCACATCATCTGGCCCATGCGGTTTGTGCTGCCGCACCATTCCGGCCTGCGTCCGGCCTGGCTGCTACGGCTTGGCCTGTTCCTGTATGACCACATTGGCGGGCGCAATCTGTTACCGCCGACATCCAGCGTAAACCTGGAGCATGATGAAGCCGGCGTGCCACTGAAGCCACTATTCAAGAAGGCGTTCGAATATTCCGACTGCTGGGTTGAGGATTCCCGGCTGGTTGTATTGAACGCGCTCGATGCAGCAAACCGCGGCGCCAGCATGCGCCCACACACCAGGGTTGCCCGCGCACAACGTGCCGGTGGTATGTGGCAGGTCGAGATTGAAGGCACGCTCAGCGGCCACAGGCAAACCGTTACCGCAGGCATCATCGTCAATGCTACGGGGCCCTGGATCGACAGCGTTTTGAGTGAGGTGTTCGGACAGAATGACGCCCGCAATGTTCGCCTGGTGCGCGGTAGTCACATTGTCATCCGGCGCAAATTTGCTCACGACAAGGCCTATATCTTCCAGAACGATGACAACCGCATCATCTTCGCGCTTCCCTATGAAGGCGACTACACCTTGATCGGCACCACGGACGCCGAACACAGGCTTGACATGGACAAGCCCAAAATATCAGCCGAAGAAATTGAGTACCTTTGCGCAATGGCGAGCGAGTACTTTTCTGAACCCGTGAGCAGATCGGACGTCGTGTGGACATACTCCGGTGTCCGCCCCTTGTATGATGACGGTGCCAGCAAGGCACAGGAAGCCACGCGTGATTACGTGATACGCAAAGACGGAGACCCCGACACCGGACTGCTGCTCAATATTTTCGGTGGCAAGATCACCACCTTCCGGGTGCTGGCTGAAGAAGTTCTGGAAGACATCGAGAAGGTCCTGGGTGCCCGCCAGCCTGCGTGGACGTCGGGTAGCGCCCTTCCCGGTGGTGATTTTGACGTGCAGGGATTCGAGGCGCTGGTCGATGAATACGCCGAGGCGCGCCCGAATCTGGATCGCAAGCTGATCACCCGGCTCGTGCGCCACTACGGCACAAGAGCACTGATCGTAATGGGTGATGCGCAAGAAACCGCCGATCTTGGCGAGGCGTTCGGCAATGGCTTGCATGAAGCAGAAATCGTCTACCTGATGCGATACGAATGGGCACGCACGGCACAAGACGTCTTGTTCAGGCGCACTAAGCTGGGCATCGCCTTTGACAGCAAACAGGTACAGACCTTGCAGGAGTTCATGGATCGTGCCGCAAAAGCCATGCATACGACAACAAGCGAAACCGCCTTTCAGTAGGCGGTTGCGGTGACGGGGCACACAATGGGTAATTACGTCCTAGCCATTGATCAGGGCACAACATCCTCGCGGGCCATTGTTTTTGACAGGGACCAGAAGATCGTCGCCGTGGGCCAGCAGGAGTTTGCCCAGCATTTCCCGAAATCCGGCTGGGTAGAGCACGATCCGGAAGACATCTGGTCGAGCGTTGTGGCCACCTGCAAGGAGGCTATCGGGAATGCCGGCATCAAGCCATCGGACATCGCCGCAATCGGTATCACCAACCAGCGCGAGACTACCGTGATGTGGGATCGCAAGACAGGAAAGTGTGTGCACCGGGCAATCGTCTGGCAGGATCGGCGCACGTCTGATTTCTGCGCACAGCTGAAAGCTGCCGGGCACGAGAGAAGCTTCAGCGCCAAAACCGGGTTGCTACTTGATCCCTACTTCTCCGGCACCAAGGTTTCCTGGCTGCTGGACAACATCAAGGGTCTGCGGGCCAGGGCGGAAGCTGGCCGTATCGCATTCGGCACCATCGACAGTTTCCTGATCTGGCGGCTCACCGGCGGCAGGTCACATGTCACCGATGCTACAAACGCCTCGCGCACGCTGATGTTCAATATCAGGACCAACAAGTGGGATGCCGGCCTGCTCAAAGTGCTCGGCATTCCGGCAAGTTTGTTGCCGGACGTTCTCGACTGCGCGGCGGATTTCGGTGTCACGGACCCTGGTATCCTGGGCGCCGCCATTCCCATTCTGGGCGTGGCCGGAGATCAACAGGCGGCCACCATCGGCAATGCCTGTTTCAAGCCCGGCATGATGAAATCGACCTATGGCACCGGATGCTTTGCCCTGCTCAACACCGGCTCGGACATGGTCCGCTCCAAGAACCGGTTGCTGACCACCATTGCCTATCGCCTTGATGGCAAGACTACCTATGCGCTGGAAGGGTCAATCTTCATGGCTGGTGCCATCGTGCAGTGGCTGCGCGACGAGATGGGCTTTCTGAAAGCCGCCAGCGACAGCGGTGCCATGGCGGCCAGGGCTGACGCGGAACAGGATGTCTACCTGGTGCCCGCCTTCACCGGTCTTGGTGCGCCTCATTGGGACGCGGACGCGCGCGGCGCAATTTTCGGTCTGACGCGCGCCTCCGGCCCCAATGAACTGGTACAGGCCGCCCTTGAGGCCGTGTGCTATCAGACCCATGACTTGCTGTCGGCCATGCAGAAAGACTGGAAGTCTGTAAATGCTCGCAAGACCGTGCTTCGCGTTGACGGAGGCATGGTTGCATCTGACTGGACCATGCAGCGCCTCGCCGACATGCTGAACGCGCCGGTTGACCGTCCGGAAGTGCTGGAAACCACCGCCCTGGGAGCTGCCTGGCTTGCCGCATCCCGCGCTGGTCTTTGGCCCAACGCCTCGGTCTTTGCAAAGTCGTGGGCACTCGATCAGCGCTTCAAACCGAATATGAAGGAGGCGGTCCGAAAGCGAAAAATCGCCGGCTGGGCAAATGCGGTCAGACGAACGTTGAGCTGAACCGCCTCACACTTCGTTCGATGCACACTGGTGATGAAAACCCGTATCGAGGGTGTCGACATCGCCGCCGATGGCGTAGAGGGTGTCGACTGGCGTCCTGTCCTCGTCGGCATGGGTTTCCAGTGAAGGTAGCGCGCGCAGTTGCGGGAAGTCGGTATTGAGAATGTTATCGATGCCGTGGCGACGCGCAATGCTGTCCTGGGCACGCATTGTTTCGGAAGCGACAATGACGCTTCCCCGCCGCTGGCAACTGAACCGGCCGATCAGCTTTGCCACTGTCGCCCCTGCCTTGATTTTGTCCACGCCGACAAAGTCGGCAGTGGACTGCCGCCGCTTGCCCGTCAGGAACTGGACGACCTTGGTACCCTTGTCAACCAGCCGGTTGATGGCGTCGCGGACCTGGGGAGATTCCGGGACCATGATCGCCAGGCCCCCGATTGCTTCGGGTTTGATGGAAGCCAGGTAGTTGGCGACGGCATGTTGGTCCTCGACGGCGACAAAGGGTCTTCGCTTGCCGCTGCGGCGTGGACTTGATCTTCTCGCGAAAGCAGTTTGTCTCGAGCATCGATGTCTGCTGCTTCCGGTTATGGCCACGGGTATTGATACTAGCGCAGACTATTTACCCTGCTTCCGAATGCTGACGTTTCGCGCAGCGGGATATAGAGCGCGCATGCCGGCTGGAATGCTTGCCTGGGGAAGGCCTGCAAGCCCTGCCGGACAATTGCATGAGGGCCATGTCGCCGGCGGCTTCGAACCGAGGGCGCAGTACAAGCTGAACGTCGTGAGCCGATATCTGCTCAGTCGAGGCGGGCCACGCCAAGGTCGTCCAGGATGGTGTAGACCGCCGGCACGATGAACAGCACCAGCACCGTCGTCGCCAGCAGGCCGAAGGCAAGGCTGGTGACCATCGGGATCAGCACCTGCGCCTGCAGCGACGTTTCCAGAAGCAGCGGCATCAGCCCGACGATGGTGGTGAGCGAGGTCAGCAGGATTGCCCGGAAGCGCGCCCCCGACGCCAGCGGCGCAGCCTCCGCCACCGAGTTGGTGTCACCATGGTAGTGCTTGATGAAGTTGACCAGCAGGATGGAGTCGTTGACGACAATGCCAGCCAGCGCCACGAAGCCGAGCATCGACGGCATGGTGAAATCAATCCCCAGCAGCATGTGCCCGCTGATGGTGCCGATGAAGGCAAACGGGATGATGATCATCACGATGAACGGCTCGATATAGCTGCGGAACTGGAACGACAGCAGCAGGTAGACGCCGATCAGGCCTAGCACGAAGCCTGACAGCATCGAGCGCTGGGTGCGCCCGGCGTCGGCGTTGGCGCCCTCGAAACTGGTGGCGACGTCGGGATATTTCTCCTTGAGCTGCGGCAGGAAGCGGGCACGCGTATCGTTCAGCACCTCGGTCGAATTGGCGAACCGCTTGTCTAGCTCGCCCTGTATCGTGACGGTCCGGCGGCCATCAACGCGGCGGATGCGCGAGAAGCCGCGGCCCTCTTCCACCTCGGCCACCACTGACAGTGGGATCTGGCTGCCATCGGCGGCGGTGATGGTGAAGGTATCGAGGTCGGCCAGCGAGTTGGAACTCTCCTGGTCGAGGCGAACATTGATCTCGTAGCTCTCGGCGCCCAGTTGAACCTCATCCACCTTGTAGCCATAGAAGCTGGCGCGGATCTGGTCGGCGATGGTGCGCCCGTCGATACCGAGGGTGGCCGCCCCATCACGCAAGGTGACGCGCAGCTCCGGCTTGCCGGGGCGCAGGTCGTCGGTGACGTTGTAGACGCCGCGATACTGCTTCAGCCAGTCGCCCAGCTCTCGCGCTGCCAGCGACAGCTGGTCGAGGTTTCGGCCGGTCAGGCGGATGTCGATGGCGCGCCCGCCGGGACCGAAGATGCCCTCGGTGAAGTTGAGGGTAACGGCGTCTGGCACCTGGCCGGTTTCCTCGCGCCACAAGGTGATCACGTCGTCGATGCGGGAGCTGCGGGTTTCGCTGTCAAGCAGGTCGGCGATGACGGTTGCAACGTGCGGGCCCGTTTCGCCGGCATCGGCATTGAAGTTGAAGCGGTGGGTGATGTTGCGCACCAGCGGCTGGCCACCCGGCTGGTCCGGGCTCAGCCTCGCGTTGATTGCCTCCAGGGCGGCATCAATGCGGGCCACCACCTCTTCGGTTCGCTCAAGCGGCGTTCCTTGGGGCAGCATGATGCGGGCTTCCATGACGTTGCCGTCGAGATCTGGAAACGGCGAGAACTTGACCAGACCACCCGCAACAGCGGCTATGGCCAGCATCAATATGCCGATGGCGCCGCCGAAGGTCAGGTAGCGCCAGGCGACTGCCAGCCGGGCAGCCGGCACCACCACCCGGTCGCGCATCCAGTTGATGAACCGGTCCACGGCCAGTTGCACCCGGCCTTGCCCGGGGCCCGCCTTCTCCAGCGAGTGATAGAGGTGGTTGGGCAGGATGAGGAATGCCTCGACAAGCGATATGACCAGCACGAACAGCATGACAACCGGTACGACGCGCAGGATCTGGCCGATGTCGCCCTTCAGGAAGGCAAGCGAGCCGAAAATGCAGGCCGTTGTGGCGAACGAGGCAAACACCGACGGCAGCACCTGGGTTGCGCCGTCGATGGCAGCATCGGCCGGACTCTTGCCGGCGGCACGCTGCGTGGCGATGTTTTCGGCAATGACGATGGCATCGTCCATCAGCAGGCCGATGACGATCAGCAGGCCCACCATGGTCAGCATGTTGACCGAGTAGCCGACCGTCACCATCAGGAAGAAGGCCCCGGCGAAGGCCACCGGCAGGCCTGCCGCCACCCAGAACGAATAGCGCAGGCCAAAGAACAGCCACAGCACCAGGAATACCAGCGCCAGCCCCTGCAGCGCGTTGGTGATGAGCAGCCTGAGCCGGTCCTGGACAATCGAGGATACGTCGTTGGTGACCGTCATGGTGATGCCGGGCGGCGCCTTGGCGCGGGCGTCCTCCAGGAACGAATTGACCCGGCCGATCACGGTCAGGGTGTCCTGCTGCGAGGTCTTGGTGATCGACAACACGGCGGACGGCTTGCCGTTGAACCCGATGCGCGCCTCGTCCAGCTTGAAGCGGTCGGTGATACGCGCGATGTCGCCAAGCACGATCTGGCCGCCATTGGCTGAGGACACCACCACCAGGTCGCGGAAATCCTCGACCCGGCGGCGCTCGCCGGCATAGCGGATCAGGAAGTTGCGCTCGGCCGTCTTGAGTTCGCCAGACGGCAGGTCCAGCGACTGGCGCTGCACGGCCCTTGCCACGTCGGTGGAGGAGACGCCGAAACTGCGCAGCAGTTCGCGGTTGAGCTCGATGCGGATTTCATGGTCGGCGAATCCAAGTACCTCGACCTTGGGGATGCCGCCCCACAGGCCCATGCGGTCCTTGACCTGTTCGGCATAAGCCTTGAGCTGCACACGGTCTTCAGGCCCGGTGATGGCCACCGAGGCGACAAAGTCGGTGCGGCCAAGCTGGGTGACAATCGGCTTCTCGACGTTCTCGGGAAAGTTGGTGACGCCGTCGATGGCGTTCGTGATGTCGGCGGTAAAGCGGTCGAGTGTGACGCCGGTTTCGGTCTTTTCGACAGTAGCGGTTGCAACGCCTTCCAGCGCCTCGCAGATCACCTCCTCGACATTGTTCACCGTGTCGATGGCGTCCTCGATGCGCTGGCAGATGGCCTGCTCCACCTCTTCTGGGCGGCTGCCGGGCCAGGCGACGGTGACCTGCACCTTGCTGGGCGCGATCTGCGGGAAGGTCTCGCGCCTCAATTCAGGAAACGAGAAGATGCCGATCACCAGCAGGGCCAGCATCAGCAGGTTGGCGGCAGTGGGATGGCGGGCGAAATAGGCGATCATCTGGCCGCTTCCGGCGCAAGCCTGGCGGCAATGTCCGCCGCCATTGCCTCATCCGGAGTAGGGCGCAGCTTCATGCCCGGAATGGCCGGCAGCAGGTCGGTGACGACGACGCGGTCGCCGGGCATCAGCCCTTCTTCGATCACCACGAGGCCCGCCTGCGACAGGCCTGTGCGAACGGGGCGGATTTCCAGCCGGTCGTCGGCGCCGGCCACATACACGTTGCCGTCATGCACCGCAGCGCGGGGAACGACGATCTGGCCGGACTGCGGGTTGGCACGGATTTCCACTTCCACGAACAGTCCCTTCGACAAGGGTGGCCGCTCTCCCGGCACCGCCGTAGCCCATGAACCGTCCGAGGTGACAATGACGCCCACCGAGCGGGTTTTCAGGTCGATGGTGTCAGACACCCGTGCAAAGCGGGCCGGCCAGCTGATGGTGCGCCCGCCGGTGTTGAGCCGGATGGTTGCGGTAAAGCCCAGCTTGTCGATGATCCGGTTGATGCTATCGGGCGACACACCGGCAGAGATGTCCGCACCTGACCCGGCCGCCGCGCGCGCCAGCGCCGAGAACTGCGCAAGCGGCACTTGTGCTTCCACTTCCGCCGTCTCGATGCCGTCGGCAATGGCCAGCGTCGAGCTGGCCTGGGCATATTGCGCCACTTCGGCAGACACCTCGGCGATGCGTGCATCAAACGGCAGGACGATGCGGGTGCGCTCGTGGTTGAGCTGCGCCTGGGCAAGCTCCAGCTCGTTCAGTTTCTTCTGCTGCTCCAGCGCTGCGCGCTGCGACGGCACGAGCTTCAGGCTGTTTTCCAGGTCGAGCACCTTCTTGCGCTGGGCAAGGGTGTCACGGGTATCCTGGTCGAGGGCGGTTGGTGATGAGGCGCCACTGGCCTGCAGCTTGCGGCGGCGTTCCAGCTCGCGCTCGCGGATATCAAGCACCTCGCGTTCAAGCTCCAGCGTGGAGGAAAGGTTCTGGCCGGACACTTCCAGTTCCGCAAGTTGCGCCTGCGTGCGCTCGATATTCGCCTGGGCCTGGGCCATTGCCAGCTCGTAGTCGCGCGGGGATATCCGTACGATCTCTGTGTCCGCCGGCAGGACAGCGCCACGCTTCAGGTCCGGGTGAACATATTCGATCTCGCCGGCGGCCTGCACCACCGCCTTCCATGTCTTGCCGGGCTGAACGGTGCCGAAGCCGGAAACGGTGGGCACGAGGTCACGGGCGGAAGCCTCGATGATGCGGACATTGCGCACCTCTTCCGCGGGCGGCAGCGTCTGCGGCAGCTGGCGCTGGCTGACGAACCACCATACAACGAAGATGCCGGCGATCACCGGCGGCAGAATGAGCAATCGACGCCACATGAATCAGGCCCCCTGGGTTGCCTCTGGTTCAACACTACAGGTGCTTGACGTGGCTATCCATCTATTCCCGGCGCGGCGAATGGTGGCGGATGGCACATGCTGCTGACGATTGAGGATTGCTCTCACTCCTCGGAATAACGCGAAATGGAAAATGCGGGTCAGTTCTGAATTGAACCCCGTCCTTTGGACGGCAGCAACTGTTCATTCTCATAGTCTAGTCGGCAGGTTGGAGATTGCGGGTTCTGGCACGTTACGGACTCTTTTCCAGTCTGCAAAGTCATCTGTCATTGAGTGCAAAGCGGACATTCTCCGATTGGATGGTCAACGGCTAAAATGGGCTGGAAGCGGCGAGCGTCCGTTCATCGGCGTTGATCCACGGCCTGCGCAGGCTTTGGGAGAAGGGTGGATCAGGATGAGCCAGCGGATTCATCTCGCCGAGTGGTGTTGCTACACTCGTGCGACGGAATTGCGGATCTTGAGTTCGAAGTCGATCCTGGAACCGGCGGGAACCGGCAACTCGCCTGTCTCCATCAGGTTGACCAGTGTATCCACTGCAATCGTACCGATCTGCCTTGCAGGCATCCGGACGGTTGTCAGGCCGGGGTGAAGGTGGGCAGAGCTGCCGAAGTCGCCGATGCCCGCGATCGACATGCCGCCGGGAATGGCAATCCCGTGTGCCTGGCAGGCAAAGTAGGCGCCATGAGCGATGATGTCATTGCCGCAGATCAGCGCGGTAGGCCGGTCAGCTGTGGCCAACATGTGCGATACCAGTCTGCGCGCTTCACCCACATCATAGGAACGCGATGACCAACAGCCCGGATACTGCGTGCGTGGTGCTTGGCATCATGTACGGCAGCCATACTGCCACCGCCATCAACCTTGTTGCCGGCAACGATACGATTGCCTACGTGCTGGGTCATTCAGGTGCCCGGCTTGCTTTCATTCAGCCACACACCCGCGAAACCGTGGAGCAGGCCCTTGAGACCAGCGACGGGTGCCCGCAACTGGTCGAGGTGGGTCCTGAGCTGTTTGACGACGCCCCGGAGTTGGCTCAATTGCCACCCGCCAGTGGCAACGACGACGGGCTGCTGATGTACACTTCCGGTACCACGGGCCGGCCCAAGGGGGTGGTGTTGCGCCAATCGAGCCTGCTGGCGGGCGGACTGAACGCAGCCATTGCCCATCAGCTTGGCCCGGAGGAAAGGGCCATGTGCGTGCTGCCGCTCTACCATATCAACGGACTGTGCGTGACCGTGTTTGGCCCGCTTGCCTCGGGCGGCAGCGTGGTGATGCCGTCACGGTTTTCGGTGTCGAGCTTCTGGCAGATCATCCGCCAACATGGCTGCACCTGGTTCTCGGTGGTGCCAACGCAGATTTCCTACCTGTTGCATGACACCGCGACCGACCCGGACATGGTCCGATCGCTGGACCGGCTGCGCTTTGCCCGCTCGGCATCGGCGCCGCTTGCGCCGGATGTGCAGGAAGCGTTCGAGGCGCGTTTCGGCGTGCCCGTTGTGGAGACCATGGGGCTAACTGAAACCGCCGCCCAGATACTCTCCAACCCGCTGCCACCCGGTGTGCGCAAGATCGGATCGCCGGGCATTGCATACGGCAATGAGGTCATTGTTGCCGACACCAACCAGGTGGAGGTTGCTCGAGGCGAAGAGGGCGAAGTGCTGGTGCGTGGTCCGAACGTGATGCGGTTGTACCTCGACAACGAAGAGGCAACCGCCGCTGCCCTGACTGCAGATGGCTGGCTGCGAACGGGCGACCTCGGCCGCATGGACGAAGACGGGTATGTGTTCATCACCGGGCGGCTGAAGGAGCTGATCATCAAGGGTGGCGAGAACATCGCGCCCCGGGAAGTGGACGAAGCACTCTACGCCCACCCGGACGTCATCGAGGCGGCGGCTTTTGCCTGTGCGTGCAAGAACTATGGCCAGCGGGTCGAGGCCGGGGTTGCCGTGCGCGAGGGTGCCAGCGTGTCCGAGCAGGATCTCATCGATCTGTGCAATCGCAAGATCGGCAAGTTCAAGTCGCCTGACCGCATCCATTTTCTCACTGAGCTTCCCAAGGGCCCGTCAGGAAAGATCCAGCGACGCAAGTTGCAGGAGGAATATGGCGGATGATGTTGCGGCGCGCCGCCTGGCCAGGCGATCGCAAGCTCCAGCGTGCCATAGGGGAACAGCTGAACCGTATGATCGGAGTTGGCCTCGATGGCTTCCTTGAACTTGGTCGCGTAAACGCCCTGCACCTCGGTCATTGCCTCCTCGAAGGCGTATTTCCAGTTGTCTGCCTGCGCGCTGACTTAGCCAGCCAGCATCACGGCTGCGGCGGCTGCGGTTGTCAAAAGCGTACGGATGCCCGATTTCATGCGAGTGTCCTCCTTTGGTCTGTTTGCTGCAAGCTGCGGGCACGAGGTGCCAGCAAAACTGCCATCAACCGGGCCATTCGAGCCACCGGTTGGTCATGTTTGACAGATGACGGGCTGTCCAGCCCCTTGCATTGTCTTGATTCAATCAACCTGTAACAATGACAATCTGGAGTCAACGTGAATATTAAATCAATACAATTTGAGGCGATTGTGCGGTGGCGTTGATATGTCCGGGATCACCCGGGATGCCCAGTGGCGGCTTGTGCAGATTACAGCGACGGCATGGCCGGTTCGGGCTGGCTGCGAGCCAGCCGGGCAATTATCTTCAAACCCTCGGTCAGGGCATACGCAGTTTCCGCACCGAGGCAGATGCGTACCCCGGGATTACTTTTCGCTTCCCGAATACGGAACGCTGAGCCGGGCCCCACAGCCACGCCGTTAATGCGGGCATGGGCAACGAAGCCGTCCTCGCTCCAGCCTCCCGGCATGGGCAGCCAGACATGCATGCCAGTGTCCGCGGCATTGAAGTCGAGACCACCTAGAATATCGCGCGCCAGCCGGTTGCGTTCGACCAGCGTCTTGCGCTGCCAAAGCAAGAGTGTGGTCGCAGTGGTGTCCTCGATCCAGCGTGCGGCGATTTCTGCAGTCAGCGGCGAGGCCATCCAGTTCGTGACCATGTGCCGGTTGGCGACGGCTGGCCCGAAGGTTTCAGGCGCCACCAGCCAACCAGTCCGCAGGCCGGGCAGGAGGCATTTGGTGAGGCTGGTGAAATAGAATGTACGCTCCGGTGCCATGGCAGCGATGGGCGGGGTCCGGTCCGCCTGCAATGGCCCCCAAGCGTCGTTTTCAATGATCAGTACATTGTGAAAGCGCGCAATTTCCACCAGTTCTTCGCGTCTTTCCGGGCTCATTATCACGGCGCAAGGGTTGAGGCCTGATGGCATCAGGTACAGTACCCTCACCGGAGATTGTTGACAGGCGGCGGCAAGGGCAGACGGCAGCATGCCGAATTCGTCCATCTCCAGCCCCTGCAACCTTAACCCGAGATAGCGGCATAGCGGCATCAGCGTGTGGTGGCTCAGGACTTCTGCCACGATGGTGTCGCCAGTGCTGGCAGCCGTCATCAAGGCGATAGTCATTGCCGAAGTTGCACCGTTAGTCAGCAACACGCTCTGGTTGGAAAGGTTAAGACCGCATTTTTGGAGCCACCTGCGCGATGACCGGTCGTAGCTCTTCAACACACCTGCGGGCCGGAAGGACGACATCACGCTGGCAGGAAGGTCTTCGGCTATTCTGGCCAGGGACTTGCGCATCAGATCCAGATGAAATGGTTCGATGACGGGCTTCAGGATGGAGCATTCAATGATCGAGCCGTAGTGACTGTCAGGCGTGAATGGCGTCTTGGCCCCGCTCCTGATCGCGTTGACGAACGTGCCCCGGCCAACCTCGCCCGACACGAAACCACTACGGATAAGTTCCTCGTAGGCCCGGCTCACGGTTTGAACGCTCAAGCCCAGGTCGAAGGCCAGGTTGCGGTGTGTCGGCAAGCGGTCGCCGGCCCGCAATTCTCCTGCCTCGATTGCACGAACAATGAGATCGGCAAGGGAACGGTAGACCGGACGGCGCAGATACTCATTCTTGGGCGGCCAGATTGACATGAAATATTGATGATCTTAATCATGACATTTGACAACTGCTTTGTGCGGGTCTGCCGGTGGACAGCGCACGTGGCAGCAAGCGCCACCTGCCTCGGTGTCAGGTCTGGCTCGAAGCTGAATTGACTTGAGGGTCGTGACCTGATCAAGATGGTGATGAGGGGGTCTGGAACCACAAAAGGGAGTGCGAACCGATGCGTTCGTCTTCTGCTGGCCTCGTTGCTCTACTCCTTTCATTGATGCTGTGCGCGGGGACTGCAATGTCCCAGACGGCGGCTCCGCGTATCGAGATCCACCAGGACAGCGACTATTTCGGCTTTGACCTGCGGACCGTACAGGAAACCAGCCTTGACGAGTGCAGGCAGGCTTGCCTGGACGAGGCGCAGTGCCGGGCCTTCACCCACGTGGAGAAGCAGCGCTGGTGCTTCCTGAAGAGCGATCATGGCGTGATGAAGCGGTCTGCCGGGGCCGTTGCCGGCAGGGTGCTCCCGGTATCGGTCGATCCCGACATTGGCTCTCCGCCGGCGCTCTCCTTCCTGCCTGATTATCTCGCCGCGGAGGAAGACCGGACCAGGCAGCAGATCGGTACACCGGCCACGGACGCAGCGCGGGGCCTGCATGCCTTGCGCGCCCAGGCACGGACGATGCTGGACAATGGTGACCTGCGTGGTGCGCGCGAGGCCTTTATCACTGCCCTGCAGCTTGACCGGTCAGATCCTGAATTGTGGACAGGCTTTGCGAAGGCAATGTCCGGGCTTGAAGCAGGGCCGGGCGAAAGCTCGTACGAATTCCGGCAGACAGCGAGTTCTGCTGCCCAGATCGGCTACCGGCTGAGCCGTACTGCGCCGGTGCGGGCGCAAGCGCTGGCGGCACTGGCGGCGGCGCTGGATCAGCGCAGCATCTACCGGCCGGCACTGGAGGCCTACAAGGCAAGCCTCGCGCTCGATCCATCGGCAGAAGTTGGCGCGGCTTATGCCGAATTGCGCCAGCGGCAGGGGTTCCGGGTGGTGGATCACTCGGTCGATAGCGACAGCTCCAATCCGCGCATCTGCATCCAGTTTTCCGAACAGCTGGTGCGGACCGGCGTTGACTATGCCCCGTTCGTGAGCGTGAACGGGGCAGCCGCCCGGTCGGTCGAGGCGCAAGGGCAGCAGGTGTGTGCTGAAGGCCTTGAGCACGGCAAGTCCTATCGCGTCGGCGTACGCCAGGGTTTGCCGTCAGCCGTAGGCGAAGTGCTCGAAGCGCCGGTCACCTTGCAGGTCTACGTGCGCGACCGTGCGCCTGCCGTGCGTTTCACCGGAGACAGCTACGTGCTGCCCAGTACTGGCCGTCACGGCATTCCGCTGGTGTCAGTCAATACGTCCAGCGCGACGCTGCAGGTTTACCGGGTGGGCGACAGGGGTGTGTCGCGGTTGCTCAGCGAGAGCAAGTTCCTGCGCCAGCTAGAAGGCTATGACGCGAACCGGCTGACCGAGGAGATCGGTGAACCCGTCTGGAGCGGCAGCATCGACATCTCCAGTGAACTCAACCGCGAAGTCACGACAAGTTTTCCGGTTGGCAAGGCTGTGCCCGACAGGAAGCCCGGCGTATATGTGATCACGGCAATACCGGAAGGCGACAGGCGCGAAACCTGGGAAGCCAGGGCGACGCAGTGGTTCGTGATCTCGGACGTGGGTCTGTCCAGCTTCACCGGCGAGGATGGGCTCAACGTGTTCGTTCGCAGCCTGTCTACCGCGCGCCCGTTGGCGGGCACGGGCATCGAGTTGATTGCTCGCAACAACGAGGTACTCGGCGCTGCCACGACGGACGGGAACGGGCGGGCGAGTTTCGCCGCAGGACTGGTGCGAGGCACCGGCGGCATGGCACCAGCAGCCATTCTGGCGCGCAACGGGGATGACGATTTCGTCCTGCTCGACCTGACCGCCAGCGGCTTCGACCTGTCGGACCGGGGCGTGGCGGGCCGCGCCGCGCCCGGACCGGTCGACGTGTTCTCGTGGACCGAACGTGGCATCTACCGGGCCGGAGATACGGTTCACGCTGCCGCACTCGTGCGCGATGCGTCGGCCAAGGCGCTGTCGGGCCTGCCGCTGACGTTTGTCTTCAAGCGGCCCGACGGTGTCGAGGACAGGCGTGTGCTGGCAAGTGCTGACTCACTCGGCGGACATGTCGTGACACACGAGTTGCCGGCCAACTCCATGCGCGGCACCTGGAAGGTCCAGATCCATACAGACGTGAAGGCTGCGCCCGCAGCCGAGATGCGCTTCCTGGTGGAAGATTTCGTGCCAGACCGGCTCGAGTTCGACCTGTCGGCCAGTGTGGAGGAAGTGGCGATCAACGACGCGGCGGCGATCAGCGTGGATGCCCGGTTCCTGTACGGGGCGCCTGCGGCCGGGCTGGGGCTGGAAGGCAGCCTGCGCATTGATACGGCGCGCGAGTGGGAGCGGTTCCCGAACTACCTGTTCGGGCTTGCCGAGGAAACGACGCAAGCGACCGTTCAGACCCTGGAAAACCTGCCACTGCTCGACGATGACGGAAAGGCCAGTGTGCCGGTGGCCGTGTCGAACGTGCCAGCGACCACGCAACTGCTGACCGGCACGGTTGCCGTCCGGGTGCGGGAACCGGGCGGGCGTGCGGTTGAGCGCACCGTCGATGTGGGGATCGTGCCGGCGTCTGACATGATCGGCATCAGGCCCGAGGCGGGCACCGATGCGGTGCCCGAGAATTCCACTGCCGCGTTCCGCGTGATTGCCGTGGCTCCGGACGGGGCGCGCCTTGCAATGGCCGGCCTGCAATGGCGGCTGGTTCGGATCGACCGGCAGTACCAGTGGTATCGGGATGGCAACAGCTGGAGGTACGAGCCGGTCGACATTACCCGGGAATTGCTGAACGGAAATGTCGATGCCACGGCAGACGAAGAAGCCCGCATCACCATGCCGGTGGCGTGGGGAAGATACCGGCTGGAGGTTTCGCAAGCTGGTGGTGCCGGCGCTGTGAGCTCGGTGGAGTTTGATGCTGGGTGGCTGGTCAGTGCCGCATCCCTCGAAACACCCGACGGGCTGGAGATGGTGCTTGACCGGGAAACCTATGCTGCAGGCGACACCGCACGGCTGACAGTTTCGGCGCGCCATGACGGCGAGCTGCTGGTCACGGCAGGGTCTGACCGGTTGCTGGCGGTTCACACCGCGCGCGTCACCAAGGGTGACAACGTCATCGAGGTTCCGGTCGGTGCGGACTGGGGCGCGGGCGCCTACATCACGGCCACCGTGTTCCGGCCCGGCGAGGCGGTCGACTCGCGGCTGCCGTCGCGCGCCATCGGCGTGCAGTGGCTCAAGGTGGACAATGCCTCTCGGACCCTTGGCGTTTCGATCGAGGTGCCAGCCACCGCCAGCCCGCGCCAGGGGCTGGACGTGCCGTTGACGGTTGGCGGACTTGCCGCGGGCGAGGAAGCCTATGTCACGCTGGCGGCCGTTGATGTCGGCATCCTCAACCTGACCCGATACGAGGCCCCGGACCCTGCCGGGTGGTACTACGGCCAGCGCCGGATGGGGCTGGAACTGCGCGATCTCTATGGCCGTCTGATAGACGGTTCGCTCGGCGCAGAAGGGCTGGTGCGCAGCGGCGGCGATGAAGCTGGCATGGCAGCCGATGGCAGCCCGCCAACCCAGAAACTGCTGGCACTGTTTTCCGGCCCGGTCCGACTTGATGATGCGGGCAAGGCCACCGTGAGTTTCGACCTGCCGCAGTTCAACGGCACGGTGCGGCTAATGGCCGTGGCCTGGTCGGCGGCGGGCGTTGGCAGCGCCAGCGCTGATGTCACCGTCCGCGATCCGGTTGTCGTGCTGGCTGCCGCGCCGAAGGTTTTGGCGCCCGGCGATGTCTCGCGGCTGCGCGTGGACATGACGAGCACCGACGCGCCAGACGGCGAGTATGTGCTCGACGTTACCGGCGAGGCCGGGCTCAGCGTCGAGCAAGGCACGTTGCCGTCCGTCATCACGCTGAAGCAGGGTGAACGTTCATCGGTAGAATTTCCGCTGGTGGCCGACGCGTCAGGGGCCGGGCTGGTCACCATCCGGCTCAGCAATGACGAGGGAATTGAACTGGTGCAGACGCTGTCGGTGCCGGTGCGCCCGGCAAGGCTGCCGGTGACGACGCGCAAGGAAATTCCGCTCGCGGCGAACAGTGGCTCCACGCTGCTGCTGGATCAGACGCTGCTCGAGGGCAGTGATGCGGGCGGTGCCACGGTGAGTGTCGATGTGTCCCGCACGGCAAGGTTGCCCGTGGCGTCAGTGCTGGCGGCGCTTGACCGCTATCCCTATGGCTGTACCGAGCAATCCACGAGCCGGGCGTTGCCGCTGCTCTACCTCAGTGAGTTCCCCACCGATCCGGACGCGGAACCGGATTCTGCGGTGCGTGACCGCATCCAGCAGGCCGTTCATCGTGTGCTGGCAAACCAGTCGTCATCGGGCAGCTTCGGGTTGTGGGGGCCGGGCTATGGCGACCTGTGGCTTGACGCCTACGTGACCGACTTCCTGACGCGGGCGCGCGAGAAGGGCTTCCAGGTGCGGGAGGAGGCCATGCTGGCCGCGCTGGAGAACCTGCAGAACGCGCTCGCCTATGAGCAGAACGTGAAGGACAACGGCAGCCAGATTGCCTACGCCCTCTATGTGCTGGCGCGCAACCGGCGCGCCTCTGCTGGTGACTTGCGCTATTATGCGGACACGCAGATTGACCAGTTTGCAAGCCCGATGGCGCGGGCCCACCTGGCGGCCGCACTGGCGCTGTATGGCGATGCCAACCGCTCCGGCACCTCGTTTGCCTCGGCGCTTGACCTGGCCCGTGCGCAGGAGGTCAGTCTTGCCCGGTCCGACTATGGCTCCAATCTGCGCGATGCGGCAGCCATGCTGGCGCTGGCGTCGGAAACAAGGCCACTGCCGCAGTCGATCCCGGAGATGACAGAGCTTGTGGCTGCGGCTGCTCTAAGGCAACGCCATTTCAGCACCCAGGATCATGCCTGGATGCTGATGGCTGCGCGCGGCACGCGGGCTGCCGACGAGACCCTTGTGCTCAACGTCAACGGTGCGTCGCTCAACGGCGCGTTCACGCGGCGGCTGACCGGCAATGCGCTGGCGGCAGACCCCTTGACGATCGCCAACCAGTCGGCAGAACCCGCCGTGGCCACGATGGAGATCCTGGCCGCACCGCTGACCGCGGCAGAGGCAGGGGGTGAGGGGTTCACGATCAGCCGCACCTACTACACGCTGGAAGGCGAGGAGGTTGATCCTGCAACCGTCGCTCAGAACAGTCGGCTGGTGGTGGTGTTGAAGGCAGGGCTCGAGAATGACTGGACAGCCCGGGTGCTGGTCAGCGACCTGCTTCCCGGCGGTTTCGAGATTGACAACCCGAGGCTCGTAGGAAGTGCCGAGCTGAAGGCCTTCGACTGGCTGGGCGAAGTGTCTGCCGTGCACAGCGAGTTCCGCTTTGACCGGTTCGTGGCGGCCTTCGAGGCAAGACAGGGTGGCAACCGCGAGTTCGTTGCAGCGTACGTCGTGCGGGCCGTGTCGCCGGGCAGGTTCGTGCATCCCGCCGCAATGGTCGAGGACATGTACCGGCCGCAGTACAGTGCGCGCACGGCCGAGGGTCTCGTCGAGGTGGGGCAGCCACGGCCATGATGCGCTGGCAGCGGATTGCCGTTGCCGCCATTGCTGTCACAGGCCTTGGGCTGGGTGGCATTGCGGGGCTGCGAGCCGTTGACCGGGCCTATCCGCCCCCCTTGCCGGCGCAATCAGCCTTTTCGGTGGAAGTGGTGGACCGGGACGGCGCGCTGCTCAGGGCGTTTGCAGCACCGGACGGGCGTTGGCGACTGCCGGTCAGGCTAGACGATGTCGATCCCGAGTTCGTGCGGCTGCTGATAGCCTACGAGGACCGGCGTTTCCATGCGCATCACGGGGTTGATCCGCTGGCGCTGGGACGTGCCGGGTGGCAGATGGTGCGGCATGGACGGATCGTGTCGGGTGGATCGACGATCACCATGCAGCTTGCCCGCCTGCTGGAACCACGGGCCGAGAGATCGTTCGGTGCCAAGCTGCTGCAGATGGCGCGGGCGGTGCAAATCGAAAGACGGCTCGGAAAGCGCGAGATCCTGGAACTTTACCTGAGCCTTGCGCCCTATGGCGGCAATCTGGAGGGTGTGCGTGCAGCTTCGCTTGCCTGGTTCGGCAAGGAGCCAGGTTCGCTGTCGCTGTCCGAAGCCAGCCTGCTGGTGGCGCTGCCGCAGGCACCTGAAACCCGCAGGCCAGACCGGTTTCCCGGCAATGCAAGGGCTGCGCGCGGCAAGGTGCTGGCGAGGGTGGCCGAAGCGGGCGTTATTGCCGCCTCCGAGGTTGCCCGCGCAAACGCACGGCCCATGCCTGCTGGCCGGCATGCGATGCCGGCGCTGGCACCGCATCTTGCCGGCGAGGTGCGGCGCACCCGGCCTGCGCAACGCCGGCATCAGGTAACACTGGCCCGGAAGGTGCAGCAGAACCTGACGGAGGTTGCTGCCGAGGCTGCACGGCGGCTGCCGCCGGGCGTGTCGGTTGCAATGGTGCTGGCCGATGCGAAGACCGGCGACGTGATCGCCGAAGTGGGATCGGCTGAGATTTTCGAATCCGGCCGCAGCGGTTGGATAGACATGACCCGCGTGCGCCGGTCGCCGGGTTCCGCACTCAAGCCTTTCATCTATGCGCTCGCGCTGGAAGACGGGCTGGTCATGCCGGAGACGATGATCGATGACAGTCCGGCAAACTTCGATGGATACAGGCCGCGCAATTTCGACATGTCCTACCAGGGCGAAGTCACGATCCGGAAGGCGCTGCAACTGTCGCTGAATGTGCCGGCGGTGCGGCTGCTGCAATCCACCGATCCGTCACGATTGCTGGCCCGGCTGCGGCGGGCTGGGCTTGAACCGGGTCTTGCGCGTGACGCAGCACCCGGACTGGCCATTGGTCTCGGCGGGGTGGGGGTGAGCCTGCGCGAACTGGTGCAGGCCTATACCATCTTCGCCAATGGCGGCCGGCCTTCGGTGCTGGGAGATGGCGTGCTGGTGACACCTGTACCGCCCCGGCGAACGGCGATGTTCGAGCCGGTGGCCACATGGCACGTGGCCGACATGCTCGCAGGTGCGGCAGGGCCGACCGGCAGCGCGCGGCTGCCGATCGCCTTCAAGACGGGAACGAGTTACGGGTACCGTGATGCGTGGTCGGTCGGTTTTGACGGGCGGCATGTGCTCGGCGTGTGGGTAGGCCGGCCCGACGGTGCGCCGGTACCGGGCATCAGCGGCATCACCGTGGCGGCACCGGTTCTCTTCGACGGTTTTGCCCGGTCGGGACTTGCCATCGAGCCGCTGTCCCCCGCACCGGCTGGTGCGGTGCGGATCGAGCAGGCCAGCCTGCCGGTGTCGTTGCGCCGCTACACCGGCGGGGGCGACCTGCTGCCACCCGTGGCGGGTGCAGAACAGGGGCCTTCGATCGTCTATCCGCCTGAAGGCGCGCGGATTGAACTGGGCATGGAGTCCGGCGGCGACGCGCAACCACTGGTGCTGAAACTGCAGGGCGGGCGCGCACCGTTCCGGTTGCTGGCCAATGGTGTCCCTGTGCGGGGCCTGATCCGCTCGCGTACGGCACACTGGGAGGCCAGCAGTGCGGGGTTCTCGCGGCTTTCGGTGATCGATGCGGCTGGACGCTCGGCGTCGGTGAGCGTCTACGTCGATTGACAGGGCAGCCGTTGCGGCATCCCGTGCACCTCAGCGCTGACCCCGTTGCTTCAGCCTTCCTGCAGCCCCGGCATCAACAGGTAGCTTGCGGCCAGCAGCTTGCGGGTGTCGTTGAGCATGGCGGGGCGTTCACGCGTCCAGCGGGCCAGCGCCTCGCGGGCGGCTTCTGGCTGGCGCTGCGTGGACAGGTCCACGGAGGCCAGCCGGTTGCGAGTGGTTGCGGCAATCTCGTTCCACTTGATGCGCCAGTTGTCTTCGTAGGCACCGCGGTGCTTCTGTTCCATGCGCATGTGGAACAGCGACGAGCGGGCAACGCGCGGTGCCTGCATCTGCGCAATCCACTGGTGGGTGCCATTCCAGGCGGCACGGGCATCGTTGAGCAACTGGCTGGCGGCATCTGCCTTCTGGCTCGCAACGCACATGGCCTGATTGGCAATGGCAGTCGCAAGCCTCGGGTCGCCGGCAGTGAAGTGTTCGCGGGCAAGCCTCAGCGCACTTCCCGATGCGGTCGCGGCGGCGGGATCATCGCCGTCGGCCAATGCTGCCGCCATTTGCTCGCACAGCGTTTCCCATGCCAGGTCATGCTCGGTCCAGCCGGCGGACAGTAGCTCGTTGATGGTCCATGTCTCAGACACCCAGGTAAGCCCTTTTCACGTGTTCGTTCTCGTGCAGGTCGCCTGCTGCACCTTCAATCGGCACGGTACCGGTTTCCAGCACGTAGGCAAAGTTTGCCAGCCCGAGTGCCAGTTCCGCGTTCTGTTCGACCAGCACCACCGGCACGCCCTGTTTGACGATCGCCTTGATGATGCGGGCGATCTCCAGGATGATGACGGGTGCCAGGCCCATCGACGGCTCGTCCATGAGCAGGAGTTTCGGCTTCGACATCAGGGCACGGCCGATGGCCACCATCTGCTGCTCGCCGCCGGACAGGGTCTTGGCCCATTGCCGTCGCCGTTCAAGCAGCCTCGGGAACCGGCCGAATACCTCGTCCAGATCGCTTTCGATGGCTGCCTTGTCGTTGCGCAGGAAGGCACCCGTGCGCAGGTTTTCCTCGACGGTCAGGTCCGGGAAGATGCGGCGGCCTTCCGGTACCTGGGCAATGCCGCGGGCGACGATCTTGTCCGGCGGCAGATGGTCGATGCGATCGCCGTTGAAGCGGATCTGGCCGCTCGAAATGCGGGTCAGGCCCGAAATGGCCCGCAACGTGGTGGTCTTGCCCGCGCCGTTGGCGCCGATGATGGTGACGATGCCATCCTCGGGCACGTTCATTGATACGCCCTTCAGGGCTGCCACCTTGTTGTAGTGGACGTGGACGTCCTGCAACTCAAGCAGCATCGATGGCACTCCCGAGATAGGCTTCGATCACCTTGGGGTTGGTGCGCACCTGCTGCGGCGTGCCTTCGGTCAGCAGTGACCCGAAGTTCATCACGGTGATCGTGTCGCACAGGCCCATGATGGCGTGCATGTCGTGTTCGACCAGCATGATGGTGATGCCACGGTCGCGAACCGCCCTGACCAGCTTCATCATGCGCGAGGTTTCTTCGGGGTTCATGCCGGTGAACGGTTCGTCGAGCAGGATGATCTTTGGCTGGGCGGCCAGCGCCACGGCCATGCCGAGGGCGCGCTGGTGGCCGTGCGACAGGTTGGAGGCCAGTTCGTTTCGCAAGGCGGTGAGGTCAAAGAAATCGATCAGCTCGTCTGCCTGGCTTTCGATTGCGGCCAGTTCCTCCCGGTTGGTGCCAAGCACCTGGCCGATCAGGCTTGAGCGCACCGAGTTGTGGAAGCCCATCTTCACGTTGTCGAGGACGGTGAATTCCTTGAACAGGGTGGTGCCCTGGAACGTCCGGATCAGGCCGATCCGGGCAAGGCTTGCGGTCGAGCGGCCAGACACGTTCTGGCCGAGGTAGACCACCTGGCCGCTGCTTGGGGCGTAGAACCCGCTTATCAGGTTGAAGGTGGTCGTCTTGCCCGCGCCATTGGGGCCGATGAGGCCGTGGATGGTGTTGGGCGCCACGGAGAAATTGAGCTTGTTGACAGCCGTCAGGCCGCCGAACATTCGGGTGAGGTCACGCACTTCGAGGATGGGGTCGCTCATGCCTTCTTCTCGCTGGCCGGGGTGATCTGCGCGACTGGCTGGGGTGTGCGGCGGCCCGCAATCCACGCCCTGACCTTCGGTACAAGGCTCTCGAGCCCGTTCGGCAGGAACAGCACCGAGGCAATCAGAATGAAGCCGTAGATCATCGGTCGCGCGGTATCAAAGCCGAGGGAGCGCAGGATGACCTCGTTGATGACGGTCAGCACCACCACGCCCAGCACCGGGCCATAGAAGGTGGCAGTGCCCCCGACAATGGCCCAGATCAGCACGAAGACCATTTCCTCGATGTCGAAGCGGGTCGGGTTGATGGTGCCGATGTAATGCGCATAGAGCGCACCCGACAGGCCGGCGAAGGTCGATGCCAGCACGAAGGCCAGCGTGCGGTAGCTGAAGGTATTGACGCCGACGGATTCAGCCAGTTTGTCCTGCCAGTGAATGGCATGGAACGTCAGCCCGATGCGCGATGTCTCGATGCGGTAGAGAATGTACAGGCTGATGCCGACCACGATCAGGCAGAAGTAGTAGTAGGGCAGGGGCTCGAAGAACGATATCGGGCCGATGTCGGGGAAGCCGGGTATCAGCTTCAGGCCCTTGGGCCCGCCGAAGGGATCGGTGAAATATTTCCACACGAGCCGGATCACCTCGCCGGCGGCAAACGAGCCGATAAGGAAGTAAAAGCCCTTCATGCGGAACAGCGGGAAGCTGAGCAGGGCCGCCACGCCGCCGGCTGTCATCGCGCCCAGCAGCATCGACACGGGCACCGGTACGCCAAGGCGCTTGCTGAACAGCGCGCTTGCATAGGCGCCGACACCCATGATCACCACATGGCCAAGCGACCATTCGCCAGTCAGCGTCATCAGCCGGTAGGAACTGACCAGCAGGACGTTGATGACCAGCAGTACGGCAATCTCGCGCTGGGAAAAGCTGAGGCCGTGCGGCAGCGCGATGAGCGCAGCAATGAGGGCAGCGCTTGCCACCCAGACCCAGGGGCTGACTTTGCTGCTAGACACGATCCTTGGCTCCAAACAGTCCGGTGGGCTTGACGACCAGCACGATCAGCATGAGCAGCAATCCGGTAATGTCTGCGATGACCCCGTCGAAGAAGGTGGTCATGAAGGTGTGCACGAAGGCGTAGAGGATGGCCGCGACGATGGCGCCTTCCAGCTGCCCGATGCCGCCGACGATGATGATGATGAAGGCGGTCACGATGACCGAGTGGCCCATGTAGGGTGTGGGCGAGACAAGCGGCGCGGTGAGTGCGCCTGCAACGCCGGCCAGGGCTGCTCCGATGAACATGGCCATCCGGCTGACCTTGGCAAGCGAGATGCCTTGCAGGGCGGCGGCTTCCCTGTCCTGGGCACAGGCGCGCATGGCCCAGCCGAACTTGGTTCGGTGCAGGAACACGTAGAGCGCGCTGAGCAGGACGATCGAGGCGACGATCACCAGCAGCCGCTGGTGGGTCAGGATGACGCCGTTGAACAGTTCGATCTTTTCCTGCGACGGCGGCGGAATGTGCGCCATGCGGACGCCGAAGCCGAGCACGGCGACGGTTTGAAGGATCAGCAGGAAGCCGATCGACGCAATCAGACCGCCCAACGGGTTGTCCCGCAACGGCCTGAACAAGCGCAACCTCCATCAGCAGCCCGAGCATGCCGACGAATATCAGCCCAAGCACGACGGCGACGAGGAACGGTATGCCTCGCTGTGCATAGAGCGCGACAACCATATAGGCGCCGGCCATGTACAGCTCGCCATGGGCGAAGTTGATCACTCCCATCACGCCGAAAATCAGCACCAGGCCGACGGCGATCAGCGACATGTAGCTTGCCGCGTATACCGCATTGACGATGGTTTGCAGGATCAGGTCGGTCATTGGCTGATTGCTATTCGCGAGCGGTTTTGGGCCCCAGGCAGGCGGCGTGTAGTCATGACGGCGGCGCCGAGTCGGCCACGGCTATGGAATTCAGTGCCCCTTCCCCGGCGTTCAACCGGGAAGAGGGCGAGCTTGCGTTGCGTGGCGAACAGCGCCGCGACGGCATCAGGCGAGTTGCCTGCTAGCCGCGCTGGTTCCACATCTGGCCAAGGGCGGTCATGTGCTTGACCATCAGATCCTTGTTCTTGTCCCACCAGTCGGGGATCGACCTGAATTCCTTGATCACGGCCTTGCCGTTCTCGATCACCACCACCGGCCAGTTGCCGACCAGCGCGTTGTCGATGCCGAACAATTCGGTGCCCCACCACTTCGCATCGCCAAAGGCGTGCTTGCCGGTGCCACCGGCCTTCATGGCCGTTGAGCACGTCGGCAGGTTCGACCGAGCCGGCCTTGCTGGCTGCATCGGCCCACAGGTCCATGATCGAGGCGTATTCCCACGACACCGCACCCCATTCCGCCTCGCCGTAGCGCTTGGCGTATTCGGCATAGAACTCGTTCGGCCTTGGGAAATTGACGCCGGGCTGGTTGAGGGCCGGATCGTCGAAGTCGGGGAACTGGAAGATGAAGCCTTCCATGAATTCCTTCGACGTCTTCTCGACGATCTTCGGATAGAAGTCGGCGGTGCAGGAGATGATGGTGCCCTTGAAGCCCTGCTGGAACGCCTGCTCGCACAGCGGGTGCACATAGTCGGCATAGGCAGGTGTCGAGGCACAGGATGTCCGGGCTCGTGGACAGCAGCCGGGTCATCACGGGCGCAAAGTCGGTGGTGGCCGGGTCGAAGAACAGCGGCTCGTCGACAACCTCGATGCCGGCGGCCTCGAACGCGGCCAGATAGGTGGCCACCGACGGCTTGCCGAGTGCGTCGTCCTGGGCGCAGATGACCGCCTTCTTGGCTTGTCCGGGTTGTTGTCCGCCAGCCATTGCACACCGGTGACGTTGTAGATCGGATGCACTTCGCACGGCGCGATCAGGGTCTTGGTGTCGGGCGTCAGGTCGGACGGCAGCAGGGTGGAGACCAGCATGCCTTCGTTCTCGGCAATCGGCTGAACGCCCGGCCAGGTGTCGCCGCCAAGCATCATGATGAACTTGACGCCGTCTTCCTTGATCAGCTTGGCTGCACCGGCGCGCGCCTTGCCGGGATCGTATTCGTTGTCGTAGCTGACGAACTCGACCTTGTAGTTGTCGTCGCCCACCTTGACGCCGCCAGCGGCGTTGACCCAGTCGGCCCAGATCCTGCAGCCGTCGAGACCCGGGCTTGCCCCAGGCCGAGACGGCGCCGGTCAAGGGGCGCGAGAAATCCGATCTTGACGGTCTTGTCCGCACGCAAAGACCATCTTTGGCATGACACCCGTGGCGGCCACGGACATTGCAGCGGCGCTGGCCGACAGAAAGTCACGGCGGTCGAGGCGTGACTTTGCGAGAAAATCCTTCATCATTCCCTCCCTGGCTGTGCCCCTTTTCGTGGCCAGCAGCTGTTGTTTGCGATGAACCGCCAATTCGCTCTCCGGGGGTGTCCGGACCGGTTCAGTTGTGCAGCTTCTTGTTATGTCTGCCCAAAAAAGACTAGACCGTGACAGAACCAATTTGCAAGGTATAATCTGAAATCCCGGCTGCTTTTCGAAAATTGGTACACTCAATTCGGAAACTGGTATATACCACACTGGGAACGGGTGCTGGCAGCAGACCAGTGCAAAGCTGCTAAATGGAGGAAGCTAATGAAGAAAAGGGTAGCCATCATCGGTGCGGGGCCGTCCGGTACGGCAATGCTGCGCGCATTCCAGTCGGCCAGCGAGAAGGGGGCCGATATTCCCGAGGTCGTCTGCTATGAAAAGCAGGGCAACTGGGGCGGGCTGTGGAACTACACCTGGCGCACCGGCCTTGATGAATACGGCGAGCCGGTACACTGCTCGATGTATCGCTACCTGTGGTCGAACGGTCCGAAGGAAGGGCTGGAGTTTGCCGACTACACCTTCGAGGAACACTTCGGCAAGCAGATCGCTTCCTATCCTCCGCGCGCGGTGCTGTTCGACTACATCGAGGGCCGCGTGAAGAAAGCCGGCGTGCGTGACTGGATCAAGTTCCGCCATGCGGCGCGCCGGGTGACCTTCGACGAAGCCACCAAAAAGTTCACCGTCATCGTCCAGGACCTGGTCAACGACAAGGAACTGATCGAGGAATTCGACAACGTCATCTGTGCGTCGGGCCACTTCTCGACACCGAACGTTCCGGAGTTTCCCGGGTTTGGCACGTTTGGCGGCCGGGTGCTGCACGCGCATGACTTCCGCGATGCGCTGGAATTCAAGGACAAGGACATCCTGATCATCGGCACGTCGTATTCGGCTGAAGACATCGGTTCGCAGTGCTGGAAGTACGGCTGCAAGTCGGTCACGGTTGCGCACCGCACAGCCCCCATGGGCTTCAAGTGGCCGGAGAACTGGCAGGAAGTGCCGCTGCTGGAGCGGGTCGATGCCACCACCGCCTACTTCAAGGACGGCACGTCGAAGAAGGTCGATGCCATCATCCTGTGCACCGGTTACCTGCATCACTTCCCGTTCATGGAAGAGAAGCTGAAGCTGCGCACGGCCAACCGGCTGGCAACTGCCGGCCTCTACAAGGGCGTGGTGTGGGTCGACAATCCGGCGCTGTTCTACCTCGGCATGCAGGACCAGTGGTTTACCTTCAACATGTTCGACGCTCAGGCCTGGTATGTGCGCGACATCATCCTGGGGCGGATTGCCGTGCCGGATCGTGCCGCGCGGGTGAAGGACGTCGAGGAGCGCGTGGCAGCCGAGGACAGGGGCGAGGATGCGCACGATGCCATCGTCTACCAGGGTGACTACGTGAAGGAGCTGATCGCCGAGACCGATTACCCCAGCTTCGACGTGGACGGTGCCTGCCAGGCATTCTTCGAGTGGAAGGACCACAAGAAGGAAAGCATCATGGGTTTCCGCGACAACGGCTACAAGTCGGTGATGACGGGCACCATGGCCCCCAAGCACCATACGCCGTGGAAGGACGCCCTCGACGATTCGCTTGAAACCTACCTGCAGACCGGCGCTGTCCGGGCGGCAGAGTAAGGACGTTACCGGAAGCCGGGCCTTGCTGGCCCGGCTTTCTGCCATCGGACCCGGCCCAACATGCTGGAGCAACTTTGGCCGTTCAGTTTGAACGGCAGTTGCTCTAAGAGTTCTGCCAGGTTCAGGAGGCCCCAGATCGTGAACGTTGTTGCCAAGGATACCGGCTCGGCGCTGTTTGCCGACATTTCCATTCCGAATACCGTCCGGATGGTTGCCGAGACGCTGTTTGCCCGCATCATCTCGGAAGAGTATCCGCTGGATTCCCGGTTGCCGGCCGAGCGCAACCTGTCGGCAGAACTGGGCGTGGCGCGCAACACGGTGCGCGAGGCCCTCGACCTGCTGGAAGGGCGCAACATCATCAGCCGGCGGGCTGGCAGTGGCAGCTTCGTGACGTTCCAGGCTGATCGCGATTCCGAACCGGGGGTTACCGCCGACGAGCACTCCGACATGATCGCCGAGGTGACGAGCCCGCTGCAGCTGCAGGTGATGCGCGGTATCCTCGAGCCGGAAATGGTGCGGCTGGCCATGATCAACATGGCGCCGCGCGACATCGACCAGCTTGGCGAGGTGCTGACGAAGATGGATGCGATCCGTACCGACGCGGTGGCCTTTGCCCGGCTGGAGCAGGAGTTCTTCATGACCCTGGCCAAGGGAACCGGCAATCCGCTGGTGGAAACCTGCTACCGCATGATCAACGCGGTCAGGCGCAAGAATTCGCGCTCCGCCCAGCAGAAGCGGCAGTTCTCTCCCAAGCGCATCGAAGACTCGCAACGCCGCTTCAACTCGCTGTTCAATGCCATTGCCCTGCGCGACATCGAGAACGCTGTGGAGTTCACCAAGCTCAACCTGATCGATGACCAGCGCATGTTCATGCAGGAAGACTGACCCTCTGCGTCAGAGCTTCGTTACCGAAAACTGCCGCGGGTCGAGTTCCTCGTCGGGGTTGCTCGGCGTGACCCGCTGGTCCCACATCTGGCCGAGCGAGCGCATGTGGCGCTCCAGCCGCTTGCCGTGCTTCTTGCACCAGTTGATGGTGGAACGGAACTCGGCAATGCACGCCTTGCCGTCGCGAATGACCACCACCGGCCAGTCGCCGACCAGTGCATTGTCGATACCGAACAGCTCCCGTCCCCACCACTCCGCATCGCCGAACGCGTGCGCCGCGCGGCCGCTGGCCTTCATCGCGGCCAGCACCGAGACCGGCTCCACCGTGCCTGCCATCTCGATTGCAGACCGCCACAGCGCAAGAATGGAGGCGTATTCCCACGACACTGCCGACCAGGTGCCGGGGAAACGCTCGTTGTATTCTGCGTAGAAGTCGTTGGCGCGATTGAAGTTCACACCGGGGCTCGACAGCATCGGGTCGTCGAAGTCGGGAAACTGGAACAGGAAGCCTTCCATGAAGGACTTGCTGGTGCGGGCAATCATGGCGGGATAGTTGTCTGCCGTGCAGGACACGATCTGGCCGGTAAACCCTTGCCGGAAGGCCTCTTCGGTCAGGGCGTGAACGAACGGTTCGTAGGCGGTGTCCCAGCACAGGATGTCAGGCTTGTCTGCCAGCATGCCGGAGACGATGGCTGAAATGTCCGGCGAGTGGGCCGGGAAGAACACTTCCTTCTGCAACGCAATGCCTGCCGCCTCGAAGGCCGCGCGATAGGTTGCAACAGACGGCAGGCCCAAGGCATCGCGCTGTGCACACAGGGCCGCGCTTCGCAGCTCGGGCCGGTTCACGGCAAGCCAGTCGATGCCGGTGACATTGTAGATCGGGTGCACTTCCGACGGCGCAATCAGGTAGGGCGTATCCGGCGACAGGTCACTCGGCAACAGGGTGGTGGTCAGGATCTTGCGTCGGGTCAGGAAGTCCTGCACCTGGGTCAGGGTATCGCCACCCAGCATCATCAGCAGCTTGACGCCTTCCTCCAGCACCAGCTTGCGCGCGCCCAGGTTGGCGAGGTCGCCGTCGTACTGGCAGTCGAAGGGTACGAGTTCAACCAGTCGGCGCTGGCCGTTGACCAGGATACCGCCTGAACGGTTGATCCAGTCCGCCCAGATCAGGCAACCATTGTAGCCAGGCAGCCCCCATGAGCTGACCGCCCCAGACAGGGGTGCCAGGAATCCCACCTTCACGCTCTTGTCTGCGCCGGTCCTGAACCGGGGCATGGAGGCGGAGATGATCAGCCTGGATGATATGCTGTCCTGACGCATGATTGTGCGATTGCCTTCAGAAAATCGGTCCCGACCCTAGACGAAGCCGCACGATTGGGAAACCATGGAGCGTGCGGAAAGTCCAGTCCGCAGCTGGCAGCAGAGGAGCAATGCAACACCCATGAAGCCCATCGAAACAAGCGAGCGCCGTATTGCCAACATCCGCGACGAGTTTGCCTACGAACCCTATGATCCGGAAGGCAAGACGGAACGCGGCACGAGCCTGATCAAGCTCAACGCCAGCATGCCGCGCGACGTGGGCTTCTACATCTACCGCATGGAGCCGGGTGCGCACACCACGCCACACCGGCATGGCGGGGCCGAGGAGTTCCTGATCGTCGAGGGCGAACTGATCGACAATGACGGCACCGTGTACCGCACGGGCGATGTGGTCTGGCTGGCCGGCGGCACCGAACATACGTCGCACACCAAGACGGGATGCATCATTGCCGTGTACGCCGAAGCCGGCGAGGAATCCCCGGCCGCCTGAACCTGATGCGCAGCGCGCTCAATGCCCACCGCCGGCAGATCGAGGACCGCCGGCTGTAACGCGGATTCGTCCGTGGCCGACTTGATCGAGATCATGGGTGAGGTGCCAGGCATTTGCTAGGCAGGTGGTTGGCGAGGAACTGCAGATGACGCAAAGCCTGCTTGCACACATCGGTGGTGATGAAGCGTTGCGCAAGCTGGTCAATGATTTCTATGACCAGGTCGAAACCTTGCCGCAGGGCGCGAAACTGCGCCTGTTGCATGCCCGCGGCCATGGACTGACGCACGCGCGCGAAGAGCAGTTCAACTTCATGAGCGGGTTCACGGGCGGGCGGCGCCACTACATGGAAAAGCACGGGCACATGAACCTGAAGCAGATCCATGAACACCTGCCGATCACCGTTCAGGATGCAGAGGACTGGCTGTTCTGCATGGACCGGGCAATCGCCATGAACGCGCTGCAAGGCCCCGACATCGACAGGCTGCGGCAGGCGCTGCGCCGGGCGTGCCTGATGCTGGTCAACACGAAATGAAATCGCCCGCCGGTGAGGGCGGGCGAGGGGGTTGCTTGCTGAACGAGGAGCAGCGGGGCGTCAGATGTCCAGCGTGTTGTCGTGTTCCCACTTGGTGAAGTGGGAGCAGAAGGAGTTCCACTCCTGGTGCTTCAGCTTGAGGTAGGCAGCCGAGAAGTCGTCACCCATCGCAGACTTGAGCGACTTGTCCTTGTCGTATTCGCGCAGGGCATCCAGCAGGTTGAGCGGCAGCTTCGGCGCGCCCTTGATCTTGTGGCCCTCGGCATACATGTCGATGTCGTAGCGCTTGCCCGGATCGGCCTTGGAGCGGATGCCGTCAAGGCCGGCGGCAATGATAACGGCCTGCAGCAGGTACGGGTTGGCCGCACCGTCCGGCAGGCGCAGTTCGAACCGGCCGGGACCGGGTACCCGCACCATGTGCGTGCGGTTGTTGCCGGTCCAGGTAACGGAGTTTGGCGCCCACGTTGCACCTGACGTGGTGCGCGGCGCATTGATGCGCTTGTACGAGTTGACGGTCGGGTTGGTAATGGCGGCAAGGGCAGAGGCATGTTTCATGATGCCGCCCAGGAAATGCTTGCCCTGCTCGGACAGGCCCACTTCGCCGGTCGGGCCGGTGCCGCCCTTGGCCGCAAACACGTTGGTCTTGCCGGACTTGTCCCACACCGAGATGTGGGCGTGGCAGCCATTGCCGGTCAGCCCTTCGATGGGCTTTGGCATGAAGGTGGCGCGAAGGCCATGCTTCTCGGCGATCGACTTGACCATGAACTTGAAGAACGAGTGCTTGTCGGCGGTCGCAAGCGCGTCATCGAAGTCCCAGTTCATCTCGAACTGGCCGTTGGCGTCCTCGTGGTCGTTCTGGTACGGGTTCCAGCCCAGCTCCAGCATGTGATCGCAGATCTCGGCAATCACGTCGTAGCGGCGCATCACCGCCTGCTGGTCGTAGCAGGGCTTCTCGGCGGTGTCGTACTGGTCGGAAATCTGTGCGCCATCGGGTGACAGCAGGAAGAACTCTGCTTCGACGCCGGTCTTGACGCGCAGGCCTTCGTCAGCGGCTTCGCCAATGAGCCGGTTGAGCACGTTGCGCGGCGCCTGTGCCACGCCCTTGTCTTCCATCACGCAGTTGCTGGCGAGCCAGGCAACGTCCTTCTTCCATGGCAGCTGGATGACGCTCGAGGGATCGGGCACCGCCAGCATGTCGGGGTGCGCCGGGGTCAGGTCCAGCCAGGTGGCAAACCCTGCAAAGCCCGCACCGTCCTTCTGCATGCCTGAAATCGCCTGCGCCGGGACAAGCTTGGCGCGTTGCCCGCCGAACAGGTCGGTGTAGGAAATCATGAAGTACTTGATGCCGTTTTTCTTGGCGTAGGCCGCAAGGTCGTTGCTCATCGCCGTTTTCCTCTCCTGTCTCTAGGATATTCTGTTTGTCAGAAGCCGCTCTTGCCCGGGTACCAGTCGGTGCCGGCAAGCGGGACCTTGGCCATGGCGGCGGCTTCCATTGTCAGGGCGCACAGGTCTTCGGGCTCCAGGTTGTGCAGGTGGTTCTTGCCACAGGCTCGCGCGATGGTTTGCGCCTCCAGCGTCATCACCTTGAGATAGTTGGACAACCGGCGCCCGCCGAGTACCGGGTCGAACCGCTTGTACAGTTCCGGGTCCTGGGTGGTGATACCGGCCGGATCGCGGCCTTCATGCCAGTCGTCATAGGCATCGGCGGTGGTGCCCAGTTCCTGGTACTCGGCCTCCCAGCGCGGGTCATTGTCGCCCAGCGCAATCAGGGCAGCGGTGCCGATGGCCGTCGCATCAGCGCCAAGTGCCAGGGCCTTGGCCACGTCAGCGCCGGAGCGGATGCCGCCGGATACGATCAGCTGAACCTTGCGGTGCATGCCGAGGTCCTGCAAGCGCTTTAACTGCCTGCGGAATGCAGGCGAGAATGGGCATGCCGACATGTTCGATGAACACATCCTGGGTGGCGGCGGTGCCACCCTGCATGCCGTCAAGCACCACGACGTCGGCACCGGACTTGACGGCCAGCGCCGTGTCGTAATAGGGCCGTGCACCACCGATTTTCACGTAGATGGGTTTTTCCCACTCGGTGATTTCACGCAGTTCAAGGATCTTGATCTCGAGGTCGTCCGGACCGGTCCAGTCCGGGTGACGGCAGGCCGAGCGCTGGTCGATGCCCTTGGGCAGGTTGCGCATTTCGGCCACGCGATCTGAAATCTTCTGGCCCAGCAACATGCCGCCGCCGCCTGGCTTGGCACCCTGGCCGACGACAACCTCGATGGCATCGCAGCGGCGCAGGTCGTCCGGGTTCATGCCGTAGCGCGAGGGCAGATACTGGTAGACCAGCGTCTTGGAGTGGCCGCGCTCTTCCTCGGTCATGCCGCCGTCGCCGGTGGTGGTCGAGGTCCCGGCAACCGACGCCCCGCGGCCGAGCGCTTCCTTGGCCGGACCGGACAGCGCGCCGAAGCTCATGCCGGCGATGGTGACGGGGATGTCGAGGTGGATCGGCTTCTTCGCATGGCGGGTGCCGAGCCACACGTCGGTGGCGCACTTTTCGCGGTAGCCTTCCAGCGGATAGCGCGAGATCGAGGCGCCGAGGAACAGCAGGTCGTCGAAATGCGGCAGGTGGCGCTTGGTGCCGCCGCCGCGAATGTCGTAGATGCCGGAGGCGGCAGCACGGCGGATTTCCGCGTTCACGGCCGGGGTGAAGGTCGCCGAGAAACGCGGCGGAGTCTTGGGGAATTCAGTCATGATGCTGCCTCAGTAGGCCGACGCGTTGTCGATATTGAAGGTGTAGAGCTTGCGGGCAGAGCCATAGCGGGTGAACTCTTCCGGCTTGGCAAGTGTGTCGGCTCCGGCGCGCTTGAGCAGGTCAGCAAGGATCTGCAGGTGTTCGGGGCGCATTTCCTTTTCGATGCAGTCGGTGCCAAGGCTCTTCACCTTGCCGCGCACGAACAGGCGCGCCTCGTACAGGCTGTCGCCCAGCGCTTCGCCCGCATCGCCCAGTACCACCAGGTTGCCCGACTGTGCCATGAAGGCAGACATATGGCCGATGTTGCCATGTACGACGATGTCGATGCCCTTCATCGAAATGCCGCAGCGCGAACTTGCATTGCCCTTGATGACCAGCAGCCCGCCACGGCCGGTGGCCCCGGCGTACTGGCTTGCGTCACCTTCGACGATGACGGTGCCCGACATCATGTTTTCGGCGACGCCTGGTCCGGCAGAGCCTTCGATGTGAACGGTGGCCTGCTTGTTCATGCCGGCGCAGTAGTAGCCGGTCGAACCCTTCACCAGCACTTCGACAGGGGCATCCAGCCCGGCGGCGATGGCATGCGCACCCTTGGGGTTGATCACCTCCCAGGCGCTCATGTTGGTTTGTCCCTTCAGGGCATGGAGGGACGAGTTCAACTCGCGCAGGCCGCGAGCCTCGAGGTCAAAAGTCTGCATCGTCAGTGATTCCAGAAATAAACGGTTGCCGGTTCGGGTTCCCAGACGCGCGCCTGATCGATGCCGGGCAGGTTGACCAGGGCGCGGTACTCGGAGCCGAATGCCACGTACTGGTCGGTTTCGGCCATGACGGCAGGCTTGCAGGCAATCGGATCGCGAACCACGCCAAAGCCGTCCTTGGTGCCGACGACAAAGGTGAAGAAACCGTCGAGGTCTTCAAGGCTGCTCTCCAGCGCTTCGCCCAGGGTGGCGCCTTCGCGCATCTTCCAGGTCAGGTAGGCAGCGCCCACCTCGGTGTCGTTCTGGGTTTCGGTGAAGATGCCTTCGTGCGCCAGCTGGCGGCGCAAGCTGTTGTGGTTGGACAGCGAGCCGTTATGCACAAGGCACTGGTCGGCCCCGGTGGAGAACGGGTGCGCGCCCATGGTGGTGACAGCGGATTCGGTCGCCATGCGGGTGTGGCCGATGCCGTGGGTGCCGGTCATCTTCGACAGGTCGAAGCGCCTGGCGACGTCCTTGGGCAGGCCCACTTCCTTGTAGATTTCGATGGTGTCGCCAGCGCTCATCACGCGCACGCCGGGGCGCAGGGACTTCAATGCGGCGCGTGCAGCGTCGATGCTGCCGGCGGGCATTTCAAGCACCGCGTGGGTGTCCTTGCGGGTCATCCTGATGCTGGTGCCTGCAGCCTTGCCGAGCTCTGTGTCGAGGTCCTTGAAGTCGGCATCCGGGTTGGCCGACTGCACCGTCAGTTTCCACATGTTATCGGCGTCATTGCCGTAGATGGCGATGCCTGCGCTGTCAGGGCCACGATCGGTCATGGTGATCAGCATGTCGGTCAGCATCTGACCCAGTTTCGGTTCGAGCGACTTGTCCTTGAGGAACAAACCAACAATCCCGCACATCAATTTCACTCCAGGTTGGAACAGGATTCCAGTCTAGTTGACAACTTTTGGATATTCAACTGGCAAGAATATAATTTTCATCAGGGAAATAAAAAAGAGCGGAACCAGCAGCGCCGGTTCCGCCCCTCGATCATGGTCAGTACCTGTCGATACTCTTGTTCGAGTGCTCGATGGCGAAGTCACGTTCTGCGTCGGCCATTTCCTTGGCCTCGATGCGGGCCTGCAGAATATGCCAGCCAATCCAGAAGGCCATTCCGACCAGGAAAAGCAGGAACTCTGATCCCTGGAAGGGGTACACGGCACTGACGTCCTTCAGGTCGACAGCCCAGCTGTCCAGTCCGATGGTAGACATGTTCAATCCTCCTTGGATCAAGCGTGCTTGGCTGCGATCTGCTTCTCGGCTGCCAGCACATCGGCGATGGCTTGCTGATAGGCAAGTTCATTATGATGGTCCAGGCCCTCGATCTCGACCTTGGCCGGGATGCGCAGCATGCCAAAGCTGTTCAGGAACTTCGAGACCACATAGCCGGGCAGGAAGCCAAGTACGCCGAACATGATGACGGCGCCGAGGAACTGACCCAGCGGGTTGATGGTTGCGAAGCCTTCATACGGCGAAGAAGGTGCACCCCACAGCAGGAACCCGGCAATGCAGACGCCGAGGAAGCCTGCGTACCCATGCACGGCAACCGCACCGACGGCATCGTCGATCTTGAACTTCCGTTCGACCCAGAAGTGCAGCTTGTAGACGATCACAACGACGAAGGCGCCGACCAGCATGGCCTGGACCGGGTGGTACAGGTCATTGCCGGCAGATGCGCCGATGATGCCTGCCAGACCACCGGAGTAGGTCCAGAACGCATCGCCCTTGGACATGACGTAAGCTGCCATCATGCCGCCTGACAGAGACATCAGGAAGTTGAAGGTGATGGCGCCAAGGGTGGTGGGTGCCAGGTAGATGTTGGTTGCCGTCCATGTGGTGCCGGTGATCTGGCCGCCGATGGCTTCCGGTGAAATGACGGGCACGTTGCACGCGGCGTAGAAGCCCCAGAACCCGGTGTAGATCAGGAACAGCCCAACGGTGACCATCCACGGATTGTGTGGCGGGATATCGCGGGGTGTACCGTCCTTGGCGAACTTGCCGAGGCGCGGCCCGAGAACCATCAGCACGCCGAGGGCATAGCCGCCGGCAATGGCGTGAATGACGCCCGATGCATAGGCGTCATGGTAGCCGAGCAGCTTGACCATCCAGCCCTGCGAGTGCCAGCCCCAGGCAGCGTCGATGATCCAGAACACCGAGCCGATCAGCACGGCATGGATCCAGAAGGCGCTGGAGCGAATGCGCTCGATGGCCCCACCGGACACGATCGAGGCGGCCGTCCAGGAAAACAGCAGGAAGGCTGCCCAGAACACGCCGGTAATCCGGTCGCCGAGGTTTGTTGCCATGGTCGGGGACCAGGCAGTGTTGGCAGAGCCGTCTGCCAGGCCGCCGGTGATGAACGGGCCGTTTGGAAATGCCCAGTAGATCCACCAGCCGAAGAAGAAGAACGTGATCGTGACCAGCGGGATCACCATCGTGTTCTTCATGAGCGTGTGCATGTGGTTGCGCCGGCGCGAGGCGCCGACCTCGTACATGCAAAATCCGACGTGAATCAGAAACATGAAGACAACGGTCACCCAGTAGTAGAACTCGGTGAACACCGTTGTCAGTGCGTTAAGGTTGCCATCCATTTCGCCATTTCCCTCCTTTGGTGAAATTATTTTCCCCTAATGAAATGTGAATTTCCGTTAATGTCAATATGTCGCAGATGGTCTGTCCCCAGTCACCCGAAGCGCCGGTTTGTGCGAAAATCAGGCGCCCGCTTGCCAGCGTTGTCCCTGTGGGGAAAAATTGTTTCTTTAATGTTGCGCGCATTGGGCAATGTCTGCATTCTTGCCGCCGGGTTCGAAACGCAAACCGGACAGGTTTTTTGGAGGTGTGAGCATGACTGCATCCTGGAGATTTTCAGCACTTGGTGATCGCCATCGTGCGCTTGGATCAAATCTTGAAGACTGGAGCGGCATGGGCACCGCGTGGTCGTATGACGGCGACCCGAATGCGGAGTACATGGCAATCAGGACGAAGGCCGGCCTGATGGACGTGTCCGGTCTCAAGAAGGTCCACATCAGCGGGCCTGCCGCCAGCCACGTGCTCGACCGTGCCACCACCCGCAATATCGAAAAGATCATGCCGGGCCGGTCGATGTATGCCTGCATGCTCAACGATGCCGGCAAGTTCGTCGACGACTGCATCATCTATCGCTACAGCCCCAACAGCTTCCTGCTGGTGCATGGCTCGGGTGCGGGTCACGAGCAGATCACCATGGCCGTCCGAAGGCCGAGACGTTTCGGTGCGTTTCGATGACAACCTGCACGACCTGTCGCTGCAGGGGCCGCTGGCGGTGGACTACCTGGAAAAGCACGTCGACGGCATCCGCAAGCTGGCCTACTTCGGCATCATGCACACGTCGCTGTTTGGCGTGCCGGTGACAATCACCCGGACCGGTTACACGGGCGAGCGCGGCTACGAGATTTTCTGCCGTGGCCAGGACGCCGGCATGATCTGGGACCGCATCCTGTCCGAAGGCAAGGACATGGGCATCATTCCCTGCCGCTTCACCACGCTCGACATGCTGCGGGTGGAAAGCTACCTGCTGTTCTATCCGTTCGACAATTCGGACATGTATCCGTTCGAGAACGAGGGCCCCGGCGACACGCTTTGGGAACTTGGACTCGACTTTACCGTCTCGCCCGGCAAGACCGGGTTCCGCGGTGCCGAGGAGCACTACCGGCTGAAGGGCAAGGAACGGTTCAAGATCTGGGGCCTCAAGCTGGAAGGCGACAAGGTGCCGGGCAACGGCGCGCCGGTTTTCAGGGACGGCAAGAAGGTGGGCATCGTCACGCAGGCCATGTACTCGCCACTCAACAAGCACAACATCGCCATTGCGCGCCTGCCTGTTGACTGTGCCAACAATGGCACCAAACTGGAAGTGCGCTGCGGCGAGCACGGCCCGATCAAGGCCGAGACCCACTCGCTGCCGTTCTATGACGTGGACAAGAAGCGCCGCACCGTGAAGGACTGACCCCGGCGGGGTTGGTTACAACTGGACGAGGGGGGCCTGTGGTCTCCCCGGCATCACATGGATTGAACAAGCAAGGAAAGGCAAGCCGCCGGATGAGCAGGTTCGAGTTCCCGAAATCGATGCGCAGCAGGCCGGTCTACGGCATTCTGGAAAGCCGGCCCGGCCAGACCCACCTGATGGTTGCCGACGCCGAGGGGGCAGAGGCACTGCTGGATCTTGGCAAGGCAGACCTTGCAATGATGGCCAAGGCCCATGTCATCTATATCCCGAAGGACACCGGCACCACCTATTCGGACCAGCTTGCAGCGCTCAATCCGGCCATCCTGCGGATCACTCCAACCTATGCTGCCTCGGTGCAGCGGTTGCGCCGCATCCTGTCGGATGCCCACATGGGGCTGCAGATCTACCTCGCCGGCACTGAAGGGCTGATCGGCCAGGTGCTGGCGGAAGCCACGGCGGCCGGCATTCCGCATACCGGCATCCAGAGCGAGCATCGCGGGTCGGTGGCCCGGCGGGTACAGTGCGTGCATTGCAAGGGCATCACCGAAGAGGTGACCCAATCACCGTTCGTGTGCGACCATTGCGGATTGAACCTGTTCGTACGCGACCACTATTCGCGTCGGCTTGCAGCGTTCCAGGGCGTGTGCGTGGATGCGGAGGACCCGGGCGAGGTGCCACCGTCCGAGGAGTTGTACCAATGAGTGCGGGAACCGAGAAGATCGAGGTCACGGTGACAGATGTTACCGAGGTCAACGAACTGGTGAAGCGCTTCACCTTCGAGAAAACGGCTGGCGGCCTGCTGCCGACATTTTCTGGTGGGGCGCATACCGTCGTCGAGATGAAGGACGCCGGTGCGACCCGGCTGAACCCGTATTCGCTGATGTCCGACCCGCTCGATACCCGCACCTATTCCATCTCGGTGCGCCGGGATGACGTCGGGCGTGGCGGGTCGCTGTTCATGCATCGCAACGTCAAGCCGGGCGACCGGATGACCATCAGCTATCCGGTCAACCTGTTCTCGCTCGACTTGCGTGCCAGCAAGCACCTGATGCTGGCAGGCGGCATCGGAATCACGCCGTTCCTGGCGCAGACCAAGCAGCTGTCGCACATGAACGGGCATTTCGAGTTGCATTACTCGGTTCGCTCGCGTGCGCTCGGGTCCTATGCCAGCGAACTGGAGACCATGCATCCGTCCAACGTCCACATCTATTGTGACGACGAGGAGCAGGCGATCCCGCTGCAACGGCTGTTGGCCAGCCAGCCGCTGGGCACGCACGTATATGTGTGCGGGCCGAAGGGCATGATCAATTGGGTGCTGACCACGGCAGCCTCGCTGGGCTGGCCCGCCGAGGCCGTGCACTCCGAGGAATTCCTGGCGCCGGAACCCGGCAAGCCGTTCACGGCCGAACTCGCTGTGTCCGGCAAGACGGTCACGGTCGGCGAAAACCAGAGCCTGCTGGAGGCCATCGAGGCTGCCGGTGTCGATGCGCCCTACCTGTGCCGGGGTGGCGCCTGCGGCCAGTGCGAAACCAGGGTCGTGCGGCACGAGGGCGACTTCGTGCATCGCGATCACTGGCTCAGCGATGAAGAAAAGTCGTCCGGCGAAAAGATCATGCCTTGCGTCAGCCGCTTCGACGGCAAGACGCTGGTTCTCGACAGATAGGAGCGGTGCAGATGGTCATTCAGTTTCACGACGAAACATTCCGCGGCGACTACACCTTCTACAACAGCCGAGTGGGCGATCCGGCGGTTTCCGTTCCCGTTCCACGAAGACAGCTACATGTATTCGGTGAACATGGAACCGCACAAGGGCGGGCCGGACGGATCGGTCTACCAGAACCGGTTCGACGTGGACGAGCACTACGTGTCGGAGATGAAGGACCGGGCTATGGTGCTGGCCGATGATCCGCTGCGCTGCCAGTCGCTGCCGCACATGAAGCTGGCCGGGTGGGACCTGCTCGAACTGATCATGGTGGCCAAGTCGGAGGACTATCCGGACCTGTTTGAGCTGCATCGCGATGGCAACTCGTGGCGCTGGATCAACAAGCCGATGGGCATCGACCACACCTTCACGTTCCTTGACAACACCACGCTGCCCCATGGCCCGATGGAGTACATCACGCGCCAGACCCAGGGCGACTTTGCCGTGCTCGACCAGCGCGACGACAACCTGTGGATGGACGCCGGCATGGTGACGACGCAGGCCGACTGGAGCCTGGATTTCGACATCGGCATGAACTTCTTCGAATGGCATGCGCCGGTGCCGCTGGCCCACGAGCTGGGCATCTTCGAGCGGGCGCTGAAGTTCCTGATGAATGTCCAGCAGGGCTCGCCGGCACGCCGCCTCAACTGGACCATGACGGTCAACCCGAACCTCGATACCAGCCCCGAGAACTACCACAAGTGGGGGCCTGAAAAGGCAACCATTACGCGCGAAAACGTCGGCCAGAAGCAGCACCTGCGGGTTGAACTGCAGACGTTCTTCCGGCTGCCGCGGTCCAATGCGCTGGTGTTTCCGATCCGCTGCTACCTGATCAAGCTGGAAGACCTGGTGACCATTCCGAAGTGGGGCAAGCGCCTGCACCGGGTCATCCGCGACCTCCCGGAAGAACTTGCAACCTACAAGGGCTTCATCCGCAACCGGCCCATCATCGTCGAGTACCTGTCGCAGTTTGACGACGGCTCGCCCACGTCGCCGGGCGTGTGGGCGGACTGATCTGCAGCTACCCAGACCCGTATCTGCTCCGGCTGGCGCTCAGGTCCAGCAACCATCGCTCCACCTCGTCACGGGCCGGCAGCGGCTGCCGGTTCTCGGGCACCAGCAGGTAGTACCCGTCTGACGTGCGTACCTTTGCGTCGCCGCATGGCCGCACCAGGCGGCCCGCCTCCAGCAGCTTGTCAACCAGGTGCCCCCAGCCCAGTGCAATGCCCACGCCATCGACGGCAGCCTGGATTGCCAGCGGATAGGTGTTGAACAGGATCGGCTGTTCGAAGTTGCGGACGCGAACGCCGGTGCGCGACAGCCATGTCTGCCAGTTCATCCACTCGGTATGGCTGCTGGCGACCTCGATCAGCGGCAGGTCGGGCAGGTTGGCGGCATCCGCACAACCGGGGTTGGACGAGAGGAACCCCGGCGAGCAGACGGGAAAAACCGTCTCGCCGAACAGCAGACTGGACGTGTAGCCCGGCCAGGTGCCGTCCCCCCGCAGGATCGACAGGTCAACCGATGAGTCCAGGCATTCGCGATCGTTGTCGGACGAAACCAGCATGATGCGCAGGTGCGGATTGGCCGTGCGGAAGTCGTGCAGGCGCGGCGTCAGCCAGAGCGAGGCAACCGAGTTGGTGGCGGCCAGCACGATCGGCTTGTTGGCGCATCTGGCCAGTTGTTCCGATGAGGCCTCGCGCAGCATCCCGAGGGCAGGGGATATCCGAGCGAGAAACGCCTTGCCTTGCGGCGTCAGCTCTATCGACCTGCTGCCGCGCACGAAGAACGTGGCGTCGAAGTGCTGTTCCAGCAGCCTGACCTTGCGGCTGATGGCGGATTCGCTGATGTTCAATTGCTTTGATGCGCCGGCAAAACTCATGCTGCCGGCCGCCGCCTCGAACGCGACGAGATAGTCCAGCGGCGGAAGTGGCCTGTCCCTGCGATCCCGAGCCAATCTGTGCAAATCTCCATGCCCCGGCCGACAACCACTTTAGATGTCTGACAGGTTTATGCCACTAATTTCTAGAGGCTCAGCGCTGCAAGATTGAGCGCGAGCTACGCACGGATTGGGCGCATAATCCGGCCTTGCAAGATATGAAGTGGAGCCATTGCCATGACTGAACGCCCGCAATTCGAGCAGCCGTTCGAGCGCGCCGGGGTGATCATGCCCGGATTGCCGGTCCTGCCGCCCGGCATGGAGCGCCATCCGGTGCCGGGCGGTGGCAGCCGCGCCGTGCCGGTCTTCAAGGGTGACGAGATCACCATCCAGGACAGCGAAGGGCTGCAACCGGTCGAGGTGGTGTTCTTTGCGCACGACGGCTCGTCGCGGGCCGGTGACATTGGCGCAGCCGGCGGGCGCGACCCCGAGGGCCTGAAGGCCTCGCTGCTGCGGGATCCATCCGGGGCGCGGGTGGTGCACGCGCTGGCCGCGTCGGGTTTCGACCTTGGCAAGGCCGACGGCACCGTCGCATTTGCCGAAGGATCAAAGCCTGGCGATTACGTGGTCTATCACGCCGCCCGGGACGGTCTGTTGATCGTGTGCGCGGCAGGCGGGCCCATGGAGCCTCACGAGCAGTGGGCACCAACGGACGTTGTGCTGTACGTGCGCCGGGCCAATCCGCCTGAAGCCAAGGGCGGGCTGACGGCGCCGGACCCGCTTGCCGATCCGCTGGTCGATGCAAACATCCAGCCGGGTCAGGCATTCGCCTACGAGGTGAAGGCAGGGCAGTACATCCAGATTCTCGATGTGCAGGGCCGTGAGTGTTCGGACTTCCAGGCGTTCTCGCGCCGGGCGCTGGACCGCGGGCTGGAGCGCGAGATTGACCCGACCACCACGCGTTCGCTGATGGGCTCGCTCTACCCGATGCCGGGCATGCGCTCAAAGTATTTCTCGGTGGACCACGAACCGCTGGCGGAGATTGTGCAAGACACCGTTGGCCGCCACGATACCTTTGGGCTGGCGTGCACGGCGCGCTATTACGAGGACCTCGGCTATCCCGGCCACGTCAACTGTTCGGCCAACATGAACGTTGAACTGGAACGCTACGGCATCCGCCCGCGCGGCGGCTGGCCGGCGGTGAACTACTTCTTCAACACGCTGCTGGACGACACCCACGCCATCGGCATGGACGATCCCTACTCGCGCCCCGGCGACTATGTGCTGGTGCGCGCACTGACCGACCTAGTGTGCGTCTCGAGCGCATGCCCGTGCGACATCGACCCGGCCAACGGCTGGAACCCGACCGACATTCAACTCCGCGTCTATGGCGCAGATGAAACGTTCACCCGCTTCATCGGCTGGCGCAAAACTCCGGGGGCAGACTTGGAACAGACAAAGAAGACCGGCTTTCACGAGTGCTTTGCCAGGCACACCCGCAACTTTGCCGAATATGCCGGGTACTGGCTGCCGGTGAACATGACCAGCCATGGTGCCATCGAGGAATACTGGGCGGCCCGCGAAAAGGCGGTGGTCATGGATCTGTCGCCGTTGCGCAAGTACGAGGTCACCGGGCCCGATGCCGAGGAGCTGATGCAGTTGTGCGTGACGCGCGACATCAGCAAGCTGCCGGTCGGTGGCATCGTCTACACGGCGATGTGCTACGAGCACGGCGGCATGATCGATGACGGAACGGTGTTCCGGCTGGGCGACATGAACTTCCGGTGGATTGGCGGCAATGACCAGTCGGGCCTGTGGCTGCGCAAGCAGGCGGAGGAGCGCAAGCTGAATGCCTGGGTGCGCAATTCCACCGATCATTTGTGCAACATCGCCGTGCAGGGACCGTTATCGCGCGGGATACTCAGCGAGATCATCTGGACACCGCCGGCGCAGGCGTCGGTCGACGAGCTTGCATGGTTCCGCCTGAGCATTGGCCGGATCCGCGACTTTGACGGGCCTGCCGTGGTGGTCAGCCGGACCGGCTATTCGGGCGAACTGGGGTACGAGGTGTTCTGCCATCCCAAGGATGCCGTTGAAGTGTTCGATGCGGTCTGGGCAGCCGGTGAGCCGCTGGGCATGATCCCTCTGGGGCTTGAAGCGCTGAACATGTTGCGGATCGAGGCAGGGCTGATCTTTGCCGGGTCCGAGTTCGACGACCAGACGGACCCGATGGAAGCCGGTATCGGCTTCACGGTGCCACTCAAGTCCAAGACCGGGGACTTCATCGGCCGGGCCGCGCTTGAGGCGCGAAAGGCAAATCCGCAACGCAAGCTGGTGGGCCTTGATCTCGAAGGCGGTATCGTGCCGACGCCGGGCGATTGCGTTCATGTGGGCAAGCCGCAGATCGGCATCGTTACCTCGGCGATGAAGTCTCCCGTGCTGGGCAGGGTGATTGCGCTTGCGCGCCTCGACGTGACCCATGCCGATATCGGCACCGAGGTGGAAGTCGGACGGCTGGATGGTGACCAGAAGCGCCTGAAGGCGACCGTGGTGGCATTTCCGCACTTCGACCCGGCGAAGGAACGGGTCAAGGGCAACTATCCCGCGAGTGACAGCGAAGCCGGTTGAGGCTGGCTCGCCGGTCAGGCAACGGCCAGCAGGATGATGCCGGCGGCCACCACGACGGCGGACGCCATGCGCAGTTTCCATGGCCGTTCGCCGAACCACAGGATGCCGATCAGTGCGGCCATGACGACGCTTGTCTCGCGGATGGCGGACACGCTGCCCAGCGTGGTGAGGCTCTTGGCGTAGATCGCCAGGCCATAAGCGAGCGAGGACAGCAGACCGCCGGAAACCCCGATCATCCAGCTTCGTGCCGGCAGGGTGCGCAGGCGTGCGCGCCCTATCCAGAACAGCACCACGATGGAGAAACCTTCGAGCAGGAACAGCCAGCCGATATAGCCCAAAGCGCTGCCGGACGCGCGAACACCCAACCCATCGGCGACCGAATAGGCGGCGATGGTGAGGCCCGTGAGCAACGCAGCCACGACGGCGCCGGAGTTGATGTCCACCCGGCGGCGGCCAAACGCCTGGGCCGCAATCGCTCCCGAGATGATCAGGATGGCAAGCCAAGCCAGCGGCGGCATCACTTCGCCCGCGAACACCCACGCCCCGGTCGCCACCAGCACCGGCGCAACCCCGCGGGCGATCGGGTAGACCTGGCTGAAATCGCCCAGCCGGTAGGCCATCAACAGGAACGCGTAGTAAAAGAAATGAATGAAGGTGGAGGCTGCTATGAAGCCCCAGGCCTCGCGGGCAGGTGGCGCATAAAGGGCCACCAGCACAATGCCTGTGAGGATGTGTCCGAGGTTGACCAGGGCCAGCGCCAGCACGCGGTCGGCTGACCCCTTGATAATGGCGTTCCACGTGGCGTGCAGCATCGCAGCAGCCAGCACCAGCGCAATGACAAACAGCGAGGGTCCGCTCATTCAGCTTGGTCCGGAAAGCGCACGCCCGAGGTCTGCGAGGTCAGCCGCGGGTCGGCTGACTTCACCAGCACAGGCTTGCCCGCCAGTGCCTCGAAGCAGCGGGCCAGCGTGTCCTGCTCCAGCCGCAACATGGCCTCGTCGGTGAAGAAGGTCAGGTGCGGCGACAGGATGACGTTGTCCATCGCGTAGAGGTCCCGCAATGGATGTGTTTCGCGGTTGAGCGGTTCGCGGGCGAATACATCCAGTCCAGCGCCAGCAATCTGCCCGGCCTTGAGGGCGGCCAGCAGGGCGGCTTCATCCACAAGCGCACCACGCGACACATTGATGAGGAATGCCGAGGGCTTCATGGCGGAAAGCTCGGCGGCCCCGATGATGCGAGTGGTTTCCGGGTTCAGCGCCATGTGCAGCGACACGAAATCACACTGCGCCAGCATCTCGTGCAGGTCATGGCACTTGCTGATGCCGTTCGCCTTCATTGTGGCGGCGTCAACGTAAGGGTCATAACCCAGCACGTTTGCGCGGAAGCCCGCACCTGCCATGCGCGCCATCGACAGGCCGATGCGGCCGGTGCCAACCAGACCCACCGTCTTGCCGGCAATGTCGGACGCCCTCCACCGGGCTTCGGGCCATGCCCAGCCGTCGCGTTGCATGGCGGCATGCAGCGGTACCAGCCGCTTGGCCAGCGCGATCATCAGGCAGAACGCGCCTTCGGCCACGGTTTCCTCGGCATATTCCGGCACATTGACCACAGGGATCCCGCGTGCCTTCGCTGCATCAATGTCGATGGCGTCGATGCCCACACCGTATTTGACGATGGCTTTGAGCCGTTCGGCCCCGTTGATGACCCTGGCCGTCACCGGCGTGTAGCACATCAGCAGCAGGTCAGCATCGCGCACCTCGGCGGCAAGGTCTTCCTCGCTTATGCCGTCAGGCAGCAGCACGAGGTCTGCGCTGCGTTCACGCAGTGCCCGGTCAATCTCCGGGCACTCAAGCTCCCGATCAGTCCTGACGATCTTCATCCCCTGCATGATGCCGCGTCAGACCTCCGAGATCGCTGTTTCAACGATGGTGAGCGCGCGGTCCAGGTCGTCGCGCGTTATGATCAACGGTGGTGACAGGGTGAGCGTGCAACCGCCGGAAATCTTGAAGGACAGGCCCTGGTCGAGGCACTTGTAGTAGATGCGTTCGGCAAGGTCCGGGGCAGGGGTGCGGGCGGCCTTGTCCGACACGATCTCTACGCCGAACATCAGCCCGCGTCCGCGCACGTCGCCGACGATGGGACTGTTGCGGCCAAACTCGCGCAGCCGGTTCATGGCGTAGGTGCCAAGCTCGGCAGCACGGCCGACCAGCCCCTCGTCCTCGATGATGTCGAGCGTGGTGAGGGCTGCACGCGCCGTGACCGGGTTCTTCTCGTGGGTGTAGTGGCCGATGGCGAACTCGCCACAAACGTTCAGGTCCTCGCGCGCCACGACGGCGGCAAGCGGCAGGATGCCGCCACCCAGCGCCTTGCCCATGACGACGATATCCGGCTCCACCTGGTCGTGCTCGAACGAGAAGAACTTGCCAGTCTTGCCGAGACCAGTGGGGATTTCATCAAGGATCAGCAACGTGCCATGCCGGTTGCAGGCCTCGCGCACCTTCTGCCAGAAGCCGGCTGGTGGCACCTGCGGCACTGCGCGCATCGGTTCGCCGATGACAGCGGCAATGTCGCCCTCTCGCTCCAGCACGTACTCGACCATGTTGGCGCAGGCCAGCCCGCAGTTTTCCGGTCCGGGGTGGCCATAGGGGCAGCGGTAACAGGCAAACGGTGCAACGTGCTCGGCTCCCGGCACCAGAGGGCCGGCGATGTGGGAGCGAAACGTGGCTTCCCCGCCAACCGATGAAGCGCCGAAGCCCGCGCCGTGAAACGCATCCCAGAACGACAGTGTCTTGAACCGGCCTGTGGCAGCGCGCGCGATCTTCAACGCCACCTCGACTGCGTCCGACCCGCCTGTGGTGAACAGCACCCGCTTGAGGTCTGCCGGGGCCAGCTTGCCCAGCCGTTCTGCCAGTTCCACCGACACTTCATTGGTGAAGCGACGGGGCGAGAAACTCAACTCGTCAAGCTGCTGCTTGATGGCGGCGACGAGGCGCGGATGGGCATAACCGATGTGATGCACGGAGTTGCCGTGGAAGTCCATGTAGCGGCGGCCGTCAAGATCCTCGATCCAGATGCCCTCGGCCCTGGCGATGGTGTTCACGCACGGGCTCGACAGCGACTGGTGCATGAAGGCATCAGCATCGCGCTGCAACAGCGGGGCCGAGCGTACGCCTGTGTTGGCGGCTGCCCAGCGGGCACGCGCCGACGACGTGTTCGATTTCACCTTCGGTGTGGCGCATCATGCAGGATCCTCCAGGTCGATGCCCTGCACGACCACCCGGTCGGGCGCCACCAGGATCAACCCGTATTGCGGGCGTTCCTCGAGCAGGACGAAATCATTCCAGTCTTTCAGGGTGTGGCCAGGCCGCACCTGATGCGCCGTCGAGCGCAGGGTGGTGAATGGCAGGCCCCTGATGACACCGGAGACGGGCCGGTGCACATGGCCGCAAAACAGGTACTCGACATTGGCTGCGGCAGCCAGCAGGTCGATCAGCGCATCAGCCTCGTGCAGCAGGATCGTATCCTGAAGGCCCAGCCACAATGGGCCGGGCGGGTGATGCATGAACACGAGAACCCGGCGGCCACGGCAGTCCGCCAGTTGCCGTTCAACCCAGCTCAGCCGCTGCTCGCAGAACCGGCCGCCATCCTCGCCGGGGCTATGCGTATCAAGGCAAAGCAAGGTCACGTTCCCTGCGTCCCAGCGGAACTGCTGACAGGTTTCCATCGACTGGCCCGGCGGCGGAAAGGCGGTGCGGAATGCCTCGCGCCGGTCATGATTGCCGATCAACGGCAGGAACGGCATCGGCAGACCTGCCACCAGTCCGGATACGGCTGCGTATTCTTCAGCGCTGCCCGTATCGGTCAGGTCGCCGGTGCCGACGCAGGCAATCGCATCGCCGTGGTAACGGCTGATCTGCTGCACGGCCTGCTTCAGGCGTGCCCGGCAGGCAACGCCCTCCACATGCCCGCCGGCTGTCAGATGCGTATCGGATATCCAGGCAATCTTGTGCGTCAGCGCCATTCCTGCTGGCTTATCGGGGCCAGGGCAGGGAGTATGTCTTCACGTTGGTGAAGAACTTCATGGCTTCGAGCACCCCTTCCTTGACGCCGTTGCCGCTATCCTTGATGCCACCAAACGGCGACATCTCGATGCGGTAACCTGGCTGTTCCCAGATGTTGACGGTGCCGACGTCCAGCCCCTCGATGAAGGCGTGCATGCGGCGGAAATCGTTGGTGCATACCCCCGACGACAGGCCGAACGGGGTTGAGTTGGAGACTGCCATCACCTCGGCGTCGTTGTCGGGCACGCGCACGATCGGCACGATGGGACCGAAGGTTTCCTCGTAGACGAGTTCCGACTCGTGCGGCACGTGATCAACCACGATGGGCGGCAGCAGCGCGCCCCTGCGCTCGGGGTGATAGAGGATCTTCGCGCCCTGCTTTTCAGCGGCGAGCACGCGATTCTCGAATGTCTCAGCTGCCCTGGAATGGATGACGCAGCCAAGCTGGGTGTCCGGGTCCATCGGGTCGCCAAACTTGATCTTCTTCGCCTTCTCCAGCACCATCGGCACAAACCGGTCTGCAACCGAATGCTGCACCAGGATGCGCTTGATGGCGGTGCAGCGCTGGCCGGAGTTGCCGGTGGCACCGGCCACGGCGAGGGTGGCGGCCTTCTCAAGGTCAGCGTCGTCGAGATCGTTCAGCACGATCAGCGGATCGTTGCCGCCAAGCTCGAGCGCGGTGCGCTTGTAGCCGGCCTTCTCTGCGATCATCTTGCCCACCGGCACGCCACCGGTGAAGGTGATTATGTCGATGTGCTCGTTGGTGATCATCTCGTCGCCGATGTCCTTCGGCCAGCCGGTGACGATCTGGAACATCTCGTGCGGCAGGCCCGCCTCGTACAGGATGTCGGCCAGCGTGATGGCGGTGAGCGGCGTCAGCTCGGTCGGCTTGCACACCATGCAGTTGTTGGTGGCGATGGCGGGCGCAATCTTGTGCGCCACCATGTTGAGCGGGTGGTTGAACGGGGTGATTGCCGAGATCGCACGCACTGGTTCGCGCTTGGTGTAGATCTTGCGGTCCTTGCCCTGGGGCGTCAGGTCACACGAAAAGATCTGCCCGTCGTCGAGAATGGCCAACTGGCCTGCAAGCGTGAACACGTCATAGGACCGGCCTGTCTCGTACAGCGAATGCTGCTTGCAGATGCCCAGCTCCAAAGTCAGCCAATGGGCGATCTCCTCGCGCCGCTCGCGAATGAGTTCGGCTGCCCGGAACAGGATCTGCTGGCGCTCGTAGCGGGTAAGCTTCGGCTTGTAATTCGCGGCAATCTCGAAGGCGCGCGCGGCATGTTCTGCTGTGCCTGCGGGCACGGTGCCGATCACCTGGTCGGTGTAGGGGTAGAGCACCTCGACCACGTCCTTCGTGGTCACCTTCTCGCCGCCGATGCGCATCGCTTCGTGGCGCACGGTGTGTTTCTGCATGACGTTCATGGAAGCTGGTCTCCTCACGACTTGACGGTCATCGCGGCAGCCTGGGCCGCATAGAAGAAGGCATCGAAGTTGCGCAAGGCGGGCGCATTGGGCAGGTCCGGCATCACCCGGTTGACGATGAACGGCACCTGCTGCTCGGTCAGCCCGCCGTGGCTGCGCAGCGGCTCGTTCAGGGCCGCAAGGTCGTGGCGGTGGGCGCTTGTACCGATGGTCATGTTCTCGCCAGATACCAGCACGATGTCGCCGATGCGGTCTGCCGGCAGCTCGAAGCGCGACACGGCCTCGGCCTTGTCGATGGCGACGATGATCTCGGGCAGGGCTTCAAGGCGCTTCAGCACGCCAGCCACATCGGTGCCCCTGGGCAGGTAGGCGGTGGCGAACGAGCCCAGCGCGCCGTGGTGCACCACGTAGGGGTCGGTGATCGGCAGGATGACACGGGCGGCATCCTTGCCCAGCCACTCGTCCAGCAGGTCCTGCACGTAGATCACCGCCGGCGAACCGTCGGCGAGGTGCTTCGGCTTCATGCCGTGGTCGGCGGTCACCACGATGGCGGCACCCATCGCGTCCAGTTCGGTCAGGTACTTGTCGAACATGGCATAGAACGACTTGGCCTCGGCGTCATCGGGGGCATACTTGTGCTGCACATAGTCGGTCGTGGTCAGGTACATCACGTCCGGAGCAAATTCCTTGAGCAGTTTCACGCCCGCCGCAAACACGAACTCCGACAGTTCTGCCGAGTAAACCTCCGGCACCTCGCGGCCCAGCCATCTGGACGCGTTGTCAATGCCGTGTTCAGCCTTCGTGGTGGTGTCGGAGCGTTCCGACGAGAAGCAGATCGCCCGGTCTTCATCGAACTTCAGGCCGTGGCCCAGCAGTGCCCGCAGCTTGTCCTTTGCCGTCACGATGGCGACCTTCTTGCCGGCGTTGTAGAAGCCGGAGAAAAGGGTAGGCGCGCGCAGGAACTTCGGGTCATTCATCATCACCTCTTCGCCGGTGTCAGGGTCGTAGAGGTAGTTGCCGCAGATGCCATGCACGGCAGGCGGGCGGCCGGTGGCGATCGACATGTTGTTCGGGTTCGTGAAGCTCGGGATCACCGAGTGTGCCAGCCGGTCGGTGCCCGTCTTGCGGATGCGGGCCAGGGTGGGCATCAGCCCGTCGGCAATGGCGGCATCGAGATAGGCCGGTTCGCAGCCGTCAAGGCAGATGGCAATGGCGCACACCTTGGGCTCGGCATACTGGCGCCCGTTCACGGTCACACTCACAGGGGTCATGTCATTCATCAGTAGTGATCTTTCTGGTTGTGAGGGGTCACGCAGCGAGGCGTTCACGTTCGGCGAGGGCGGCTTGCGGCGGGGCGGCACTGGCCACGCCCATTTCCTGCAGCGACTGGCGGGCCGCATCAACGACCTTCGACATCACGTGTTGGTCCATCCGGCCGATGCACCCGATGCGGAAGCTGTCCACTACGGTCAGCTTGCCGGGATAGATGATGAAGCCTTTCGACTTCATGCGGTCATAGAACTCAGTAAATTTGAACCTGGAGTCAGCCGGGTTGAAGAATGTTACGATAATGGGCGACAGCCAGTGGTCGCGCAGCAGCGTTTCAAAGCCGAGTTCGCGCATGCCAGTGACCAGAACATCCCGGTTGCGGGTGTAGCGCTGACCGCGACCGGCGACGCCGCCTTCGGCCTTGTGCAGGCGCAACGCCTCGATGAAGGCGGCAACGACGTGGGTTGGCGGCGTGAAGCGCCACTGGCCGGTCTTTTCCATGTTGGCCCACTGGTCGTGGATGTCGAGGCTGAGCGAATGGGCGTTGCCTTTTGATGCTTCCAGTTCGCTCCTGCGCACCAGGATGAAGCCGAAGCCCGGCACCCCCTCGATGCACTTGTTGGCGGACGAAACGATGGCCTCGTAACGCACCTTGGCCGGGTCGGCGTCAACGGCGCCGAACGCACTCATGGAATCGATCAGCAGCTTGCGGCCGGCGGCATAGGTGGCGCGGGATATCTCCTCCACCGGATTGAGAATGCCTGACGAGGTTTCGCAATGCACCAGCACCACGTGGGTGATGGCCGGGTCGGCCTCCAGTGCGGCAGTTACTTCAGCCGCTCGCGGGGGAAGGTAATCGCCCTTGTCGATGTCTGTATGGGCGCGCCCGATGTAGTCGAGCGTCTTGGCGATGCGCTGACCATAGGCGCCGTTCATCAGCACAAGCACCTTGCCATCACGCGGGATCAGCGTGCCAAGCATGGCTTCAACGACAAACGTGCCGCTACCCTGCATGGGTACACACTCGAACTCGTCTGCCGATGACCCCAGCATTGCGAGCAGTTCAGACCGCAAGGTGGCCGTCATGGCGCGGAAGTCGCCGTCCCAAGAACCCCAGTCACGCAGCATCTTCTCCTTGACGGAGTAGGCGGTCGTCAACGGCCCCGGCGTAAGCAGGTAAGGCTCGCCAAGCCGCGGGGATTCGAAGGCGTCGTTCTTGTTGAAGTCCGGCTCAACATTCATGGGCGATTCTCCTGGGCGACAGTCGCAACGTCGATCTCATGCCGGGAAAATATGCGCTGATGGTGTATTTGAAAAATCGTTAATTGCAATCCATTCATAGATTCAATCGATAGTTTCCCGCGATGGAACTTCAAGCCGGCTTTCCCGCAGCATGCCGTGCCGTTTCAGCAGCGGATAGGCAAGGTACACCAGCCGGGAGTTGATCTCCTTCAATGCTCTTAGAACATCCAGATGAATGTTGCTTGTCGCAATGCTCTGTGCCGATGACTGCGCCAGCCGGGCCAGGTGCCGGTCATGGCTGTCCTGCTCCATGCGCCTGAAGGTTTCCTTCTCCTTGACCAGTTGCGTGGCCGAATCGAGATCGTCTGACAGCAGCACGTTGAGGGAAAGTTGCATGTTGGCCAGCAATCGTGCGTGCATCGCTGTCAGTTCGGCCCAGCCTTCGTGCGAGAATGACAGCTTGTTGTCGCGAGTCTGCCTGGCCAGCCGCATCAGGTCCTTGGTAATGATGTCCCCGATACGCTCCAGCCCGATTGCCACACTGGCCAGCTCCATTGACCGGTCAGCCTGTTCGCGGGTCAGCTGGCCCTGGTTCATTTCGGCCAGGTACAGCTTGATGCTGGTCTGGGCCTCGTCGACCTCCTGCTCCATTTCTGCGATCCGGTCAGCCGGCACATCGCTTTCGGTTATGAAGCCGGTCATCACCGGCGAGAGCATGGCCTCAACATTTTCACCCATGTGAAGCAGTTCCCGGGTGACGCTGGCGAGTGCAAGGCCCGGCGAGGACAGGACCTTGCGATCGAGTACCGGCACACGTCTGGTCAAGGCCATGGCGGCAGCCGTGCGGTCTGGCAACAGACGCTTGGTGAGTGAAGCGAGGGGTACAACCAGTGGCAGCCACAGCACCACCAGTACGGCGTTGAACAGCAGGTGGAATATCACCAGCTGGGCAGCCGGGGTCCCGCCCGGCAGCTCCCACGGCAATGAGAACTTCATCAGCAGCAGCAATACGCCAATGGCGCTGAAGGCGCGGATCGCCAGGTTGCCGAGGGCCACCCGGCGCGCCTTGATCTCAAGGTTGCGGGTCAGCCAGATGCCGATCAGGCCGCCACCGGCATTTGCCCCGAGGACCAGCGGCAGGCCCGCCTCCAGCGGCAGGATGCCTTGCGCACAGAAGGTTGCGAACATCAGCACGGCGGCGACACTGGAATGGAAGGCAAATGTAATTGCTGCCCCGCCTATAAATGCCGTTACGGGGTCGCTGGCGAGATAATTGACCACCATCATCAGCCCGCGACTGTCGCGGAGCGGTTCGGTCGCCTCGCCGATCATGCGCAGCGAGATGAGGATGAACGCGATGCCGAACAGAACACGTCCTGCCTGCTTGGCAAACCGTGCCTCCAGCTTGAGGAACAGCACGCCGCCGGTCGCCAGCAGCAGGGGTATCAGCCAGGACAGGTCGAGGGACAGGAACTTGACGGCTATGGCCGTGCCCAGGTCTGCACCCAGCACCATCGCCAGCGAGCCGGTCACGCCCATGACGCCGGCGGCGGTGAAGTCCGACACCAGCAGCAGGACGGCAGTGGAGCTTTGCAGCATGGCCGCCGACATGGTGCCGGCGAGCGCATTGAGCACGGTGCTGCGCCGGGTCGACATGAAAATGTTGCGCAGGTTTGCACCCAATGCACGCTCGACGCCGGTTCGGACCATGCGCGACGAGTACAGCAGCAGGAACACCGCGCCGGCCAGGTTCAATAGAAAGATTGCAAGTTCCATGGTCGTCAGTCTGTAACCGGAATGTCATGCAGCCATGGGTTTCCGTCTTGCGGAAACAGGTGTCTGGCCGCGCTCAGATGGTATCGAGTCTCGCCATTTGCCAAGCATAGATCAAAACGATAGTTTTTATCTAACCATCAGTATTGCCAACAGGTAGCGGAGACCTCGCCCGTGCGTTACGTGCAACTCAGAGCTTTTCACCATGTAGCCATTCACAGCGGCTTTTCGAGGGCGGCGGAGGCGCTGGGCCTGACCCAGCCGGCGATTTCGGACCAGGTGCGCAAGCTCGAGGCGGAATACGACATCCGGCTGTTCGACCGGCAGAAGAAGCAGATACGTCTGACGCCGGCGGGGCGAGACCTTCTGGAGATCACCAACCGGTTGTTTGAGGTGGAAGCGCGTGCGCTGGAGTTCCTGTCGGAGAACCAGACGCTTCGCACCGGCAAGTTGCATGTCGTGGCGGATTCCGCCCATCACATCCTGCACGTACTCGCGCGCTTCCAGCGGGCTCATCCGGGCATTTCGCTGTCGGTGCGAAGCGGCAACACCGCCACAATCCTTGAACGGCTTGCCAGCTATGAGGCCGATATCGGTATCGTTGGCGAGGTACCCGAAACCCGCGATTTCGAGGTGGTGCAACTGGACAGTTCACCCGTCGTCGCCTTCGTGGCCAGGGGCAACCCGCTGGCGCGGCAGCCGTCGGCGACACTGAAGAAGATATGCGAATACCCGATGGTTCTGCGCGAGAAGGGGTCGCAGACCCGTGCACTGGTTGAGGCGGAACTGGCGCGCCGCAAGATCAACTACAAGAGCAGTATCGAGGCTGAAGGCCGCGAGGCCGTCCAGGAGATCGTTGCAGCCGGGGGCGGCGTCGGCTTCGTGTCGCGGGCGGAGCTCGGCAAGGATGACCGGGTGGCTGTGCTCGAAATCCAGGATGCTGAAATGATGATGAACGAGTCCATTATCTGCCTGCGTGAACGCCGCCACAGCAAGATGATCCGGTTCTTCATGGCCATTGCCCGTGACAGTACGGGCCAGCCAGAAAGCCGCGGAACCTAGCGGGCGCGCCAGCCTTGCGTGCGGGCCAGCACATAGCGTGACAGGCCGGCATGGACCAGCCGTGCAGCGACATTGGTGTAGAAGATCATCATGCCCATAGCGGCAGCCGGTGCAATGTCACCGGCGTCGTCCATGTTGAGCACGGCAACCGAGGCCAGCGCCGTCTTGGTGGAGTAGAGAAACACCACTGCCGATACCGTGGTCATGGCATTGACGAACATGTAGATCGCGATATCGAGAATTGCCGGCAGGCACACCGGCACGGTGACGCGGCCGAACAGTTTCCAGAACGGTTGCTTGAGCGAGGCTGCCACAGACTCGAACTCGCCGTCGATCTGCTTCAGAGCAGTGACCGCCGTCAGGTGGGCGACCGTGTAGAAGTGGGTGATCGTGCTGACCACAAGGATGGTCATGGTGCCGTAGATCACATGCAGCGGGTTGTCTGGGTTGTTGAAGAAGAAGATGTAGGCCAGGCCCAGCACCATGCCGGGAATGGCCATGGGCAACATGGCGAGGAACTGGAAGAACGAGCGCCCCGTATCGAACCCGCGTGACTTCTCGACAATGTAGGCACCAGTGAAGATGATCACCGTGCCGATGAAGGCTGTCAGCAAGGCCAGCTTGATGGAGTTACCGTAGGCTTCCCAGCCGCCGCCATCCATCCGGTCGAAATCGTAGTTCTTGAGGCTCAGCGACAGGTCGTAGGGCCAGAACTTGACCAGCGCCGCGTACTGGCAAATGCCGAGCAGGGTCAGGATGAAAAGCGCAACCAGCGAGCAATAGGCAAGACAGGCCCAGTCGAACCGCGCCGACGGCTTGGGCTGGTAGACCACCGAACGGGCCGACAGCAGCGACACCTGTCGCTTCTGAACCTGCCTGTCCACTGCGAAGGCGATCACCGCCGGCATCAGCAGAACGACGGAGACCACCGCGCCCATCTGGAAGTTCTGCTGGCCGATGACCTGCTTGTAGATGTCCACGGCGAGCATGTTGTACTGGCCGCCGATGACCTTGGGCAGGCCAAAGTCGGTCATCACCAGGTTGAACACCACGAAGGTCGCCGAGATCAGGCCATAGCGCGCACCGGGTATGGTGACGGTCCAGAACGTCCGCCACTTGCTGGCGCGCAGTGCCGTCGCGGCCTCGTACAGCCGGGCATCGGAGATCGACAGTGCGATCAGGATGATGATCATGGCGTGCGGAAAGGTGAAAAACACCGAGCCGATCACGATGCCGATCGGCCCGTAGATCGACTCGCCCATCAGGAATTCCTTGAGCAGTCCCTGGTTGCCGAACAGGTAGACAAGCGCGATGCCCGGCAGCAGCGACGGCACCAGGATCGGCGCCATGGCGATCATCCGGAAGGCACCCTTGAACGGCATGCAGCTGCGGCACAAGGCATAGGCGAAACCAAAGGCCAGGGTGACCGTGATGACAGTCGAGATGATGGAGATGAACAGGGAGTTCTGGATCGACTGGAACAGAGCAGGCGTGGAGAAATAGGTTCTGAAGTTGGCCAGGCCATAGTCCTGCGCCGGGCGAATGGCCACGCGCCGGAAGGTGTTGGAGTCGAATACCCGGGGCTCGGGTCCGGTGAACCGCTCGGAGCCGACGATGTAGACCGCGCCCGAATCTGCGGGCAGCAGCCTGTACTGCACAGGCGAGCGGAAACTGAAGTCGGGGAAGAACCGGGTCAGATCGAGGCGGCCATCAGAACTTGTCTCGAGTTCTGCGGTACTCATCAGGCCAAGACGGGTATTGATCTCGTCGAGCCGCACAGGCGGTGTATTGAACTGGCCTGCCTCGTCACTCACCTGGACCTGGAACTGGCTGAGGTCGAAGCGGCTGGTTTCAAAGGCTTTCGACAGCATGGCATAGAGTGGCAACGCCAGCGCCACGATCAGGTAGATGGCGATGACGATCATGTAACCGCGCATCACCCAGTCATCGCGCGACATCTTCGCCTTGATCTTGGGGCCTGACGGAAGCGGCTTCGCCTGTGCGGTCATGCTCATCGGCTAGGACCCGGTGCCGGGCTTGGCGGGAAACGCGCGCAGGCGTTCTGCGGGCAATTCGATGATGATGTCCTGGCCTGTCTGAAGCTCCAGCCGGCGCACCGCGTTGATGGAGAACTGTGCTGTCAGTTCGGCCTTGCCCAGCGCGCCACCGGTCAGTGTAGAGCGCCAGAACGAGCCGAGAAATTCCATGCTGCCGATGGTCACCGGCACGCTGTTGCCGGCGGCGGCCAGCTTGCGGCCTGCAGGCGTTTCATGCGGGATGATGTCTTCAGGCCGAAGCGAAATGATCGCCGGTTGACCCTTGGCGAGGCCGTGCTCACGGCATTTCAAGGTCAACTTGCCAAGCTTGCAGCTGTCCTTGCCCGCAGCCTCGCCGGGGAACTGGTTCATCTCGCCGATGAAATCGGCCACGAACAGCGAATCCGGTTCGCGGTACACGTCGGTCGGGGTGCCGACCTGCTCAATGACGCCGTGGTTCATCACCACGATGCGGTCGGCCATGGCGAGGGCTTCTTCCTGGTCGTGGGTAACCATGATGGTGGTCACGCCCAGCTTGCGCTGCAACTCCTTGACCTCATGGCGCAGGTGAACGCGCACCTTGGCGTCCAGCGCCGACAGGGGTTCGTCGAGCAACAGCAGTCCCGGCGACATGGCGATGGCACGGGCAAGGGCCACGCGCTGCTGCTGTCCGCCGGACAATTGCGCCGGATACTTGGTGGCTTGTTCGGGAAGCCCGATCAGGTCAAGCAACTCGCGCACCCGTGCCTTGATGGCAGTTTGCGTCATGCCCACGTTTTCGAGGCCAAAGGCAATGTTCTTCTCGACGGTGAGATTGGGAAACAGCGCGTAGGACTGGAAAACGATGCCGAAATCGCGCTCGGCCGGAGGCAGGGCGGAGATGTCCTTGCCATCCTGCCAGACACCGCCGGAGGTTTGCAGGTCGAGCCCGGCAATGGCCCTGAGCAGGGTGGTCTTGCCACAACCTGAAGGTCCGAGGAAGCAGACGAACTCGCCTTGTTCGATGTCGAGCGAAATGTCCTTCAGCGCATAGAAATCACCAAACGCCTTGTAGAGATTGCGCACGCGAAGATAGGCGTCGCCGCCGGCCTGTTTGTCCATGCCACCCCACTTGCCGGATTGCCCGCGAGGGGCCGGTCCGGATGCCTGAATTCATTGAATGCAAGACGGGTACCGGCCGGTGAGGCCGATACCCGATGCAGTCTGGTGCAAATCAGCCCTTCGGCTCGGTCTTGGCGTCGTAACGCTTCTGCCATTCTTCGAGAATGGCCTTGCGGTTGTTCGCTGCAAATTCGAAGTCGTTGTCGATCATCTTCTCGAGCAGGTTGGCGGGGAAGTGCTCAACCGGCTTGGCGACGCCCGGATAGGCAACCACGGCGTAACCGGTGTTGTACATCTCGTTGGCCTTCTTGGTGATTGTCCAGTCGACCAGCGTCTTTGCAGCTTCCATGTCGTCGGTGCCTGCCACGATTGCGGTGGCTTCCATGTCCCAGCCCACGCCTTCTTCAGGAACGATGATCTCGACAGGAGCGCCGCCAGCCTTTTCCTTGGCACCGCGGAATGCGAACGACACGCCGACCACCGTTTCACCAGCGCCCGCCATCTTGCATGGCTTGGAACCGGAGTGGGTGTAGGCAGCAATGTTCTCATGCAGGCCGTCCATGAACTTCCAGGCATCGTCCTGGCCGAACATCTGCAGCCAGCTGGAGACGTCAAGGAAACCGGTGCCCGAGGAATTCGGGTTCGGCATCACGACGTGGCCCTTGTAGACAGGGTTGGTCAGGTCCTTCCAGGTCTTCGGAGCAGGAATGTTCAGCTTTGCGGCTTCGACGGTGTTGAAGCAGATCGATGCCACCCAGGCGTCCATGCCGACCCAGTAGGGAGGGGTGGACTTGTCGACGAACTTCTTGTCGAGGTTCTCGACTCCCTTGGGTGCATACGCTTCAAGCATGCCTTCGGTCTTGAGCAGCAGCAGCGACGTGGCAGCAAGGCCCCAGATCACGTCGGCCTGCGGATTGTTCTTTTCGGCCAGCAGTTTGGCCGTCACGACGCCGGTCGAGTCACGCACCCAGTTGATCTTGATGTCGGGATGGTCGGCGTTGAACGCGTCAGCGTATCTCTTGAGGTCTTCGGCCTCGACTGCAGTGTAAACGGTGAGCTCTGCAGCCATGGCTGCGGATATCGAGATCACGCCAGCGGCAACACCTGCCAGCAAGCCTCCTACAAGCTTCTTCATCATAGACTTCTCCCTTTGTCAGTACACGCTGTACCGATTGAACCACCCACAATGGGTCTTTGCCAATACCGGAAAGCTCCACGCAGGGCATATGCTTGCGCTATGTGACAGATAGATGAAATCGATAATGCTGATGGAAGACAAGATTTTGTTTATGGTCAGCCCGCGCGGAGGCCGATGTCGCACCCGCAGAATGACTACTCGTTGGTTGCCGTAAAGCAGGCATCATAGATTTCAGGCGCCATGTCCGGGTCACTGGCGCACGTATCGTAGCCTTCGAGTTCTTCCACGGTTTCATACTGGGAGTAGGGCGCGATCAGGTATCTGCCCTCGCCGCTCGTCAGGTAGCCGAACCCGTCGAGCTTTCCGTCCATGGCGGGGTCGGAGGCAACGATTGCCTTGCGCAGTTCGTCATCCTTGATGTGGTTTTCCGGAAGCTGGTCGGCGGGGCCGTCATGGTAGTTGTTGACGATGGTGTTGCCGCCATGCACGCCGATCAGCACGCGCCGGTCCAGGTGGTGATGGTCATAGAAGGCAAAACCGGTGCGCTGGCCCAGCCAGATGCGCCCGTCCTGCTTCAGCGTGTTGAACTGTTCAAGCACGCTGCCGGTTTCGTCCAGCACGTAAGCAAAGATCTTGTGTGTCTCGTTGTAGAACAGGAAGAACCTCAACCCGGATTCGTCGGCCACCAGGCCGAGGTACTTTTCACCGGCTGCAACGATGTCAGCCGGGGGCTTGATGGTGGAAACGTCGTTCAGCTGAAACTCGACCGGCTTGTTCTTCCACGTGACCCGGTAGCTTAACGGCGCGAGCTTCTCGACCTTCACTCCGTCCTTTGCAGACAGTGTCTTGTACATCATCTCGCCCGCTTCAGTGGCGGCGTTGGCCTGCGTGAAGGCTGCGAAATGAATGATCCCCTTGTCGCGATCCTGGGCGGCCAGCCGCAGGTTGCCGGCGTAGGTCACGCCGCCTGCAGTGAATGTGAAGTAGTAGTAATTTTCGGTGGGATAAACGAACACTCTCTCGGGTAGTTGTGAAAAAACGTGCTCAAACGCGTCATCGGCGTTGTTGATCACGAGCTGGCTGGACTGCTGCATCTGCTCGATCCACGCCTGGTTGGTGTGCAGGTTGTTCGCCGACGCGATGGCCGGCGTGAGCATGGCTGTCATGGCAAGAGCTGCGCATTGGCAGGTGAGGCGGCGGGCCAGAGTGGAGATGCAGGACTTTAACATGGATGCGAGCCTTCTTGTTTGCCGGGCCGGTCGCCGGGGCTGCGGCCCACCGGTTGTCCGGTGAGCCGCCTTGTTGCTGGCTGGTTCTGAGCCGTCAGTTCTGGAACTGCCGGGTGTCGAGCGGAATGTGGGTCTGTGAACCGCGCGGGCGATGGACCTGCGATCCGCGAGGCCGGTGAACGACCGATCCGCGAGGCCGGTGAACCACCGAACCACGGGGCCTGTGAACGACCGACCCGCGAGGTCTGTGTACGATCGAACCACGGGGCCTGTGGACGACCGAACCCTTTGGCCGATGTACGACCGACCCGCGAGGCCTGTGAACGACCGAACCCTTTGGCCGATGTACGACCGACCCGCGAGACCGGTGAACGATCGAACCGCGAGGCCGGTGTACGACCGAACCATGTGGACGGTGAACGATCGAACCGCGAGGCCGGTGAACGTCCGATCCGCGCGGCCTGTGTATGACCGAACCGTGCGGACGATGCACGATCGAGCCGCGAGGCCGGTGCACGACCGATCCACGGGGGCGATGGACATCCGAGCCACGGGGCCTGTGGACGACCGAACCGTGTGGACGGTGAACGACCGACCCACGCGGCCTGTGAACGACCGACCCACGCGGCCTGTGAACTACTGATCCTTCGGGACGGTGAACGACTGACCCACGAGGGCGGTGCACGACCGACCCGCGGGGGCGGTGAACGTCTGATCCGCGAGGCCTGTGCACAATTGATCCGGCCGGCTGATGCACGACGGAGCCCAACGGGCGGTGAACAGGCTGGCAACGGGGCAGTGGTACATTGGCCGATGCGCCGTCGCGGTCATCACCTGGATCGGTGTTCCATTGGGTTCCACCTGGAGCCCATTCGATCTCGGCGATGTTGCGAACCCGGCAGCGGTCGTAATTGGGCGGCAACAGGACGCCCACTCGCAGGATGACGCTCTGGCCCGGATTGAGCAGCACATTGGGCCGCCAGCAGCGGATCTGTGCCGGACCCGTATTCCAGCAACCCCACGGCGGTTGGGGACCAGCCACCATGAGTGCTCCGGCGGGCGTGGCAGGCAGGAAGTCCTTCACCAGGATGTCGCCGAAATAGCGGTCAGGACCGGTATTGCGGACGCGAATGGTGAAGCGGCAGAACCAGCCCACGGAGTACCTGGTGCATGCACCGGGGGTTGCCCGCTTGATCAGCTCCAGGTTGGTGTTGAACGGGAACTCGGGTGGCGGGAACTCGGGTGGCCAGCCGGGAGGTGCACCTTCATCTGGTGGCAGGTAGCCTTCCGGATAGCCGGGCAGCGGCTCGGCCACGCTCGCCTGTTGCGTGCAGGGCTGGAAGATTTCGACATCTCCCATGTGGCCCGCCTTGGCGGCATCACCGGTGAAGCCGTCATAGTCGACGAACCATGACGAGGTGGGCGGGGTGTTTTCTGGCCGCACCAGCGAAACGGCATTGCCTTGCAGGCCGTGCACGTCCGGTTCGGTGGCCTCGTCGCCGTCGCTGGCCACAAGCCGCCCGCCGGTCGACCACAAGGTGGCGTCACAGGTGCCGGATCTGATCAGGCCGGTCTCGTCATGGTCATAGCCCAGCGCCAACCCCGCCATTGGCGTTGTTGTGCTCGGGCGGCATGCCGATGGCGTAGCTGTCCGGGTCGGCAACCCAGCCATCGCCGTTTTCAGCCGGCTTGAAGCGCAGCACCGTAGCGGAGGCCGGTTCGGCGAACTCGCCGAAGTTGAAGCTAGCCTTCTGGACGCCGCGCTGGGCCACGTAGAGCCGGCCCGGCTTGTCGAAGGCGAGGTCGGTAACGGGACCATCACCGGCGAGGCCTTCGATGTCGAATTCCAGCTCTGCGTCACCGGCAAAACCGCCGTCTGGCGTCAGGCCGACCGACCAGACCTGCTGGTTGCTGGCGGCGACGGAGTAGTAAAGACGTCCGTCCTTGACGGCGAGGCCCCAGACGCGCCGGTCCTGCTGGGTATAGCCCCAGGTTGCGGGGTCCGCGGTGTCAAATGCGGGATTGGTGATGTCGAGGCGCGAGCCGTCGTCAGCGACTTCAGCCATGCCAGCCGAACCGCGGCCTTGTGTGCCATGGTCGAACGAGTTGATCACGGTCCCGTCGGCACCGATGCGGTGGATGAGGCCGGTGTCGAGGTCGCTGGCAAAGAACTGGCCGGAGCCTGAATCATGTACCACGTCCCCAACGCCGGGGCCGGAGTTGTCCGGCAGGCGGGTGAACTCGCTGACCTCGCCGGTGCTGCCGTCCACCTTCCAGATCGACCCCGGCGCTCCGTCGGGTCCGAACTGGCCTTTCATGAACTCGGCATCAGGCTCGCCGTTCTCGAGCCGTTCGCCGCCGCCTGCTTCAACAATGTGCAGGCCGAACATTGAGGTTGCGCCGAGATAGACGTTGGGAGACTGCGAGTCACCGCCATTGTCGAGGGCAATGGCGAATACCTGGCCGACTTCGGCGGCAGATATCATGCGCTTGGCAGGCACGGATGCCATGCTGCCATTTGCCGGGCCGGGCAGGGCCGACAGGGGGAGCACCTGGGCGGATGGACCTTGCAGGTCGATGCCCAGTACCGTGGCGGAGCCGTTCAGCGGGGCGACACCGGAAAAGCCGGTGACGACGGCATCGCCGGGCGACAGGAGCCGTGCGTCCTGTGCATTCGCTGCAGTGGGTGGAGCCAGTACATAGACGCCGGCGGCAAGCGCGACGCCCAGCCTGAGTTTGGATGTGAGGGTCTTCATGTGGCGTGTCCTTGTTTTACTGGTTCGCCGACGCTGGTGCGTCGACGGGTATTGGGCAGGACGATAGGCCGATATTGCAATCACGAAGGTGCAGATTATCACGTTCAATTCACGCGGCTGTGATGATGAATGTAACAACAAAAAACGGAGCGCATCGCTGCGCCCCGTTTGCTGGTGGGGTGATGTGGTTTGGCTGCCGGGCGGTGGTCAGTACACCACGACGGCGCGGATCGATTCGCCGGAGTGCATCAGGTCGAAGCCCTTGTTGATGTCTTCCAGCTTGAGCGTGTGGGTGATCATCGGGTCGATGTCGATCTTGCCGTCCATGTACCAGTCGACGATCTTCGGCACGTCGGTGCGGCCCCTGGCACCGCCAAACGCCGTGCCGCGCCACGACCGGCCGGTGACCAGCTGGAACGGACGGGTGGAGATCTCCTGGCCGGCACCGGCCACGCCGATGATGATGCTCTCGCCCCAGCCCTTGTGCGCGCACTCGAGCGCCATGCGCATCAGCTTGACGTTGCCGACGCACTCGAACGAATAGTCCGCGCCGCCGCCGGTCAGCGCGACCAGGTGGGCAACGAGGTCACCCTCGACCTTCTTCGGGTTGACGAAATGCGTCATGCCGAACTTGCGGCCCCATTCTTCCTTGCCGTCGTTGAGGTCGACGCCCACGATCATGCTGGCCCCGGCAAGGCGTGCGCCCTGGATCACGTTGAGCCCGATGCCGCCAAGCCCGAACACCACCACATTGGAGCCGATCTCCACCTTGGCGGTGTTGATCACCGCGCCGATGCCGGTGGTGACGCCGCAGCCGATGTAGCAGATCTTGTCGAACGGGGCCTTCGGGTTGACCTTGGCCAGCGCGATCTCGGGCAGCACGGTGTGGTTGGCAAACGTCGAGCAGCCCATGTAGTGCAGGATCTGCTTGCCCTTGTAGGAAAACCGGCTGGTGCCGTCCGGCATCAGGCCGGCGCCTTGCGTGGAGCGGATCTTCTGGCACAGGTTGGTCTTGGGGTTGAGGCAGTACTCGCACTCGCGGCACTCCGGCGTATACAGCGGAATGACGTGATCGCCGGGTTTGAGCGAGGTGACACCTGGGCCGACCTCCAGCACCACGCCCGCACCCTCATGGCCCAGGATCACCGGGAACGCACCTTCCGGGTCATCGCCTGACCGGGTGAACTCGTCGGTGTGGCAGATGCCGGTGGCCTTGATCTCGACCAGCACCTCGCCGGCCTTCGGGCCTTCCAGATCAACCTCGACGATCTCCAGCGGCTTGCCCGCCTCGAATGCTACCGCAGCCCGTGTCTTCATGGCCGTTTGCTCCCTGCCTGTCCCGGTCGACCGGGGACCGTTTGTATCCGCCGGCATATTCGTCGCCATGCCGGGCAAAGGCAAGGCCCGGTTCAGGGATCTGCCCTAGGCAGGCCGCTGCTTCATGCTTTGCTTCAGCTTGCGGGCCGCGCGGGTATAGCCGCCGTCCGCGCCGTCGATGAAATGCACATGCAGCGATTGCTTCATGTCGAACAGCAGGCAGGTCATCAACGCTGCATCCGACCGCCATGTGCCGAACGCGAGATCACCCTGCAAGGCTGCCCGGTTGAGATAGTCTTCCAGCTCGTCGGCCTGTTGGGCCGTTACGTCGATGACAAGGCGCAAGGTGCCATCGAACTTGCGGAAGTCGGTGTTGGCGCGAAGTTCCTTGCGCCATTCGACTGAATCGTAGCTGCCGATGCGCCCGTGGCTCATCTCGGCCCGGCGTTGGGCAATCGCGGTAACTTGCGTCCACATCCATGAGCCGATGCGGCCCATGGATGAGCGCAGCCCGGCTGCTTCCATCTGGTAGGCTCTTGAGCCGGCTGGTTCCAGCGCCAGGTTTGCCTCCTGCACCGGGGCGAACCGTCCCACGGGCGCACCCAGCACCCGTTCGAAGGCGCGACCGATCTGGGCCGGGTTGAGCCGCGCGCCAGTCGCCTGCACGATGAGCGTCAACATGACCCCGTTCTGCGACTTCAGCGGTTGCCAGCGGCACGACAGTCCGGTGAGGTCGAGGGACTTGCCCGAAGCATCCGGCGGCAGGTGATGGCCGTTGCCGTCCTCCTGCTTGAGCCATACATCTGCCAGAGACAGGCCACCGCCGGCAAACATGGCCAGCGTGTTGTTGCCGGCCAGGTTGAACTTCTGCACCAGCACGTCTGCGCCAGCGCGACGAACCTCGGCCACAGGAATTGCTGCGGCTCGCAATTCAAGCCCGTACAGGTCCGCACTTCGGTCGCGCAGGGTGGCCAGCCGGCTGATCGCCGCCTTGCTCAAGGCTGGCGGCACCAGGATGATGCCGCCGTCGCCGCCGAACATGAACGGCACGTCGACACCGTCGCAGGCATTCACCACGGCGACGATGGAAGCGGCACCCACCATGTTGACCGCCTTGTACTCGCCGCGCTCGATGGCGCCGGTGCTGTCGACCACATCGGACACCAGGATGGTCCAGTCGTCGGGGACCGGCGCGTAACCGGTACCACCGGCGATAAGGTCGAAATCCGGCGTGGCGGGAAGCCTCGCATAGAAGGATGTGCTGGGTGATGACGCCATGTTTTCCCCGTTGTGCGGACACCATCCCGTGGTGGCGGCGCCCGATGCGCACTATACATGGTGCATGAACGTGGCAGGCAAGGGTGCGATGACGCGATGAGAGTGGCTTTTTATGCCGCCATGAAACCGCCGGATGATCCGGTGCCGTCCGGTGACCGCACAATGGCGCGCCAGCTCATGAAGGCGCTCGCCATGGCGGGGCACGAGGTCGAGCTGCTGTCGCGGGTGAAATGCCGGGTGCGCTCGCCGCAACACCTCGGTGAGGTGAAGGCCGATGCCGCCAGCGAGGTCAACCGAATTGCCGCGCAGTGGCAGCGCGAGGGCGCGCCGGATGCCGTGGTGGCCTATCACGTCTACTACAAGTCGCCGGACCTGATAGGTGCTGCGTTGGCGCGGGCGTTTGAGCTGCCTTACGTCACCGTGGAAGCCTCGCATGCCGGCAAGCGCAGCAGGGACGACTGGGCAGCCGCACAAGGCTTGAGTGACGCAGCAATCCGGCAGGCGGCGGTGAACGTGTGCTTTACCGGTCGTGACCTCGAAGGTGTTTCCAAGGTGGCCCTGCCCGGGACAGTTGAGCTCGTGGCACCATTTGTCGATCTCGATGGTTTTGACGTGGCCGCAGTGGATCGCCCAGCCGGCGGGCCGGTTGAACTGGTGACTGTGGCGATGATGCTTAAGGGCGCCAAGATGGAGAGCTGGCGGCTGCTGGCACTGGCGCTGCGCCAGCTGGAGCCCGGTGGATGGCGGTTGACGCTGGTGGGCGACGGACCAATGCGTGACGAGGTTGAGCGCTTGTACGATGGCATCGACGCGGTCCGGTTTGCGGGGCAGGTGGACCGGGCAGCCGTGGCAGGCTTTCTGGCGCGGTCGGACGTTTTCGTATGGCCGGGGTGGCGCGAAGCGTTTGGACTGGCCTACCTTGAAGCGCAGGCGATGGGGCTGCCGGTGGTGGCAATGCGGTCAGGCGGTGTCGAGGCGGTGGTGCAGCACGGGGTGACGGGGCTGTTGAGCGGCGAGGGGGAGGTTGAGGGGTTGGCCGGATCGATAGAAATTTTTATAAAGGACGCCGCCTTGCGCACGACGCTCGGACGTAACGCGGCGCGCATGGTTCGGGATGAACGCGGAATGGCAATGGCCAGTGCGGCGCTGGACCGGATTGTAAGGCAGGTGACGGCATGAGCCAGAAGCTGCTGGATGCCGAGATATCGCGCTGGCACGATGACGGCGAGACGCCGCACCTGTGGTGGCGTGACGACGATGCCATCGACGTGACGGATGCGCTGCAACGGCTGACGACGATGACGGCAGACATGGGCGTGGCGGTGCTGCTGGCGGTCATTCCGGCGCGGGCCACGGACAGGCTGGCCAACCACGTGGCGCTGTACAGAAACCTCGCGCCCTGCGTGCACGGGTTTGCGCACACCAACCACGAACCTCAAGGCGTCAAGAAGGCTGAACTTGGCACGGCACGGCCGCTGGACCTGGTGCTGGCAGATGTCGCGGTTGCACATGAGCGGATGCAGGTGCTGTTTGGCCAGCACCTGGCACCGGTGCTGGTGCCGCCCTGGAACCGGATGCGACCCGACCTGGCGGGCCAGCTGGGCGAGGCGGGCCTGACGGGGTTTTCGTCGTTCGGGCACACGCTGGTTGCGCCGGGAAGGCAGGCCAACACCCATGTGGACCTGATGGACTGGCAGGCCCGCGCCGGCAAGCCGCGCGATCACGTGCTGGCGGAACTGGCCACTGCACTGGCCACCGCGCGGGAGAACGGACATTACGAAATCGGCATCCTCAGCCATCACCTGGTTCATGACGATGCGGCCTGGCAGGCAGTTGAACCGCTCATTGCGCTTGACGGGGTAGAATGGGTCAGGTGCCCGCTGTCAACCCAGAACGACGATGCGGCTGATGCCGGGAAGGCCTGACTGTTTCGCGCGCCGTCGCGGTTGATCCGCGTAGCCCTGGGCTATGGCAAGCTTGTAGGTGGCTGCGTCGGCCAAGGCGCGGGTGCCCAATTGCTTGTTGTGCTTTTCCAGCTTGGCGGACAGGTTTGCCGCTGCGCCGATCACGGTATACTCCAGCCGGGTTTCATCGCCGATGGTGCCGAAAACGATCGGGCCCGTCACCACCGCAGCGTTGACCTTGTCTGCCGCAAACGGATGCAGCACGGGATCAGACTTCCAGGTGCCGGCGTCGGCCAGGATCTCCTCGACAGCCCGCAGCGCGTCGGCCGCAAAGGTGCCGGTCGGGCGCACGGCACCAAACGTTGCCATGATGCCATCGCCCATGAACTTGTCGATGGACCCGCCGTTGCGCTGGATGATGCCGACGACGCGACCCTGGTAGGCGATCAGCAGTCTCAGGGCGGCCTGTGGGTCCACGTTGGCGGTGTAGGTGGTGAAGCCGCGAAGATCGACATTCAGGATGGCCGCTTCGATACGCTTGCCCGATCCCGGTATCGCAACCTCATCGGCATTGCGGATGTTGGTGGCTATGTCGCGGTCGAAGAAGCGGGACAGGTCGCGGGCTGCCTGTGCTTCTGCGGTGGCACGGACCAGCAGGTCATTGGCGCGCACCAGCGCCAGCGCGATGATGCCGGTGACCATCAGCATGGTAATGGTTTTGTCGAATTCCGCGCCGAGAAGGATCTCGTTGCCGGTGAGATACTTCACATAGTCGCGGGTGGTCATCATGCCGTGTGCCGACCACACCGCATAGGCCACCAGCGCCAGCCAGCCGCTGGCTGCCGTGATGCCGGCGAACACGATGAAGCGCGGCTCGAAGCGAAGCGCGCGCAACGCGATGAAGATGAAAACGTACATCAGCGTTGGCGCCTTGAGATAGAACGACGGCGGCTGGCCATACTGGATGTGGAAGCTCCAGATCAGCAGCATCAGGATGGCGACATCGATGATGATCGAGGCAAATACCACCCAGTCCGGAATGCGCCGGCGCAAAGCCCAGAACAAGGCACCAAGGTTCAGCACGAAGTACGTCGCCAGCGCCCATGGCACCGGGGCAAACGCCGTGCCGCCGCTGGTCTTTGGTGCGATTGCGTAGAGCACGGCCCAGACCGCAACGATCACCAGCTGGATGATCTTGATCAGCACTTCGCTGGACTGGTCCTGCCGGTCGATCTCGGCCTGGATGCGCGGCGGGATATTGCGGTTCAGGCTTCTGCCGAAGAGTTTTTTCAGCAGCGGTAGCCTGGCCGCTCCGGCGGGGTCGGATGGTTGTTCGATTGTCATGTTTCAACGTCATCAGGATGGTGGCACAAGACGTTCGGCGACCTATGGACACATGACTACACTTTTCGTACGTTCCGGAACAGGGTCGGGGTCTTCAAGCTCGTTCACTTCCGGTCACGATGCTGCTTTCAAGCGGTACGTGACCGTCATGGACGGGTTGTGCCGCAGGCCCTGCAGGGGGTCGAACGCGTGCACTGCCGGGCTGCGCAAGCAGCGGGGCGGGGCCGATTGACAATGGCAACAGGCACAGTTTGGCTCCAATGACTTCAGCGCCCGATCTTCTGCGCATCGACAACCTCCAGATAAACTTCCGTGTACACTCGACCACCGTCGAGGCAGTGCGCGGTGCGAGCTTTCGCATCCAGCCAGGCAAGGTAACGGCACTGGTGGGGAAGTCCGGGTCAGGCAAGTCGGTGATCGGTCAATCGATCATGGGTATCCTGCCAAGGGTCGGCACGATCAGCGGCGGATCGATCACCTTCACCGATCCTGCCCATCCCGATGCGCCGGTGCGGATAGATGAGTTGCTGCCGAGCGGACCCGAGATGCGCGGCCTGCGCGGCGGGCGCATCGCCATGATCTTCCAGGAGCCGATGACGTCGCTGTCGCCGCTTCACACCATCGGCAACCAGATCCAGGAAGCGCTGGTTCTGCACCAGCAGGTGGCCAAGGCCGACGCACGTTCCAAGACCGAGGAAATGCTGGCACTGGTCGGGTTTCCCCATCCCACCCGCGCCTACGACATGTACTCGTTCGAGCTGTCAGGCGGGCTGCGCCAGCGCGCGATGATTGCCATGGCGCTGATCTGCCGGCCGGCCCTGCTGATAGCCGACGAGCCCACCACGGCGCTCGACGTGACCATCCAGGCGCAGATCCTCAAGCTGCTGAAGGACCTGCAGGAGCGCTTCAACATGGCGATCCTGCTGATCACCCACGACCTTGGCGTGGTCGCCAACATGGCCGACGAAGTGGTGGTGATCTATCATGGGCAGGTGGTCGAGGCGGGCACCGTCAAGGACATCTTCCGCAACCCGCAGCACCCGTACCTCAAGGCGCTGATGAATGCCGTGCCGCATTTCGACATGAAGCCCGGCCAGCGGCTGCAATCGTTGCGCGATGTCGACGTGAATGCGCGTGAACTGTTGCAAGGCGGCGACGTGACCGTCGGAGCGGAGATCATCAAGGCTGGCAAGGACGACGCGCCCATGCTGAGCGTCCGTGACCTGAAGAAATACTACGTGACCAAGAAGTCCGGCTGGTTCAGCACCACGGACAGCAACACCATCAAGGCCGTCGACGGGGTGAGCTTCGATATCCGCCGCGGGGAGTGCCTGGGGCTGGTTGGCGAGTCCGGTTGCGGCAAGACGACGGTCTCAAAGCTGATCATGCGGGCGGTCACGCCCAATTCCGGCGAGATCATGTTCAATGATCGCGGCCACGAGCCGATCGACATTGCGCGCGCGTCGCCCGCACAGATGAACACCTTGCGTACCCGCATCCAGATGGTGTTCCAGGATCCGTTCTCGTCGCTCAATCCGCGCATGACGGTGTCCAACCTGCTGGCCGAGCCGATGGAAATCCACAATGTCGGGGATGCGGCCAGCCGGCGCGAGCACTCTGCCGGACTGATGAAGGCCGTGGGCCTGGATCCGCGCTACCTGAACCGCTACCCGCACTCGTTTTCCGGCGGCCAGCGGCAGCGCATCGGCATCGCGCGCGCGCTGGCGCTCAACCCCAGCCTGCTGATCTGCGACGAGCCGGTGTCGGCGCTGGACGTGTCGGTTCAGGCGCAGGTGCTCAACCTGCTCAAGGACCTGCAGTCCCAGCTCGACCTGACCTACCTGTTCGTCTCGCACAACCTGGCGGTTATCGACTACATGGCGGACCGCATTGCCGTGATGTGCCAGGGCCGGATCGTCGAGCTGGCCCCGCGTAACGTGCTGTTCCGCAAGCCGGTTCACCCCTACACTCGGGCATTGCTGGCAGCGGTGCCGTTTCCTGACCTCGACCGTCCCCTCGACTACGATACGCTCAGCCTGGGCGGGGCATCTGATGACGGAAGCTGGCCGGACATGTTCCGGGCATCGGCCAGCGCCCATCCACTGGTGCCGATGGAAGTGGGAGAGGGTCACATGGTGCTTGTCAACGAGCAGTCAAATGCGCGGGAGGTTGAACTGCTATGATCACCCGAATGTTCGCGATGGTTGCTGCAGTTGCCATGCTGATGCTGGAGGCAGCGGGCACAGTGTCTGCCCAGTCTTTGCCTGCCATGGTCGAGACGCCCTATTTCGAGGCGCAGGTGAGCGCCAGCAAGATGGATCCGGTGGCAAAGCGTGTGCCATCTGCGCCGAGGGTCATCGACCTGGCGCAGATGGGACGCGAGCCCGGCCAGCACGGCGGCTCCATGACCATGCTGATGGGCAGCGGCAAGGACGTGCGCATGATGGTCTATTACGGCTACACGCGCCTGGTCGGCTACGATACGAACTACAAGCTGCAGCCGGATGTGCTGCTGCGCTACGAGGTGGAAGAAGGCCGCCGGTTCACGTTCCACCTCAGGCCAGGCCATCGCTGGTCGGACGGGTCTCCGCTGACGGCAGAAGACTTCCGGTTCGCGCTCGAAGACGTGATGCTGAACGAGAAGCTGTCGCAGGGCGGGCTTCCGGGTGAGTTGCTGGTGGACGGCAAGGGGCCGGTCTTTACCGTGATCGACGAGCTGACGGTGCGCTATGAATGGGACAAGCCCAATCCGCGCTTCCTGCCGGCACTTGCAGCACCACTGGCGCTCTACCTGACTTACCCGTCCGTCTACATGAAGCAGTTTCATGCCAGCTACATCGGCAAGGACAAGGCCGAGGCACTGGCCAAGGAAGGCAAGTACAAGCACTGGCGGGCAATGTTCGTCAGGCTGGGCCGGCAGAACAGGCCGGAAAACCCCGACCTGCCGACGCTCGAGCCATGGCGGCCAACCATTGCGCCGCCCGCCGAGCAGTTCATCTTTGAACGTAACCCGTATTTCCACCGGGTCGATGCGCAGGGCCGGCAGTTGCCCTACATCGACAAGGTGGTGATGAACATTTCGTCCGGCAACCTGATCCCGGCCAAGACCGGTGCCGGGGAAAGCGACCTGCAGGGCCGCTACATCAGCTTCGAGGACTACACGTTCCTGAAGCAGAATGAGGATTACCAGGACTACCGGGTGCTGCTGTGGAAGAGCGGGCTGGGATCGAAGATCGTCATCCGCCCGAACCTCAATTTCGATGATGAGGGCTGGCGGCTGCTGTTCCATGACTCGCGGTTCCGCCAGGCGTTGTCGCTGGCGATCAACCGGCACGAGATCAACATGGTGTCGTTCTTCGGGCTTGGCCAGGAGGTTGCCAACTCTCCGTTGCCGGATAGCCCGCTGTACAAGGACGAGTATGCCAAGGCCTGGGCCACCCAGGACAAGCAGCGCGCGAACGCCATGCTCGACGAGGTGGGCCTGGACAAGCGCGACGATGACGGGATCCGCCTGTTGCCGGATGGCCGGCGTGCAGAGGTCATCGTGGAGACCGCCGGCGAGAGCACCATCGAGACCGATGTGCTGCAACTGATTTCCGACCACTGGCTGGACGTGGGGATCAAGGTCTATACCCGCACGACGCAGCGGGACCTGTTCCGCTCGCGCCTGAAGGCGGGCAACACCATGATGAGCATCTGGTCCGGCTTCGACAACGCGATACCGCGTCCGTCGATGCCGCCGGAAGAGCTGGCACCGACCAACGACAGCCAGACCCAGTGGCCGCAGTGGGGGCTTTGGGGCATGACCGGTGGCCAAAGCGGTACCGAGCCTGACCTTGCACCGGTGCGCCGGCTGTCCGAGCTCTGGCAGCAATGGCAGCAGACCACCGAGGACGACCAGCGCGAGGCCATCTGGCACGAAATGCTGGCGATCTATACCGCCGAGGCGTTTTCCATCGGTACCGTGAACTCGACGTTCCAGCCCATCGTGGTGAGCAACCGGCTGAGGAACGTGCCTACCGAAGAAGTGTTCAGTTTCCAGCCCGGAAGCTATTTCGGCGTGTTCATGATGGATACGTTCTGGCTGGCCGACAAGGCCGGTGGGGAGTAGGACCATGCTGCGCTACATTGCCTGGCGGGTGACGATCATGATCCCCACGCTGCTGATCATTTCAGCACTGGTGTTCACCATCATCGAGCTGCCGCCGGGAGACTACTTCGAAAGCTACGTGGCTGAACTGCAGGCGCAGGGCGAGTCGGTCAACCTGCAGCAGATCGAGGAACTGCGCGCCCAGTACGGCTTCGACAAGCCACCGGTGGAACGCTACTTCCACTGGGTGTGGGGCATGCTGCAGGGCGATTTCGGCTATTCGTTCGAGTACGAGCTGCCGGTCACCGAGGTTGTTGGCGACCGGCTGTGGCTGACCATCCTGGTATCTTTCGTCACCATCATCTTCACCTGGCTCATCGCCTTTCCGATTGGCGTCTATTCGGCCACCCACCAGTATTCCTGGGGTGACTACGGGCTGACGTTCCTGGGGCTGCTGGGGTTGGCCACGCCAAACTTCCTGCTGGCGCTGATCTTCATGTACCTCGCCAACATCTGGTTCGGCGCGTCGATCGGCCACCTGATGGATGCACAGTACTTCAACGAGCCGATGAGCTGGGGCAAGTTCCAGTCGATCATGGGTCACCTGGTCATACCGGTCATCATCATCGGCACGGCGGGAACGGCCGGGATGATACGCCGCATCCGGGCCAACCTGCTCGACGAATTGCAGAAACAGTACGTCACGACGGCGCGGGCCAAGGGGCTGCATCCGTTCAAGGCGCTGGTAAAATACCCACTGCGCATGTCGATGAACTTCTTCATCTCCGACATTGGCTCGATTCTGCCGGCAATCATTTCAGGGGCCGAGATTACGGCCATCGTGCTGTCGCTGGAAACCACGGGACCGCTGCTGATCCGCGCCCTGCAGTCGCAGGACATGTACCTCGCAGGCTCGTTCCTGATGTTCCTGGCATTCCTGTCGGTGATCGGGGTGCTGTTGTCCGACTTTGCGCTTGCGGCACTTGACCCGCGCATCCGTTTGCAGGGAACGCAAGTCAAATGACCAAGCCCAACTCGCCCCTGCCGGCGTCCGGCGCCGAGATGCATCACTATGTGTCCGACAAGCCGTTCGACGTGATGTCCATCGAGACGATCTCGAAGGAACAGGAACAGGTGTTCCTGGCGCCGCAATGGAAGCTGATGTGGTGGAAATTCAAGCGCCACCGGCTGGCGGTCTGGTCGGGCGTGTTCCTCGCAGTGCTTTACGCCACCATTTTCTTCACCGAGTTCCTTGCGCCCTACAACATGCAGGCGCGCAATGTGGACTACATCTATTCGCCGCCGCAGAAGGTACGCCTGTTTCACGAAGGCGAATTCATCGGACCGTTCGTCTATCGCCAGCAGTACAAGCTGAACATGGACACGCTGAAGCGCGAGTATACCGACGATCTCAGCAAGCCGGATCGCATCCGCTTCTTCTGCCGCGGAGACACTTACTGGTGGTGGGGTCTGGTCGAGATGGACCGGCACCTGATCTGCCCGGCTGAAGGTGGCCAGCTGTTCCTGCTGGGTACCGACCGGCTGGGCCGGGACATGCTCTCGCGCATTATTGCGGGTGCGCGCATTTCGCTGACGATCGGGTTGCTGGGCGTGATGTTCAGTTTCGTGCTGGGCATCACGATCGGTGGCATCGCCGGGTACTATGGTGGCTGGATCGACATGGTCGTGCAACGTGTGATCGAGGTGCTGCAGTCGCTGCCGTCGATCCCGCTGTGGCTGGCACTTGCAGCCATCATGCCGGTGACGTGGAGTCCGCTACTGGTGTATTTCGGCATCACCATGATCCTGGGCCTGCTCGACTGGACCGGGCTAGCGCGGGCGGTGCGATCTAAGCTGTTTGCGCTTCGCGAGGAAGACTACGTGATGGCGGCGCAGTTGATGGGCGCCCGGCCACGCCGCATCATTACCTTGCACCTGGTGCCCGGTTTCATGTCGCATCTCATCGCCACGGCCACCATTGCCATACCGACGATGATCCTCGGCGAGACGGCACTCAGCTTCCTCGGGCTGGGCCTGCGCCCGCCGATCACCTCGTGGGGCGTCTTGCTTATCGAGGCGCAAAACATCAATGTGGTTGCGCTGTATCCTTGGTTGTTGCTGCCTGTCGTGCCGGTGATCCTGGTGATCCTGGCGTTCAATTTCTTTGGCGATGGGTTGCGTGATGCCGCTGACCCCTACAAGTAGCAGGTTCGCGCCTGCTGCGCTGGAACGAGCAGGAGAAGCCCCATGAAGCGGCTCGGCAATGTCCATGTGCTGATGTACAGCCACGACACGTTCGGACTTGGCCACCTGCGGCGCTGCCGGGCCATTGCCCATGCGCTGGTGGAAAATTTCAAGGGCGTGTCGATTCTCATCATCACGGGTTCGCAGATTGCCGGCGCGTTCAACTTTTCGGCCCGCGTGGACTTCGTGAAGATCCCCTCGGTGATCAAGCTTTATAACGGGCAGTACACCTCGATTGACGAGCATATCGACCTGACCGAAACCATGCAGATGCGCCAGTCGATCATCCAGCACACGGCGGAGAGCTTCCAGCCGGACATCATGATCGTCGACAAGGAGCCGCTGGGCCTGCGCGGTGAAATGCTGCCGACGCTGAAATACCTTGCTCAACGCGGCTGCCGGCTTGTGCTGGGGCTTCGCGACGTGATGGATGCACCCGACATGTTGAAGGAGGAGTGGACCCCCTCCAACGTTCTCGGTCACATCAAGGAGCTTTACGACGACATCTGGGTGTACGGGCCGGAAGGGTTCTGGGATCCGCTGACCGGATTCGAGGTCAGTGACGCGTTGCGGTCAAAGCTCAACTACCTGGGCTTTCTGCGCCGCAGCCGTGAAGGCACTCCACCCAGCATGCGCCGGCCGGAGCAACCCTACCTGCTGGCGACCAGCGGCGGGGGCGGTGACGGGGCGCGGATGATGTCACAGATCGTCAACGCCTATGAGGTCGGGCATGCCAGTCTCATACCAGCGTTGCTGGTATTGGGGCCGTTGATGCCGAGTGCAGAGCGTGCCGCGATCTTTGACCGGGCCCAGAAGATCGGCAAGCTGGACGTGATCGAGTTCGACAACAATATCGAACACCTGATCGAGGGTGCTGCGGCCATGGTGGGCATGTGCGGCTACAACACGTTCTGCGAGGCGCTGTCGTTCAACAAGCCGTCACTGATCGTGCCGCGCACTGCCCCGCGCAAGGAACAACTGATCCGGGCAACCCGGGCCTCCGAACTTGGCCTGGTGGACATGCTGCTACCCTCGCAAGCCGATGATGCCGAACTGCTGGCAAACCGCCTCCGGGACTTGCCGGACCGGCCGAAGCCTGAAGCAGCAGGTGCTGACGCCATGCTGGGCGGGCTTGATTCAATCTGCCAGTACATGGGCAACTGGGCGGACAAGCGGCCCGCCCCCAACCTCTATGCTGTTGCGGGCGCCGTCTGACGCAAGGCAGGTCAACCGCATGAACAAGACAACAGCATTCGTGCTGAAGGGCTACCCCCGCCTTTCTGAAACGTTCATTGCGCAGGAAATCCTCGGGCTTGAGCGCGCCGGGCTGCCGCTCGAGATTATCTCGTTGCGCGCGCCTACCGACAAGCAGCGCCATCCCGTCCACGACGAAATCAGGGCACGGGTCACGTATCTGCCCGAGTATGTGTTCAGTGAACCGCTGCGCTGCCTGAAGGCTTGGTTGAAGGTGCGCGGGCTGCCGGGATATGCCGATGCCTGGCGCGCCTTCAGCGCCGATCACTGGCTGGACCACACGCCAAACCGGCGGCGTCGCTTCGTGCAGGCGATGGTGCTGGCCGCCGAGCGCGGATCACAGGTCCAGCGGTTGCATGCGCATTTCATCCATACACCGGCGTCGGTTACCCGCTATGCCGCGATGATGCTCGGTTTGCCATGGACATGCTCGGCCCACGCCAAGGACATCTGGACCAGCGAGGACTGGGACCTTGCAGGCAAGCTGGGCGATGCGCGCTGGACGGTGACCTGCACAAGGTCCGGTCACCAGCACCTGGCATCGCTGGCAACCGATCCGGACCGTGTTCACCTGTCCTATCACGGGCTGGACCTTGAGCGGTTTGCCCCGTATCCGGCACGCCGGCACGTCAATGATGGCAGCGATGAAGCCCGCCCGGTGCGCATTGTCAGCGTGGGCCGGGCGGTGCCAAAAAAGGGCTATGAAACGCTGCTGGCGGCGCTGGCGAAACTGCCGGCTGGCCTGCACTGGCGGTTTGATCATGTGGGTGGCGGCGAGTTGCGTTCCGAGTTGATGCGACTGGCAGACGAGCTTGGCATCGCAGGCAAGGTGCACTGGAGCGGCGCGCAACCGCAGACCTTCGTGCTGGATTTGTACCGCCAGTCGGACATCTTCGTGCTGCCAAGCAGGATTGCCGCCGACGGCGACCGGGACGGGCTACCCAACGTGCTGGTCGAGGCGGCCAGCCAGCAACTGGCGCTGGTGTCGACCACGTTGCCGAGCATCGCGGAGTTCATAACGACAGATGTGGACGGCGTGCTGGTGGAGGCAGATGACGACGCTGCGCTCGCGGGGGCACTGCAGCAACTGGCCCGTGATCCGCAACGCCGGGCACGCCTTGGCAAGGCGGCAGACAGGCGGGTGCGCGAGCACTTCGACCATAACACGTCGATCAGGCAACTGATGGGCCTGTTTGACGGCATGGAGGACTAAGCCCATGCGGGTCATGCTGTACGTGCAACACCTGCTGGGCATCGGCCACCTGGTGCGCACCAGTCGCATTGCGCAGGCGCTGCATGATGCGGGCCACCGGGTCTGCGTGATCAGCGGTGGTGAGGCCGTGCAGGGGTTTCCGCCGCCGGGCATTGAGCTGGTGCAACTGCCGCCGGTTCGCAGCTCTGACATGACCTTCAGCGGGCTGGTGGATGCATCCGGCCAGCCGCTGGACGAGGCATTCAGGCAGGCGAGGCTGGACGCATTGCTGGCCGCCGTGGACCGCTTTCAGCCTGAATGCGTGGTGGTCGAGGCCTACCCGTTCGCGCGCCGGCAGATGCGGTTTGAATTGCTGCCGTTGCTGGAGCACCTGCATGCGCAAACCCCGCGACCACTGATTGCGTCGTCGGTGCGCGACATCCTGCAACCTAAAGGCGCGGACAAGGACCAGGCGACGGCGGCGACCGTAAACCGCTTCTTCGATCTCGTGCTGGTGCATGGCGACGAAAGGTTTTCGACACTGGCCGACACGTTCAGCGCTGTCGCCGCGGTGCAGGACAAGGTGGTCTATACCGGCCTTGTCGCGCCGGGGCGGGGAGGGACATCGCCGGCTGAAACATTCGATGTGATCGTGTCCGCCGGGGGCGGGGCGGTGGGCGCTAACCTGCTGGAGGCTGCCATTGCTGCAAAGCCGCTGAGCAAACTGGCTGGTCTGACATGGTTGATCGTTACCGGACCCAACCTGGATGATGCTTCCATGGCCCGGCTTGCCGGGCGCGCCGGCAACAATGTGACCCTGCGCGGCTACGAGCCAGAGTTGGCGCTGCTTTTCCGGCATGCTCGGGTGTCGGTGTCGCAGGCAGGCTACAACACCGTGGCAGACGTGCTGCAGGCGGGATGTGCCAGTGTGCTGGTGCCGTTCGAGGGGCAAGGCGAGCGCGAGCAACTGATGCGGGCCAGCCGGCTGGAACGGGCCGGCCATGCCGTCATGGTGCGCGAGCGTGACATCTCACCGCAGGCGCTGGCGGACGCTGCGAACCGGGCAGCAGACCTCAAGCCGCGCGATATTCAGCTGAAGCTGGATGGCGCCCAGGCGAGCGTGCATGCCCTGGAACAGCGCCTCGCGCAGCTCAGACGCGGCCAATGAGCATGTAGCGTGTGTACTTCGGCAGCTTGAGCGATCCCGCATAGTTCAGTTCGCTCAACCCTGCTTGCCGGGAAAACTCGTCCACGCTGTGCACGCAGTTGATGTGCGTCGGCTCCGCGAAATAGTTGTTGGATTGCAGCATGACGCGGCAACCCGCAGGCAGCAACGCCAGCCATGCCGGCAGGTCGGCAATGTGCTCACAACTGGTGTTGATCACGAGGTCGGGCACATCCTTCCCCGTGTAGTCCAGGTCATACATGTCGGCAGTGCTGGCGAAGAAGCGGTCCTCACCGGCGATGCTGCGGTTGAGCAGGCAGGCTACCTCGCCGACGGTTGGGTCGATGTCGTAGCTGGTGATGCGGCCAATGGTGAAGCGGGCGTCGTCAAACAGCATGGCCGGCAGCACGCCAAGCCAGCCGCCCATCAGCCAGACGCTGTCGAAGGTGCAATCGGTGTGGGTGGCGAGCATGTCGCGCGCCCACTGCTTCGAGGCGATCTGCTTGTGGTTGAATGCAACGTCAAACGGCGCAGCAGGATAGGTAGCGAGTGTCTTTGCCAGCGCACCGATCAGGCGCGATCCGGTGAAGCGGGCAATGCCGCGTACGAGATCGAACGTGTAGTCCTTGTCGATGGTATTTTCGGGCACCGTGCCATGCTCACTTTGCTCTTTTTTGTGGTCCGTGATATGCGTCAATAATTGCGTTTATGCCAGTCAATTCAATAACGACTGTGTGAGCATACGGAGAATTGATGCAGCCGAACGCGATCAGCCCGGCCCGTGCCGCAGACGCCGCTCCGGATGGCATGCCGCATCTCGGCGGCGCAGCGGCAAGTCTGCGCCAGCGGATGGCCGCGCACTTTGTCGATGGCCTTGCCCACGTGGTCGAGGTTGGCGGGCACCTCAGCCCGGTGTCGCGCTATCTTACGCTGGTGCCGCAAAGCTTCACCTGCATCGACCCCAAGGCAGAACCGCTGGACGAGACCAGCCTCAACGGAAAACCGTGCCGGGTACGCCACATTGCGCGCAAGTTCCAGGATGTCGAGCTTGCCCTTGAGCCGGGCAGCTATGGACTGGTGTTTGTCGGCTACTCCCTGAAGCCGCATGGCTCGCGCGATCCGCTGGGCAAGCCGCTGTTCGACCTGATCGCCGGATCGGCGGTCACGGTCATCGAGTATGCTCTCAAGCTTGACCGGGCGGCCTCACAGGTCGGACCGATCCTGGAACAGCCCGGCATGCGCACCATCGCCAGCGTTGATTTCACGCTGGCCGACGGCGTTGTCGAGCAGTACGGATATGAGCAACGGCGATTGATCGTACTGCAACCGGAAGGGCGATCCGGGAAATGAGCGAACCAAGCATTCTCAAGTTCACGTGGCAGCATTCGCGCAAGGCGCAGCTGTTCATCCTGCTCATCGTGCTCGCGTCGATGCCGACCTATTTCATGTCGCTCGACCTGCCCAAGCAGATCGTCAACGGGCCGATCCTGGGTCAGGGCTTTGAGCAGCCCGGCGCCACGCAGAAACTGCTGCCGTTTTCGTACACCTGGAATGGCACCGAGCATGTGCTGTTTGAAGGCTTCGAGCTTGAGCGCATGCAGATGCTGTTTGCGCTGGCCGGCCTGTTCCTTGCGCTGATCATCATCAACGGCCTCTTCAAGTTCTATATCAACACCTACAAGGGCCGGCTGGGCGAGCGCATGTTGCGGCGCATCCGCTTCGACCTCGTGGACAAGCTGTTGCGGTTTCCGGTGCGCCATTTCCGGCGGGTGAAGTCATCCGAGATTGCCAGCATGGTGAAGGACGAGGTGGAGCCGATCGGCGGTTTCATGGGCGATGCCTTCGTGCAGCCGCTGTTCCTGGGCGGGCAGGCGCTGACGGCCATGGTCTTCATCATGGTGCAGAACGTGTGGCTCGGCATGATCGCCATCTCGATGATTGCCGTGCAATTCGTGCTGATCCCGAGGCTGCGCCGTCACCTGATCCGGCTTGGCAAGCTGCGCCAGATCACGGCGCGTCAGCTTGCGGGAAGGGTGGGTGAAATCGTCGATGGCATCAACCACGTGCACGTCAACGACACTTCGCACTACGAACGGGCCGACATCTCGGCGCGGCTGGCGCGGATTTTCTACATCCGCTACGAGCTGTTCCAGCGCAAGTTCTTCACCAAATTCCTGAACAACCTGCTGGCGCAATTCACGCCATTCCTGTTCTACGTCGTCGGGGGCTACTTTGCGCTGCAGGGCAAGATCGACGTGGGCCAGCTGGTGGCCGTCATCGCCGCCTACAAGGACCTTCCCTCGCCGATCAAGGAGCTGATCGACTGGGACCAGCAGCGCCTTGATGTGCAGGTGAAGTTTGCACAGGTTGTCGAGCAGTTCGATGTAGAGAACATGCTTGACCCGCGCCAGCAGCAACTGCCGGGCGAGCCGGTCAAGCCTTTGCCGTTTCCGGTCGAGCTCAACAATATCGTGGTGGCCGACGATGCCGGCAACACCATCGTCAACCGTGTGCGCATGACCATACCGGAAAGCGCGCGGATCGCCGTCGTGGGGCAGGCGAACTCGGGCGCGGAAACCGCTATCGACACCATGGTGCGCCTGCACGTGCCAGAATCGGGCCAGGTGACCTATGGCGGCACCGACATGTTCGATCTGAACGAGAGTCAGATCGGGCGCTGTATCGGTTATGCCTCGAGTGACGTGTTCCTCGCACAGGCGACACTGCGCGACAGCCTGCTCTATGCACTCAAGCATCATCCCTTTGCTGAACGTAAGCTGGAGGGCGAGGCCGCACGGGAACGCCAGCGGTTTGTCACCGAGGCCCGGCTTACAGGCAACAGCGATCTCGATTTCGATGCGGAATGGCTCAACTTTGGCCACCACTTTGCCGACGACGAGCGACCGGCAGCGGTTCACCGCCATGTCATCGACGTGCTGAAGGCGTGCGCGCTGCACGACGACGTGTTCAACCTCGGCCTGCGCGGCCGGGTCGGCCCGGAAAAGAATGCAGCGCTGGCCGGGCAGATCCTGCAGGCCCGCCTTGCCCTGCGCGAGCAGATGGTGGCAGGCGACATCAGCAACTATGTCGAGCTCTTCGACCCCGAAGCCTATGCCAACGAGGCCACGGTTGGGGAAAACCTGCTGTTCGGCACGCCTGTGGGTGAAACATTCCGTGGCAGTAACCTGGTACAAAACGATCATTTGCGCAGTACGCTGGCCGAAGTGGAGCTGGAGGACACGCTGACCGCCAAGGGCCTGGAGATGGCCGAAACCACGATGGGGCTGTTTGCCGATCTGCCGCCGGACCATGAGCTGTTCGACCAGCTGACGTTCATGGATGGCGACCGGTTTCCGCGTTACCAGGCAATCCTGCGCAAGGTGAAGCAAACGGGTCTTGGGTCGCTTGAAGCGGATGAGCGGCTGGCCCTGATCGAACTGGTTTTCGATTACATCGAGCCGCAGCACCGCATGGGTCTCGTGGACGATGAACTGAAACATAAGATCCTGCAGGCGCGGCGGCTGTTCAAGGACAAGCTGCCTGAGGAACTACACGACGCAATCAGCTTTTATGATCCGCAAACCTACAACGTGGCCGCGTCCGTTCAGGACAACCTTTTGATGGGCCGCGTTCGCCACGGGGTTGCCCGGGCGGGTCAGCGCGTTAATGACGCGGTGGCGGCTCTGCTCAAGGACATGGACCTGCTGGACGATGTTCTTGGCATTGGCCTTGAGTTCGATGTGGGGTCGGGCGGGCGGCGTCTCAGCGTGGTGCAGCGCCAGAAGGTCGGGCTGGCCAGAGCCTTGCTGAAGCAGCCGGACCTGCTGGTGCTCAACAAGCCGGTCTCGTCGCTCGACGTGCGCCAGCAGGCGGCGATCGTCGAGGCTGTTCTCAAGCTGGCCAACGATCAGGACAAACCGCCTGCGGTGGTTTGGGTGCTGTCAAACGCGGGGCTCTCATCATATTTCGATACGGTTTTTGTGTTTGAAAGTGGCAGGATTGTCGAACATGGCCCGCGCGGCGACCTGCTTGGAAACAACGGTGCGCTGTCCCGTCTTGTCAGCGCCTGAGCTTGTGAATTCATGTGTACCGGGGAAGGAAAGTAGCAGTCATGTTGTTGAAGGACGAAGTCGAAATGCTGGGGCGGGTCTCGCTGTTTGCGGGCCTGCAACCGAGCCAGTTGAAGTTGCTCGCGTTCACATCCAAACGCCTGACGTTCATGCAGGGCGACATGCTGTTCAACCAGAACGACCCAGGCGATGCGGCCTACGTGGTACTTGACGGACAGGCCGAAGTGGTCGTGAAGAGCGGTGACACCGACGTGGTTCTGGCGACGCTGGAAAAGAACGAGATCATCGGTGAGATCGCCATCCTGTGCGACGTGCCGCGCACGGCAAGCGTGCGAGCCGGCACCAAGCTTGAGACGTTGTGCATCGAGAAGGAACACATGCTGAAGCTGATCCACGAGTTTCCCAGCATGGCGACGGCGCTGATGAAAGTGCTGGCGGAGCGCGTGGCATCAACCAGTGCCGCACTGTCGTCATGCAGGGCGGAGTTGGCGCAGTTGCGTGGCGACTGACGCCTGTGCCACCTGACGTTGCCATTTGCGGGGCGGGGCCTGCGGGACTGTATGCCGCCATCCTGATCCGGCGGGCGAGGCCGGATGCCACCGTGCGGGTGTTCGAGCAGAACCCGCCCGATGCCACGTTCGGGTTCGGTGTGGTGTTTTCCGACCAGGCTTTGGGGTTCCTGCGGGATGATGATCCCGAAACGGTTGCCCTCATCGAACCGCACATGCAGCGATGGTCCGACATCGCAATCGTGCATCGCGGCAAGCGCATCGCCATCGACGGGGTCGGGTTTGCCGCCATCGGCCGGCTGAACCTGCTGCAACTGCTGCAGCGGCGTGCAGCCGAGTTGGGCGTGGTGCCGCACTACAATACCCGTGTTGACGATATCGCCGGCCTTACTGCCGGTGTGGACCTGGTGATCGGGGCCGACGGCCTGAACTCGGTTGTGCGCGCGGCATCGCCGTACGGCTTTGGCCAGCGCCTCGGGCACATGTCGAACCGGTTTATCTGGTTCGGGGCGGACCGCGAGTTTGAGGCGCTGACGCAAACCTTCGTTGAAAGTGACCTTGGACCGTTCAACGCGCACCACTACCGCTATGCACCGGGGCAGAGCACGTTCATCGTCGAGACGACCGACGCTGTCTGGCATTCAGCGGGTTTCGCCGGTATGGGCGCGGACCAGACCAGGGCAGCGTGCGAGCGCATCTTTGCCGAGGCATTGGGCGGGGCGAGGCTGGCCAGCAACAATTCGCACTGGCGGCAGTTCCCCGAGTTGTCCTGCGAGCGTTTTCACCACGGCAACCGGGTGCTGGTGGGCGATGCGCTGCACACGGCGCATTTTTCCATCGGATCCGGCACCCGGCTGGCGCTGGAAGACGTGATCTCGCTGGTAACCAACCTGGAGGCCCATGACTGGCGGCTGGACGAGGCATTGCCGGCCTACCATGCGGCGCGCCAGCCAGTCATTCAGAAAATCACCACAGCGGCGGTGCGTTCAGCCCGGTGGTATGAGAGCTTCGATGACCACATGCAACTGGACCCATGGCCGTTTGCGCTGAGCTACATCCGCCGGGCCGGGCGGCTGGATTCGGACCGGTTGCGGCTGATGTCGCCGCAGTTCGCTGCGAATTTGCAGGCGCGCGGCATTGGGGTTTAAACGTTTCGACTGGTGCAAACCTGATTGCATGTTCACGAGTGAGTGAACGGCAGGTTGTGGTTCATTACAGCGAAGTAATTGAAAGGGTGAGACAATCCGCCACTCTTGTACGGGTGGTTCACGCGTAGGTGCCGTAACTTCACGCTTATGTAATTGGGGTTTGAACGGCTGAATGTGCAACCTCTGCGTACCGTTGGCACACACAAGCTGCAGCGGTGAATTCAACCCCCGTGAGGAGACTAACACCATGAAGATGACCGCGAAATCTGGCGTAACGCTGGCTGCAGCAGCTGCTGCGCTTGTCATGGCTTCTGCCGCTTCCATTCCGGCCGCCCACGCTTCGGACGCCAAGGGCCACTGCGTCGGCGCGAACTCGTGCAAGGGCACCAGCGCTTGCAAGACCGCCAGCAGCGCATGCAAGGGCCAGAACGCCTGCAAGGGCCAGGGCTTCGTCGAGATGACCGAAGCAGAATGCGTCAAGATCGAAGGCGCGAAGTTCGAAAAGGCTTCGTAAGCCCGTCACTGCAAAGTGCGATCCGGCGGCGCAACGGTGCTGCCGGATTTTGCATGTCTGGTGTAAGATCAGGCACGGGAAGGACACCGGTATCATGAGCACTCATCCATATCTCGGATTTGGCCTTGGCCTGCGCGCCCAGCATTATCGCGACATCCTGGACGGTGATCCTGCGGTGGACTGGTTCGAGGTGATCTCGGAAAACTACATGATCGATGGCGGTCAGCCGCTGGTGATGCTGGAACGCATCCGGGAGCGGTATCCGATCGTGATGCATGGCGTGTCGATGTCTATTGCCTCGACCGCCGAGCCGGACATGGACTACCTGCACCGGCTACGGGCGCTGGCTGACCGGTTCGAGCCGAAGTGGGTGTCGGACCACCTGTGCTGGACTGGCGTTCACGGCGTCAACCTGCATGACCTGCTGCCCATCCCCTACACGTCCGAGGCACTGGATCATGTCAGCGGCCGGATCGGGTTGGTGCAGGACGCGCTGGCGCGCCCGCTGGTGATCGAGAACGTGTCGACCTACGTGCAGTTTGCCGAGTTCGAGATGCCGGAGTGGGAGTTTCTTGCCCAGCTCAGCCGCCGCACCGGATGCAGCCTGCTGTTTGACGTGAACAACGTGCACGTGAGCGCGTTCAACCACGGCTATGACGCGATGGAGTTTCTCAACGGCATACCGGCTGACAAGGTGGTCCAGTTCCACCTGGCCGGCCATTCGGACCTGGAGACCCACAAGATCGACACCCATGACCAGCCGGTGCCGGAAGAGGTGTGGGCGCTTTATGCCGCTGCGCTGGAGCGGTTCGGACCCGTGTCGGCGATGATCGAGCGCGACGACAACATTCCGCCCCTTGATGAGCTGCTGCCCGAGGTCGAGCGTGCGCGCGCCATCGCCATCGACGTGCTGGGCCGCGCCATGGCGCTGCCGGATCACGGCAAGGCGCAGGCGGCTGAATGAGCGGACGGTTCGCACAGCTTCAGGACATGATGCAGCGGGCAATCCTTGCCGGCGACACAAGCGTGCTGGAAACGCTCGGGCCGGGCGCGCATGAAGACAAGCGCGTGCTGCTGGACGTCTATCGCGTGGGCTACGAACTGCGGCTGATCGAAATTCTCGGCAATGACCATCCGGTGCTGAAGGCCTATCTGGGCGAGTTAAATTTTACCGGGCTTGCCCGCACCTTCATCAGGGCGCACCCGTCGACCAGCCGAAATGCGCGGTGGGTGTCGCAAGGGCTGGCTGACTTTGCCGCGGCGACCAATCCCTGGGCAGACCATGCCGAGATGGGCGAGATCGCCTGGCTGGAACGCGCGCTGGGCAATGCCTTCGACTGTTCAGATGAGCCTGCGATGGGGCTTGAGTCGCTGGCCGTGGTTGCGCTGGAAGACTGGGCCGGCTTGACGTTCAGGTTTCACGTGTCGCTGGCGCGGGCCGATTTCACCACCAATGCCGGGGACGTCTGGTCTGCGCTGAAGGACGGCGGCGAGGAGCATCCGCCGGTGATCACCCTGGATGAGCCCCAGCGGGTGGTCGTGTGGCGCCAGCAGCTGACTCCCAACTGGCGGGCGCTGCCGGCAGAGGAAGCCATGATGCTGGATGCAGCGCGCGAAGGCGTGCCGTTCGGCGTGCTTTGTGAAATGGTTGCGACCTTCGCTGACCCGGATACGGCAGCAGTGCGTGCCGCAGGTTATCTGCAGGTCTGGATCATGGGTGGGTTGCTGGCTGGTACGACTGCCGGTTGACGGCTTGAACCCTTCGGCGTTTGGCTGTCTATTCAGGCCATGCTGAAGTTGCCGGAGACCTGATCCATGAGCCATGCTGCCCCTGTAAACACCGCCGCCCGCGAGGCGTTCTACCAGGCGATCGAGCCTGAGAGCATGCGGGCGCTGTGGTCGGTGATGGGCGCGATCATCACCCCTGAACCGAAGAGCGGCTGCCAGCCGGTGATGTGGAAATACGACACCGTCCGCGCCCGGCTGATGGAGGCGGCGGGCCTGATCACCGCCAAGGAAGCCGAGCGCCGGGTGCTGATCCTGGAAAACCCTGGCCTCAAGGGCACGTCCAAGTGCACCACGTCGCTCTATTGCGGGGTGCAGCTGGTGATGCCGGGCGAGGTGGCACCGGCGCACCGGCATACGCAATCGGCGCTGCGGTTCGTGCTGGAAGCATCCGGCGGGCACACGGCGGTGGGCGGTGAGCGCACCACGATGCATTTCGGCGATTTCGTCATCACGCCAAACTGGCAGTGGCATGACCACGGCAACACGTCGGACGACCCGGTGCTGTGGCTGGACGGGCTGGATATTCCGCTGGTGCAGTTTCTCGATGCCTCGTTTGCGGAAGGTTTTGGCGACGACGAGCAACCGATCACCAAGCCGGAAGGCGATGCCCATGCGCGCTATGGCGCCAACATGCTGCCGCTTGGCTACGAGAAGGTTGCAGCCACGTCGCCGATCTTCAACTACCCCTATGAGCGCTCACGCGAGGCGCTGGAACAGATGCGGCGGCTTGAAGAGTGGGATCCGTGCCACGGGCTGAAGATGCGCTACATCAACCCGGTCGACGGCGGCTGGGCCATGCCGACCATCGGCACCTGCCTGCAGCTACTGCCCAAGGGCTTCAAGAGCGCGCCTTACCGCTCAACCGATGCGACGGTGTTTACGGGTGTCGAGGGTAGGGGGCGGTCCACCGTGGACGGGCAGGTGTTCGAATGGGGTCCGCGCGATGTGTTCGTTGTGCCGTCGTGGAAAGAGGTCGTGCACGAGGCGAGCGAAGACGCGGTGCTGTTCAGCTATTCCGACCGGCCGGTGCAGGAAAAGTGCGGGCTGTTCCGCGAGCGGCGGGGCAACGCCTGAACAAGATCACGGGGCGGCTTACAATGGAGACAGTCTGCCATGCCGGTCGATGATTTGACGGTACTGCTGGGCACCACCAAGGGCGCCTTCCTGGTATCGGGTGGCCGCCAGTCAAATCGCTGGAAGGTGAAGGGTCCGTTCTGCGACGGCTGGCCGATCAACCATGTTGTTGCAGACCCCGCGACTGGCATGCTCTGGGCCGGCGGCGGCGGTGACTGGCATGGCGCGGGCGTATGGCGATCCAGCGACGGTGGCGAAAGCTGGCAGGTCAGCCGGTTGACGAAGGGCACCCTGGACGAGTGGGCGGCGAACGATCCCGACGTCGCCAGGATGATGAACTGGACACCGCAGCCATTGCCCTTCGGCGACAGCTTCTCGCAGATATGGTCGCTGGGTTGCGTGCATGGCGAATTGTATGCCGGCACCAAGCCTGCGCAACTACTCAAGAGCAGTGATGGCGGGCAAAGCTGGTCATTGGTGGAGGGGTTGAGCAACCATCCGTCCGTTGACAGCTGGAACGGCGGCGCTGCGGGGCTGGTTTTGCACACGATCGTTGCTGATCCATTCGACCGGTCGAAGATGTGGATCGGCATTTCTGCCGCCGGGGTGTTTGCCACCGAGGACGGCGGCAAGACGTGGGACCGGCGCAACCGGCTGTCGAATGCGGCTGCCTGCGGCCATCACGACCACCCGGCCGCCCCTCGTGATGGCGAAACCGGGTACTGCGTTCACAACATGATGCGCGCCTCCGGGGCCGTCGACCGGCTGTACCAGCAGAACCACCATGGCGTGTGGCGCAGCGATGATGGCGGGCGGAGTTGGGACGACATCACGCCGGGCCTGCCGTCCACGTTCGGCTTTCCGATTTGCGTGCATCCGCGGGATCCTGAAACGGCGTGGACACTGCCCCTCAATGGCGACTCCGCCGGGCGTTTCCCGCCCGATGCGGCAGCAGCGGTGTGGCGTACCCGTGATGGCGGTCAGTCGTGGACCGCCCAGCGGCAGGGGCTGCCGCAGGAGGCCTGCTTCTTCACCGTGTTGCGCCAGGCCATGGCCCGCGATGACCGCGACCCGGCAGGGGTATACTTCGGTACCAACAGCGGGTCCGTCTTTGCCAGTTTTGATGAAGGCGACACCTGGCAGGAGATCGCCCGGCACCTGCCGACCATTCTATCCGTCGAGGTATCTGACCGGGAAGGCTAGACCAGCCTCCGCTTCAGCCTTTCCAGCATGTCCAGGCACTGGTCGAGCTGGTCGATCTCGACATACTCGTCCGGCTTGTGGGCCTGTTCGATGGAGCCGGGACCGCACACGACCGTTGGAATGCCGATTTCCTGGAACAGCCCGGCCTCGGTGCCGAAGCACACAACGTCCGTGGTGTTGGCACCGGTGAGTTCGGCGACCAGCTTCAGCGCCTCGCTGTCAGGCATGGGTTCCAGCCCGACCACCTCGCCGATGATGTGGGTGACGATGTCTGCCTGCGGGTGCACGGCGCGCATCGCAGGCAACAGTTCGTCCTCGACATAGGCACGCAGATGATCCTTCACAAACGTGGCGTCAGAGTTCCGGACGGGGCGCATTTCCCAGTCGACGACGCAGGTGTCGGCGATGACGTTGTGGGCGATGCCGCCGTCGACGCGGCCGATCTGCAGGGTTGTGTAGGGTGGGTCAAAAGGCGAGCCCGCCGGGCAGCGGGCCACCAGTTCAGGCCGCAGTGACATCAGCCGCGAGACGTAGCGGACGGCGTATTCCACCGCGCTGACGCCGGCGTCCGGCACGGACCCATGCCCGGCAAGGCCGGAGAACGCGGTGGTGTACTCGTAACAGCCCTTGTGACCCTCGATAATGCGCATGAGCGTGGGTTCGCCGATGATGCAGGCGGCAGGCTTCATGCCGATGTGCTTCAATTCTTCCATCAGCGTGCGCGCGCCGAGGCAGCCGGTTTCCTCGTCGTGGGTGAAGCAGAAGTGCACGGGACGGGCAAGGTCGAGACCCGCATAGTCTTCCGCCATGGCAAGGCTTGCCGCGATGAAGCCCTTCATGTCGCAAGTGCCGCGGCCGAAATACCTGCCGTCGCGCTCGGACATGACGAACGGGTCGGACGTCCAGTCCTGGTTGAGCACCGGCACCACGTCCGAGTGTCCGGACAGCACGATGCCGCCGTCGCGCTTCGGTCCCAGTGTCGCGAACAGGTTGGCCTTCTCGCCAGTGCCATCCATGCTGACCTGCACCTCGGCGCCCAGCGATTCCAGCCGGTCGGCTGCGAACTGGATCAGGTCGATGTTGCTGTCGGTCGAGATGGTGGGGAACGAGATCAGCCGGTTCAGCAGGCCGGTTGTCGAGTTAAGTTGCGGATGGGGCATCGGCAGGGTTTCTCATGCAATCATAGTTGTCTCACACAGGCGGACATGACAGCATGTTTGCAACGAGTGTCAAATACCCAACTTCAGCGAGGCAACAACCATGGATGGCGTTGATTTCAAGTACCTCTTTACCAGTCCCGAAGGCCGCATTGCGCGCAAGCAATGGTGGATCGGTGTCGGAATACTGTTTGCGGTGTCGCTCGTCAGCGCGATCGTGTTCGGCAGCGACGGGGTGCTGTCGGCGGTGGTCAGCATCCTGATGCTGGTTGCCGGCATCATGCTGCACATCAAGCGGTGCCATGACCGCGACAAGTCGGGCTGGTGGTGCCTGCTGTTGTTCATTCCCGTGGTCGGACTGATCTGGGCGATCGTCGATCTCGGCATTCTGCAGGGCACCGAAGGACCCAACAGGTACGGGCCAGACCCTGTTCGCGCCTGAGTTGCCTTCATCCGGGTGAAAGGATTTGACAGGCTGATGCCAGCCAAATTAATGTAACGAACGTTCATTAAATTACCGGAGCGGCCTGATGGCGCGAACCGCTGGCAGCGTGGGCAGTGAAACGGCGGACCGGGTGCGCGACGCAGCGCTCAGGCTGTTTGCCGCGCGCGGCTATGCGGCGGTGTCGATGCGGGACATTGCGGATGCGGTCGGGGTGCGCGCTCCGGCGCTTTACAACCATTTCGCAAGCAAGCAGGCGTTGTTGGCCGACCTGATGCTGTCGCACATGAACGGCCTGCTGGCCGCATGGGACGCCGAGGCCGTGGCGCACGAGGCACCGGAGCAGGCGCTGGAGCGGTTTGCACGGTTTCACATCCGCTATCATGCCGGGCGCGCCGATGCGGTGTTCATCTCCTACATGGAGTTGCGCAGCCTGGAGCCTGCCAATTTCGGCCGCGTCGAGAAGCTGCGCCAGGCGTATGAAGGCATGCTCAAGGCGATCCTGGACGACGGCGTGGCGCGTGGCACGCTGGCCGTGCCGGACACCCGCGTGGCAGCAATGGCGATGATTGCCATGCTGACGGGGGTCAACACCTGGTTCCGGTCAAGGGGACGGCTGAGCCTGGCGGAAATCGAAGGCATCTACACAGCAATGGTGTTGCGATCAGCAGGCGCAGCACATCGGGAGGACCTATGTTCAGCAGCGGAATGAATTTTGGCCTGGGCGAGGATATCGACGCCCTGCGCGACACCGTGCAACGCTGGGCGCAGGACAAGCTGGCACCGCTTGCCGCCGACATTGATCGCAACAATGACATGCCGCGTGACCTGTGGATCCAGATGGGTGAGCTTGGTTTGCTCGGCATGACGGCGGACCCGGAGTTTGGCGGCTCCGGCTTCGGGTACCTGGCGCACACCATCGCCATGGAAGAGGTCAGCCGGGCCTCGGCGTCCGTGGGCCTGAGCTATGGCGCGCACTCGAACCTGTGCGTAAACCAGATCAACCGCTGGGGCAACGGCGAGCAGAAGACGAAGTACCTGCCGAAATTGTGTACGGGCGAGCATGTCGGGTCATTGGCGATGTCCGAGCCGGGGTCAGGGTCGGACGTGGTGTCGATGAAGCTGCGCGCGGACAAGCGCAATGACCGTTATGTGCTCAATGGCAACAAGATGTGGATCACCAACGGGCCGGATGCCGACACTCTGGTGGTATATGCCAAGACCGATCCGGACGCCGGGCCGAAGGGCATCACGGCGTTCCTGATCGAACGCAGCATGAAGGGCTTTTCCACCGCGCAGAAGCTGGACAAGCTTGGCATGCGCGGGTCCAACACCTGCGAACTGGTGTTCGAGGATTGCGAAGTGCCCTACGAGAACGTGCTGGGGGAAGAGGGACAGGGCGTGAAGATCCTGATGTCTGGCCTCGATTATGAACGCGTGGTGCTGTCGGGTGGGCCGCTTGGCATCATGGCGGCGTGCCTGGACGTGGTGGTGCCTTACGTGCATGAACGCAAACAGTTTGGCCAGCCGATTGGCGAGTTCCAGCTGATGCAGGGCAAGCTTGCCGACATGTACACCACCATGAACGCCTGCCGGGCCTATGTGTATGCAGTGGCGGCGGCTTGCGACCGGGGCGAGACCACGCGCAAGGATGCGGCAGGCTGCATACTCTATTCGGCCGAGAAAGCCACATGGTGTGCGCTGGAAGCAATCCAGGCGCTGGGTGGAAATGGCTACATCAACGAATACCCCACGGGCCGGCTGCTGCGCGATGCCAAGCTGTACGAGATCGGTGCCGGTACCTCGGAGATACGCCGCATGCTGATCGGGCGCGAAATGTTCAAGGAAACCGCTTGATTGGCATTTTCTGATCTTTTTGCCATAAATGAACGAAAGTGGCAGATCTGGAGTTGTGTTGCATGCCGAGGAAGTCGAGCAAGGGGTTTTCCGAGGAACCGCCGCGGTATGATGCCGGGGCGGAGCCGGACCAAGACCTGAAGTCAGCCGGACCATCGACCGGCAAGATCGACGGCAGTGGCCGGCTGCTGATACCTGCCGAGTTGCGAGCGGCCATGCAGCTTGGTGAAGACGGACGGGTCAGCCTGCGCGTGGTCGATGGCCAGTTGCAGGTGCTGTCGCCGATGGCGGGCATCAAGCGGGTGCAGGAGCGGATGGCCAAGTACAAGAAGCCTGGTGAGAGTGTAGTGGACGAGTTTCTTGCTGAGCGGCGGGCTATGTGGGGGGAAGAGTGAGCTATGTGCTGGACACGTCAGTCCTGTTGGCGATCACCTTCAGTGAGCCGGGGAGCGAAAATGTGCGGCCACGCATATCCGGTGGTTTGATGTGTTCCGTCAATGTCACCGAGGTTTTGACGAAATATCTCGATCGCGGAGCCAGTGAGGCTGATGCCTTGCTGTCGTTTCAGGAATTTCTGCTGAATGTTCACGACTATGACGCACACCTTGCCGTGCAGGCCGGATTGCTTCGATCCTCGACCCGGCATCTCGGACTGTCGCTGGGCGATCGTGCCTGCCTTGCGCTGGCGTTGCGCGAAAAGGCCACTGTGCTGACCGCCGACAGAACCTGGACCAAGCTCGACGTGGGCGTCGGCATTGAAGTGATAAGGTGAGACCAACGTGACCATCCTGAAGCCTTCCGCACCCACCCGTGGCGACCAGTTCGACACCAACCGCAAGGCGATGCTCGATGCGCTGGCCGTGGTCAACGACGCGGTCAAGGCCGCCCTCGACGGTGGTGGCGAGGTGGCCCGCGCGCGGCACGTCAGCCGCGGCAAGATTCTGCCGCGCGAACGCGTGGCACGGTTGCTCGATCCGGGCTCGCCGTTCCTCGAAGTGGGTGCCACTGCGGCGCATGGCCTGTATGACGGGGCAGCGCCCTGTGCCGGCCTGATTGCCGGGGTGGGCCGCGTGCAGGGCCGCGAGGTGATGATCGTCGCCAATGACGCGACGGTGAAGGGCGGCACCTATTACCCCATGTCGGTGAAGAAGCACCTGCGCGCGCAGGAGATCGCGGCGGCCAACCGGCTGCCATGCATCTACCTCGTGGACTCGGGTGGGGCCAACCTGCCCAATCAGGACGAAGTGTTTCCCGACCGCGATCACTTTGGCCGCATCTTCTTCAACCAGGCCAACATGTCGGCGCAGGGCATTGCCCAGATTGCCGCCGTGATGGGGTCCTGCACGGCAGGCGGTGCCTATGTGCCGGCCATGTCGGACGAGGCGATCATCGTCAAGGAACAGGGCACCATCTTCCTCGCCGGCCCGCCGCTGGTGAAAGCCGCCACCGGCGAGGTGGTGAGCGCAGAAGAGCTGGGCGGGGCGGACGTGCATACGCGGTTGTCCGGCGTGGCCGACCACTTTGCCCACAATGACGCCCATGCGCTGGAACTGGTGCGGCGCGCGGTCGCCAACCTGAACCACCGGAAGCATGTGGACGTGGCGTTTGTTGCCCCGGAAGAGCCGGCCTACGATCCGGATGAACTTATGGGCGTGATACCGGCGGACCTGCGCACCCCCTATGACGTGCGCGAGGTGCTGGCGCGGGTGGTGGACGGCTCACGCTTCGACGAGTTCAAGGCGCGTTATGGTGCGACGCTCGTTTGCGGCTTTGCCCACATTCATGGCATCCCGTGCGGCATCATCGCCAACAACGGCGTGCTGTTTTCTGAAAGTGCGGTGAAGGGCGCGCACTTTGTCGAGCTGTGCTCGCAGCGAAAAATTCCGCTGGTGTTCCTGCAGAACATCACAGGCTTCATGGTCGGCAAGGCGTACGAGTCCGGCGGCATCGCCAAGGATGGCGCCAAGCTGGTGACGGCGGTGGCGACCACGTCAGTGCCGAAGGTCACCATGCTGATCGGCGGGTCGTTCGGCGCTGGCAATTATGGCATGTGCGGGCGCGCCTACAATCCGCGCTTCCTGTGGACCTGGCCGAACAGCCGCATCTCCGTCATGGGCGGCGAGCAGGCGGCGGGCGTGCTGGCAACGGTCCGGCGCGAAGGCATCGAGCGCAAGGGCGGCTCGTGGTCAGCCGAAGAAGAAGCCGCGTTCAAGCGCCCGACGCTGGAGATGTTCGCCGAGCAGAGCCATCCGCTCTATGCCTCGGCGCGGTTGTGGGACGACGGCATCATCGACCCGCGCAAGACCCGCGACGTTCTGGGCCTGTCGCTGTCGGCGGCACTGAATGCGCCGATAGAAGACACCCGCTTCGGCGTGTTCAGGATGTGATGGGAGTGATGCGACACGCTACCCCTCATCCGGCCTTCGGCCACCTTCTCCCCTTTTTGAAGGGGAGAAGGCAATCATGAGGGGGTTTTGATGGCGCACCAAACAGAACACCAAACCAATTTTGCCAGAGCCTTGCGCAAGAAGGACAACAACGCGGAGGATGCGCTTTGGCATGAGCTGCGCGCGCGCCGCTTGAACGGATACAAGTTCGTGCGCGAAATGCCAGCGGGACCGTACTTTGCCGATTTTGCGTGCAGGGCGGAAAGTTTGATCGTCGAGGTTGATGGCTCGCAACATGTGGACAGTGATCATGACCAGCTGCGTGATGCATGGCTGAACAATGAGGGTTGGTCGGTACTGCGGTTCAGCAATCGTTTCATTTTGGCCGAACGCGCAGACGTTCTCACTACCATACTCGAAGTACTGGAAGGCAGGCTCACAGAGCGGGCCAATGCACCTGGATGGCGGTTCTGGCCTGGACGCAGATGAAGAAGTTGCGTTTAACCCCTCAACCGGCCTTCGGCCACCGTCTCCCCTATCAAGGGGAGACACGATTTCGGTTTGTTCCTTCTCCCCGCTTTGGGGGGAGAAGGTGCCCGGCAGGGCGGATGAGGGGGAAACAAGCGTGATGCTGGAGCAATGTTGATGTTTTCCAAACTGCTTATAGCCAACCGGGGCGAGATTGCGGTGCGGGTGATGCGCACGGCAAAGCGCATGGGGATTTCTACCGTGGCGGTCTATTCCGATGCCGATGCGGGCGCGATGCACGTGGCGCTGGCCGACGAGGCAGTGCGCGTCGGCCCGGCCGCGGCAGCGGAGAGCTATCTGAACGTGGACGCCATCATTGCCGCGGCGGCGGCAACTGGCGCCGATGCGATCCACCCCGGCTACGGGTTTTTGTCGGAGAATCCTGCATTCGTTGAAGCAGTCACCGCAGCAGGGCTGACGTTCGTCGGCCCGCCAGCATCGGCCATCCGGGCGATGGGGCTGAAGGATGCGGCCAAGGTGTTGATGGAGAAGGCGGGCGTTCCCGTCGTGCCGGGTTATCATGGCAACGAACAGGGCGCGGAGTTTCTGGCCGGCGTGGCCGACGACATCGGCTACCCGGTGTTGATCAAGGCGCGGGCAGGCGGCGGTGGCAAGGGCATGCGCAAGGTTGAACGCGCGGCAGACTTTGCCGATGCGCTGGCCGGGGCGCAACGCGAAGGCAAGGCGAGCTTCGGCGATGGCCACGTGCTCATCGAGAAATATGTCACCGCACCGCGCCACATCGAGATACAGGTGTTTGGTGACAACCATGGCCATGCCGTGCACCTGTTCGAGCGCGACTGCTCGTTGCAGCGGCGGCACCAGAAGGTGATCGAGGAAGCACCTGCCCCCGGCATGACTGATGAGGTCCGCGCGGCGATGGGCGAGGCAGCGGTGAAAGCCGCCAAGGCCATCGGATATTCCGGTGCAGGTACGGTGGAGTTCATCGTCGACGGTTCCGGCGGGCTCAGGGCTGACCGGTTCTGGTTCATGGAAATGAACACGCGGCTGCAGGTCGAGCACCCGGTAACGGAAGCCATTACCGGGCTGGACCTGGTCGAGCTTCAGTTACGCGTGGCGGCGGGCGAACCGTTGCCGTTTTCGCAAGACGAGCTTGCCATCAACGGCCATGCCTTCGAGGCGCGGCTCTATGCGGAAGACGTGCCAAAAGGCTTTCTGCCGGCAACGGGCAAACTGGAGTACCTCAAGTTCAGTGACACGGCGCGCAACGATACGGGCGTGCGGCAGGCCGATGCCATCACCCCGCACTACGACCCGATGATCGCCAAGGTGATCACCCATGGCGCGACCCGCGATGAAGCGCTGGGGCGGATGCGCACCGCTCTGGCCGATACGCTGATTGCCGGCACGGTGACCAACAAGGCGTTCCTGTCGGCGTTGTGCGCGCACGATGGCTTTGCGTGCGGGCAGGTCGATACCGGGTTGATCGAGCGTGACCTCGACAAGCTGACCGGCGAGGCCGAGCCGCCTGCGCTTGCCTGTGCGATCGCGGCGGTGGCAGCCCTCGGACTGTCAGTGCCCGCAGTGGCGAGCGACCCGTGGGGTTCGCTTGCCGGATGGCGGCTGTGGGGGGCGGCGCAGAACTTCATCACGCTCGTGCATGGCGAGGAGGTGCGGGACGTGCGCGTGTCATTGCGCAATGCGACCGGCTTCAAGATTGCCACCGGCGCGGAGACGGTGAACCTGTCACTGGTGCCAGGCGCGCCGGAACGGATGATCGTTGACGGCCATGCGCAGCCAATGCGGTTTGCGCTGTCGCGTGAGGGCGGCAGCGTTTGCAAGGTCACGGTTTTCCTCGGCGGTGACACGTTCGGGTTCACGGTGCCGGACAGCGTCGGCGACATCGGCGACACAGCCTCCAGCGATGATGTGCGCGCACCCATGCCGGGACTGGTCAAGCAGGTCCGCGTGAGGCCGGGCGACAAGGTGTCGAAGGGCGATCCACTGGCGGTGCTTGAGGCCATGAAGATGGAACACACGCTGACCGCACCCCGGGATGGAGTGGTTGCGGCTGTCAATGCAGGCGAAGGCGAACAGGTCAAGGACGGTGATTTGCTGGTTTCGCTGGAGCCGGAAACGACATAGCCTCGCTGCTTGCATCAGCGCAAAGGGCGACCAACATGAACATGCAGCGCACGAGGCGCACGGGACGGCGTGGCAGCGACAGGCCTGCCGTCTCGCGGGACGTGTCGTACAAGCGGCTGACAAACCCGTATCCGCCGCAACCGCTATATTCCGATGACCAGATCGAGCAGCTTCACCGCACGTCGATGAAGGTGCTGGCGGAGACCGGTATCCGGGTGCTGCTGCCGCGTGCGCGCGATGCCTACAAGGCTGCCGGGTGCATCGTCGATGATGACACCATGATGGTACGCCTCGGGTCCGACGTGATCGAGGCGGCCATCGCGTCGGCACCAAGGTCGTTCGAGCTGCTGGCGTCGGCGCCCGAAAACAGCATCCACCTTGGTGGCACCAGCCTGAATTTCATGCCGGTGGGCGGGCCTCCCGGCTTTTCCGACCTGGACCGGGGCAAGCAGACCGGTACCCGTGCGGCTGCGCAGAATTTCATGCGGCTGTGCCAGCATTTCGACGTGATGCACGTGTCCGGCCCGTGCGTGGAAGCGCAGGACCTGGCGCTGAATGAGCGTCATTTGTGGGTCAGCTATGATAACCTGACGCTTTCCAACAAACCGATTTTCACCTGGGCGCGCGGTACGCCTGTCACCCGCGATGGTTTCGAGATGATCCGTATTGCGCGGGGCCTGAGCGAGGACGAGTTCCGCGCCGGGCATCACACCTTCACCGTGATCAACACCAACTCGCCGCTGCAACTCGACATCCCGATGCTGAACGGCCTGATGGACTTTGCCGAGGCCAACCAGATCGTCGTGATCACGCCGTTCACGCTGGCCGGCGCCATGGCACCTGTCACGATTGCCGGGGCACTGGTGCTGCAACACGCGGAGTTCCTGGCCGCGCTGGTGATCAACCAGCTGGCGCGCCCCGGAGCGCCGGTGGTCTATGGCGCGTTCACCTCCAACGTGGACATGAAGTCCGGCTCGCCGGCCTTCGGCACGCCCGAGTACGTGAAGGCCTGCTGGGGCGCTGGCCAGCTTGCCCGCAAGCTTGGCTTGCCATGGCGGTCGTCGGCGCCGACGGCGTCCAACGCGGCGGATGCACAGGGGGCCTATGAAACGCAGCTCAGCCTGTGGGGGGCGATACAGGGCGGGGCCAACATGGTGGCACATACTGCAGGATGGCTGGAGGGCGGGCTGACGGCCTCGTTCGAGAAGTTCATCCTCGACATCGAGGTGGCGCAGATGGTTGCCGAGTTGTGCCAGCCGGTGAAGTTCGACGAGGATGAACTGGCCGCCTCGGCCATTGCCGAGGTTGGGCCGGGTGGACACTTCTTCGGCTGCGAACATACCATGGAGCGCTATGCAACGGCGTTCTACAAGCCGCTGGTGTCGGACTGGAGCAATTTCGGGCAATGGACCGAGAACGGCTCACTGACCGCCACCCAGCGGGCCAACCGCCTCTGGAAGCAGATCGTCGCCGACTTCGAGCCGCCGCGGCAGGATGAAGCTGCCCGTGAGGCGCTGGAAGCCTATGTGCGGAAGCGCATCGAGGCTGGTGGTGCGCTGCCCGAGTCGTGACCTTGCCGGACGACATGGTTTTGCCGTTCCGTGCCCATGTGCCCGGAAGCGGCTCCGAACCTGACCTCGAACCGCTCGAGGCTGCAAAGGCGCTCGCACCCGTCAGGACCGCCGCCGAAGAGTGGCAGGAAAATGCAGCATACCTGTATGGCCATGCCCTGATGACCCACGGGTTTTTCTGGGAAGCGCACGAGGTGTGGGAGGCGGTCTGGCTCAACTGCGCGCCGAATTCCGTCGAGAAGGTGCTGTTGCAAGCGCTCATCCAGCAGGCGAACGCGCGGCTGAAGCGCAAGATGGGCGCAGGGCGCGCTGCGCAGCGACTCGACCAGATGCAGGACCAGCTTCGCCGGGATGCGTTGAGCCGTCTGCCCGCTGGCACCACCAAGTTCATGGGTGTCAGCCTGTCCACACCAGATATGCATTTTAATGCATGATATCTCGATACATATGCATTTTAGTGACAGTTTCCATTGACGCCCGGACGACGGTGGCCTGATAGTGCCGGCAATAAGCCATAAAGGCACCAGCCACATCTCGCACGGGAAGCGCTCATTCATGAAACGCATCGATTTCCAGACGTCGCCGGACAAGTATCGCCATTGGCGCATCGAGGCTGACGGCGAGGTTGCGCGGGTCATCATGGACGTGGACGAGACCGGTGGCCTGTTCGAGGGCTATGAACTGAAGCTCAACTCCTACGACCTGGGCGTGGACATCGAGCTTGCTGACGTGATCCAGCGGCTGCGGTTCGAGCATCCGCAGGTGAAGACGGTGGTGATGGCGTCGGGCAAGGACAAGGTGTTCTGTGCCGGTGCCAATATCCGGATGCTGGGCGGCGCGGCGCACAGCCACAAAGTCAATTTCTGCAAGTTCACCAACGAGACCCGCAATTCCATCGAGGACGCCACGGACAATTCGCACCAGACCTGGATCTGTGCGGTGTCGGGCGCGTGTGCCGGGGGCGGGTACGAGCTGGCGCTGGCGTGCGACGAGATCATCCTGACCGACGATGGCACGTCCACCGTGTCGTTGCCGGAGGTGCCGCTGCTGGCGGTATTGCCGGGCACGGGTGGGCTGACCCGCGTGACCGACAAGCGCAAGGTGCGGCGCGACCGGGCCGACATCTTCTGTTCGCTGGAAGAAGGCATTCGCGGCAAGAAGGCAGTGGACTGGCGGCTGGTTGACCAGGTGGCACCTGCATCGAAGTTTGCCGAGGCCGTGGCCGACCGGGCCAGGGAAGTTGCAGCGAAATCCGACCGGCCTGCAGATGCGCAGGGTGTGAAGCTGGGTGCCTTGTCACGCATCATCACCGGCGATGCGATCAGCTATTCGGGTGTGTCGGTCGAGCTGGACCGCGGCGCGCGTGTGGCGACGATTTCCATCAGCGGCCCGGACGGGGACGTGCCGGCCAGCATGGAAGCCGCACAGGCGCAGGGCGACCAGTTCTGGCCTCTCAAGCTGGCGCGCGAGCTTGACGATGCGGTGCTGGAAATTCGTTTCAACGAAATGGAAATGGCGGTGATCCAGTTCAAGTCGGCGGGCGACCCCGCTGCCGTGCTGGCGTTCGACGACTTCATGCAGGCCAACGACGGCCACTGGTTGATGCGCGAGATTCTGCTGTACTGGCGCCGCGTGCTGAAGCGGGTGGACCTGACGTCGCGCACCATCGCCGTGATGGCCGAGCCGGGCTCGTGCTTCGCCGGCACGCTGGCGGAACTGCTGTTCGCAGCCGACCGGTCATACATGGCAGACGGCCAGTTCGAGGGCGACAACCGGCCGGAAGCGCGCATTGCGCTGTCGGGACTGAACTTCGGTGCCTACCCGATGAGCAACGGCCTGACGCGGCTGGAAACGCGGTTCCTCGGTGAGCCGGAAGCCGTTGACGCCGCGAAGGCGAAGGCAGGCGAGATGCTCGATGCATCGGCGGCTGATGAGCTTGGATTGGTGACCTTTGCCTTTGACGACATCGACTGGGAGGACGAGGTGCGGATATTCCTTGAAGAACGCGCCAGCTTCTCTCCCGATGCGCTTACGGCCATGGAAGCGAACCTGCGCTTTGCTGGGCCCGAGACGATGGAGACGCGCATCTTCGGCCGCCTGACAGCCTGGCAGAACTGGATATTCCAGCGCCCCAATGCCGTGGGTGCTGACGGCGCACTGAAGCGCTACGGTACCGGCAAGCGGGCCGATTTCAACATGGAACGTGTGTAGGAAGGATTTGGTATCATGGCTGATCTGGTCAATGTCGATTACAATACTTCGATCCCGAACAATGTGGACCTGGCCGGCGACCGGCGCGTGCTCAAGGCACTGGAGAAGTGGCATCCGGGCTACCTGAACTGGTGGAACAACATGGGTCCGGACGGGTTCCAGGAGTCGCTGGTCTACCTTCGCACGGCTGTATCGGTGGACCCCAAGGGCTGGGCCAAGTTCGGCTACGTGAAGATGCCGGAATACCGCTGGGGCGTGCTGCTGGCACCGCAGGAAGAAGGCCGCGTCATCCCGTGTGGCGAGCATGCCGGCCAGCCGGCCTGGCAGGAAGTGCCCGGTGAATACCGCGCCTTGCTGCGCCGGCTTATCGTGATCCAGGGCGACACCGAGCCGGCCTCGGTGGAGCAGCAGCGCCACCTCGGCAAGACGGCACCGTCGCTTTATGACATGCGCAACCTGTTCCAGGTCAACGTGGAAGAAGGCCGCCACCTGTGGGCCATGGTGTACCTGCTGCAGAAGTACTTTGGCAGTGATGGCCGCGAGGAGGCTGACCAGTTGCTGTTCCGGCAGTCTGGCAACGAGGACCATCCGCGCATGCTGGGTGCGTTCAATGAAGCAACGCCTGACTGGCTGTCGTTCTTCATGTTCACCTACTTCACCGACCGCGACGGCAAGATGCAGCTTGAAGCACTGGCGCAATCCGGTTTCGACCCGCTGTCGCGCACCTGCCGGTTCATGCTGACCGAGGAAGCCCACCACATGTTCGTGGGCGAGACCGGCGTGGGCCGTACCATCCAGCGCACCTGCGAGGTGATGAAGGAACACGGCATTACTGATCCTCATGACATCGACCGCATCCGTTCATACGGCGTGATCGACCTGCCGACGATCCAGAAGAAGGCGAACATGCACTACTCGCTGTCGCTGGACCTGTTCGGCTCGGAAATCTCGACGAACGCAGCCAACGCCTTCAACGCCGGTATCAAGGGCCGCTACAAGGAAGCCAAGATCGAGGACGACCACAGGCTGGAAGGCGACACCTATCCGGTGCTGCGGCTGATCGACGGCAAGGTGGTGATCTCCGATGAACCGGCGCTGTCGGCCATCAACATGCGGCTGCGCGATGACTATGTGAAGGATGCTGCAGGCGGGGTGAACCGCTGGAACAACATCCTCAAGAAGGAAGGCATCGAATTCGAGATCACCTTGCCGCACGTGGCGTTCTACCGTCACCAGGGCGAATTTGCCGCCGTTCACGCAGACCCTGAAGGCAACCTCATGTCGAAGGACGAGTTCGAGCGCCGCCACGATGAATGGCTGCCATCGAAGGCCGACGGCGACTTCATCGACAGCCTGATGAAGCCGCAGTGGGAAGCCGGCAAGTACGCAAGCTGGATTTCGCCGCCGAAGGTCGGCATCGACAACAAGCCGGGCGACTTCGAGTACGTCAAGATTGCCGGTGCTGCGCTCGAACTCATGAACGCCCTGGTCAAGCAACACCTGATCGATCCGGAAATCTGCATCCGCTGCTATACCTGCGAGGAAATTTGCCCGATCGATGCGATCAGCCACGACGACAACAATGTCGTCGTGGACGTGAGCAAGTGCAACTTCTGCATGGATTGCATCAGCCCGTGCCCGACCGGCTCGATTGACGAGTGGCGCATCGTCGCCACGCCCTATACGCTGGAAGAACAGTTCGGCTGGCTTGAATTGCCCGCCCAGCAGGACGGCCTTGAGGCCGAGACTGACGGGGGCGGGTCGCTTGAGGCACTGGAGGATGAAGTCGGCGCGTTACTCGCCAAGGCGCATGAGGGCACCGGCGGCAAGCCTGTCGCTCCCGCTTCGGCGTCCAAGCCGTCGGTGAACCTGTTTAACCGTTCGAAGGCGGCGAAGGCGGTGGTGCAGGGCAATTTCCGGCTGACCGATGCATCAGCCGAAAGCGATGTTCGCCACATCATCCTGAGCCTCGAGGACCAGACGTTTCCAGTGCTGGAGGGACAGTCCATCGGCGTTGTTGTGCCGGGCACCGACGAGAACGGCAAGCCGCACCAGCCGCGCTTGTACTCGATTGCCAGTGCGCGTGACGGCGAACGGCCCAACGCCAACAACATCGCATTGACGGTGAAGCGTGAACCGGGCGGGCTTGCGTCGAACTACCTGTGCGACCTGGCCAAGGGTCAGCATATCGATGTGACGGGGCCGTTCGGGGCTACCTTCCTGATGCCGAACGACCCGGCGGCCAACATCATCATGATCTGCACCGGCACCGGGTCTGCACCGTTCCGGGCATTCACCGAGCGCCGCCGCCGCACCAGCCCCAATGCCGAGGGCCAGATGCACCTGTATTTCGGCGCGCGCCGGCCGGAAGAGCTGCCGTATTTCGGTCCGCTGAAAAAGGTGCCGGAAAGCCTGCTGCACAAGGAACTTTGCTACAGCCGGGTGGAGGGAGAGCCGAAGGAGTACGTGCAGGACCGCATGCGCAAGCGCGCTGATGACCTTGTGCCACTGCTGGGCCAGGACAAGACGCACATCTACATCTGCGGGTTGAAGGGCATGGAGACAGGCGTCGACGAGGCGCTCGCCGACATGTGCCGTGGCGCCGGGCTGGACTGGTCAGCGATCAAGCCCGCCATGCGGCAGTCGGGGCGGTATCACGTTGAAACCTACTGAGGTACACGAGGCGACCGTGCTGTCGCTTGCACAGCATCAGCCGCGCACCAGGCCCGAGGGGCAGCGGGATTCGCTGGCGTTCCTCGCCCGGCTTGGCGACCGGGTGCGCGATGCTCGCAAGTCGAGGGGGTTGTCGCGGCGGTCGCTGTCGGACATGTCGGGCGTGTCGGAGCGTTATCTCGCGCAACTTGAAGGCGGGTCCGGCAACATTTCCATCGTTCTGTTGCGTGACATTGCGCTTTCGCTGGGCGTGCGGCTGGAAGACCTGGTGAGTGAACCCGGCGGCGGTGGCATGGCGGCCGGCGACGAGCGGGCCTCGCGGCTGGCGCTGGTGGGCCTGCGCGGGGCGGGCAAGTCCACCCTGGGCAAGGCACTGGCGCGGCGGCTGGGGTTCAAGTTCGTCGAGCTGAACGACGTCATCCGCGAGCTGAGCGGGTTGCCGATCTCGGAACTGTTCAACCTGTATGGCCAGGATGGCTACAGGCGGTTTGAGGCCGAGGCGGTGGACATGATAGCCGCCCAGCGCACGCAGGTCGTGCTGGCCGTCGCAGGCGGCATCGTGGCCGATGAGGATGTATATGAAACGCTGTTGAAGCGGTTTCACACGGTGTGGCTGAAGGCCAGCCCCGAGGAGCACATGTCGCGGGTGCGCGCGCAAGGCGACATGCGGCCGATGGAAGGCAACCCTGAAGCCATGGTGCGCCTGCGCCAGTTGCTCAACGACCGCATGAAGGATTATGCACGCGCACGCCACCAGTTCGACACGTCCGGCCAGGACGCCGAAGTGGCGCTCGACGGGCTGCTTGAGCTTGCCCGCCGGCGTATCCTGCCGGCTGAACCGGGCGGCACCCACTGATTGCATTCGCCGTTGCGGCGTTTCATGTTGCGTGCTGCAACTGAACCGCCTGCGGGAGAGCCTTTCACCATGACTGCACCTGATGCCATCCGGCTGGATGAAGCCGACAATGTTGCAACTGCCGTCAGGCCGCTGGAGGCAGGCGAGCAGGTGATGGGCGTCACGCTTGGTGAGCGCATCATGCGGGGGCACAAGCTGGCGCTGTTGCCGATTGGCGAAGGCCAGCCGGTGATCAAGTATGGCCAGTTCATCGGCACGGCGTCGTGCGCCATTGCGGCGGGCGCGCATGTCCACACCCACAACCTTGCCTTTGCCGCAACGTCTACCGACTACGAGTTTTCCACCAACGTGAAGGCGTTGCCCATTGTGCCGGAGGGCCAGCGCGCCACGTTCCAGGGCTATCGCCGGGCATCGGGCCGGGTGGGCACGCGCAACTACATTGCGGTGATCACCTCGGTGAACTGCTCGGCCACGGCGGCGCGCATGATTGCTGCGCATTTCACGCCTGCCCGGCTTGAAGCCTATCCCAATGTCGATGGCGTGGTGGCGTACGTGCACGGCACCGGCTGTGGCATGGCGGATTCCGGCGAGGGCTTCGATGCGTTGCAACGGGTGATGTGGGGATATGTTCGCCACCCCAACCATGCCGCCGTGCTGATGGTTGGGCTGGGCTGCGAGATGAACCAGATCGACTGGCTGCTGGAGGCCTACGGGCTGGAGCGGGGGCCGCGCCTTCAGACCATGAACATCCAGGACGTGGCGGGCCTGCAGCGCACCATCGACACCGGCATTGCGAAAATCGAGGCCATGCTGCCCGAGGCTGACAAGGCGGTGCGCGAGGCATGCCCTGCATCGGAGCTGATGGTGGCGTTGCAGTGTGGTGGCTCCGATGCCTGGTCAGGCATTACCGCCAACCCCGCACTCGGTCATGCCTGCGACCTGCTGGCGGCGCAAGGCGGCACGGGCGTGCTGGCGGAGACACCGGAGATCTACGGGGCGGAGCATCTGCTCACCGCGCGGGCCGCCACGCCCGCCATCGGCCGCAAGCTGATCGAGCGGATCGAGTGGTGGCAGGACTACGTGGCCCGCAACAGAGGAACACTGGACAACAACCCGACGCCGGGCAACAAGCTGGGCGGCCTCAGCACCATCCTGGAGAAATCGCTGGGTGCTGCGGCCAAGGGCGGCACCAGCGCGCTCAATGGCGTCTACAAGTATGCCGAACCGGTTACGGCGCGCGGGTTCACCTTCATGGATTCACCGGGCTACGACCCGGTGTCGGTCACCGGGCAAATTGCGTCCGGGTGCAATCTCGTCACCTTCACCACGGGTCGCGGTTCGGCGTTCGGCTCCAAGCCGGCCCCGACCCTGAAGATCGCCACAAGCTCGGAGCTGGCCGCGCGGATGCCCGATGACATGGACATCGACGCGGGCCGGGTGCTGTCAGGCGGGGCGAGCGTGGAGCAACTGGGCGCGGAGATATTCGAGGCGTGGCTGCGCATTGCATCGGGCGAGCCGTCCTTGTCGGAGCGGCAGGGGCTGGGCGACCACGAGTTCGTGCCGTGGCAGATCGGCGCCACGATGTGATGCACAATGCGCTCACCAGGCAGCTTGCTATCATTCTTGCCGCTGGCGTGCTGGCGGCACCGGTGGCCGTGGCGCAGGCTGAGCTGGATGGCGATTTCCTGTTCAAACGCAACTGGACCAGCGCCGAGACAGCGACGGATGGCTTGGGGCCATTGTACAACGAGGCGTCCTGCCATGCCTGCCACTGGCATGGCGGGGGTGCGCGCATCCGTGTGCGGCCTGATGGCGAGGTAGCGGCGGCCGGCGTGCTGGTGCGGCTGATGAATGCGCAAGGGACAGGTGATCCGCACTTCGGCCAGCAGTTGCAGAACAAGGCAGTGCCGGGGCTGGCGCCGGAGGGCGTGGCTGACATCAGAGCCACTCGCGACGCAAACGGCCTGACGCGCTTAGAAACAACTTTGCGTTTGTTGCCAACCGCCATATCGCCCGGTCATGAGCCAAGCCTTCGGGCAGCCCCTGCGCTGGACGTGGCCGGGTTGATCGAGATGGTCCCCGAGGAGGTAATCCTGCACAGGCACGACCCGGCCGATGCCGATGCCGATGGCATATCGGGACGTGCGCACATGCTGAATGCGCCGGGTCAGGCTGCGGCAGTGGGCAGGATGAACTGGAAGGCCACGCAGCCGGGCATCCCGTTCCAGGTAGCCACCGCATTCAAGGCAGACATGGGCCTTGGCACGTCGCTCATACCGCGCGCGCAGGGTGACTGTACGTCGCTTCAGACCTCCTGCCTGGAGCGGGCGGGCGCAACGGCGGGCACAGACGTAAGCGATAAGCAAGTCAATGCACTGGCCGGTTTCGTCCGCGCGCTTGCCAGAAAGCCTGACCTCACGGCCCTGCCGTCTCCGGCGGCGTTCGACCAGGCTGGCTGTGGTGGCTGTCATGTTGCCGAACTTGCCGGCAAGGACGGTTCGCCGGTGCGGTTGTTCTCAGACCTGCTATTGCACGACATGGGTCCCGGGCTTGCCTCGGTTGGCCGCGAAGGTGACGCGTCCCCAGAAGAATGGCGCACCACGCCGCTGATCGGTTTTCGCGGGGCAGTGCCCGGGCATCGCTATCTGCATGACGGCCGGGCGGCGACGATCGATGAAGCAATCCGGTGGCATGATGGTGAGGCAAGGTCCGCGCGAGAGCGCTACGAGGCGATGGCAGCGGCACGGCAGCTGGAATTGACGGCATTCGTTCAGGTGTTGCTGAGTGCGTTGCCAGTGCCGGAAGAGCTTGCTTCGCCACGCTAGAGCAACAGCTGTTCACCCTGAACGGCTAAAGTTAACTTAGGCGCTGCGGACCTCGGGCCGGGCAGACACAATCTGGTCGAGCCAGTCGCTCGTATCGGTATGGCTGGTGACGGGCACGATGACGTTGTGAGGTGACGACGCTTGCAGGGCCTGGGCGAGTGGCCAGTCGTTGCCGCCCGGATAGATCGCATCGCCCACGAACGTGACGGGCTGGTTGCCGTGGTTCTGTTCGAGGATGATCATGACGCGGGACTTGTTCCAGCCAACTGGCGCCACATCGATGCTGATCTCGCCGCCGATGGTGGCTTCATAGTCGGAGAAGCGCTGTTCGATCTCGCGGCAGAAACGGGTGCGTTCGTTGTGGGCCTGGTCCCAGAGCAGGTAGGCTTGCCGTTCTGCGCGGCCGGCATTGCGCCCAACGCTGGAGGCATTCAGCGAACCGGTACGATACTCCAGGTGACGGCCTGTGCGAACCGGATAGGCGCTATGCTCCACCAGATCGGCGAGGGCGTCGACCAACTCGTCGGGAAACTCGTGGTCGTGGTGATAGATGATGCGGCCCGCTGACTCATATTGGGACCCGGCGCTGGTAAACAGCCCGGCGCACGCCTCAATGATTTTGGCTGGCAGCTGCGCATCGATCTTGCCCCGGTCGGAGCCGGACACCAGGTAGACGGTCCTGTTGTGGCAGAAATCGAGGAACCGGTCCGCAAAGCCGGCCTCCATGGGCTGGCGCGGTGGCGTCAGCGTCGAATTGACGTCGAACACGTAAAGCACTTCACTGTCCCCATTGTCAGGCCGCCACGATCTACCGATCAAACATCGACAACCTGCTCTCAGCAGAGGCGATGTTTTATGCAGTTTGGTTAACAAGTCGTTAACGATTCAGCTTCATCCGGGAGATCGTGTCTTTCCGAACTGGGCGCAATGATCGGTAACGTCGAAGCGCGGCGTCATGATGGTGAAATGATGGCTGGCCATACCCCCGTCAGGTGGGGACGTATCGTCAGACACTTCGTCCATGGCGATTGAAAGCAATTTACCCGGTGCGGCCTGTTCGACGATCTGCCCGGCACCCCAGTCCAGCCGCGCATGGCCTGAACCTGCAATCAGCACGGCTCCATCGGCTTGGGCGGGGTCAAGCATGGCTGCCGCCATGACGGCATCCCGGGCGCGCTGGATGTCGCGCATCATGGGCAGCATTGTGTCGGGCAGCATGTTGCAGTGGGCCGACTTGATGACGGCAAGCAAGGCCTGCTCGGCAGTGGCTGGCAACGCTGGCTGCGGCGAAAATTCGGTGCGCTCGGCGCTGGTGAGGGGTGGACCTTCACGGCCGCCGATGCGACGGATGAGGTCACGGCCGATATTGCCGGCTTTCAGCGTCAGGCCGTTTTGCAGGGCCAGGGTGAACAATGGCTCATAGAGGGCAAAGTCCGGCCAGCCGGAATTGGCCCAGTCGAGTTGTTTGGCGATGGTACTGCTGTCTGCCGGGGCTGAGGCCATCAACCCATCCAGGATGGGTTGCTGCGAGCGTTTGACCATCTCGAACACCACTGCCGGTTTGCGGCCAGCCTTGATCATGGCGTTGAGCACCTCGGCCTGCAGCCGGTGATGGTCCGGATTGGGGTGGATTTCGCCCAGCATCACGAACTTTGCGCCGGTGGCCCGGGATATGACATCGGCGATGGTCAAAGACGTTGGGCCGTGCTGGTCGAACACCTTGCCGATCACCGGATTGGCGGCAAAATGCGGAGATATCCAGGCCCGCGCTTCATCAGCCAGAAGCCGGCTGGCGGTCACCGGCAACAGGGCGCAGGCGGCGGCAAATGTCAGCATCGAGCGGCGGGTGATGTACATGCCCTGTCTCCGGAATTTCGCGTCTGGCAGCAGTTGAAGCACATTGAAAACCGGCGCAACAGGTGACACGGTATCGCCTCTGCGGAATTTGAAAAACTCAGGCTGCACGGGGATCAATGCTCAAGACAAACCAGAAGACCAACCAGGCCAGACTTTGGGACAGCCTGATGGAAATGGCGAAGATCGGACCTGGCGTGGCCGGTGGCAACAACCGCCAGACGCTGACCGACGATGACCGCGCGGGCCGGCAACTATTTGCCGCCTGGTGTTCGGCAGCGGGCCTGTCGATGAGCGTTGACGCGATGGGCAACATGTTCGCGCGCCGGTCTGGCAGCGACGACAGCCTGCCACCCGTGATGATCGGATCGCACCTCGATACGCAGCCAACGGGTGGCAAGTATGACGGCGTGCTGGGCGTGCTGGCGGGCCTTGAGGTGGTGCGCACGCTCAACGACATGGGCGTGAAGACGCGGCATCCGATCGAGGTGGTCAACTGGACCAACGAGGAGGGCGCGCGGTTTGCTCCAGCCATGGTGTCGTCGGCGGTGTTTGCCGGCAAGCTCGGCCTTCAAGAGGCCTATGACACCCGCGATGGCGACGGCAAGAGCTTTGGTGCCGAACTGGAGCGGATCGGCTTCAGGGGCGACCTGCCGGTTGGTGGGCGCCAGATCAAGGCAATGTACGAGTTGCATATCGAGCAAGGCCCTATCCTCGAGGCGGAAGGCATTGATGTCGGCGTTGTCGCCCATGCACAGGGCTTGCGCTGGATCGAGTTCACCCTGACGGGCTTCGAATGCCACACCGGCACCACGCCGATGCCGGTGCGGCGCAATGCGCTGCTGGGGGCGGCGCGGGCGGTCGATTTCGTCAACCAGGTGGCGTTTGACTTTGCGCCCAACGCGGTGGCAACCGTGGGCCTGCTCAATGTCATGCCCAACTCGCGCAACATCGTGCCGGGCAAGGTGGTGTTCTGCGTCGATATCCGCAATCCGTCGCTGGATGATCTGAAGGACATGGAAACCACCGTGGTCGAAGGCATCGAGCGGATTGCCGCCGATATCGGCCTTGACTGCGAGAGCGAGGTTGTCGGCGCCTTCGATCCGGTCGTTTTCGACATGACGTGCGTCGATGCCGTCAGGCGCGCGGCAGAACGGCTTGGTTACAGCCACAAGGACATGGTGTCGGGGGCAGGCCACGATGCCTGCCACATTGCCTCGGTTGCACCCACGGCGATGATCTTCTGCCCGTGCGTCGGCGGCGTAAGCCACAACGAGGCTGAGGAAATTTCGCCAGAGTGGGCAGCAGCCGGTGCGGATGTGTTGTTTCACGCGGTGGTCGAGACCGCCGGTGTGGTAGAGGGGTAGTCCAACATGAAAGTTGTTCGCAGCGAGGATCATCGCAAGCATTTTCCCAAGGGCGAGCTGTCTGGCGGGCAGTTCGTGCGGCCGTTCGAGTGTCCGGAACGGTGGGAGCACATCATGGATTCGCTGGGGTTTCGCGGCTTCACCGACATGCTCGACCCATCGGAGCTCGACATGGCAGCCGTGCGCCAGATCCACGACGAGGGCTTTCTCGACTTTCTCGCAACCGCGTGGAGCAAGTGGCAGGCCGCAGGCTACAAGGGCGAAATATTGCCGACATGCTTTCCGGCACGCCGGATGGTGCTGAAGAAACCGAAGCAGATTGACGGGCTGGTCGGGTATTACGCGCTGGCCATTGAAACCGCGATCACGTCGGGCACCTGGGAGGCCGTGCAGGCCAGTTGCGCCATTGCCCAGACCGCTCAAAGGCTGGTGTCAGGTGGTGAGCGGGCGGCGTTTGCGCTGTGCCGGCCACCGGGCCATCACGCTGCCAAGGACATGTACGGCGGCTACTGCTTCATCAACAACGCGGCAGTGGCGGCGCAGATGTTCCTCAATGACGGGGCAAAGCGCGTTGCCATCCTCGATCCGGATTTCCACCACGGCAATGGCACGCAGGACATCTTCTATGATCGCGACGACGTACTGTTCTGTTCGCTGCACGGCGCGCCGGAGTATGCCTACCCGCATTTCCTGGGTTATGCAGACGAAACCGGATCGGGCAAGGGCGAAGGGTTCAATTTCAACTACCCGATGAAGCCGGGCACGGCCTATGGCGAGTGGGGCGACGCGCTGGACCATGCCATTGCCCGCATCGCCGACTATGCGCCCGATGCCCTGGTGGTGTCGCTGGGCGTTGATACATTCGAGAAGGATCCGATCAGCTTCTTCAAGCTGAAATCAGGCGACTTCACCGATTATGGCGGGCGGATTGCCAAGCTGAAGCTGCCGACGCTGTTCGTCATGGAAGGCGGATACGCCGTCGAGGAAATAGGCATCAACACTGTCAACGTGCTGGAAGGCTTCGAAAACGGATGACGGCACTGGGTGACCTGGACCTGGCATCGCTCATGCGGCCTGCAAACCAGGTGCTGAAGCTGGACCGTATGGGAGCATCGCACCAGACGCGGCTGTCGTTCATGCGGGCGATCCTGCGCAGGGTGAAGCGGGAGAACTGGCAGGTCACGCGTCCCCGCTGGGACGTGGACGAACGTGGGGTCGGCGTCGCCGTTTATCAGGTGCGCACGCCGGAGCGCTGTTACTCGCTGATCTGCTATGCCAACGACCTGCCGCCGGAGAAGCGCTCAGACAGGGTGATCGCCACAGAGTGGGACGCGAGTTTTGCGCTGTTCGACGGGGTGCCGGATGATACCGACATCGACCGGCTTCGCGCCAACGTGCCGAAGCAGGAAGCAGGCCGGTGTTCGTCCAGCGAATTTGTGCTGTCGCGGGCCAACCGGTCGGTGCGGCTGTTCGATCACGTGGTCAACTGCCTGTCACGTGGCGAGCAGCCATCGCGCGAGGAAATCGACAAGGTCGGCTACCTGATGCGCACGACGGCGGTGTATGGCAACGGCAAGTTTGGCCTGGCAGACCGTGCGGTGTATGCCGCCCGCGAAGAGGCGGGTGGGCCGTTCCGGGTCGAGCTGCTTGCAGTATGGCTGATCCGTGCGTTCACCGTCGACATCGTTGAGCACATGGCCCGCGTCAAGGGTGGTGCTGCAGCCGCGCCGATGGACAAGACGCTGCGCCGGCGGCTGGGCGTGGGCAACTCCACGGGCCTCGGCATGGCGCCGTTCCTGGTCAATCACCCGGCACTTTTGAATGCCTGGCTGACCGCACGCGAGACCGCCATCGCCCGGGTTCGGGCGCTGTCATCAGCCTCGGCGGGAGAGATCGCCCGGTTCACCCAACTGGTGGCGCGAGCGCAGGCGGGCCTTGTGCGGTGGCGCACGCCGGACGAGCGGCAGGCCGAGCGGGTGTGTGGCCTGTCGGCGGACCTCGACAGGCTGATGCAGCACATCTCCACCGGCGGGATTGACAAGCTGAAGCCGTGGGATCACATGCTGCGCTGGAGCGAAGCAAACCTCGCCCTTGAGGGGCAGGAGGCCGTGGCCTCGCTGATCCTCGAGCCATATGGCGCAATCGTGGATGACCTCGCCGGCCAGATGTCGGCGGATGAAGCTGCCCCGTTTGCCATTGACGGGCGGATGAGCGTGGGCCGGCTGATCGGGCTGGCGCGCAAGCATTTCGACTGGGCGCTGTCGCTGGATTTTGCGTCAACCGGTGAGACCGCGCGGTTCTGGTACGTATCGGAAGAAAAGCTGGAGCCGAGGCTGGGCGAGCGGCACGAGGAAGACGGTGCCGAGCTTGAGCAGCGGCTAGGCATTGGCCGCGAGGTGGTCGAGATGCTGTCATCGCTGGATGGCGAGCCGAAGGACATGCTGGTGGCCGACTTCCTGCTGCGCAAGCCGGAGCACCGCCACGCGGCACGCCGGGTGCAGATGGCCGACCGGCTGCCCTATGCGGAGATCAATGACAACGTGCTGTCGTGCGCCATGATGCCGATCGACATCCTGCGCTGCAAGCTGGCGTTCTTCGGTGCCTCGCGGTTTGACCCCAAGTCGGACCGCTGGCTGCGCATCACCATGTACGCCGACGCGCCGTTCCCGGACGAGATCCACGACATGGACGCCGATGACTGGGCATGGCCGCCGCTGGACGAGGGCAGCTGAGGCATGCGGGTTTCCCTCAACGAGGTTGAGGTGATGTCCACCAAGGCGGCGCTCGGGTCAGGCCGGCCATGGGGACTTGCCCAGGAGGCCGGGTGGGGCGTTGCCCGGCTCGAGGCGCTGCAGTTGCCCGGTGCCGAAGGACTGCTGGCATTGCTGGAGGCAACCGACGGGTTTGCATCCGGGCGCGAGCAATGCCCGATCCTCGTTGGCAGCCACATTGCGGACCTTGCTGGCATAGACGGAGTGGCTGAGCATGCGAGCATGCATCAGCCCCTGTTGCTGGTGCCGTTCCTGCAACGCTTGCCGGGACGCTACACCCTAGCGTGCGGGCAATGCCGCATGACGGTGGATCAGGCACTGGTGGATATCTCCGGGGTATTGCCGGATATCGCTCCCGTCACCATCACCATCGCCGGGCAGCGCGACGTACACCCCGCGCAGCGCGGCACCGCGGATGTGGACATCGACGATGAAATATGGGAAGCCCTCGGCGTGTTCGCTCACCGCACCTATGTGCCTGCCACCGACGCCTCCCGGCTGAAGGGAGCAGGGGCAGGGTTGAACGACAACGACTAACCCTTTCGCCCCCTATTCAAGATCTGGACGATGGCCCAACCACCGCTGCTGCTTCTGCAGGACATAACGCTGACGTTTGGCGGCAGGCCCTTGCTGGCCGGAGCCTCGCTGAGCGCGGCTGAAGGCGAGCGACTTTGCCTAGTGGGCCGCAACGGGTCAGGAAAGTCGACGCTGCTGAAGATCGCGGCAGGAGACGTGGAGCAGGACTCGGGCACCCGCTTCGTGCAGCCGGGGGCAACCTTGAGGTACCTGCTGCAGGAGCCCGATTTTACAGGCCATTCCACGGTTCGCTCGTATGTTGAATCAGGCCTGGCACCGGGCGATGACCCGCACCGGGCAGACTACCTGCTGAGCGAGTTGTCGCTGACGGGCGAGGAGAAGACGGACCACCTGTCTGGCGGCGAGGCACGGCGTGCCGCACTGGCGCGGGTGCTTGCGCCGCAGCCGGACGTGCTGTTGCTGGATGAGCCGACCAACCACCTTGACCTGCCTGCCATCGAGTGGCTGGAAGCCGAGCTGAAGTCGATGCGGTCAGCGCTCGTCATCATCAGCCACGACCGGCGGTTCCTCGAAAACCTGTCACGGGCGACGGTCTGGCTGGACCGCGGCACGGCGCGGCGCATGGACCGGGGCTTTGCCCACTTCGAGCAGTGGCGCGACCAGGTGCTGGAGGACGAGGAGCGCGAGCAGCACAAGCTCGATCGCAAGATCGTCGCCGAGGAACACTGGCTGCGCTACGGCGTGACGGCGCGGCGAAAGCGCAATGTGCGCCGGCTGGGCGACCTGCACGACCTGCGTGACAAGCGCCGCAACCTGCTGCGCCCGCAAGGCAACGTCTCGCTGGCGGCAGGTGACGCGGATGCATCCGGCAAACGCGTGATCGAGGTGAAGGGTCTGTCGAAGTCGTTCGGCGACCGGGCCATCGTGCGCGACCTCGACCTGCGCGTGCTGCGGGGCGACCGCATCGCCGTCGTCGGGCCGAATGGCGCTGGCAAGACGACTTTGATCAGGCTGATCACCGGCGCGCTGGCACCCGATGCCGGCAGTGTGCAACTCGGCACCAACCTTGAAGCGGTCTCGCTGGAGCAGAACCGCACGTCGCTCGACCCGGACATGACGCTGAAGGACGCGTTGACCGGTGGCGGCTCGGACCAGGTGGTGGTCAACGGCGAGGCCCGCCACGTGATCGCGTGGATGAAGGACTTCCTGTTCCGGCCGGAGCAGGCAGGCACCCCGGTGGGCGTGCTGTCGGGTGGCGAGCGCGGCCGCATCATGCTGGCGCGGGCGTTGTCGCAGCCATCCAACCTGATGATCCTCGACGAACCGACCAACGACCTCGACCTTGAAACGCTGGACCTGTTGCAGGAACTGCTGGCGGGCTACCAGGGTACTGTGCTGCTGGTCAGCCATGATCGTGACTTCATTGACCGGGTGGCGACCTCGACACTGGTGTGCGAAGGCGACGGCCACTGGCGCGAGTATCCCGGTGGTTACACCGACATGATCCGCCAGGCTGGCGAGATGCGCGCTGCCGCAAAGCCGGTTGCGCAAAAGCCGGCGGCCAAGCCGTCACCCGCTGCTGTTCCTGCGCCCTCCGTGCCGGACCAGAAGAAGCGGAAGATGTCGTTCAAGGAGAAGCACGCGCTGGAGACCTTGCCGGGCGAGATCGATGCATTGGGCAAGGCCATCGCGGCGCTTCAGGCAAAAATGGCGGATTCCGGCTTTTACGCGCAAGACCCTGCCGGTTTTGAGAAAGCAGCCCGCGAGCTTCAGGTTAAGCAGGCAAGGGTGGCCGAGGCCGAAGCCAGATGGCTGGAGCTTGAAATGCTGCGCGAAGAGATCGAAGGCTGACGGGTGAGCAATGGCAGGCACGCATTATCTTATCGGGGTTGATACCGGAGGCACCTATACGGACGCCGCCGTGCTGGACGCTGCCAGCCACAAGGTGCTTGCCTCTGCCAAGGCCCTGACCACGCGCGGCGACCTGTCCATCGGCGTGTGCGAGGCCATCGAGCAGGCGTTGCAGGCCTTGCCCGAAGCCTCGGCGGGCGACGTCAAGCTGGTGTCTGTTTCAACGACACTCGCCACCAATGCCGTGGTGGAAGGTCATGGGTCTCCGGTGTGTGTTGTGCTGATCGGGTTCGATGAAACCATGGTGCAGCGCTCCGGCCTGTCGACAGCATTTCCGGGACTGGTGATCGAGCGCGTTACGGGCGGTCATGACCACAATGGCGCGGAAGTCGCAAAGCTCGACCGCGCCGCACTTGAAGACATTGCAGCCCGCCACCGGACCAACGTTGAGGCGTTTGCCGTGGCCTCGCAATTTGCCGTGCGAAATCCGGTGCACGAAGTTGTGGCGCGCGACCTGCTGATCGAGAAGACCGGCCTGCCGGTAACGATTTCCACCGAGCTTGCTTCGGCGCTGGATGCTCCTCGCCGGGCGTTGACGGCGGCGCTCAACGCGCGGCTGATCTCGCGCATCTCGTTGCTGATTGTCGCCGTGCAGAAGGCAATGTTGCAGTTCGGTATCGATGCACCGCTGATGATCACCAAGGGCGACGGCTCGCTGGCCAAGGCGCAGAGCGTTGCGTTGCGGCCGATCGAAACGGTCCTGTCTGGCCCGGCTGCCAGCCTGGTCGGTGCGGCATCGCTGTCCGGCCTCGACAGCTTCATCCTGTCCGACATGGGTGGCACCACGACCGACCTCGGGGTGTTCGAGAACGGCCGCCCGCAGGTCAACGCGCAGGGCGCAGACGTGGGCGGGTGGCGCACCATGGTGCAGGCCATCGACGTGCGCACGCTGGGGCTTGGCGGCGACAGCGAAGTGACCTTTGACATCAAGGGCGTGCCCAGTGTCGGCCCGCGCAGGGCCGTGCCCGTCTCGCTGATTGCAAGCCGTTTTCCCAGGATACTTGAATCGCTTGAGGCGTCGCTTTCAGAGCCCGAGGCAAGCTCGATGGCCGGCAAGTTCGTCATGTTGCCGCTTGGCAACCAGGGCGGCGGCCCGGACCCGGCTGGCCTCAACGGACGCGAGCGTGACCTGCTGGCCACGGTGACGGCAGCCCCGCTGCCGCTGGCGCGGATTGCCGGTGGATCAGGCGGGCAGCGCACGCTTGATGCGCTGGCACGGAAGGGACACGTTCAGCTGGCCGGTTTCACCCCGTCGGATGCCGCGCACGTGCTTGGTCTTCAGGCCAACTGGTCACGCGAGGCGGCGGTGCTGGCAGCAAAACTGCTGGTGCGGTTCGTGCTGATGAAGGCGCCAGATGATGCACTCGTTGACGGCATCTGCCGGGCAGTGTGGGAAGAAACGGTGCGCTTGACGGGCCGGGCCGTGCTGGAAACCGCGCTTGGCCATCACGCCATCGAACCGGGCAGGGCAGGCGGCCTGATCGACGTGGTGTGCCGCGGCATTGGCCGGCGTTCGCTGGCGCGGGTCCAGATCACGCCGGAGGTACCGGTGGTCGCCGTCGGCGGGCCGGTCAGGGTGTACTACCCGGAGGTCGCCCGGCGGCTGGGCTGCGAGATGGTGTTTCCCGAAGCTTGCGAAGTGGCCAACGCGGTGGGGGCTGCAACCGGGCGCATCTCGCGATCAGTATCCATCGAAGTCAACGGCAATGGCGCGGGCGTATTCAGCGTCTACGGACCTGCCGGGGTAACGCAGCTGGGCAACGCCCGCGACGCGGTTGCGCTGGCCGTCGAGCAGGCCCGTGCGTCAGCCCGTGCCGGCGTGCTGGAGATGGGTGGTTCGGAGCCGGAATTCACCGAACAGGTGGGCAAGACCCTGCTGCCTGACGCGGTAGACGACAACGGGTTGCTGCAGGCGCTGGTCAGGGTCGAGGCGTCGGCGCGGCCTGCGTATTGACACCGGCAGCTTGGGCGATAGCGTGACGTGATGGATCACAAACAACTGGTGGCGTCGCTGCCGGCAGCGCAACGCGAAGAGCTGACACGGCGCTTTGACGGCCCGGGGCTGGTTCACCTCGCCGGGCATCTTGGCCTTGCCGTGACTGGCGGTGCGCTGATTGCAACGGGCGTGCCGGGATGGCAACTGCTGCTGCCGGTGCAGGGTGTGGTGCTGGTGTTCCTGTTCACGCTATTGCACGAGACAGTACACGACACCCCATTTCGCTCGGCCTGGCTGAACAAGGCCGCCGGATGGCTGTGTTCGCTGGTGGTCATGCTGCCGTGGCACTGGTTCCGCTACTTTCATTTTGCCCATCACCGGTTCACGCAGGATCCGGACAATGACCCCGAGCTGGCCGAGCCCCAGCCTGCCACCTGGTGGCAGTACGTGCGGTATGTCTCGGGCTTGCCGACCTGGTGGTCGCACTTCAAGGCGCTGGTCACCAATGCTGCGGGCAGGAACGCCGATGCCTACGTGCCGGAACGTGGCCGTGCGGTTGTCCAGCGCGAGGCACGAGTGATGATTGCAGTTTACGCCGGGCTGGCCGTTGCCTCATGGGTGGCAGGCAGTGCCCTGCTGGTGTGGGTGTGGGTGGTGCCCGTGTTGCTGGGCCAGCCGTTCCTGCGGCTTTACCTGCTGGCAGAGCATGGCCGCTGCGCCTATGTGGCCAACATGCTGGAGAATACGCGCACCACCTTTACCAACCGGATCGTGCGCTTTCTCGCCTGGAACATGCCGTATCACGCCGAACATCATGCCTATCCGTCGGTGCCGTTTCACCAGTTGCCGGCATTTCACGAAGTTGCGGCCCGGCACCTGGCGGAAACCGAACGGGGTTACAACCAGTTCACCGCCAAGTTCGTGCGAGACCTGAAGCGCTAGGCTTCAGCGATCAGTCTTGCGCCGATAAGTGCGAGGAAGCCTGCCATGACCCGGTCGATCCAGCGCTTGGCAGCCATGTAGGCTGCCCTCGGGCGCGGCGATGAAAACACCAGCGCCACCGCTGCGTACCAGCCAATCTCGTTGATGAACACGATGACCACGGCGGTGACATAGACCCATGCGGGCGAGTGTGCCGGCAGCAGCGCCACGAAGATCGAGCCGAAGAACACGATGACCTTCGGGTTGGCCAGCTGCGTGATCGCACCGAGGTTGAAGGCGCGCCATAGTCCGGGCGGCTTGCGCTGCGAGGTATCAGGTTCGATGGGCGCATCCGCATGGCGCCACACCATGATGGCCAGCCATACCAGGTACAGGCCTCCTGCAACCTTGAACGCGGTATAAGCCCAGGCGGCCGTTTCAAGCAGCAGCGCCACGCCGAGGATGGCCGCGCTCGCCCACACGATGGTGCCGACGCCAAGCCCCATAACGGCCGCCAGCGATACCGGGCGCGGGCTGGACAGCGCGAGCCTCGAAATCAGGATGAATGACTGGCCGGGGCTGATGGCGGCGAGAAGCTGTGTCACGCCGAGAATGGCAAGCGGGAGCAGGTATTCCATCGGCGTTGAAAGTCTTTGAATTGGGCGTGAATTGCCGAACTATCTTCCTCTGGTCATTTGATTGCAACAGCAGTTAGAAAGACTTCCCCGACGTTGCCTGAGGAGCATGATCGCGTTGCCCGGATTTGACCTAGCTGCCGCCACGTATGACCGCTCGCGCCATGCGCTGATCCCGGATCATGACGAGTTGTACACCGCCGCTGTAGACGCACTCGCTCTGGCTGGCGATGCGCCCGTGCGCGTGCTGGACCTTGGTGCCGGCACCGGCGGTTTCTCGGTTGAGATCGTGAACAGGTTTCCGGCAGCACGGATGCACCTTGTCGATGTGTCACCGAAAATGCTTGAACAGGCACAGGCCAAGTTTGGTGCAGACGAACGGTTCAGCTTTGCGGTGCTTGATGCAACGGCGGACGATCTCGGGCAGGGCTGGGACCGTGTCGTCTCGTCGTTCGTCATCCATCACTTCACCCACGAGGACAAGCGCGCTCTCTTTGCCAAGGTGGCGAGGGCGTTGAAGCCCGGCGGCATCTTCGTCAACGTGGACCAGGTGCAGGCGTGCTCGCAGGCGGTGCAGGACATTCACATGCGGCTGTGGAAGAAGGACGTGCTGGCGGCGGGTGCGCTGCCGCAGGACCTCGAGGACGGGCTGAAGCGTATGGCGGAGATGGACATCAACGCCGAACTTGATGACCAGTTGTTGTGGCTCGAGCAAGCCGGGTTCAATGATATTGAAGTGGAATACCGCAACTATTTCTATGCCGTCTTCGTGGCGCGCAAGGCGGAGTGAACGACGTGGCGAGACCGCCGAAATATACCTGGGCTGGCATGCTCGTCGCACTGTTGGCGGCCGGTGCCTACGCCTCGTCGCACCTGATGGCCGGTCCTGCGGCCTACGTGATCGCTGTGAGCTGGCAGCCCGCCTTTTGCGAGGCGCGGGGACGCACGCCCGAATGCCGGTCCCAGACGCCAGACCGGTTTGATGCGTCGAACTTTTCACTGCACGGGCTGTGGCCGCAACCCCGTTCGCGCGATTACTGCGGGGTGAGCGAGCGCGACATCCGGCTCGACAAGAACCGGCGCTGGCATGACCTGTCCTGGGAGCGGCTGGACGAGGGTTTGTGGCGAAAGTTGCAACAGGTGATGCCAGGCACGCGCTCCGGCTTGCACAAGCACGAATGGATCAAGCATGGCACCTGCTATGACGGAGCCGGGCAGGACGAGTATTTCGCCAACTCGCTGCAGATCATGGAGGCGCTCAACGCATCACAGGTGCAGACACTGTTCGCCGGGTCAGTCGGCCGGCACGTATCGGGCGACGACATCCGCGCTGCCTTCGATGCAAGCTTCGGCGCAGGCGCCGGCGAGCGTGTGAGGATCAGTTGCAAGAATGACGGTGACCGCCGGCTGATCGTGGAGCTGACGATTGGCCTCAGCGGCAAGATCGAGCCGGGAACGAACGCCGCGGATCACATCCTCGCGTCGGCACCGACGGAACCTGGCTGCCCGGGCGGCATTGTTGATCCGGTTGGCAATCAATAGCTGCAGGCTTCTAAGGCAGCCAGACGTGAACTCCACATAGCGCACTCCGGTACACGGGAAAGTTGAAAATGGCTGAGCTGTTTACCCTGGAAAACCTGTTCACCCTGATGGTGCTGACCGCACTCGAGACGGTGCTCGGTTTCGACAACCTGCTGTACATCTCGATCGAGGCCAAGCGGGTCGCTGCCGACAAGCAGAAGTACGTGCGCCAGGTTGGCATCATTCTGGCCATCGGCCTGCGCATCGTGTTGCTGTTTGTCGTGCTGCAGATGATCTCGGCGTTCCAGTCGTCGCTGTTCAAGGTCGACCTGCCATTCGTCCACGCCGACGTGAATGGCCATGCGATCATCGTGCTGCTGGGGGGCGTGTTCCTGATCTACACGGCGCTCAAGGAAATCTTCCACATGCTGGTGGTGCATGACCTGCACGGCGAGAACGGCAAGAATGGCCGCGCCAAGCGGACGGTCGTGTCGGCGCTGACTTGGATCCTGATCATGAACATCGTGTTCTCGTTCGACACGGTGCTGTCAGCCATCGCGCTGACCAAGGTGTTCTGGGTCATGGCCACGGCCATCGTGCTGTCCGGCATCCTGATGGTGGCGATGGCGGAACACGTCGCCCGCTTCCTGGAGCGCAACCGCATGTACGAGGTGCTGGGTCTGTTTGTGTTGCTGCTGGTCGGCGTGATGCTGATGAGCGAGGGCGGGCACCTGGCGCATCTGGAGTTCTTCGGCTACCCGATCGAGGCGATGAGCAAGGCAACCTTCTACTTCGTGCTGGTGACGCTGGTGCTGGTGGACGTCGTGCAGGGCCGCTACCAGAAGAAGCTCCTGCTGGAAGAGCGCGCCAAGCAATCCTCTGCCGCGAAGACCACCACGCAGGCGGCCTGAGCCGTATCAGCCACGCCGGTTCGCGCATCGTCCTGCGTTGCGCGGGCCGGGCCGTTGCGCTAGAACCCGGCGCAACAGATCCATCACATTCGCAATCCGGGAAGGCGCAGAACCACCATGGCGCGGCAATTCATCTATCACATGAGCGGGCTTTCGAAGTCCTACTCCGGCGGCAAGAAGGTGCTCGACAATGTTCACCTGAGTTTCTACCCGGACGCGAAGATCGGCGTGCTCGGCCCCAACGGCGCGGGCAAGTCGACGCTGCTGCGCATCATGGCTGGCCTCGACAAGGAGTATAACGGCGAGGCGTGGCTGGCCGACGGCGCGACCAGCGGGTACCTGCCGCAGGAGCCGAAGCTCGACGAGAGCAAGGACGTGATGGGCAACGTGATGGAGGGCGTGGCGGAGAAGCAGGCCATTCTCGACCGCTACAATGAACTGGCCATGAACTACTCCGACGAGACGGCCGACGAGATGACCAGGCTGCAGGATGTCATTGACGCGCAGAACCTGTGGGACCTCGACAGTCAGGTACAGCAGGCGATGGACGCGCTGCGCTGTCCGCCGGGCGATGCGGACGTGTCGACGCTGTCGGGTGGTGAGCGCCGCCGCGTGGCGCTGACGCAGTTGTTGCTGCGCAAGCCGGACCTGCTGCTGCTCGACGAACCTACCAACCACCTCGATGCAGAAAGCGTCAACTGGCTGGAACATCACTTGCGGGAATATCCCGGCGCCATCCTGATCATCACCCACGATCGCTATTTCCTCGACAATGTGACGGGCTGGATTCTTGAGCTCGACCGTGGCCGGGGCATTCCCTACGAGGGCAACTACTCGGCTTACCTCGGACAGAAGGCCAAGCGCTATGCCCAGGAACAGCGCGAGGACCAGGCCCGCCAGAAGGCACTGGAAGCCGAGCAGGAGTGGATTGCCGCCAGCCCCAAGGCGCGGCAGGCCAAGTCCAAGGCACGTATCAAGGCCTATGACGAACTGATCAAGGCCAATGAGAACCGCCTCAAGTCGACCAATGCACAGATCGTCATTCCCCCGGGTGAGCGGCTTGGCGACGTGGTGATCGAGGCGGAGAACCTGCGCAAGGGCTATGGCAACCGGCTGCTGATCGATGGGTTGTCGTTCAAGCTGCCGCCGGGCGGCATCGTCGGCATCATCGGGGCAAACGGCGCGGGCAAGACCACGCTGTTCCGCATGATCACCGGGCAGGAGCAACCCGATGGCGGCAGCATCCGGATCGGCGAGACGGTGGAGCTTGGCTACGTGGACCAGAGCCGCGACGCGATGGACCCGAACAAGACGGTGTGGGAGGAAATCTCCGACGGCAACGACATCATCTACCTGGGCAAGCGCGAGCAGAACAGCCGCGCCTATTGCTCGGCGTTCAACTTCAAGGGCGGTGACCAGCAGCAGAAGGTAGGCTCACTGTCTGGCGGCCAGCGCAACCGCGTGCACCTCGCAAAGATGCTGAAGAAGGGCTCGAACGTCCTGCTGCTCGACGAACCGACCAATGACCTCGATACCGAAACGCTGGCAGCCCTTGAAGAGGCGCTGGAAAGCTATGCCGGTTGCGCCGTGGTGATTTCGCACGATCGCATGTTCCTCGATCGGCTGGCCACGCACATCCTGGCATTTGAGGGCGATAGCCACGTGGAATGGTTCGAGGGCAACTTCCAGGATTACGAGGAAGACAAGAAGCGCCGGCTGGGCGAGGATTCCGTCATGCCCAAGCGCATCAAGTACAAGCAGTTCGCGCGGTAAGGGTCCGTTTCAGGTCATTGCGGCCTGTGGCGGGCCGCTGGCATATCCGCCCGTAGCACTTGACGCTTGGCTGGTGCAGTTGTTTGTATGGAGACGGTTGTTGTAGCAGCGGAGGTCACCCGGTTGTGCCCTACAATTCCAAAGGCCAGTATGTGCGCTGGGCGCCGTGGCTGCGCTGGAAGATCAAGTCGCTGATCTTTCATTACGGTGAGAAGCTGCTGCGGCTGCTGGCGCAAGTGTTTTATGCGCAATCCAAGGTGGGTACGGCGCCGTTGCCGGACCGGGCGCATTTTCCGTTCCTGAAGGACTTCGAGGATAACTGGGAGACCATCCTCGCCGAGGTAAATGGCATCCTCAAGCACCGCGAGGCAGTGCCGCTGTTCCACGAAGTATCGCCGGACCAGGCCAGCATCTCGAAGGGAAACAACTGGCGCACCTTCATGTTGTTCGGTTTCGGCGAGCGGCTCGACGGCAACTGCTCGCGTGCGCCCGTCACTGCGGGGCTGCTGGCCAAGGTGCCGGACATGCAGACAGCGTGGTTCTCGATCCTCGCACCGGGCTACAAGATTCCGCCGCACAAGGGAGTCACCACGGGCATCCTGAGAACGCACCTAGGCCTGATCGTTCCGAAGGATCGTGAAAATTGCACGATGACGGTGGGTGACGAGGTCTGTGTGTGGGAACCGGGCAAGGCGTTCGTTTTCGATGATACCTACCGGCACCACGTCTGGAACAATACCGACGAAGAACGCGTCATCCTGATCTTCGACTTCAACCGGCCCATGCGGTTCTGGGGCCGTGTGCTCAATACTACCGTCATCTGGATCGTGAAACAGACCGCCTTCTTCAAGGAACCGAAGCGGCGGATGAAGTCACACGAGGAACGCTACGAGGCGGCGGTTCGGGCGGCTGACAACGCATTGGAGAAGTTCGGCCATGGCACCGATTGAAGCCACAACCAGCCGGGGCGTACCATGCCGGTTGCAGTAAACGCCGGCGTCCGGCTGTTCTACGAAGACAGCGGTGGCGACGGGCCGGCTATCCTGTTCCTGCACGAGTACGCGGGCGATCATCGCTCGTGGGCGGGGCAGGTGGCAGCGCTGAAGTCCAGGTATCGTTGCCTGAGCATGTCCGGGCGAGGATATCCACCATCTGACTGCCCGGATGATCCTGGAGCCTATTCACAAGACCTGATGAACGCTGATGCGCTGGCGGTGCTGGATGCTGCGGGCGTCGGGCGTGCGCACGTGGTGGGCCTGTCGATGGGGGCATTCACCGGCCTGCAACTGGCGCAGTTTCACGCCGGTCGAGTGCTGTCGGTGACGGCAGCGGCAGGCGGCTCTGGCTCGTCCGACACGGCGCAGGCGCGCGAAGGCTTCGTCACCGAGGCGCTGGCACTGGCTGCGATGATGGACAAGCAGGGTGCAATTCCGGCGGAAGCCATGTGCAAGGGTCCGACACGCATTCACCTCAAGGACAAGAACGAGGTGGTATGGCTGCAGAGCGTGGCTCACCTGGCCGAACACCCGGCCTTTGCGGCAGCACACATGTTGCGCGGAGTGCAGGTGGGCCGGCCCTCCTTGCGCGACCAGGCGGACACGCTTGCTTCTGTGAGGGTGCCGGTCCTGCTGATGGTGGGCGATGAGGATACCTCGTGCCTGCATGTCAACGTGTGGCTGAAACAGATCATGCCTGCGGCCCGGCTGATGGTGTTTCCGGCATCGGGCCATGCGCTGAACCTGGAAGAACCCCAGCTGTTCAACCGGTCCATCGAGGCGTTTGTCGCGTTGGTGGACAGTGGTGGCTGGCGGAGCCGCAACCCTGCCACCATGCCGAAGGCCGGGGTGCATACAGCCCTTGGCCTTGGCGACTGACGGTGGGCTGCCAGCGATCAGGCGGCCGAAATCTCAGACCAGTCCTGTCCGATCGAAGCGTGCGCGATCTCCGACAGCAGCGGTTCCCAATTGCCCTGCGGCCTGACGGTAACCCGGTCCGCCAGAACCATCAGGTCATGCGGTACCGCAGCCGGGTTGCCGGACAGCAGTATGACCTGGCAGTTGCGTGCCGATGCGGTCCTGATGAGTTCCATGAATGGGGCCTTGTCCGCGCAGTCGTCCTGGAGGTGCAGCACCATGACGAGCGGGGCGCGTTCGCCAATCGCGAGGGTCGCGTCCGTCAGGCTGGCGGCAGCGATGGTGTCGTATCCGCGCAGCTTGAGGCGGGAATTCAACTGTTGTGACAGTGGCTTGTCATGGCTGACCAGCAGCACAGGCAGTGGTGCGGCAGTGGCAGCGGGGGCGGCGGGGGCCGCATATACTGAGCCGGGATCGCAAGAGTCCAGTGTCAAGGTGACGGTGAACGTGCTGCCTTCGCCTGCCACGCTGGTCAGCGTGATTTCGCCACCCATCAGCCGGGCCAGTTCACGGCTGATCGACAGCCCGAGGCCGGTACCTTCCTGCTGACGGTTGCGCGTGGTGGTCTGGCTGAAGCGCTCGAAGATGTGCTCCAGCATTGCCGGTTCCACGCCGGGACCAGTGTCGCTTACCTTGAACGTCAGTTCGTGGCGGGTTGGATCATTGGCCGAAGAAGCCGCTGACGCCGAAATGAACACGCAACCGTTGTCGGTGAACTTGACGGCGTTCGAGATCAGGTTGGACAGGATCTGGCGCACGCGCATGCCATCGGCCATGACCATGACAGGCACAGCATCATCGATCGAATGGATGATCTGGATCGATTTTTCTGCGGCGCGGGCCTCGAACAGCTTTACCGATTCAAGCACCACGTCGCGAAGCGGGCACGGCTGGATGTTGATTTCAAAACGCCCGGCTTCGATCTTTGACAGGTCGAGCGTGTCGTTGAGCATCGACAGCAGCGTCTTGCCGGATGCCGAGATCATTTGTGCATAGCTGCGCTTGGTCTCGTCGTTCAGGGTTTCGCTGAGGATGCCGGACATGCCGATGATGCCGTTCAGTGGCGTGCGGATTTCGTGGCTGAGCGTGGCCAGGAAGGCGCCCTTGTTCTCGCTGGCGGCGGATGCCTGCCTTGCGCGCTCCTCGGCGGCAAGCCGGGCGTGAAGTTCGGCGCGCTTGCGCATCAGCATCTCGCGCTGCACGAAGAGCTGGTTGGACAAGCCGTTGAACACGATGGCGATGGACAGGCCGAGCAGCAGGGCAACCAGCGCGATGCGCAGGAATGCCATGTAGGCCATGTCGAGTTCAGAGGTCGAAAAATAGATGCGCAACCGGGTGCCATCCGAGCTGGACTGAACCATGGGCAACCCGTTCGCGGCTGCGGCGGCGCACTCGTTCCCGCCGCCCACTGAGGTTACATCAACACCGTTGCGGGACAGCACCGCGCACTCCACGTCCGCGCGCATGGCAATGGTTTCAAGCAGTTGCCGCTGTGTAACCTGGGAGACGGCAGATTTGGGGTTTACGGGCGACATCAGCACCAGCATCTGGCGGCTGATCTGCTGAAGTTCCTGCTGCTTGGCCACGCGAGACTGTTCGGCATGGTGCATCCCGATCCAGTTGATGATGGCTGCTGCAATCACCACGCATACTGGCACCAGCAGGTACAGGTAGTTCAGCCACGCCGAAGTGTGGCTGGCCATGGAGTGACCATGCGGTGTTGCCGGGGCCTTGGTTGGCATGTCCCCAAACCTTCCTGAGTGAAACGGGTCTGCAATCCGCTCACCCTAGGACACGGCGGGTTGGCATGGCGTTAGGATGGTAAGGGAAATTGATTAATGCGCGTTAGGGTTTCGTTAACCGTGGCCGAATTCCGCATAGAGCGCGATGCCTACAACCAGCAGCATGGCCCCGGCCATGGCAATGTTGATGGCGCGTTGCGTGGTGGCGGGCAGGTCAAGTTGCTTGATCCTGACGCCGGCCCCCAGCCACAGGAAATGGATGGGAATCCATAACGCATTGAGAACGATGAACTTTACCAGCACTTCACTGGTGTAACTATCGGGCATGAAGGCAAAGCCGGTGAACAGGGCGGTGTTGACGGCATAGGCCTTCGGGTTGATGGCCTGAAGCAGGATACCATCGCGAAACCGCGGCGCATTTGCCGGTGCCGCAAAGGCAATGCGGCTGCCGGACAAGGCGATTTTTGCGGCAAGCCAGGTGAGGTAGGCAACCGAGGCCACCAGCAGCGTGACACGCACCACGGGCACCGACAGGATGATGGCGGCAAGGCCCGTAGCTACTGCCAGACCTACCAGGAAGTTGCCTGCGCACAATCCCCAAAGGTAACTCAATCCCGCCCGGTACCCGAAGCCGGAACCGACGCCAGCCACGCTCAGGACGCCGGGTCCGGGCGTGATCAGCAGGAAAAGGCACGCCAAGGCGAACTCAACCATCAAGGTTTCCGTTCGCCTGCGAGCCTAGTGACTTCCAGGATTTGCGGCTCGTGTGCTTGGAGTACCAGCAACTGATCGCTGGATAATGCTGGCGCACTTCATCGTGGCTGGTGTGCCTGCACAGCCTTTCGACCGCCGGCATCAGGGCGATGTCAGCCAGGGTGAAGCCTCGCCCGACAATCCAGTATCCCGAGCCGATTGTCTCATTCAGGGCAGCCAGACACTTGTGGGCCGAGGAGCCGGTCAATGAGGTGCATGAACGAGCGTTGCAGGACATGATCTGGTCAAGCCGGCTGAGGATGGCGCAAAACCATTGCTCTGCCTCTGCGGCCCTGATCGGATCCTTGGGCATCAATTCGCGGCCATTGAACCGGCGATCTATGTAGGTGGTGATGCCGCGCACGCCGAACAGGCGCACCTTGCCATGACGTAGCCAGGGCGGACCGCCTGCTGCATCGTCCCACTCAGCCGATAAAGCTTCGCGGTATACGTGCGGCACACCCTTTTCCAGGCAGGCCATGCGGCAGATTACGACACCCGCATGATCCGCTGGTCCGGCAATTTCAAGCTCCGCCATTACGCCCTCAGCACCCTTGCAACCGGATTGGTATGTCACATCGACAGGGGGTGTTCAAGCACGCCGAATCAGTACGGATCAGCCTTCTTCAGTCGTGCGGAATGTCAATTCCGGGCAAATGAGGCTTCAGGTCGAGCAGGGGCGTACCGTCCATCGCGTCGGTTGCATCGATGCCGATGATGCCGGCGGTTGCGTCCAGCGAAGTGACGCGGACAAGCGCCAGTGCAACCGGATTGGGCCGGACCGGGGAGCGCAGGGCGAACACGCCCGTTGGCGTTTCGCGGTGGCGTGGGGACTGCACGATGAGGTCACGGCGGGCCTGGTCCATCCAGTAGAGCATGTGCACCCATTGCCCGGTTTCCAGCCCGGCAAGGCCCGGCCGCCATGGCCCATCAAGCTCCAGCCGGCATCCCAACGGCTCGCGCTCGCGGGCTTGCCGCAGGTTCTTCGGGCAATCGGAGCGGCTGGTCCATGGCGAGCGGATGCGTCCGATGAAAACGAGATGTGCATCACCCGGCCGCGTGGCCGGGTCAATGCTGGCAATGACTTCGCCAGGCCGGGGATTGCTACTCATGAGGCGTGCTCGTTGGCCAGATGCTGCAGCAATGCCGACACGTCACCGCCTGCGCCGTCGATGATGCGGTTGAACTGTTCGCGCATCAGAAGCGCGAGCCAGATGCCGCCAACCCGCACGTCAGACACCAGGCCGTCTGCGATGCGAAGCTCGACGTCCGTGGTGCGATCGGAGCTGTGCTCGATGTACCCGGCCACCAGTTCATCGCGCGAGCCGGTGACGACAAACTGCTTGCCGCGCATCTTGCTGCCATAGCGGGTCAGGGCGTTCAGCAACATGGCCTGGAACAGGTCGACATATTCATCGATCTGGGCCGCTGCCAGCTTGCGCCGGTACTTGCCCAGCGCGAACAGCGCCAGCTCGCGGACGGCGACGTACTTTTCCAGCAGGGCAGCAAACTGTTCCCGGGTCGCACCGTCCTGCCGGGTGATCTCCAGGAAGGCATTGCCAGCAGCCGAGGCAAGTGTTTCAAGTGCCGGCCTTTGCTGGCCGGCCGCGTGTGACAGCGCAGGTGCTGCAAGCAGCATGCTGAGGCTGGCGGCAAGCGTCTTGCGTCGGCTGATGGCGCGGCTTGACATCGGTTGTTTTCGGTCCTTGGCTGGCATATCGCGGCAATCAGGATGAATGCTACAGGGCAGGAGGCGGCATGGGCAAGTGTGTGAGTATTGAACGGGATGGCGGCATTGCGGTCGTGCGGTATGACCGGGGCGGGCGCGCCAATGCGATGTCGTTCGCGATCATGGATGAACTGGCAGAGGCAGCGCTGTCGTTCACCGATGACACCAGCCTCGACGCCGTCGTGCTGACGGGAACGGAGCGGATTTTCTCTGCCGGGATGGACCTGGCCGATCCGTTCTTTGACAGGTTGCCGGACGCACCGCTGACCGAGGTACGGCATTACAGCGAACGCGGGCCACGGCTGGCGCGGGCGTGGACGGCAATCGAGGTTCCGGTGATCTGTGCGGTGGAAGGTGCCTGCATGGGCGGTGGCCTCGCGCTTGCGGCGACCGGAGATTTCAGGGTGGCATCCCGGACTGCGCGGTTTGCTGCTCCAGAAGTTCAGGTCGCACACAATATGGGCTGGCATGCGGTGCCGCGGCTTGTGGTGCTGGTGGGCGTGCAAGCCACCCGGCGGGTCCTGCTGGCCGGTGAGGAGTGGTCAGGCGAGCAGGCGCTTGCGTTGGGGTTTGCCGATGAAATCACCGAGCCCGGCAATGCGCTGGACCATGCAATGGCGCTGGCGCGGCGGGTTGCGTCCTATCCCGGCATGGCAGTGCGCATGGTGAAACGCCAGATCGATGCTGCTGCGCACGGGCACGATGTTGCCCTCAGTGCCTACGACAAGGACCAGCAGATGGTGGTGTGGATGTCGGATGACTTCCGCAATGCCCGCAAGGCATTCGCGAAGCCATCCTAGCGGTTGAGAGCCGCAATCAGTGCGTCAACGTCGCCGCCCTTCTTGGCGAGGAACTTCTGCACGTCGCCGCGAAGGAACTGGGTCAGCGACACCATGCCGAGGATGGGCACGCCCACTTTCACGTCGATGACCTTGTATGACTTGCCGACGGGGCGCACGGCAAACTGTACCCGGTACTTCTTGCCGTCTTCCAGGGTGGCCAGCGAATTGACAATGACTTCGTTGCCGTTGCCCTTCGCGGCATCCACGATCTGGGCCTGCAGCACGCGGTACTTGGACGTCTGGATGGCGAAGTAACGGGCAATGAATGCCGTCATGCCGTTATAGTACTGCGTGCGCTTGGAGCTTGGCAGGCGCGAGCTGTAATTTCCCAGCGTATACATGGAGATGCCGGGCACGTCCGCATGGCGGCGGATGACAGCCGTGAAGCGCGGAATGGTGCCGGCCATCTGTGCGCGGATCAGGTCGTCAGCCACCTTGCGGGTGAAGCCGATGGCTGGATGGTCGGCGGCCAGACCCGGTGTGGACATGACGCTCGTGCCTGCCAGGCTGGCAAATACTGCTGATAAGACGAACGAACGGCGGTTCATGCGGGGCTATTCCTTGCGCGGAAAACGGGGCCGGATCAAACCGGGCACCGCCGGTCGTCCGGCGGCAAATCAGATAGCCTAGCTAAAGGAGTTTTGGGGCTTCCGTCAAGAATACAAGCGCGTGAACACTTGCCGGGCATGCGTGTGGGGGATATGGCATTGGTGGTAGGGGACTGGGTTTACCAAAGGGCCGGACGGGCACATGGCGATGCTGGATGAACTATTGGCGGGCCTGCGGGCTGCGGGAGAAGAGACCCGGCTGCGGCTGCTGTTCATCCTGTCGCGTGGCGAGTTCAACGTATCCGAACTCACAACCATCCTTGGCCAAAGTCAGCCCCGCGTCAGCCGTCACCTCAAGCTGATGGTGGAGGCAGGGCTGATCCAGCGCTATCGCGAGGGCGCATGGATGCTGTTCAGGCTGCAGTCCGGCAGCGCAAATGCCGAACTGGCGCGTACCCTGAGCGACTTTCTGGAACCGCAGGACCCGCGCCTGCTGCGCGACCTTGAACGGGTTGCGCAAGTGAAGGCACAGCGCCAGGCAGAGGCGCTGGCGTACTTCGCCGAGAACGCGGAGAACTGGAATGCGATCCGGACCTATCATGTCGAGGAAGAGAAGTCCGAGGCGGTGATTGCCCGGCTTGTGGGTGATGGACCCATCGGCCATCTCGTGGATCTGGGGGCGGGCACCGGCCGCATGCTTGAACTGTTTGGCCCGCAGGCGAAGGAAGCCGTTGGCATAGACCTGTCACGCGAGATGTTGAGCTTTGCCCGCGCCAACCTTGGCAAGGCCAATCTCGACAAGGTGCAGGTCCGCCAGGGCGACATCTGCAATCTCGTGCTGGACGACAACAGTGCCGACGTGGTGCTGCTGCATCAGGTGCTGCATTTCCTGGATGACCCGGCCCGCGCCATCGCCGAGGCGGTGCGCATCCTGAAATCCGGTGGCCGTCTGGTGGTGGCGGATTTTGCACCGCACGACCTGGAGTTCCTGCGCGCCCAGTTTCACCATCGCAGGCTGGGCATCGCGCATTATGACATGACCTCGTGGGTGCAGGCTGCAGGCGGCAATATCCTGCAGCATGAACAACTGGCACCGCCCGCGCATCTGGTGCGTGAAGGATTGTCGGTGGCGTTCTGGGTTGTAACCAAGCCCTGACAGGCGCGCCATCTGCGTCATCAAACTGCAATCAGATCGCATCAAAAACGTCGATTAGCGGACTGGAATCAGTCTCCGCATCAACGACGTCACAGAGGCGGTTTCTTGCCATGTCAGATACAGCATTCGCCCCAAGCACCACGCTTCCGGCCCCGGTTCAGCCGATTGCATTCAGCTATTCATCGCAGGTGGTTTCGAAGCCGCAAAAGGCAGTCATCCGCGCGCTTGAACTGATCGGCGGGCAGCCGAAACTGCGCCGGTTGTACCTGCAGAATGAGCGCCAGCCGCGGACAGGAGAGACATTCTTCGACGCAGCCGTGCGCCTGCTCAAGCTGGATGTGCGTTATGATGCCTCGATGCTGGATCTGGTGCCACGCGACAAGCCGGTGGTGTTCATCGCCAACCATCCATATGGCGTGCTGGATGGCATCACCCTGACGTGGCTTGCCATGAAGGCGCGGCCCGACGTGAAGGTGCTGGCCAACTCGGTGCTGTGCCAGGCACCGGCGGCGCGTGACAACCTGCTGTCCATCGACTTCGCGCCAACAGACGAAGCCCGCCAGACCACGATCAATTCGCGCCTCGCCGTGCAACAGATCCTCAGGCAGAACGGGTCCATCGGCATTTTCCCTGGCGGGGGCGTGTCGGCGGCGATGAAGCCGCTGAAGGGGCCGGCTCTGGAACTGCCGTGGGCACCGTTCACCGCCAAGTCGGTCATGATGTCCAGGGCTACCGTGGTGCCGATCTGGTTCGAGGGGCAGAACTCCCGACTGTTCCAGATTGCCTCGCACCTCAGCTACACGGTCCGGCTGTCGCTGATGTTCCACGAGACGGCGCGGCGCATGGGCACGCAGCTCAACGTCAACATAGGTCGGCCGATTCCGTTCGAGGAAATGCCAGCGGAGCAGGGCCGGGCAGCCGTGCTGGGTTACATGCGCGAACGCACCATCGAGCTTGCACCGGCACGCGACCGCCACAAGCTGCGGGGCGAGTTCACCAAGGGCACGTGGTAAGCTTTCGCCTGCCTACCACAGCTTGTGGAAATTGTTGGCTCGCTGCACGAAATCAACCTGGCTGACCTTGTCGCACAGGGCTGCCACGCGCGTGCAGCGGGCTTTTACGTCTGCGGGGGCGGGGTGCCAGTGTACCAGCATCACCAGGTAGATGTCCGCTGCCGACATGGTGTCTCCGGCAAGCCATGCGCGTCCGCCCAGTGCTTCGTCGACCAGGGCGAATGAGCGGTTCATCTCATCCGTTGCACTTGCCTTGACCGCGTCGGTACCGGCAGGGTCGGTGGTGTAGCGGGTTGGATAGCAGCACCTGAGGTCAGCCGAATAGACCGTGCTGGACAGAAACAGCATCCAGCGAAGAAAAGCCCCTCGCGCCGGGCTTGCCGGGGCGGGCGCGAGCCCGGTTTCGGGGTGGGCCTCGCCCAGGTAAATGCAGATGGCAGCCGAACTCGGTAATGACCTGGCCCTCCGGCAGCTGCAAGGCCGGTACCTGGGCTGCAGGATTGATGGCCAGATAGGCCGGGGTCCGGTGTTCGTTGTTTTTCGTATCGACGACGACGCGCTGCCACGGCGCGGAGCCTGCTTCCAGCATGGCTTCAGCGGCAAAGCCGCCACTGCTGGGACTTGTATGGATCTTGTACACGATGCCGGGAACTCGCGATTGAGGTGGGATGGTTAGCTGTCGTTAACCACGCTGGCCTATTTTGGCCATCGTTGCAATGAACACCATCGGGGGATGACCGTGAAACGAGCCTGCAGGCGCTGGGCCGGGTATGCTGCGCTGGTGCTGCTGGCGGCGGGTGTTGCCGCGTGTTCCGGCGGCGGCCAGCTTGAACGCGAGTTCACGACGAAGAACGTCAGGGCACCGGATGGCCAGTGCCGGATTGACCCTCGCTCGATTGCAGAGGCATCGCCACTGGGCAAGGTGGATGGCACCGGGGCGTGCGGCATCGCGAACGGCTGGCAGGTTACGGCGGTCAACGGTGTCGGCTTTTCGCAACCGGCAAAACTGGAATGCCAGATGGTGGGGGCAGCCCGCGACTGGCTCGACAATGTGGTGCAGCCCGCTGCTCAATCGGTTTATGGCGAGCGCGTGGTGTCAGTGCGGGTGGCGGCGTCCTATGCCTGCCGGGCGCGCAACAACCAGCGCGGTGCGAAGATTTCCGAACACAGTTTCGGCAATGCTCTGGACATATCTGCGTTCACGCTGGCCTCTGGCCATACGATAGAGGTCGAGAGCGGCTGGGGGTCATGGGGCAAGGACTCAGGCTTCCTCAAGCAGGTGCACGGCAAGGCATGCGGCACCTTCACGACCGTGTTGGGACCGGAGGCTGACCGGCACCACCACAACCATCTGCATTTCGACCTTGGCCGGCATGGCCGCAGCGGCGCTGGTACCTACTGCAGGTAGCCATGCAATAACCGACGCCACCCCATGTCGCAGACGCGCTAGACGGCCATATGGTTGCTGGCCAATGTGCGTTCATGGCAACCCGCGCTATTTCCCGTGAACGTTCAAGACCTGCAGCCCTGAGTTACCCGACCGGGCTCATGATGGTGGCTTTTGCCGGCGTCTGCTGGTCGCTGATGCCGATCGGCATCCGGCTGATCGAGACCGGTACCGTCTGGCAGATCCTGTTCTATCGCTCGCTCGGCATGCTGCCGATGGTGTTCGTGCTGATGGCGTGGCGCTCTGGCGGACGGCCGTTCAAGCTGATCCTCGATGCAGGCGTTCCCGGCGTGCTGGGCGGACTGGCGCTTGTGCTGGCCTATGCGGGTGGCATCGGCGCGATCCAGCTGACCAGCGTGGCAAACGCCGCGTTCCTGTTTGCAACATCACCGTTCCTGGCCGCGCTGCTCAGCTTCCTGCTGCTGGGTGAAAGAGTGCGAAAGGCCACCTGGGTGGCCATGCTGGTGGGGCTGGGCGCCATCGGCTTCATGGTTGCTGACAGCTTCACCACCGGCAACTGGACCGGCGATGCGGTAGCGCTGATGTCTGCATTCGGGTTTGCGCTTTTTACCGTGGCTCTTCGCTGGGGCAAGGCGGGCGACATGCTGCCCGTCATCTTCCTTGGCGGGGTGTTTGCGCTGGAACTGTCCGGCATCGTGCTGTGGGGTACGGGCCAGGGCTTCGCGCTACCTCCCATGGAAATTGCGATTGCGCTGTTCCTCGGGTTCGTGGCTCTGGGCCTCGGCATGGTGCTGTATACGCTGGGGTCCCGCGTGGTGCCGGGCGCAGAACTGGCGCTGCTGGCCATGACCGAGGTGGTGCTTGGCCCGATCTGGGTGTGGTTCTTCCTGGGCGAGACCGCCAAGATGGCAACGCTGATTGGCGGCGCGATCCTGCTGGGCGCAATTGTCTTCAATGCCTTGTCTGGTCTCAGGCGCAAGCCGGTGCCGATCGCCATCTGATCGGGTATCAGCCGAAGAACACCTGGCCCATCAGCCGGCCCGGCACAAACGTGAAGGCACCAGCGCCCGCCAGTGCGCCGAACATGATCGACAGCATGGCGTACTTGTGGGCGCGCACATTGCCGCGCCGGACCTGCCAAACGGCGTAAGCCAAGCCAATGAGCGTTCCCGCAGACAGCAGGTGAATCCACGAGTAGTGACCTTCGTTCATGTCCGTGATCCAGAACGACGAGATGCAGATGGTGGCCAGCATGGCCGCCCAGCCGCGCCCTGCCAGCCGGTGGGCGGATGTGCCCTTGCGGCCTGCCAGCATGAAGACTGACAGGCAGACGGCTACCGCCACGGCGGCAACATGTACCTGGGTGGCGGTGCTGGCTTCCAACAATGGGTTGAAGTTCATCGGGCATTCCTTCTAGGTGTGATCCGTTGAACCAATGGATATCCGCAGCGCGTGGCCCTGCGGGAGCGCGCTTGCGTAAAGGGACGGAAAGCTTCGTGAACCAGCAGGTCCTGCAACTGGCGCTTCGTGAAATGCAGGCCCTCGTCGGGGATCGCCGGCTGTGGATCGCGTTTTCGGTAGTGGTCGCGCTGTTCGTGTTTACCGGCCCGTTTGGCACCTATGACCTGCTCGGCTTTGCCGAGCGGCTGGGGTTCTGGCTTACCGTGCATGCGGCGACCTGGATGATCGCGCTGGCCGGCATCGCGCTGGTGAGTGCGTGGGGTGGCAAGGACCAACCCATCGGTGTCTTCCAGACGGTGCTCGGGTGCTGCCTCGCCACGCCCTTCATCGGCCTTGCGGTATCAATCGTGAAGGCGCTGTTTCTTGGCACCCGGTTCACGCTTGAAACCGTGCTGTTGCAAATGCTGGAAGCGCTGCCCGTTGCCATCATTGTGGGACTGGTGGCCTACTTCTTTTTCAAGTCATCACGGGTCGAACCCGCCGTGCCGCAACCAGCGTCACCCAACCGGCTGATGCTGCGTCTGCCGCCGCAAAAGCGCGGCGTGCTGCAGCACCTGACCATGCAGGATCACTACGTGGAGATCGTCACGGCAAAGGGCAGCGAGCTTGTGCTGCTGCGGCTGGCGGATGCCATTGCCGAGGCAGGCGAGGGGGCGGGCCTGCAAATCCATCGCTCCCACTGGGTGGCGTTCGAGGCGGTTGCCGCCGTCGAGCGCCAGGACGGCAAGGCTGTTGTCGTCACCTCGTCCGGTGCCCGGCTGCCGGTCAGCCGGACCTATCTGCCCGCGTTGAAGGACGCCGGGCTGTTGCCGAAGTAACCTTCACGCCTTGCCGTAGCCGCCGCCCGTCGGCGTCTGGATGATGATGGCGTCGCCGGGCTGCACGACCGTCTGGTCGCAGGCCTTCAGCTGTTCCATCGTGCCGTCGGCGCGGCGGCACCAGTTCTGACCCACCTCGCCCGGCTCTCCGCCTTCCAGCCCGAACGGCGGCACGCGGCGGTGGCCCGTCAGCAATGACACGTCCATCTGTTCGAGGAAGCGCACGGTTCGCCGGATGCCGCCGCCGCCGGACCATTTGCCGTGGCCTCCGGCGTTGCGGCGGATATGGAAGTCCTCCAGCACCACTGGATAACGGAATTCGAGGATTTCCGGGTCGGTCAGGCGGGTGTTGGTCATGTGCGAGTGCACTGCCGGCGTGCCGTCATAGCCTGGACCTGCGCCGGTACCGGAACAGATTGTCTCGTAATACTGGTACTTCGCGTTGCCGAAGTTGAAGTTGTTCATGGTGGACTGGCTGGCCGCCACCGCCTTCAGCGCGCCGAACAGGCACGACGTGACGGCCTGACTGACCTCCACGTTGCCAGCCACCACGGCAGCCGGATATTCCGGTGACAGCATGGTGCGCGGGGGTGTGACGATAGTGATCGGCTTCAGGCAGCCGGCGTTCATCGGGATGTTGTCGGCCACCATGCAGCGGAACACATAGAGCACAGCGGCATTGGTCACGGGCAGCGGCGCGTTGAAGTTGTTCGGCTGCTGCTCGCTGGTGCCGGTGAAGTCCACCGTTGCCGAGCGGCTGTCGCGATCCACCGTGATCTTCACGCGGATGTGCTGGCCGGCGTCCATCTCGTAATCGTATTCGCAGTCGTGCAGCGCGCCGATCACCCGGCGCACGCTTTCCTCGGCATTGTCCTGCACGTGGTTCATGTAGGCCTGCACCACGTCGAGGCCGAACTGCTTCACCATCTTGGCCAGTTCCTGGACGCCCTTTTCGTTGGCGGCAACCTGGGCTTTCAGGTCTGCGATGTTCTGCACCGGGTTGCGGCAGGGGTACTCGCCGGAGGTGAGGAGCGCCGAAGGTCTCCTTCTCCAGGAAGGTGCCCTTGTCGACCATCTTGAAGTTGTCGATGACGACGCCTTCCTCGTGAATGGTTGTCGCCAGCGGCGTCATGGAGCCCGGCGCCATGCCGCCAACGTCGGCGTGGTGGCCGCGGCTGGCGGTGTAGAACAGGATGGTCTTGCCGTCGGCATCGAACACCGGTGTCACCACGGTGATGTCGGGCAGGTGGGTGCCGCCATTATAGGGTGCGTTCAGCATGAACACGTCTCCGGGGTGCATCACCGGGTTGTTGGCGATGATGGTCTCCACCGACTTGTCCATGCTCCCTAAGTGCACCGGCATGTGGGGCGCGTTGGCGACGAGCTTTCCTTCGGCGTTGAACACCGCGCAGGAGAAGTCGAGCCGCTCCTTGATGTTGACCGAGTAGGCGGTCTTCTCAAGCGTCACGCCCATCTGCTCGGCGATCGACATGAACAGGTTGTTGAACACTTCCAGCATGACGGGATCAGCCGTGGTGCCGATGGCGAACTCCCGGCTGGCCGCGACGGCGCGCGTCAGCACCATGTGGTCGAGCTTCGAGATGCCGGCCTGCCAGCCGGGTTCGACAACGGTGGTGTTGTGTGCCTCGATAACCAGGGCAGGGCCGGTCACCGACATGCCGGGCTTCAGGGAGCCACGATCATACAACGGTGTTTCGTGCCACTTGCCGCTGGCGTAGATGCGGGTTGATGAGACCGGCTTTGGGTCACAGCTCACCAGCTTGTGCTCTGGCTCGCTGGCGTCTGACCCGCCACCGACGGACTCGACCGTGACCGCCTCGACGATGATGTCGGTGCCGGGCGAGGTAAACCCGAACTGCGCCTTGTGGGCGGTTTCGAATGCGGTGCGCATCCGGTCGGCGGTGTCGAGGTCGATTTCGATCGCCGAGTCAGTGCCCTTGTAGCGCAACAGCGTGCGCGGCTGCGTCACCAATGCATGCTGGCAGATGCCCTGTTCGCCAAGTTCGATTTCCGATTCTCTTGAAAGGTTTGCGGCAATCTCCTGAAGAAGTGATTCAACATCTTCATCGAGCGTTTCCTCGACGGCCATCTGCCGGTGCGCGCGGATGTCGGCAAGGCCCATGCCATAGGCGGACAATACACCGGCAAACGGGTGGATGTAGACGGTCTTCATGCCCAGCGTGTCGGCAATCAGGCAGGCATGCTGTGCGCCTGCTCCACCGAAGCAGTTGAGTGCATATCCCTGCACGTCATAGCCACGCTGCACCGAAATCTTCTTGATGGCGTTGGCCATGTTTTCCACGGCGATGCGGATGAAGCCTTCAGCCACGTCTTCGGGGCTCTTGCCTCCACCGATCTCATCGGCGAGGGCGGCAAACCTTTCGCGTACCACATCGGCGTCGAGCGGCTCGTCGCCATTGGGGCCGAACACCGCCGGGAAGTGATCCGGGTTGAGCTTGCCGAGCATCACGTTCGCGTCCGACACGGCGAGTGGTCCGCCACGCCGGTAACAGGCCGGGCCGGGGTTGGCACCGGCTGAATCCGGGCCGACGCGGAAGCGCGCGCCGTCATAATGAAGGATGGAGCCGCCACCTGCGGCGACGGTGTGAATGCGCATCATTGGCGCACGCATGCGAACGCCCGCCACCTCGGTTTCGAAGGCGCGCTCGAACTCGCCATCGAAGTGCGCGACATCGGTGGAGGTGCCGCCCATGTCGAAGCCGATAAGCTTGTCAAAGCCCGCCATGCGGCCGGTCTCGACCATGCCGACCACGCCGCCGGCAGGGCCGGACAGGATCGCATCCTTGCCCTGGAACAGCTCCGCTGCGGTCAGCCCGCCCGACGACTGCATGAACATGAGCTTCAGGCCGCTCTCGCCAGCTTCGCTTTCGCTCATGCCCAGCTCGCTTGCCACCTGATCGACATAGCGGCGCAGGATGGGCGACAGGTAGGCGTCCACTACCGTGGTGTCGCCGCGCCCCACCAGCTTCATCAGCGGCGAGACCTCGTGGCTGACCGAGACCTGCGTGAAGCCGATCTCGCGCGCGATCTCGCCGGCGCGGGTCTCGTGACCGGTGTAGCGGTAGCCGTGCATGAACACGATGGCGACGGCGCGGATGCCGGCGTCAAAGGCGGCCTGAAGGCCCGCGCGGGTCGCCTGCTCGTCGAGGGGCAATTCCACGGTGCCGTCGGCCAGTACGCGCTCGTTCACTTCCTCGACGCGCTCGTACAGCAGTTCCGGCTTGATGATGTTGAGGGCGAAGATGTCGGGTCGCGCCTGGTAGCCGATCTCCAGCGCATCGCGGAATCCGCGCGTGGTCAGCAGCAGCGTACGGTCGCCCTTGCGTTCCAGCAGGGCGTTGGTGGCGACGGTGGTGCCCATCTTCACGGAGTTGATCTGGTCTGCGGGAATGGGTGCGTCCTGGTTCACGCCCATCAGGTCGCGGATGCCCTGTATGGCGGCATCCTTGTAGGCTTCCGGATTCTCCGACAGCAGCTTGTGTGCCTTGAGTGTGCCGTCAGGCTTGCGCGCCACCAGGTCGGTGAAGGTGCCGCCGCGATCGATCCAGAAATCCCATTTGGTCATTTTGTTGTTTCCCTGTCAGAGCTTCGCTCTTCCACGCCTCTTGCTTGTATCTCTTGTGTCCCGGCCTTGTGCCGGGACCCAGCTGGGCCCCGGAATAAATCCGGGGCACAAAGAGCTCAACGGCCTCTTGCTAACATCTACAAATTATCGATAAAATGTCAACATGACTGACGGCAAGACCCGCAAGCTCGGCCCTATCGTATCCTCTTCGCACCTCGCGCAAGGGGCCATGCCCTCGCTGTCGGAGTTCGAGTTCGGGCTGATCATGGCAAGTCATGCCTTTCAGCGCTGGATGGTGCGCTGCATGACGGCGGCTGGCGTATCCGGGCTGGCGGCGCTGGATGTGCTGGTGCTGTTTTCCGTGCACCACCGCACCAAGGCGAAGCGGCTGGCCGACATCTGCCTCGTACTGAACGTGGAGGACACCCATCTCGTAACCTACTCGATCCGCAAGCTGGAGGCGGCAGGGCTCGTCAGGTCGGGCAAGTCCGGCAAGGAAAAGACCGTCACCCTGACCGACAAGGGCGAGCAGGTGTGCATCCGGTATCGCGAAGTGCGCGAGGACCTGCTGGTGGACACCATCAAGTCACTCGGCCTGAAGCCCGAAACGGCCTCTGAACTGGCGCGCGAGCTGCGCGTGCTGTCGGGCCACTACGACCAGGCCGCGCGGGCGGCTGCCTCGCTGTGAGCCTCGAGGTGGAACTCTTCGGGGCGCCTTACAGCGTCTACGTTCGCATATGCCGCATCGTGCTGGCCGAGAAGGGCGTGGCGCACAGCCTCAACCCCGTCGATGTGTTTACCGATGGTGGAGCGCCTCAGGAGTACCTCGCGCTCAATCCGTTCGGCCGGATTCCAGCACTGCGGCACGGTGAATTCGAGCTTTACGAAACCGGCGCCATCGCGGCCTACATCAATGAGGCATTCGATGGGCCGGACCTGATGCCGCTGGGCATTCACGCCCGGGCGCGGGCGCGGCAGATCATGCAACTGGCTGACAACGAGGTCTACAAGCACCTGGTGTGGGGCGTCTATGTGCCCTGGACGAAGAACCAGTCACTCATCGGGCTCGAACGAGCCGGCCTTATCCTTGGAGAACTGCAAAGGCTTGCAACGGCACCTTTTCTTGCCTGTGACCGGTTCACGCTGGCAGATGCCTGGCTCTATCCGATGCTGAAATACGTCTCGCTCGTGCCGGAAGGCAGCGGCCTGTTGCAGGCCTACCCGCGTTTGCAGGCGTGGATGGAGCGCGTTTCTTCCCGTGAAAGCATTGAAACAACGAGGTATCCCGACGAGGTAGCCTGACGTGCTTCACTTTAATTCGCCACGTTCATTGAAAATTCACAATTCACCCCCATATTGTTTTTCAAGAGTGGTGAGGCCGGATGTACGCCCGCCACGACTGAAACCGATCTTGTTGTGGCAAACGCCACCAACTCGATCGGTTTTTTGGTTTTGGGGCTGCCGGATCAATTGACCGGCAAGCGCTGGGGCGTACATAGTCATCACCATGAAAACATTGCGTACATTGCTGCTGGTGAACCTTTGCCTGACGGCGGGCGTGGCCTTCGCCCAGGGCTTCTCACTGCCGGGCAGTGAATGGGGCACGGGCGTTGCCGTCGATACCCGGTTCGTCAGGTTCGGGGGCGATGGCAAGGTCAACGGGTTTGCGGGCTGCAACAGCTTCATGGGCAGTTATACGGCGGATGGGGTCAACCTGAAGCTGGGGCCGCTGGCCTCTACCCGCAAGATGTGCGGCGAGGCAAGAATGGCGCGTGAGGCTGCCTGGCTGGACATGCTGGCGCGCACCGATTCCTACCGCGCAGGCGACAACGAGTTGCGCCTGATGGATGCATCAAACAAGGAAATCATCACGCTGCGGCGGCGTGACTTCGATTAGGGACAGCAGCACATGGAGTACGTGAAACTGGGCGCTTCGGGCGTCAAGGTGTCGAAACTTTGCCTCGGCATGATGAGCTATGGCCAGGAAGGCTGGCCGCATCATCCGTGGGTGCTGGGCGAGGAGGCGGCGCAGCCGTTCCTGAAGGGCGCGCTGGATGCAGGCATCAATTTCTTCGACACGGCGGACTTCTATTCAGTGGGCGCGAGCGAGCAGATCCTCGGCAACTTCGTCAAAGCCAACATGAAGCGGTCCGATGCGGTGATTGCCACCAAGGTGTGCCTGGCCATGGGCGACGGGCCGAACGACAGGGGTCTGTCGCGCAAGCACATCATGGAGGCCATCGACGCCTCGCTGGCCCGGCTGCAGACGGACTATGTGGACCTGCTTTACATCCACCGGCTCGACCATGACACGCCGATGGAAGAGATCGCCGAGGCGCTCAACGACGTGGTGCGCTCTGGCCGCGCGACCTACATTGGTGCGTCGTCCATGTGGACATGGCAGTTCGCCAAGTTGCGCGAGATGCAACGGGCCAACGGCTGGGCGAAGTTCGCGGTCATGCAGAATTTCTACAACCTGTGCTACCGCGAGGAAGAGCGCGAAATGATCCCGTACTGCAAGTCGGAAGGCGTGGCGCTGGTGCCGTGGTCGCCGATGGCGCGCGGGTTCCTGGCTGGCAATACGCCGAAGGACGGCAAGGGCAAGACGGCGCGCGGTGAAACCGACAAGATTGCGCAAGGGTATTTTGGCACGAAGCAGGATTACGCCATCCTCGCCCGCGTCGAGAAGCTGGCGGACAAGCTGGGCGTCAAGCCGGCGCAGGTAGCGCTGGCCTGGGTTCTGGCGAAGGGCATCACCTCGCCGATCATCGGGGCTACCAAGCCGCATCATCTGTCTGACGCCATTGCTGCGATGGACATCAATCTCACGGACGCGCAGATCGCCTCGCTGGAAGCGCCCTATGCGCCGCGTGCTGTTCAAGGCCACTCATGACAAAACGCCTGCTCATCGTCGCGCACGTGCCGTCGCCCAACACGGTGGCGCTTCGTGATGCGGCAGTGCGCGGGGCGTCGTCGCCGGACGTTTCGGGCGTCGAGGTGGTGTCAAAGACGCCGTTCGAGGCAGGTGTGGATGATGTGCTGGCGGCGGATGGCATCATCCTCGGCACAACGGAGAACCTCGGCTACATGTCGGGGGCGCTGAAGGACTTTTTCGACCGCACCTACTACGGCGTGATCGAGGAAAAGCAGGGCCTGCCGCTGGGCGTTTACATCCGCGCCGGTCTTGATGGCACTGGCACGCGCCGCGCCATCGAGAGCATCACCGGCGGGCTTCGCTGGAAGCTGGTACAGGAACCGATGATCCTGCACGGAAAGTGGGACGAGGCGTTTACCGGTCAGGTGGAGGAACTGGGCCTTGCCATGGCGGCAGGGCTGGAGGCGGGGGTGTTTTGACTTTGCGCTGGCCATCACCATGTCATTTGCAGAGCGGACATACCGGAGACCAGTCATGATGAGCCGCGACAGGTATTCACGACCGCTGTTGATCAGCGCTGCATTCTGCATGGCGCTTGGCGCTTCGACTACCATTACGTCAGCTGCCAACGACAGTGAGGTGCTTGAGTGCTATTGGCTCAAGGAGCAGGCGCGGAAACTGAAAACCGAGGAAGCCTGGAGAAAGTACCGCGAGTGCGTGCGCAGCCACGGCTAGTGCTGCGTTCAGCTTCAGGCTTTCCGGCCCATCCACACGCAGAACGCCACCAGCAGTGCAAAGCCCAGCGTGATGGCCGTTACCGGCTCGCCCAGCAGCGCCCATGAGCCTGCCAGCGTCACGAAGATCTGCAGCAGTTGCATTTGCCCGGCCCGCGCCACGCCAGCCAATGCCAGCCCGTTGTTCCAGAAGAAGAAGCCGAGGAATTGCGAGAACACGGTCACATAGGCGAACGATCCCCACGCCCACGCTGATGCGCCCCAGTTCACATCCGGCAACGTGAACATGACCGGAATGATGATAATCGGCAGCATGACGATCAGGCACCAGGAGATAACCTGCCAGCCGCCCAGCCGTTTCGTCATGTCGCCGGAGATCGCGTAACCGATGGCAGCCGCCACGATGGCTGCCAGCAACCAGAGGTCGGCGGTATACACCTCGGTTGCGCCAGCATTGAGCACGGCGAACACGACCACCGCTGCCGAGCCGGCAATGGCCCATAGCCAGAATTTCAGCGATGGCGTTTCTCCCGCAAACACGATGGCGGCGGCCGCGGTTGCCAGCGGCAGGATGCCCAGCACGATGCCGCCATGGCTTGCCGGGGCAGACTGCATGGCGATGGCCGAGAACACCGGAAAGCCGATGACGATGCCAAAACCCGCCAGCACCAGCTTGAGCACGTCGCGACGGATCGGGCGGGGTGAACGCGTCACAGACAGCATGAGGGCTGCCAGAACTGCGGCAACCACCGCGCGGCCGAGACCGACGAATACCGGCGGCAATTCGGCAACGGCAATGCGGGTGAATGGCAGCGTCAGGCCGAAGATCACCACGCCGGCAAGTGCCAGCATAAGCCCGCGTGATCGGTCGGTCATGAAATTTGCGTAACTCTCGTGAAAGCCGTCGCGAACGGTAGAGATGATGGTTTAATGTTACAAGTCATGAGTATCTGGACCAGAATCACTGAAGTTCTTTCAGCGGTGGGAGACAGCGTTGCCGAGGCGCTGTCGCGCATCGTGGGGGCACCGCGTGCCCGCCGCGACCCGCAGAAGTCGGTCGCCTTCACCATCGCGGTGATTGCTCTTGCGGCCAAGATGGCCAAGGCGGACGGAGCGGTGACACCCTCCGAAGTGAGCGCCTTCAAGGAAATTTTCGTGGTGCGGCCGGACGAGATGGCCAACGTGGCGCGGGTGTTCAACCTGGCCAAGCAGGAGGTCGCGGGCTTCGACTCCTATGCGCGCAGCATCCACCGGCTGTTCAGCGACCAGCCCGAAGTGCTGGAAGACCTGCTCGACGGGCTGTTTCACGTTGCGCGCGCCGATGGTGTCGTGGGGCCGGAGGAGCTGGCTTTCCTGGAAGAGGTCGCGCGCATCTTTGAACTGGACGGCAAGTTTGGTTGCATCCGTTCGCGCAATCTGCGCGGGCAGGAAACCGACCCCTATTCGGTGCTGGGCATCGACTGCGACGCGTCGAACACCGAGCTCAAGCTGCACTATCGCAAGCTGATCAAGCTGCACCACCCCGACCGCCACATCGCGGCCGGCATGCCGGAAGAGGCTGTGAGCATTGCCACCCGGCGGCTGGCCCGCATCAACGAAGCCTGGAACCAGGTCGAGCGTGAACGCGGGCTATGACGTCCACCAGCATGCCATACGAGTGGATACCTGCCATCAACTTCGATGAGCGCCGCGAGGGTGCAACGCCCGAGATATTGCTGCTGCACTATACCGGCACCCCAACCGCTGAATTTGCCATCGAGTTGCTGACCACGGACCGGGGGCAGGTGTCGTGCCATTACCTGGTGCACGAGGACGGCCGGATCGTGCACATGGTGGATGAAGACAAACGCGCCTGGCATGCCGGGGCGTCGAGCTGGGCGGGCCGCGATGATGTGAACTCGCGCTCCATCGGCATCGAGATCGTCAACCCTGGCCATGGTCCTGACTACCGGGATTTTCCGGAAGCCCAGATTGCAGCGGTAATTGCATTGTCGAAGGACATCATCGCCCGCCACGGCATAGTGGCGCGCAACGTGCTGGCGCACTCGGATGTGGCGCCGGGGCGCAAGGTGGATCCGGGTGAGCGGTTTCCGTGGGCAAGGCTTGCTGCCGCCGGCGTGGGCCTGTGGCCTGATGATGCGCAGGCCCATGCGGCAACCGCGATGGACGCACAGGCCGGACCCGCTGAGGTTAGCCGGTTGCAGGCGGCGTTGAAAGCGTTCGGCTATGGGCTTGATGTGACGGGCGAGTATGATCAGTGCACCGCCAGCGTGGTTCGCTCGTTCCAGATGCACTACCGGCCCGAGCGATGTGACGCCGTTGCCGACCGCCAGACCTGCACGGTGCTGGCGCAATTGCTGCCCGAAGGTGCGGAAAAGCCGGTCAGCTAAGCCATGCTGGAGATGATGGCGTCGATGCGGGCAAGCTTTTCGGGCGTCATCGGCTTCTCGAGGCTCAGGTCAATTTCAGCACCTGCTGCCCTGGCGAGGGTGACCGCCATGTCAATCACGCTGCGCGGCTGGCTGGAGATGACGATGATCTTGCCCTTGAAGGCGGTCGCGTTGAACGTGGTCAGGAACTCGATCGCATCACGGTCGGGCAGCGACAGGTCGAGGATCAGCACATCCACCGGTGTGCCGGTACGCATGTGCTTCTCGAGGTTGAAGATCGATTCAAGCTGCAGCAATTCCACGCCATCGCGGCTGCTGAAATGCTTGTGCAGCACCGCGTTGAATATGGGGTCGTCGTCGACCTGTACCACGTGAACCATTGTGCAGCCCCCTTTGCTGCAACGCGACACCTGCTGCCGCTACACAGGCTGGTGCGCTGAAAGCCTGGTCACACACTGTGCAAAATCGTGCGTTTCCAGCTGAACAAACATTCAATACCACTTTAGAAGGGAACATCGTCCTTTGATATTGCAAAATTGTCACAAGGAGAGGTTGCCGAAGGATGCAATTGCACGCCAGAGCGGCTATATGGCTACCTGACATCAGTCGGCTGGATGATCGCGCCGCAGCCACGGCCCCCTTGCGGGACCGGGGCCGGTGAGGAAAGTCCGGGCTCCACGGAGACACGGTGCCGGATAACGTCCGGCGGAGGCGACTCCAGGGAAAGTGCCACAGAAAGCAAACCGCCGGCCAGGCTTGCCTGTCCGGTAAGGGTGAAAGGGTGCGGTAAGAGCGCACCGCGGCTGCGGTAACGCAGGCGGCACGGCAAACCCCACCGGGAGCAAGGCCAAATAGGGGTGGCGTGCATGGTTTCGAGCCATGCGGTTCGCGTTCTTCGGAATGCCGCCCGGGTTGGCTGCTTGAGGTGTACGGCAACGTGCATCCCAGATGAATGATCATCCAGGATGGCGGGCAACCGCCCATCTGGACAGAACCCGGCTTACAGGCCGGCTGATGTCAAAAGACGTTCTCTGTTTGAGGACTGGCCATCATTGCTTCATTGAAACGACTCATAATTTGACGTATAATACGCACTACCGGCGCATCGTGAATGGAATGGGTGCGCCCTGAGACGACCGGTATAGAAATCTACGCCTTAACACCGCCGAGACGACTTTCCGCGCCTTCCCAGAGACCGGCATGCCTACGTGAGCCGGACTGGTCATTCCAGAGTGATACCGGGAAAGGACTGTCCCAAATGCGTGTTAATGGCACCGTCAAGTTTTTCAACACCACCAAGGGCTTTGGTTTCATTGCGCCGGAAGACGGCTCCAAGGACGTCTTCGTGCACATCACCGCGATCCAGCGTTCGGGCCTCGAAGGCCTCAAGGATGGCGACAAGGTAAGCTTCGTGGTGGAAGCTGACCCGCGTGGCCGTGGCAACCAGGCTGCCGAAATCCAGATGGGCTGATTGCCTGTCTGACGACCTTGGGCCGGGCTGGCGGAACCGCTGGCCCGGCCTTTTCGTTTTTCAATACGTTGATTATCGGTCAACAAAACTGTATTCAGCCCACAACAGAAACCGACAGGGAACCAATTTATGTCGAAAGAAGAAGTGCTCGAGTTTGAAGGCGTCGTGACGGAGGTGCTGCCTGACTCGCGCTTCAGGGTGAAGCTGGAGAATGACCATGAGATCATTGCCTACACCGCCGGCAAGATGAAGAAGTTTCGCATCCGCACCATCGCCGGTGACCGGGTGACCGTCGAGATGACGCCCTATGACCTTGAGAAGGGCCGCATCACGTTCCGCCACAAGGACACCAAGGGTGCCCCGCCCCCTCCGGGGAATCAGGGCCGCCGTCCGGGTGGCAGCGGCAAGCGCTGACACCGCATTCCGGTCAGTCCCGTGCCTTCCAAGCGGCCCCATGCGGGCCGTTTTTGCTGTTTATGGCGGTTTGACACGAACAATCGCACGTTGCGGCACAGAACAGGTCACTCCATCAACGGTTTGTTAAGGATCACGGCTCCAAAGTCCTAACGCTTGTTTAAGATATCGACGGCGAACCGTGCCTGCTGCGTTGGGGAAGATGCAGCCGGCTGTTTGCCTGGTGGGACATATTGCGAACCATGACACGTGCAGGCGATACCACGCCGCAGCGTCACGTGCCGGTGCTGTTGCAGCCGGTGCTTGACGCCATGCACCCGCAGGATGGCGAGGTGATCGTCGACGGTACCTTTGGTGCCGGCGGCTATACCCGCGCCTTGCTGGCGGCAGCGGACGTGCGCGTGGTGGCCATCGACCGTGATCCCGATGCCATTGCTGCGGGCCAGGCGCTGGTTGCCAGCAGTGGCGGGCGGCTGAGCCTGGTCGAGGGCCGGTTCTCGCAGCTTGCCGACATTGCCGCGCAGCTTGGTGTTGACCGGGTGGACGGGGTGGTGCTCGACGTCGGCGTGTCCTCGATGCAGCTGGACGAGGCCGACCGCGGGTTTTCGTTCATGCGCGATGGACCGCTCGACATGCGCATGGCGCAGGCAGGCCGCAGTGCCGCCGACGTGGTCAATTCGTTCGAGGAACGCGATCTTCGCCACATCATTGGGGTGCTGGGCGAGGAAAAGCGCGCCTTTGCCATTGCCCGCGCCATAACCAAGCGCCGGGAGGCCGAGCCGTTTGCCCGCACGCTGGAACTGGCGGACCTGATCGAGCAGACAATTGGTCGGCCGCCAAAGCACAAGGGGCCGTCGATCCATCCGGCCACCCGGACCTTCCAGGCACTGCGGATTTTCGTCAATGCCGAGCTGCGCGAGCTGGCCGAAGCGCTTGCTGCTGCCGAACAACTGCTTGCGCCAGGCGGGCGGCTGGTGGTGGTGAGCTTTCATTCGCTGGAAGACCGCATCGTCAAGCGCTTCTTCCAGGCCCGAACGGGCCGGGCACCGAGGGCATCGCGGCACGCGCCCCAATCCGACGAGATGGAACCGTCGTTCGAGGAACTGGCGCGTGGCGGCATCGTTGCCACCGAAGCTGAAACAAACTCGAACCCGCGCGCACGGTCTGCACGGTTGCGAGCAGGCAGGCGGACCGCCGCGCCGGCCCATCCATTCGAATTGGCAGATTTCGGCCGGGAGGTTTCGTTGTGTTGAGACTGCTTAACGTGTTGCTGGTCACCACGGTGCTTGGCTCCGGCTTTGCGCTGTATCAGCTTGAGCATCACACCCGCTCGCTGGAGCGGCGCATTGCGGCGGCGGACCGCGACGTTGAATCAGAGTACGAGATGATCGGCCTGCTGAACGCCGAATGGAGCCTGTTGACGCGGCCGCAACGGCTGGAGCGGCTGGCCCGGCAGCACCTCGACATGGGGCCGGTGTTGCCGGACCAGATCATTACAGACCAGCAGGTCACGGGATCACTGCCGGCTGCGCCCGTGGCGTCGCCTGACCAGACACCTGCCAGCAAGGACCCGCTGGCAGACCTTTTGCGGATGATGCAATGAGCAACGCGAACGATACGCACGACAAGCCCAAGCCTGCGGTCACGCTGCGCGGGCACAAGAGGCTGCGGCTGGTGGTGGCGGGCTTCACGCTTGGCTTTGCGGTGCTGATCGGCAAGGCCGGGTGGCTGACGCTGGTTGAAGGTGCGCGCGAGCAACAGGTTGCCCAGCAGGACGTGAAGGTGCGCATTCCCCGGCCGGACATTGTCGACCGGCACGGAACGACAATGGCTACGGACATTCCGGTTTCGTCGCTTTATGCCGACCCGGCCAAGATGATTGACCTCGACGAGGCAGTTGAACTGCTGTCCGGTGCCCTGCCAGAACTCAAGGCTGCCGACCTGCGGGACAAGTTCTCCAACCGCAAGCGGCGGTTCGTGTGGATCAAGCGCGAAGTGTCGCCGGCGGAACGTGAGCTGGTGCACAACATGGGCATTCCCGGTATCGGGTTCCGCAGCGAGACGCGGCGGATTTATCCGAATGGCAATCTGGGAGCGCATGTGCTGGGTGCCGTTGACCTCGACTCGCATGGCATAGCGGGCCTCGAGAAATTTCTCGACGACCAGGGTGCGCTGTATACGGCTTCGCTGGCCGACACGACACGCGCGGCATCCCTGCCGGCGCAGACTTCGATTGACCTGCGCGTGCAACATGCGGTGACAGACGAGCTGCGCAAGTCGGTTGCCAAATTCAAGGCCAAGGCGGCTGCCGGCATCATTCTCAATGCCTATACGGGCGAAGTGCTTGCGCTGGCATCACTGCCGGATTTCAGCCCGAACAACCCGGCAGATGCGCTCAAGCCGGACAACGTCAACCGGGTGACGGCAGGTGTGTTCGAACTGGGGTCGGTCATCAAGGCAGTAACGTTTGCGATGGCGTTCGATGCGGGTACGGCAAACCTGCAGTCGCGCTATGATGCGCGTTATCCGCTGGTTATCGGCCGGGCCAGGATCAATGATTACCACGCCCAGAAGCGCATTCTGACCGTACCGGAAATCTTCCTGCATTCATCGAACATCGGCACCGGCAGGATGGCGCTTGAGGTGGGCGAAGAGGGGCACCAGGCGTTCCTGAAAAAGATGGGTCTGTTCGACCGGCTGCGCACCGAGCTGCCCGAAGCAGCGCGGCCCCTGCTGCCTGCGCGCTGGGGCAAGCTGGTTACTGTGACAGCTGCGTTTGGTCACGGATTTGCCGTACAGCCGATGCAGGGTGCCATGGTGACAGCAGCACTCCTGAACGGTGGAAAGCTCATTCCGCCAACGCTGCTGAAGCGCGACGAAGAGACCGCCAATGCGCTTGCCACGCAAGTCATCAAACCCTCGACAAGTGCCAGCATGAGATATCTTTTCCGCCTCAACGTCGCCGAGGGAACGGCCGGCAAGGCAGAAGTGCCGGGCTTCCGCGTGGGTGGCAAGACCGGAACTGCCGAAAAGGTGGTCAATGGCCGCTACTCCAAGACCAAGCTGTTGAACTCTTTCATCGGCGCGTTTCCGATGGATGATCCGAAGTACATCATGCTGATCACCATCGACGAACCCAAGCCACTTCCCGAGACCTATGGCTTTGCAACCTCTGGCTGGAACGCGGTTCCGACCGCAGGCAACATCGTTGCACGCATTGCGCCGATGCTGGGCGTCATGCCGAAGTTTGACGAGGCGGATCGCAAGAAGCTGGAGAAGTACAAGGTTGATCGGGCCAAGCAACTGGCCAAGGACACAGCTGCCCAGGCGTCGGCCGTGACGGGGGCTACCCAGTGAGCCTGATGCTGGAACATCTGGCACACGGCATCGTTGCGGTGCCCGGTGGGTGCCGTAACCTGGTGATCGAAGGGATCACCAGTGACAGCCGCAAGGCCAGGGCCGGCTTCGTGTTCGCGGCCATCCCGGGTGGCACGGCTGACGGGGCAAAGTTTGCCAATGCTGCAGTGGCGCAGGGTGCTGTCGCCATTCTGGCCGGGCATGAAGCAAATCTGGATGTGCCGGACAGCCTGTGCGTGTTGCGGGTGGATAATCCGCGCCTTGCGCTGGCCCTGATGGCCGCGCGGATGTATGCCCCGCAGCCCGATATCGTGGTGGCGGTAACGGGCACCAACGGCAAGACGTCCGTTGCCTCGTTCGTGCGCCAGATCTGGTCGATCCTCGGACTTTCGGCGGCCAGTATCGGCACCGTCGGCATCGTGTCGCCATCGGGTGTTCGCAAGCTCGAGCACACCACGCCGGACCCGGTGGACATCCACGCTGCCATGAAGGCGTTGTCACGCGAACACGTGGACCATGTGGCGCTGGAAGCCTCCAGTCATGGCCTGGCGCAGTACAGGTTGCACGGCTTGCGCATCGCCGCAGCGGGCTTCACCAACCTGACCCGCGACCACCTGGATTACCACAAGACCTTTGACGCCTACCTGGACGCCAAGATGATGCTGTTCGAGGAGGTGCTGGGCGAAGGTGCCGGTGCCATCATCAACGCTGACATGCCGCAGGCGGAGACTATCATCAAACGCTGCAAGGCACGCGGGCTTGTGGTCAACACGGTGGGTGAAGCAGGCGGCATGCTGCAGTTGGTGTCGGCAAAACCGCAAGGGTTCGGCCAGTCGCTGGTGATCCGGGGCCGGCAGGGCAATTATGATATCTACCTGCCACTGGTCGGCGCATTCCAGGCGGAGAACGCCTTGATGGCCGTGGGACTGGTGTTGGCGGCTGGCGGGTCCGAACCGCATGCGATCCGGGCCCTCGAGCAGATCCGCGGCGCGACCGGACGTCTTGAACTGGTTGCAACCAAGCACAACGGTGCGCCGATTTTTGTTGATTATGCCCACACCCCCGACGCGCTTGCCCATGCGCTGCAATCGCTGAGACCCTATGCAACGGGCAAACTGTACGCGGTTTTTGGTGCAGGTGGTGACCGTGACGCGGGCAAGCGGCCCGAGATGGGTGCGGTGGCGGCGCGTGATGCTGACATCGCCATCGTGACGGACGACAATCCGCGCAGCGAGGACCCTGCGGCGATCCGGGCCGCCATCATGGCTGAATGCCCGGCTGCGCAGGAGATAGGTGACCGGGCACTCGCCATTGCCCAGGCGATCGATGCGCTGCAGGCAGGTGACGCGCTGGTGGTGGCCGGCAAGGGACACGAGACGGGGCAAACGGTCGGCAAGACGGTCATCCCGTTCTCTGACCATGACGTGATCTTGACGCATATCGGTGGACGGGTGGCCAATGGCTGACGGGGATCTTTGGGGACTGGATGAACTGTTGGCAGCCACCGGCGGCACGCTGGAAGGCACGGTTAGCGTTGCGCTGAACGGCGTGACCATCGACAGCCGCGCCATTGCGCCGGGCGACATCTTCGTGGCCATTCGTGGCGACCGTGTTGATGGCCACGAGTATGCTGCTGCCGCGCTTGACGCTGGTGCCGGGCTCGCCGTCGTTGCTCGGCCTGACGATGAGATGCGCAAGGCGGGGCCTGTGCTGGTGGTGCCGGATGCGCTCAAGGCGCTGGAGGCGATGGGCCGGGCGGCGCGCAAGCGGGTTGCCGGAAAAGTCATCGCCGTGACGGGTTCTGTCGGCAAGACCACCACCAAGGATGCCCTGAAGGTTGCATTGTCGGCTTGCGGGTCGAGCCATGCAGCGGTGTCGTCTTTCAACAACCATTGGGGTGTGCCGCTGACGCTGGCGCGCATGCCACGGCAGACGGCCTATGGCATCATCGAGGTTGGCATGAACCATGCCGGCGAGATCGAAACCCTGATCGACATGGTCAAACCGCACGTGGCCATCATCACGACAGTTGCTGAAAGTCACCTCGGGCATTTCGCCAGCCTCGACCAGATTGCCGATGCAAAAGCCGAGATTTTCACGGGTGTGGTGGAGGGCGGCATAGCCCTGCTCAACCGCGACAACCCGTACTTCGCGAAGCTGGCCGCCATTGCGGCTGCGAGGGGCATAACCGACATCCGCAGCTTTGGCGAAGCGCCCGAAAGCGACATCCGGCTGGAGCGTTTCACGCTGCATGACGAGTGCTCGTGCATGACGGTGAAGGTTGGCGACGAACTGGTGACCTGCAAGCTGGGTGCGCCGGGCCGCCACGTGATCCAGAACGCACTTGCCGTGCTTGGCGCCTGCCAGGCCGCCGGGGCAGACCTTGCGCGCTGCGCGCTGGCGCTGGCCGACATTGCCCCGCCTTCAGGCCGCGGCGTGCGGCACAAGCTCAAGGCAGACGGTGTCTCGGTGACGCTGATCGATGAAAGCTACAATGCCAATCCGGCCTCGATGCGGGCTGCCCTTGCCATGCTGGGCGATACTGATCCGGCTGGGCGTGGCCGGCGTATTGCAGTGCTGGGTGACATGCTGGAGCTGGGCGTTCATTCGGCAAAGCTGCATGCCGGGCTTGCCGAACCGGTCGAAGCTGCCGGAACAGACAAGGTTTTTGCTTGCGGGCCGGAGATGGTGGCCCTGTGGTCAAGATTGCCGGATGCCATGAAAGGTTCGTACACAACGGCATCCGCGGAGTTGATCGAACCACTGTTGGGGTCTATCCAGACCGGAGACGTGATCATGGTCAAGGGATCGCTCGGATCGAAAATGGGTCCGGTGGTCCAGGCGATCATCAAGAAATACGGGGGCGGCGGAGGGGCGTGACGGCAGGATTGCCGTTCAGGCGATATCCTTCGCCCTTGCGGACCTTCCAACCTTCGATGCGGGACAGCACATGTTTTATCATCTTTTCCTGGAACTGAGTGACCAGATATCGGCGTTGAACGTGTTCCGGTACATTACTTTCCGCACCGGGGGCGCGCTGATGACCGCGCTGTTCCTCGTGTTCATGTTCGGCCCTTGGCTGATTTCGCAGATGCGGCTGAAGCAGGGCAAGGGCCAGCCCATCCGTGAAGATGGGCCGGCACGCCATGTGCTGGAAAAGCAGGGTACGCCCACCATGGGCGGGCTGATGATCCTCGTCAGTGTGCTGATCTCGACGATGCTGTGGGCGGACCTGTCCAACCTCTATGTGTGGTCGGTGCTGTTCGTGACAATGGGCTTTGGGGCGATCGGCTTCTATGACGATTATCTCAAGGTCACCCGGGCCAAGACAGGTGGTTTCTCGGCCCGGCTGCGGCTGGCCGCAGAGTTCGTCATCGCTGGTATTGCGGTGTGGATGTTCACCATGCTGGGCGAGGACAAGCTGTCAAATGCCGTGGCGCTGCCGTTCCTGAAGGACGTGCTGCTGCAGATGGGTGCGTTCTTCATCGTGTTTGGCGCACTCGTGGTGGTGGGGGCAGGCAATGCGGTCAACCTGACCGACGGGCTGGACGGGCTTGCCATCGTGCCGGTCATGATCGCGGCGGCCAGCTTTGGCGTGATCGTCTACCTGGCCGGCAACGTGAAGTTTGCCGACTACCTGCAGATCCACTATGTGCGCGGCACCGGCGAACTTGCCGTACTGTGCGGTGCGCTGATCGGGGCCGGGCTTGGCTTCCTGTGGTTCAATGCACCGCCCGCTATGATCTTCATGGGCGATACGGGCTCGCTGTCGCTGGGTGGTGCACTGGGGGCAATTGCTGTGGCAGCCAAGCACGAGATCGTGCTGGCCATCATCGGCGGGCTGTTCGTGCTGGAAACCGTATCGGTGATCGTACAGGTGGCCTCTTTCAAGCTGACAGGCAAACGGGTGTTTGCCATGGCGCCGTTGCACCATCACTTCGAGCAGAAGGGCTGGAAGGAGCCGACCATCGTGATCCGGTTCTGGATCATTTCGGTGGTGCTGGCGCTGATCGGCCTTGCCACGCTGAAGCTGCGCTAGGGGTACGGGGTCCGGTCACATGGCAATTGCAGCAAACAGTTTCAGGGGCAAGCGGGTTGGCGTCTTCGGGCTCGGCCGGTCGGGCAATGCCACGGTCGATGCGCTGGTTCGCGGCGGCGCTGAAGTATTGGCGTGGGACGATGCGCCTGCTGCTGCTGCACGCTCTGAAGAGCTTGGTCTGCCGGTGGTCAACCTGCACGAGGTCGATTTCTCCACGCTGGACAGTTTCGTGCTGTCACCCGGCGTGCCGCTGACACATCCCGAGCCGCACTGGAGCGTGCGAAAGGCGCTTGCCACAGGCACCGAGATTATCGGCGACACCGAGATACTGGCGCGCGAGATCGCCGGGACCTCTGCCCGGCTGATTTGCATTACCGGCACCAACGGCAAGTCGACCACCACCGCACTGACCGGTCACGTTTTGGCCAATGCCGGGCTCGACGTGCAGGTCGGCGGAAACATCGGCACGGCGGCGCTGCTGCTGCCAGCGCCCGGGGACCACACCGCCTATGTGATCGAGCTGTCGTCCTACCAGATCGACCTGATGCCGTCGCTCAAGCCGGATGCCGGCATCCTGATGAACCTGACGCCGGACCACCTCGACCGTCACGGCAGCATGGAACACTACGCAGCCGTGAAGGCCCGCATGTTTGCGCTGCAGGACGCAGGCGATACTGCCGCCATCGGCATCGACGACGACTGGTGTGCCGCAATTGCTGCCGAGGCGGCGCACCGCACCAATGTCGTGACGTTCTCGGTGAAGGGCCGTCCGGCCACGATCACGTCTGATACTTCCGGGTTGACGGACCATCGCGACGGCGTGCGGGTTTCGCTTGAGGCTGCCCGCGCGCTTCGCGGTGCGCACAATGCGCAGAACGCCTGTGCCGCCTATATTGCCGCGCGGCGCATGGGGCTTACGCCGGAGCAGATCGAGCAGGGGTTCAACTCGTTCCCCGGACTTGCTCACCGCATGGAAGAGGTAGGTCATTCGGGCCGGGTCGTGTTCATCAACGACAGCAAGGCGACCAACGCAGATGCTGCCGAAAAGGCGCTGTCGAGCTTCAGCCGCATCTACTGGATTGCAGGCGGGCAGGCAAAGGCTGGCGGCATCGAACCGCTGGTGCCGCTGTTCGGCCGGATTGTGCGCAGCTACCTGATCGGGCAAGACGCGGGCCAGTTGGCGGAAACACTGGACGGCAAGGTGCCATACGAAATCTGTGGCACGATGGAGGCTGCGGTTGTCGCGGCAGCCCGTGACGCGGCACGCGACACATCCGGTGCGGGCGAGGTAGCAGTACTGCTGTCCCCGGCGTGCGCCAGCTTCGACCAGTATCCGAACTTTGAAGTGCGCGGCGAGGATTTCCGCGCGCTGGTGCACAAGCTCGATGGGGTCGAGTTCCACAAGGAGGTCGCTTGAGTCATGCTGATTTCACGCTCTGACAGGGGTCTTGTCGCCGACTGGTGGTTTACCGTGGACCGCGTGGTGATGGGCTGCGTGCTGGTGCTGATGGCGGCCGGTGTGCTGTTTTCCATGGCGGCAAGCCCGCCGGTGGCCGCGCGCATCGGGCTGGATCCGTTCCACTTCTTCACACGCCAGTTTGTGTTCCTTATACCGGCTATCCTCGTGCTGCTGGCAACCTCGATGCTGACCACCGGGTGGGCAAGGCGGGTGGCGTTGCTGACGTTCTTTGCCGGGCTTGCGGCAATGGTGGCCGCATTGTTCGTCGGCCCCGAGATCAAGGGCGCGCACCGCTGGCTCGACCTCGGGCCGATCAACGTGCAGCCGTCGGAATTCGTCAAGCCGGCGTTTGCCGTGGCTGCGGCGTGGTTTCTGGCAGAAGGCACGCGCCGGCCGGACATGCCTGGCACGCTGATCGCATTTGTGCTGTTTGCGCTGTTTGCGGGTCTTCTGGTGCTGCAACCGGACTTCGGACAGCTCGTTCTGATCACCATCGTGTTCGCGACGTTGTTGCTGATCCATGGCATTGCGTGGGTGTACATCTTCGGCCTTGGCGGGCTTGCCGTGACAGGGGCTGTTGGTGCCTACCTGACCTTTCCGCACGTGGCGTCGCGCCTGAACCGGTTCCTCGATCCCGAGGCGCATGATACCTTCCAGGTGGATGTGGCGACCCAGGCGTTTCACAATGGGGGCCTGATGGGCACGGGGCCGGGCGGCGGCACCGCCAAGCACATCCTGCCGGATGCCCACACCGACTTCATTCCCGCCGTGATCGGCGAGGAATTCGGCTTCCTCGCCTGCGCCATCCTGATCTGCATCATCGGCTTCATCGTGTTGCGCATCCTGCGCCGGGCGATGGTGGTGTCGGACCCGTTTGCGGTGCTGGCACTCACCGGGCTGGTCACGCTCTACGGCGTGCAGTCGTTCATCAACCTCGGGGTCAACCTGACCCTGCTGCCGGCCAAGGGCATGACATTGCCGTTCATCTCGTATGGCGGCTCATCACTGATCGCCATGGCGTTCTCGATGGGGCTTCTGCTGGCGTTCTCGCGCGTGCGCAGCCGCAAGCCTGTTGTCGATGCCGCCGCGACCGGGCTTGCCCTGAAGACGGCCTGACAGCATGGCAGGAACTGCAAGGCAACGGCTTGGCAAGGGAACGGTGGTGCTTGCCTCTGGCGGCACCGGCGGACACCTGTTTCCGGCACAGGCGCTGGCGCGTGAACTGGAGTCGCGCGGTTGGGACGTGCGGCTGTTTACCGATGCGCGCGGCCTGGCCTGGCGGGACCGGTTTACCGATGGCACGGTGAGCGAGATTTCATCGTCCACCCTGACACCTGGCAAGCCGTGGACGCTGCCCGGCCAGTTGACCCGGCTATGGAAGGGCTACCGGCAATGCCGGCTGGCGTTCGAACGGATGCCGCCGAAAGTTGTCGTTGGGTTTGGCGGGTACCCGTCGCTGCCGGTGATGATGGCCGCGCGCCGGGCAGGCATCGCCAGCATGGTGCACGAACAGAACGCCGTGGCGGGTCGCGCCAACAAGATTGCTGCCGGGCTGGGCGGTGCGCAAGTCATCGCGACGTCGTTCGAGCCGGTTTACGGTTTTTCCGCACAGCAGATGAAGCATGTGCGCCTTGTCGGCAACCCGGTCCGCGAGGCGGTACTGGCTGCCGTGGCCGACTACGAGGCCCCCGATGCTGCGCACATGTTCAACCTGCTGGTGTTCGGTGGCAGCCAGGGCGCGCAGTACTTTTCACAGCTGATGCCGCAGGTGATTGCCGAGCTGCCGCACGGTGTGACGCGGCGGTTGCGCGTGGTGCAGCAGTGCCGTCCGGAAGACATTGATGCCGTGCGCGCAGCCTATGAGGCAGCGGACGTCAAGGCCACCTGCGAGAGCTTCTTCGACGACATGCCAAGGCGCATCGCCAATGCCCACCTGGTGATCTGCCGGGCAGGGGCCTCCACGGTGGCCGAGCTTGGCGTGATCGGGCGGCCGGCGATCTATGTGCCGCTGCCGCATGCCCTCGACAACGACCAGTTGCGCAATGCGCAAAGCATGACAAAGGCCGGCGGCGGCTGGGTGATGGAACAGAAGGACATAGTGCCGGAACACCTTGCCGCATTCATAACCCGCTTGCGATTCGAGACAGGCGATCTTACCAGAGCCGCACAGGGGGCGCGCTCGCACGGGCGACCGCACGCGGCTGCATCGCTGGCTGACCTGGTTGAACAGCTCGCCCGGCCCGCATTGGCAAAGGACAATCCAGCATCATGAAACTGACCCAGGACATCGGCCCCATTCACTTCGTCGGCATCGGCGGCATCGGCATGAGCGGCATTGCCGAAGTGATGGCGACGCTGGGCTACACGGTGCAGGGCTCGGACATCGCCGACAACTACAACGTGGCGCGGCTGCGCAAGGCCGGCGTGACGGTGCACATCGGCCACCGGGCCGAGAACATCGGCAATGCGCAGGTTGTCGTCACTTCGACCGCGGTGAAGAAGGACAACCCGGAAGTAGTCGAGGCGCGCTCGCGCTACCTGCCGATCGTGCGCCGCGCCGAGATGCTGGCCGAACTGATGCGCTTCAAGTCGTGCGTGGCCATTGGCGGCACCCACGGCAAGACCACGACAACGTCGATGGTGTCGGCGCTGCTTGATGCGGGCGACATGGACCCGACCGTGATCAACGGCGGTATCATCAACGCCTATGGCACCAATGCGCGCCTTGGCAAGGGTGACTGGATGGTGGTGGAGGCCGATGAGTCCGACGGCACGTTCGTCAAGCTGCCGGCCGACGTGACCATCGTCACCAACATGGACCCCGAACACCTCGATCATTACGGCACCTTCGAGGAAGCGCGCAAAGCCTATCGCGCGTTCGTCGAGAACATCCCGTTCTACGGTTTTGCCGTGATGTGCATCGACCACCCGGAAGTGCAAACGCTGATCGGGCAGGTGACCGACCGCCGCGTCTTCACTTACGGCAAGAGCGCGCAGGCCGACTACCGGCTGGGCGACATCAGCTTTGCCGGTGGCAAGAGCCATTTCTCGGTGACCATCAACGACCGGCGCACCGGTGCCAGCCGCAAGATGGAAAACCTGGCGCTGGCCATGCCCGGTGACCACAACCTGCTCAACGCGACCGCGGCAATTGCCGTTGCCACCAACCTCGGCGTTTCGGACGAAGCCATTGCAAAGGGTCTTGAGTCATTCGCCGGTGTAAAGCGCCGCTTCACGTTCACGGGCAAGCACGACGGCATCGATGTCTACGATGACTATGGCCATCACCCGGTCGAGATTGCGGCCGTGCTGAAGGCGGCGCGCGGGGTAACCGACAAGCGCGTCATCGCAGTAATGCAGCCGCACCGCTACACCCGGCTGCGCGACCTGTTCGATGATTTCTGCTCGTGCTTCAACGATGCCGACGCGGTTGTGCTGGCGCCCGTGTACGAGGCTGGCGAGCAGCCCATCGAGGGCGCGAGCCACACGGCCCTTGCCGAAGGCCTGCGCTCGCGCGGGCACCGGCACGTGCACACCATTTCCCATCACACGGAAATCGCGCCCCTGATCCACGATATCGCTGCCAGTGGCGACGTGGTGATCTGCCTGGGGGCTGGCAACATAACCCAGTGGGCCTATGCGCTACCGGACGAGCTGAAGGCGCTGGGTGCGCGCAGGGCCGGTGCGTGATGGCAACGCCGGGTGAAACGCTTGCGCGGCGCTTGCCGTCTGTGCGGGGCCGGTTGGAGCTTGACCGGCCGCTGGCAGACCTGACCTGGTTTCGCGTGGGCGGGGCGGCGGACGTCCTTTTTTCGCCCGCCGACGAGGAAGACCTTGCATCGTTCCTGGCCGGGCTGGATGACGACATACCGGTTCAGGTCATCGGCGTTGGTTCCAACCTGCTGGTGCGCGATGGTGGCGTGCCGGGCGTGGTGATCCGGCTGGGGCGCGGTTTCTCGGCGATGGAGTTGGACGGCGACCACAAGGTGCGGTCCGGCACGGCCGTGCCCGATGTGCGCCTGGCGCAGTTTGCGCTGGGTGAGGGTATCACTTTGTTAACCTTTCTGAGAGGTATACCGGGCACAATCGGTGGTGCGCTCAGGATGAATGCCGGTGCTCACGGGGGTGAGACCCGCAACATCCTGGTTGAAGCGCGCGGGGTTGATCGCAAGGGGACGCTTCACATCATGTCAAACGACGACATGGGCTACAGCTACCGGCATTCGTCGGCGCCGGAGGACATGATCTTTACCTCTGCGCTGTTCCAGGGGGCTGCGGGCGACCGCGAGGAGATCAAGGCGCACATGGACCAGATCACTGCCGCGCGCGAAGCCAGTCAGCCGATCCGCAGCCGCACCGGCGGATCGACGTTCAAGAACCCGCCCGGCCACAAGTCATGGCAGCTGATCGATGCTGCCGGCATGCGCGGGTATTCGGTGGGACCGGCGAAAGTGTCGGAAATGCATTGCAACTTCCTGATCAATGAGGGCGGCGCGACCGCTGCCCAGATCGAGGAACTTGGTGAAACCGTTCGTACGCGTGTCAAGGAAACGTCTGGTGTCGAGCTTGATTGGGAAATCAAGCGTATCGGCGTGAACTTCCGTTCTTGAAAGGCGCGTTGTCGTCATGGAATTCCGTGATCCAGAACTAACCCACGTGGCCGTCCTTATGGGCGGGTGGTCCAACGAGCGCGAGGTGTCGTTGTCGTCCGGGCGCGCCTGCACCAAGGCACTGGAAGAAGCCGGCTTCCGTACCACGCAGATCGATGCCTCGCCGGATATCGTGGAACAGCTGCGCCAGGTGAAGCCGGACGTGGTGTTCAATGCACTGCATGGCAAGTGGGGCGAGGACGGCCATGTGCAGGCGATCCTCGAAACGATGAAGATCCCCTACACCCATTCGGGCGTGCTCGCGTCTGCGCTGGCGATGGACAAGCGGCTGTGCAAGGCAGCACTGTCCCTGGTCAAGATGCCGGTGGCTGAAGACAAGGTCGTTATGGTTGAAGACCTCCTGGCGGATGACGTCATGCCAATGCCCTTCGTCGTCAAGCCGGTGAATGACGGCTCCAGCGTTGGCGTTCACATCATCGACCGTGGCAACAACTCCATTGCCGACCTGCTGAAGGCTGACGGGCTTGGACCGGAAGACCGGGTAATGGTCGAGCGCTTCGTGCCGGGCCGTGAGCTGACCTGCGCGGTGATGGGCAACGTGGCGCTCGGTGTCATCGACATCGTGCCGGCGGTGGGCTTCTACGACTACGCTGCCAAGTACCAGCCGGGCGGGTCGGAGCACATCCTGCCGGCCGAAATCCCGCAGCACATCTACCGGCGCATCCAGCGGCTGGCGCTGGCCGCGCACATGGAAATCGGCTGCAAGGGCGTGTCGCGCTCCGATTTTCGCTACAACGACACCGATGGTACCGAGGGCGAACTGATCTTCCTCGAGATCAACACGCAACCCGGCATGACGCCCACCTCGCTCGTGCCCGAGATGGCGGCCCATGCAGGTCACAGCTTTCCTGAACTGGTGACGTGGATGGTCAACGATGCGGGGATCAACCGATGAGATCGCCTGACCCGGTCCGTTCATACAGGAAGCTGAAGGCAAGCGGTGCCTATCATCTTGCTGAAAAGCTGTTCCAGCGTGGTGAAACGATTGCCACACGACGACTGACGCGGTTTGCCTTTCGCAGCAGCGCCGTCGGCATGCTGGCGGCAGTCGCAGGTTATGGCCTGCTGGCCGGCGATCACCTGTCGGACCCCTCCAGCGGCACGCGCGGGCTGCCAGCACAGATATCGTCCTATTTTGGCTACGCAGCCGAGGATGTGCGGATCAAGGGCCTGCAACGCAAGCGCCCCGAAACGGTGATGAACGCCATCGGCGTCAAACCCGGGGGATCGCTGCTTGGCTTCGACCCTGCGCATGCACGCAACATCCTGCTCAACCTCGATTGGGTGAAGCATGCCTCGGTGCGGGTGGTGGCTGCCAACCGGCTTGAAGTGGATGTTGAGGAGCGGGAGCCGTTTGCCGTGTGGCAGCGCGACGGGCTGTACTACGTGATCGATCGCGAAGGCTCTGCGATGGCGAGCTTCGATGCGCGCAAGTTTGCCGGGTTGATGCTGATCTCCGGCGATGGCGCGCAAAACCACGTTTCGCAACTCGTTAACCAACTTGAAGTCTGGCCGGGGCTAAAGTCGAAGGTGAAGGCTGCGGCGCGGTCCGGCAACCGGCGATGGACGCTGTACTTCGATGGTGGCCGCCGTGCACTGTTGCCGGAAACAGGGGCTGATGCGGCGTTTGCCCGGCTGGCAGATCTGGTATCCCGGCATGGCGTGCTGGACAGCGGCGTCCAGGAAATCGACCTGCGCATGGCAGGGATGGTGAGCCTGGTTCCGTTTGGTGAAGCCGGCAAGGTGGCGCCGGAAAAGCTCGCAGCCAGCGCCCGCTAAGCGGCACGGCTTGAGGGTTGAAGGTTTGGTTTGGCCGGTGCGCCGGTCGTGGTGAGTGTGGACAAGGTCAATGAAAGTGGTTCCGTTTCCGGGGGCGACCCCAACAGGCAACAATACCGGCACTGGCACGCCATCGCGCATCGCCACGCTCGACATTGGCTCCACCAAGATCTGCTGCCTCATCGGCGAAGTTGAAAACCGCAAGCGCCGCACGGTGGAAGACCGCGTGCCGCAGGTGCGCATCATCGGCAGCGGTCATTGCCGCTCCGAAGGGGTGCGCGGTGGCCATGTCGTCAACGTCGCGGCAGCCGAGCGTGCCGTGCGCATTGCCATCGAGCAGGCTGAGCGCATGTCCGGGGCCACCATCAGCGATGTCTACCTGAACCTGTCGGGCGCGCGCTGCCGCTCGCTGCATGCAGTTGGCAAGGTTGATGTTGAAGCCAATGAAGTGCGAGCCAGCGATATCCGCCGGGCCGTGTCGGCCGCGCTGGCTGGCGTCGATACGGGCGGACTGGCGGTGGTGCATGTGACCGTCAACGATTACCGGCTTGATGATGCACGCGGCATAACCGAGCCGGAAGGCATGCATGGGCGTGAGCTTTCAGCCAGCATCAACGTGGTGCTGGCAGACCCCAACACCATGGCCAACCTGGCGCGGGTGATGGAGCGGTGCCACCTGGATGTGGCGGGCTTCGTGGTGGCGCCATACGCTGCGGCGCGGTCGGTGCTGCTGGCTGACGAGATGGAGCTCGGCGTAGTGCTGGTCGACCTGGGTGGCGGGTCAACCTCCTATGCGGTTTTCAACGAGGGCGTGCTCCTGTCGGCTGGTGCGTTGCCGGTCGGGTCGCATCACGTTACCACTGACATTGCGCGGGGCCTCAACACGCCGATTGCCCATGCTGAGCGGGTCAAGACGCTTTGGGGATCGACTGTGCCCGCCATGCTGGACGAGCGCGAGCTGATCACCTGTCCGGTGCTGGGCGAGACCGGGGCGGAAGCCGTGACAAGGATCCCGCGGTCGATGGTGTGCGGCGTCATCCGCCCGCGCATGGAAGAGATTTTCGAGATGGTGCGCGAGCGCATCGAGCAGGTGCCCGCCGTGCGCAACGGCATTCGCCGCGTGGTACTGACGGGCGGTGGCAGCCAGCTCAACGGGGTGGAGCAACTGGCAGGCGAGGTGCTGTCGCGGCCGGTCCGGGTGGCGCGGCCGCACCGGTTCGACGGACTGCCGGATGCCATGTCGCAACCAGGATTTGCGGTGGTGTCGGGCTTGTTGCGCTATGGTCTGGTGCCTGACCAGCAGGCGGTGAACCTCGGTCAGCTCATCGCCAGTGCAGGCCATGATGCCGGCTACTTCCGCCGCATGGGACAGTGGCTGAAGGAAAGCTTCTAGCTTTTGGCCGAATCCGGCGAACTTCTGAAAATATAGTTGGGCTGATGCTGTTCGCATCGGAAACGCGCATGTTTCGCGTGCCCGAAGCATTAATTCTGCCTGATCGGCAAACGATTGGTAAACGCGATGGTCCCGAAAGATGCAATTTTTCCTGACCGGGTAAGGTGTCGTTAACCTTTTATTATCGATTTGGAAACCAGAATGCCGCTCAGGGGAAATTCCAGATCGGACGCCACATCATGCCAATCAAGCTTACAGTGCCAGATTCACACGAATTGAAGCCGAGGATCACCGTTTTCGGCGTTGGCGGGGCCGGTGGCAATGCCGTTAACAACATGATCGAATCAAACCTCGAAGGGGTTGAGTTCGTCGTGGCGAATACCGATGCGCAGGCGATCCTGCAAAGCTCGGCTGAACGGCGCATCCAGATGGGCACAAGCCTGACGCAGGGCCTGGGCGCCGGGTCGCAGCCGCAGGTTGGCGCGGGTGCTGCCGAAGAGGCACTGCCGGAAATTCTTGATCACCTGGCTGGTGCGCACATGGTGTTCATCACCGCCGGCATGGGCGGTGGTACGGGTACGGGCGCAGCCCCGGTCATTGCCCGCGCAGCCAAGGAGCAGGGCATCCTGACCGTTGGCGTGGTGACCAAGCCGTTCCACTTCGAAGGCCAGCGCCGCATGCTGACCGCCGAGCGCGGCATCGAGCAGCTGTCCAAGCACGTCGACACCCTGATCGTCATTCCGAACCAGAACCTGTTCCGTGTCGCGAACGAGAAGACCACCTTCGCTGCGGCCTTCGCCATGGCTGACGAAGTGCTGTACTCGGGTGTTGCCTCGATCACCGAACTGATGACCAAGGACGGCCTGATCAACCTCGATTTCGCAGACGTGCGCGCCATCATGTCCGAGATGGGCAAGGCGATGATGGGCACCGGCGAAGCATCCGGCGAGAAGCGCGCCATCGAGGCTGCCGAAGCGGCCATCTCCAACCCGCTGCTGGACGACGTGTCGATGCGCGGTGCTCGCGGCCTGCTGATCTCGATCTCTGGCGGCCCTGACCTGACGTTGTACGAAGTCGATGAAGCCGCGACCCGCATCCGCGAGGAAGTGGATCCTGAAGCCAACATCATCCTGGGTGCCACGTTCGACGAGAAGCTGGAAGGCATCATGCGGGTATCGGTCGTGGCGACCGGCCTTGCTGATGAAGCGCTGGCTGGCGCCAATGACTCCGAGGAAGACGACCACGAGACAGCATCCTACGGCTATTCCATGCCGCAGCCGGTCTCGCGGCCTGCGCCGCGCCCGGCTGCTGCCGTCGCTGCACCGCAGCCGGTTGCCGAAGCTACCCACGTTGAAGCAGAAGACGATCATGACGTGGTCGCGGATGCAGAACCCGCCTACGAACCCATTGCGGCACCAGTTGCAACTGCGCCGGCACCGGCCCCGCGTGCAGCCGTGCCGCAGCCTGCACCACGCCCGCGCATGCCGGCACCGGAAGAGTTTCCACCCCACGCCCGCCAGGCCATGACGGCTGGGGCCGACAAGATGAACCAGGTCGCAGCCGCTGCAACGACCAAGCGCAAGGGCCTGCTTGAACGCCTTGCAAGCGTGGGCCTTGGGGTTCGCCGCGAAGAAGACAAGCCAGCCCGTGCGCAGCTGCGTGAACCGGAAATGCAGCGCCGCGAACCGCAACAGCAGGCTGCCAATAACGTGCTGCCGCTGCAGCCGTCCATCGACCCGTCGCTGGATGATGACCAGCTGGAAATTCCGGCATTCCTGCGCCGCCAGACCAACTGACGCACCGGTTGGCGGCGAGAACCTGAATGACACCGAAGGGGCGGGGGCTGTTATCCCGCCCCTTTGGCGTTTGCAGTCATATTTCCGCCTGCTTGCTGCATCATCCCAATTCAAGCATGGTGAAATGATCCCTGCAGGATTCCTTGCGCTGCTTGACCTTTGCCGGTCAGCCAGCCGATAAGTGGCGTAGCGGGGATTTTCAGTCATGCTCTCGGCACGAGTGGAGTAATATTGTTGCAGGTCAGATCCAAACTTCGTCCGCTTGCCGGGCTTGTGCTTGCGGGCCTTCTGCTTGCCGGTTGCAGCGGCGGCAGCCTGCTGTCCGGCGACGATGGCGAAGGCTTTGGTGCCAAGCTTTTCGGCGGCGGCAAGGGCGTTGCGCCTGACCTTGGCAACGACCCCGATGGTGCACCGATCGCCGAGATGTACAACAAGGGCGTGGCGGACGTGCAGAACGGCGATTACCGTTCTGCCGTCAAGAAGTTCACCGAGGTTGAGCGCCAGCACCCGTATTCCAAGTGGGCCACCAAGGCCATCCTGATGCAGGCCTTCGCGCAGTACCAGCGCAACGCGTATCCTGAATCAATCGCGGCTTCGCAGCGGTTTATCCAGTTGCATCCAGGCCACCGCGATGCTGCCTACGCTCAGTACCTGATCGCACTTTGCCACTACGAACAGATTGGCGACATCCGGCGCGACCCGACGGAGGCGCGCAAGTCGCTTGCCGAACTTGAGGAAGTGGCACGGCGCTATCCCGACACCCAGTACGCACAGGATGCACAGGGCAAGGCCAACCTGGCCCGCGACGTGCTGGCCGGCAAGGAAATGGAAGTCGGGCGTTACTACCAGCGCAAGAAGGCCTATCTGGCAGCGATCAACCGGTACAAGACCGTGGTCGAGACCTACCAGACTTCATCGCATACGCCTGAGGCCCTCTACCGGCTGACCGAGAACTACCTGCTGCTGGGCGTTCGCTCCGAAGCCCAGACGGCGGCTGCCGTGCTGGGCCACAACTACCCCAATACGCAGTGGTACAAGGACGCCTTCTCGCTGCTGCAAGGCGGTGGTCTCAGCCCGCAGGTTGATTCAGGCTCCTGGCTGTCGAGCATCTTCGGCAGCTGAGGCCTTTCGATCCTTGGGGCTTGCCAGCAACCACGCCATCAATGGTACGGCGCAGGCTGCCCCGATCATTTCAGCAGTTATGAACCCTGGTAGATCAGCCGGGCGAATGCCTGAGAACGTGTTGGTAAACGCGCGCGCGATGGCGACTGCCGGATTGGCAAACGACGTGGAAGCCGTGAACCAGTATGCTGCCGTGATATAAAGGCCGACAAGCCACGGCACAGCGTCAGCGCGCATCCTGATTCCACCAAGGATAATTGCCATCAGGCCGAAGGTCGCGACCCATTCCGCAAACCATTGCGCAGCACCCGTGCGTTCGGTCAGCGATGCCTGCATGGCAGGCAACTCGAACATGAGGTGTGCGACCACCGTGCCGATCAGGCCACCAGCCACCTGCGCCAAAACGTAGGGCGGCAATTCCTTCCAGGGCAGATCCCGCTTGAGCGCGAAGCCGAAGGATACGGCCGGATTGAAATGTGCACCGGATATCGGACCAAGGATCGTGATCAGCACCACCAGTATCGCACCGGTCGGGATGGTGTTGCCAAGCAACGATACTGCAACGTCGTCTGACAGGTTGTCTGCCATGATGCCGGACCCAACGACGGTGCAGACCAGCATGGCCGTACCAAAAGCCTCGGCGAAAAGGCGGCGCGGCAGGTCGGCGCCGCTCATGCTTCGCCGCCCGTCTTGCCGATCTGCTTCAGCTTGCTCTGAAGGCTCAACCGGCTGATGCTTGCAATCGGCAGGTTCGCGAAGGCGATCATCCGGTTGTTCAGCTGCCGGTAGGTTTCTGCGAAGGCTGCCGCGACTACGGCGTCCGTACCTTCGATGGCTGCCGGATCGGGCACGCCCCAGTGTGCGGTCATGGGCTGGCCCGGCCAGATCGGACAGACCTCGCCAGCGGCGTTGTCACACACGGTGAACACGAAATCCAGCTTGGGTGCGCCCTTCTTGGCGAACTCGTCCCAACTCTTGGAGCGAAAACCATCGGTGTCGTAGTTCAGCGACTTGAGCAGCTTGATGGTTTGCGGGTGCGGTTCGCCCTTGGGCATGGAGCCAGCGGAATATGTATTGAACCGGCCTCTTCCAACCCTGCTGAGGATGGCTTCAGCCAGGATGGAGCGGGCCGAGTTGCCGGTGCACAGGAACAGTACGTTGAAGATCTTGTCGTCGGTCATCGAGGTATCTCTCTCAGCAATCGTTACAGGTCAGCACAGCCATCAGTGGCTGGCAGATTTCGGGGTCACCCTGGCAGCAATCTTCCATCAGCCAGGCAAGCAGGTCGCGCATGGCACCGGGTTCTGCGCGGTAGAGCACGTTGCGGCCCGCCCGCCTGCTGCTGATCAGCCCGGTGCGCTCAAGGATGGCGAGGTGGGTGGACATGGTGTTCTGGACGGTGTTGAGCCGCGTGGAAATATCACCCGCCGCCATCTCGCCAGGCGCTGCCGCCAGCAACAGCCTGAACGCGTCGAGCCGCGCGCCGTGGGCAAGAGCTGACAGGGTGTCGATGGCTGAATTCTTATCCATATATCCCGATGTATTGATCAATTGTAACAGTTGCAAGACAATGCCACGAAGCCGCTTCTGACCATGAAGAGATTGGCCCGCACGGCGAAAGTGGCTTAAATCCACTCTCCGATTCGGTGGCAACAGGGTATAAACTCAAGCCATGCTGACCAACCTCGCCATTCGCGACATCGTGCTGATCGAGAAGCTCGACCTGGCTCTCGACGAGGGCCTGTGCGTGCTGTCGGGCGAGACCGGGGCGGGCAAGTCGATCCTGCTGGATGCGCTGGGGCTGGCACTGGGTGCGCGTGGCGATGCATCGCTGGTGCGAACCGGCTGCGACAAGGGCTCGGTGAGCGCCTCATTCGTGCCGCCGGCCGGTCACCAGGCCTTCAGGCTGCTCGATGAGGCAGGCATCGATGCCGGCGAAGGCTCCATCGTGGTGCGCCGGGTGCAGCAGGCTGACGGCAAGAGCCGGGCGTTCGTCAACGACCAGCCAGCCAGCGTGAACCTGCTCAAGCTGCTGGGCGCGGCACTGGCGGAAATTCATGGCCAGCACGATGACCGCGCCTTGATGGACGTGTCGTTCCACCGTGCCGCGCTGGACGCCTATGGCGTGCTGGGCGCGCAGGTAAGTGCCGTCCAGGCGGCGTGGGCTGACCTTGCCCAGGCGCGCGAGGCGCACGAGGCGCACGAGGCAAGGCTGGCCCGGGCCGAGACCGAGCGCGCCTTCCTGGAGCATGCGCTGAAGGAGCTTCACGAGATGTCGCCGCAGCAGGGCGAGGAAACAGCCCTGGCCGAACGGCGCCAGCTGATGATGAACGCCGAACAGTTCGCCGATGCCGTCAGCGAGGCGCAGGCCGCGTTGAAGGATGGCGATACGGTATCGGCAATCAACACGGCCTTGCGCAAGCTGGAGCGGCGCCGCGAGCAGGCACAGGGTGCGCTTGATGGGGCGTGCGCCGCGCTGGAGCGGGTCGTCATCGAGATGAACGAGGCCCAGTTGCAGCTGGATGCGGCAGCGCGCGACTTCGTGCTGGATCCGGCGGAGCTGGAACGCGCAGAAGAACGGCTGTTTGCACTGCGCGCGCTGGCGCGCAAGCACAAGGTGCAGGTGGATGACCTTGCCGCGCTGATGGCGCGGTTCGAGGCGGACCTGCAGTCCATCGATGATGGCGGTGCCATGCTGGCGAAACTGAAGAAGGCGCGCGATGCAGCACAAGCGGTGTTCGATGCCGCCGCCCGCAAGCTGTCCGATGCGCGCATGGCAGCAGCCGAGAAGCTCGACCTCGAGATATTGGCCGAGCTTGGTCCGCTGAGGCTGGACAAGGCGCGGTTTGAAACCCGCGTCGAGACCGACGAGGCCCGCGCCGGGGCGCACGGCATCGACCGGGTGGAGTTTCTGATTGCGGCCAACCCGGGCACGCCGCTTGCCCCCATCGTCAAGGCGGCGTCGGGGGGCGAGCTCTCCCGCTTCCTGCTGGCACTGAAGGTGGTGCTGGCGGCGCGTGCCTCTGCGCCCACGCTGATCTTCGACGAGATCGACACGGGCGTCGGTGGTGCGGTGGCAGATGCCATTGGCCAGCGGCTGGCGCGGCTGTCGCGCGGGCTTCAGGTGCTGGCAGTCACCCACAGCCCGCAGGTTGCCTCGCGGGCGGACCATCACATGCTGATTTCCAAGATCGAGGAAGCAGGCGACGCGGACGGCCGGCGCATGATCACCCGCGTGATGCCGCTGTCGGGCGATGGCCGTCGCGAGGAGATCGCTCGCATGCTGTCGGGCGCGGAAGTGACCACCGAGGCGCGCGCCCAGGCAGACAGGCTGCTGGCAGGAACGGGCTGAACGCATGGGCAATGACAAGCCGAAATCCGGCCTCGGCAAGCAGGAGGCAGCTGCCGAGCTTGAATGGCTGGCCGAAGAGATCGCGCGCCACGACGAGGCGTACTATCGCGACGATGAGCCGGCGATCACCGATGCCGAGTATGATGCGCTGCGCCAGCGCAACGACATGCTGGAAGCGGAGTTTCCTGACCTTGTGCGCCCTGACTCACCGTCAAGACGGGTGGGGGCAGCCCCGTCGGAGAAGTTCTCCAAGGTGCGCCATGCCGTGCCCATGCTGTCGCTGGGCAATGCGTTTGCCGACGAGGATGTGACCGAGTTCGTGGGCCGCATCCGGCGGTTCCTGAAGCTCGCTGACGACGAGACGGTGGCGATCACCGCCGAGCCGAAGATTGACGGACTGTCGATCAGCTTGCGCTACGAAGGTGGCAAGCTGGTACAGGCTGCCACCCGCGGCGACGGCCAGGAGGGTGAAAACGTCACCCGAAACGCCGAAACCATCGATGACATTCCGCGTAACGTGAAGGCTGACGACTTTCCGCCGGTATTCGAGGTGCGTGGCGAAATATACATGTCCCACAAGGATTTCGCCGATCTTAACGAGAGGCAAAGTCAAGCCGGTGCCAAGGTTTTCGCCAATCCGCGCAATGCGGCAGCGGGGTCCCTGCGCCAGCTAGACCCGGCCATCACGGCGGCGCGACCGTTGCGGTTCTTTGCCTATACGTGGGGCGAGGCCGGGTCGGTTCCCGCCAGGACGCAGCGTGGTGTGCTGGACGCGTTCGAACGCTGGGGCTTTCCGGTCAACCCGCTGACGGTGGTGTGCAACGGAGTGGATGAGCTGCTCGCGCATTACCACTCCATCGAGCAGCAGCGCAGCCTGCTGGGCTACGACATCGACGGCGTGGTCTACAAGGTCAACCGGCTCGACTGGCAGGAGCGGCTTGATTTCGTGTCGCGCAGCCCGCGCTGGGCCATCGCCCACAAGTTTGCCGCCGAGAAGGCAACGACGGTGCTGGAAGGCATCGACATCCAGGTCGGCCGCACCGGCGCGCTGACGCCGGTTGCGCGGCTCAAACCCGTCACGGTGGGCGGCGTGGTGGTGTCCAATGCCACGCTGCACAACGAGGACGAGATCAACCGCAAGGACATCCGTATCGGCGACACGGTGATCGTGCAGCGCGCCGGCGACGTGATCCCGCAGGTGCTGGGCCATGTGCCGGACAAGCGCCCGGCGGATGCCACGCCCTACGAGTTTCCAAAGGTGTGTCCGGCGTGCGGGTCGCATGCGGTGCGCGAGGTCAACGAGAAGACCGGCAGGACCGATGTGGTGCGCCGGTGTACGGGCGGGCTGATCTGCCCGGCGCAACGGGTCGAGCGGCTGAAGCATTTCGTGTCGCGCAACGCCTTCGACATCGAGGGCATGGGCGACAAGGTGATCCAGGAATTCTATGACGACGGCCTGATCCAGAGCCCGCAGGACATCTTTACACTCGCGGCACGCAACGAGCGCTCACTGAAGAGACTGAAGGACCGCGAGGGCTGGGGCGATGCGTCGGCGAAGAAGCTGTTCGCCGCCATCGACGAGCGCCGCAAGATCGGGCTGGACCGTTTCATCTTCGCGCTGGGCATTCGCCATGTGGGCGAGACCACGGCGCGGGTGCTGGCGCGCTCCTACGGCGATGCGTCGGCATTCCTGGAAGCAATGCAGGCGGCGCAGGACCATGCCTCGGACGCCTATGCCGACCTCGTGAACATTGACGGCATCGGTGACGTGGTGGCCCGTGCGGTGGCCGAGTTCTTTGCCGAGCCGCATAACCTGTCGGTGGTGCAGGAGCTGGCTGACGAGCATCTTGATATCCAGCCGCTGGAGGCTGTTGCAACGGATTCACCCGTTGCCGGCATGACGGTGGTGTTCACCGGGGCACTGGAGCGGATGACGCGCGACGAGGCCAAGGCCATGGCCGAGCGGCTTGGGGCGAAAGTGGCAGGGTCGGTGTCGAAGAAGACCGACCTTGTGGTGGCCGGTCCCGGTGCGGGATCAAAGCTGAAGAAGGCTGCCGAACTTGGCGTCGAAGTGATCTCCGAGGATGACTGGTTCACCCGTGTTGGCGCGTGAGGCCATGACCGCCCGCAAGGACTTTGCCGCCGGAGCATTCTCCATCCTGCCGGTGCTGGCGGCGGCGTTTCCCATCGCACTGCTGTTTGGCACGCTGTCGGTAGCGCGGGGCCTGTCCGTGGCCGAGACGGCGCTGATGAGCATGACGGTGTTTGCCGGCGCGCTCCAGTTCGTTGCCATCGACCAGTGGGGCGACCCGGTGCCGGTTGGCCTGCTGGCGTTCACTGCGCTGGTGGTCAACATCCGCCACGTCCTGATGGGGGCAAGCCTTGGCCGCAGCCTCGGTGGGTTTACCCCGCTGCAGAAATACACCGGCATGTTCCTGCTGACGGACGAGGGCTGGGCCTTTGCAGAACAGCGCGCCCGCAAGGGCGCATTGACCCCGGCGTTCTACTTCGGCGCCGGGTTGGCGTTGTGGTGTGTCTGGAACACGGGAACCATCGCAGGTGCCTTGCTGGGTACGGGGCTCGGCGATACGGCTGCGCTCGGGTTCGACTTTGCCTTTGCCGCGGTGTTCATCGCCATCCTGACCGGTTTCTGGAGCGACTGGCGCACGGGTGCGGTGCTGATGGCCAGCGGTGCGGTATCGGCACTGGTGAAGCTGTCCGTCTCCGGTGCCTGGTACATCATGGCCGGCGCGCTGGCCGGTATCGTCGTGGCAGCCTTGCTGCATGCCGAGCGCGAACCTCCTGCGGACACGGACGGGTTGATGCCATCATGAGCCTTGACCCGCAAACCGTGCTGGCGATCCTCGCCATGGCGCTGGCAACCTACCTGACGCGCGTTGGCGGGTTGTGGCTGCTGCGGCTGGCCAATGTGCAAGGCCGCATGCGCGCGGCACTCGATGCCGTGCCGCCGGCTGTCCTGATGGCCGTGATAGCGCCCACGGTGTTCGCCACCGGCCCGGCAGAGACGATTGCATCCGGCATCACGCTGGTGGCCGCGTTCAGGCTGCCGCTGCTGGCCGCGGTGATCATCGGCGTGGCGAGCGTCGTCGCGCTCAGGATGCTTCTCGGCTGATTGGCGCACAGGCCGCCGCCAGCCATTGCCGGTCGGCCTCGTCGTCCAGCCGCGGGGATATCTTCTTCATCACTTGCGCGTGGTAGCCGTTGAGCCAGTCAAGCTCGGCATCCGTCATGATGGCCGGGTCGATCAGCTTGCGGTCGATGGGGGCGAAGGTGAGCGTCTCCAGCGCGTGCATCGGGCGCTCGCCGCCGTCGACGGCTTCAGCCTCGCGCACGACCACGAGGTTCTCGATGCGGATGCCATAGTGACCGGCCTTGTAGTAGCCCGGCTCGTTGGACATGATCATGCCGGGCTTCAGCACCGTGGTGTCGGCCTTGGAGAACCGTTGCGGGCCTTCATGCACCGACAGGTAGCTGCCGACGCCATGGCCGGTGCCGTGGTCGAAGTCGAGACCGGCTTCCCACAGGGCCAGGCGGGCGAGAATGTCCAGATGACCGCCGGTTGTGCCGGGCGGAAACCGCACCCGCGACAGGTTGATCATGCCCTTCAGCACGCGCGTGAAGCGGTCCTTCATTTCCGGTGTCGGGGTGCCTGAAATGACGGTGCGGGTGATGTCGGTGGTGCCATCGACATACTGCGCGCCGGAATCAACCAGGTAGATCTGGTCAGCCTTGAGCGGCAGGCAGGACCCGTCAGACACCCGGTAGTGCGGTATGGCGGCATGCGGTCCGGCACCCGAAATGGTGTCGAAGGAAATGTCACGCAGTTCACCGGTGTCGGCGCGCAGTTGCTCCAGCTTGCGGGCAGCCGCAATCTCGTCGAGTGAGCCGCCGGGGATCTCCTCGTCCAGCCAGCGCAGGAAGCGCGCCATCGGCACGCCGTCGCGCAGGTGCGCCGCGCGGGCACCTTCAAGCTCGGCGTGGTTCTTGGTGGCGCGGGGCAGGGTGCACGGGCTCTCGTGCCAGGCCAGCGGGGCGCCGGCCTGCTCAAGGATGCGCCGTATGGCGTCTGCTGCCCAGTCCCGGTCCAGTTCCACGGTCTTGCCGGCCTTGCCAAGCTGCTGCAGCAGCGCTGGCAGGTGATCCCGGTCATGTATGCGAACGGCTCTGCCCAGCATGTCGCGCACATCCTCGGCCACCCGGCCCGCCCCGATGACCAGGTCAGCGGTGGCGTCGGCGTGGACAATGGCAAACGCCAGCGGGACCGGGTTGTGGGCAATGTCGGCACCACGAATGTTGAAGGCCCAGGCCACAGCGTCGGTCTGGGTCAGCACGTGGGCATCGCTGCCGCGCTTCTGCAGGCCTGCCGCAATGGCACCGAGCTTGTTGGGTACGCTCTCGCCGGCAAACTGCAGCGGCTGTGCCACGACCGGTTCATTGGGCTGTGCGGGTTGGCCGGTCCACACCATATCAACCGGGTTGCGATCCAGCGGCTGCAGTGACTGGCCTGCCTTGCCCAGTACTTTGCGAAAGCGCTCTGCCGCCGCCACGGTGACCAGCCACGGGTCATACGCCAGTGTGCCACCCTTGGGCAGGTTGGCGGTTGCCCACTGCTCGGGGGTATCTCCATGCAAGGACAGGGGCGTGACGAGCCCCGTATCGACCTGTTCGCGCACCTGAATGGTGTAGCGGCCGTCGACGAAAATGGCGGCAGAACCGGCCAGCACGATGGCCAGTCCGGCCGAGCCGGAAAAGCCGGTGAGCCACTTCAGGCGCTCGGCATGGGGCGGTACGTACTCGCCCTGGAACTCGTCGGCACGGGTGATGATGAAGCCATCCACCTGCAGGCGTTGCAACTCCTCGCGCAGGCCGGCAAGGCGTTCGGCGCTGCGGGATGAGTTGGCGGTTTCGGAGAAGCTCTGGAACATGGGCGAGAGACTAGTCAAAGCCAGAGATGGCGGCAATGGTCATGTGACGCATTCCGGTCATGTTGCGTCGCAAAAAATCCGGGTTGAAAAGAGGCGTTTTCAGGGCACTCGAAATGCCCCTGGGCAGAACTGTCGCAGGTGCCCGATTTTTCGCCTTCAGCGCCGAACGGGTGAAATTTCAGCGTTCGGCCTTTAGTGTGTAAGTAATTGAAAATAATCAGTTAATTAGAAGGTTAACGGTTCGTGTCAATGCTCATGCATTACGCGCATATCTGATATCGAATTAGGCATCTGGTATATGACGCGTGAGGCAGCATATACGGCTTCACCAGTTTGGTTGCGGTGCAGCATGTGCACCACGAAACACTTGAACGGGCAGTTCCCGTCATTGACTACAGGAGTGAATATCATGGTCGTCGTCGTCGCTAACCGCGCCGTTGAAATGCGCGATGAAGCCGGTCACAGCGTGTTCGGCTTGCTCAGCAACAGCTACAAGTCTGTTGCATCCTACATGCACCGCCGCCGGGTGCAGAAGCGTCTCGAAGCGCTGGATGACCGGCTGCTGGAAGACATCGGCCTGGACCGGTCGCAGATCGCGACCCACGTCTGGGGCCGCTAACAGCCAACGCTTTGCGCTCGGGACGGCGAAACTCTCGAGAATGCAGACTGCGGGAAGGGGATGGCTCACGCTGTCCCCTTCCTGATTCGGGCAAGGGTCAGAATGGCCCAGCCCTCATGGTCGCGGCGTTGAACCGTAGCCAGTCCCTGTTGCCGGTAGGCTGCAAGGACGGGGCGTGCCTGCGCGCTGGTCAGCCCGGCCAGGATCAACCGGCCCCGGTCCGACACCACGCGTGACAACTCCGGTGCCATGGCGATGAGCGGACCGGCCAGTATGTTGGCGAACACCAGATCATAGGGTGCGCGCTGCCGGATGGCAGCATGATCCAGACCGTTTGCAAGTACGCAGCGCACCTGCGGCGACACGTGGTTGATGTGCACATTGTCGAGCGCCACGGCCACGGCTTCCGGATCGATGTCGCTGGCAACGGCCGGCATGCGGGTCAACCGGGCGGCGGCGATGGCCAGCACGCCGGAGCCGCAGCCAACATCCAGAATGCTGTTCGGTTTCAACTGCTTGAGCACGTCCTGCAGCGCCAGCAGGCAGCCACGGGTGGTGTGGTGATGGCCGGTGCCAAAGGCCAGCCCTGCATCGATCTCCAGCGCAATCGATGCTGATGGCCGGGTTTGCCGGTCGTGGCTGCCGTGCACGAACAACCGTCCGGCGACCACCGGCGCAAGCCCGATGAGGCTTTCGCGAACCCAGTCAGTATCGGGAAGTTGCGCAATTGTCACGTTAACCGGGTCGATTTCCGCGTAACTGAAAGCCTGTTCTATGTCAGCTTCGCCGGGCATGTCCTCGTACAGGGCCTGCACCCACCACAGGTCGCGATCCTCGTCCGCTTCGGTCATCGATACGGCCAGGGCCTCGGGCCAGGCGGCCTGCTCCAGCGCATCGGAGACGCGCAGCGCAAGGGCACGGGGCAACGGGGCGGTGGTGGCTGAAAACGGTGTGCTCATGGCGGCTGATTACGCCATGGCGCGGGCGATGTCGATGATGCCTGCGCTCACGGCATGGCGGCAATTCACAACAATCGGCTGACGCTGCCGCGCCAAGCGCCTATATCATGGCACAACATGTCCGACGCCTCTCCCACACAAGCAGCGATACAAGCGCCGCCCGCCGGGCCGATCTGGCTGATTCCGCTGGTAGTGGCATCGGCGCTGTTCATGGAGAACATGGACTCAACGGTGATTGCCACGTCGCTGCCGGCCATCGCGGCCGACCTGGGCGAAGATCCTGTCATCCTCAAGTTGGCCTTCACCGCTTACCTGTTGTCTCTGGCGGTGTTCATTCCCGTGTCGGGCTGGTGCGCCGACCGGTTCGGCGCGCGGCGGATTTTCCAGCTGGCCATTGTGGTGTTCTCCATTGCCTCGATCCTGTGTGCGATGGCGGGCAACCTGGCCGAGCTTGTCAGTGCCCGCGCGCTGCAAGGCGTGGGCGGGGCCATGATGGTGCCGGTCGGGCGGCTGATTCTGCTGCGGGCCGTGCCGAAGCGGCAACTGGTGTCCGCATTGGCGTGGCTGACCATACCGGCGCTTGTGGCCCCGGTGGCGGGCCCGCTGATCGGCGGATTCATCACCACCTATTTCCACTGGCGGTGGATCTTCTGGATCAACATTCCGTTCGGCATCCTGGCTGTTTTCCTGGCGCAGATGTACATGCCGGTGACGCAGAACTTCTCCACCAGGCCGATGGATTGGCGCGGGTTCTTCCTGTCCGGCATTGGCTTGACCGGGCTGATTGCCGGTGCGACGCTGCTGGGCCGGGACATGCTACCGGCGTGGGCAGCACCACTGATGGTGGTCGTGGGGCTCTCCTCGCTGGCGCTGTACTGGCTGCATGCACGGTCTGCCGCGGCACCGCTGCTCGACCTGGCGTTGTTCCGTGTCGTCACCTTCCGGCAAAGCGTGCTTGGCGGCAGCCTGTTCCGGCTGTCGGTGGGGGCCATCCCGTTCCTGTTGCCATTGCTGTTGCAGGTCGGGTTCGGGCTGAATGCGTTCCAGTCAGGCTCGATCACCTTTGCCGCAGCGGCTGGTGCCATCGCCATGAAATTCGCTGCCCAGCCAATCCTGCGGCGGTTCGGCTTTCGCAACGTGCTGATCGCCAACGGCCTGATCTGCGCGGTGTTCTTCTTCGGGTACGCGTTCTTCACGCCGGAAACGGCGCACTGGCTATTGTTCATCGTGCTTGTGGTGGGCGGGTTCTTCCGCTCGCTGCAGTTCACGGCGCTCAATGCACTGGCCTACAGCGACGTGGACGAGGTGCGCATGAGCCAGGCCACGAGCCTGGTGTCGGTGTCACAACAGGTGGCGCTGTCTGGCGGGGTTGCGCTGGCTGCCTTCGTGCTGGAAGGCTCGCGGTTGTGGCGCGGTGACACTGCGCTGACGGCAGGGGACTTTGCCCCGGCGTTTGCAGCCGTTGCGGTGTTTGCCGTGGCAGCGGTGCTGGTCCACTGGCATCTTGCGCGAGATGCCGGGGCAGAGGTTTCCGGCCGGCAGGCGTGATCCACATGCGTAAGCTTCCGGGCGAGAAAACCGGGCAAATGCCGCTGAATCGCCTTGAATGGGTGCAAGGAATCGGGTGTGTTGAAAGCTTCCTGAATGGTTGGGGGTACCTACAGTGTCGAAGATGAAACGCTTCGCGGCAAGCGCCGGTCTTGCCGGCATCATGGTTCTGGCAACGCTTGCTCCGGGCCAGGCCGCCGGCACGGACGGTACGGTGTTCGATCCGCAAATCATGTCGCGCATGAGCTTCGAGTTGGCGCAGGCCTCCAAGGTCAAGGCGATCCTTGAAAAATCCGAAGAGTCCATCATCAAGGTGTTCGGCAAGTATGGCATCGACCCGAAGGCGAAGCCGAACTTCGACAGGCTGCGGGCCGCCTCGACTGAACTCCAGGCAGTTGAAGCGTGGGAGAAGAAGCAGATGAAGCGCATTCTCTCCAAGGACCAGTACGCCGACTACCTCGAAATCATGCAGGCCACCGCTGCGGCCGTGATCAAGGCCACGCGCGACGACTGAGTCTCAACTCAACTGGTGCTGTCTTCCGGGTAGGGCTCATCATCCAGCGCCATGCGCAGCTTCAGTTCGGTTGTCCCTGCAAGTCGCAGGTCCGGCACGAAGTTTTCCTTCCTCAGGTGTCGCACATCGTGGCGGGTGACAGGACCCACGAACATCAGCCTGTGCGATACCGAGTACCGCGCCAGCCTGGTGCCGAACACCTTCTGCAGCACGTAGAATGTCAGGTAGTGGTTGTCGACAACCGCGTGGATGGGCGTGTCCGACCGCCGCACCACGTGGATGAGGTCCAGGTCGAACAGCTTGTCGTTGTTGACCGGCGAATGCCGTTCCGGCCCATCCGAAAAGACGAAGTCATAGGCGCGATCCGGGATCTCCGTGTATTGCACGCCGCGAAACATCTTGTAGAAGCCGTCGATCTTGGGTGAGCGGATGATCTCCACCACGTGCGCAACATCGGCGGGCAGGGCCTTTAGCGCCGTCGCCGTCCAGCCTTCGTGTTCCTCCATCGAGGTGATGCGGCCAAGGGGTGAGCCGTCAGCTGCGTTCTCGATCAGGGCGTGGGCCATGACGACGGTGGTGAACCCGGTGCCGAACTCCAGCACTTCGCGCGGGCGCCGTTTGCGCACTTCCTGATAGAGCGTCAGGTAATCCGACATCGACGCACCGGTGACATTGGACACGCGGGCATACTCGGTGATGGCGGTGGCAAACCATGGCATCGCCATGAGGGACGCCTCGGCGCGGGCGTTGCGCCGGGCTACCAGCCTTTCGATGATGCGGGCGCGCAAGCGCACATGCAGCGGCAGTCCGGTTGTGTCGAGCGGGGGCAGGGGCATCGGCTTGGCAATCCTTGTTTTGGTCGATTCCCTGCGTAAACAATCGTTGGTCTGCTGACTACCCGCCAGACACACACAAGTGGTTGACCTTGCGGCCAGTGTTGACGTTTCATTGCCGGGGGTCTGGAAGAAATGTCGCAAGGAGTATCAGGAATGAAGCGTATCCTGTGTGCCGTGGCCGCATCGGCCGTTGCGGTCGTATTGTCAGTGCCGGTATTGACCCAGCCAGCGCAGGCGCAACGCTATGATTGCGCCCACGGGCCCGACACCTACCGGGTGCGTGGCGTGGCGGACTGGGACGTGTTGAACATCCGCCGCAGGCCCACCTCGAGCAGCCGCATCGTCGGTGAAATTCCACCCTATGGCAGCGGCGTGCATTGCCTTGGCCCGTGCCGCGGCAACTGGTGCCGCATTTCCTGGCGCGGCACCATCGGCTGGGTACACATGCGCCACCTGGGGGAATGATCATGCAGGGGGGCTTTCTGGCGGGCGCACTGTCGCTGATGATGGCGGCTGTGCCGGGTACTGCGCTTGCCGATGATGCAGCGTGCATGGCGCGGTTCAAGGAGCTTGCAGGAGGCAGTAATCCGAAGTCTGGTCCGGTGCGAATCCTGAACGTGCAGGAGTTTGGCGGCACGAAAACGGAGAACTATTTCCACAGTCAGGGTGACGACTCCGGTGACGGGATGATGGAACCGCTCAAGAACATGGGTGACATGTGGGTGCTGTTCCGCGCGAAGAAAATGTACATGTCGACCGACAAGGGCAGGACCTGGAAGTTCGGGCGCAACATGGACGACGCCTCGCAGCCGGAGGCCTACAAGGAGCAGGTTCGCAAGGACCTGGAGACGGCGGACAAGGTGAAGTGCTCTACCGAGGAGATCGACGGTGCGGCGCACGAGGTTGTGGAGGGAGAGTACAAGAGTACTGCCCTGCAGGGAGCCATGTCGTTCAACAAGTATTGGGTCCGGCAGGACAACGGGTTTCTGTCCCGCTACGAAACCAGCAGCGAAGGCGCGGGCGGCAAGTTCCATTCACTGCAGATCATTGAACCAGCACCGGACCTGAAGCTGCCGGACCCGGAGTGAGGGGGGAATCATGACGGGTACCGTTGCTGACCACGATCCGCACCTGCTGGCGTTCTATGCGCGCCATCCGATTTCAGCCACGCACATCATCGACAAGGTAAAGGCGGCGCGAGGGCATCTCGACGGCGTGACGCCACAAGACCTGTGGCCGCATGACCAGGACCATTATGGCGGGCTTGGCGTGAACGAGCGGATGGCGGACCGGGCGGGCCTGAAGGCCGGCATGAAGGTCGCCGATTTCTGCGCCGGGCTGGGCGGGCCGGCGCGGTGGTATGCCGTGACTTACGCGGTCGATGTGACCGGCATCGACATCACGCCGGAGCGGGTTGCCGGGGCGGCAGAACTGACGCGGCTGGTGGGGCTGTCGGACCGGGTGCGCGTGGTCGAGGGGTCGGTGACCGACGTCCCGCTGGCCGATGGCTCGATGGATGCCGTGCTGAGCCAGGAGGCGTTCCTGCATGTGCCGGACAAAATGCAAGTGCTGTGCGAGGCGTACCGCGTGCTGAAGCCGGGCGGGCGGCTGGCGTTTTCCGACTGGGTGGCGCCGGAGCCGTTGCCGCCGGAAGTGGCGCAGGACATGTGGACGGGCATTGCCGCGCGCACGCTGCAAAGTGCCGATGGCTACGTCGCGTGGATGCAGGAGGTGGGCTTTGCCGATGTGCTGGTCGATGACCTGACGCCGGAATGGGCGGTGGTGCTGGCAGAACGGCAAAAGATGTACGTGGCGCTGATGGACGAGGCCAGGCGCGCCGGCGCGCCTGCGGGCGATACGGCGTTTGCGGAAAGCTACGTGCGGTTTGTTGAGCTGGTTAAGGCGGGCCGGCTGGGTGGTGTCAGGGTGAGCGGGCGGAAGGCGTGACTTGAAGCATTGCCCGGCGATGTGTATACTCTGGCGGATTTATACACATCCAGTGAGATCAGTCATGCGCACCAATATCGACATTGATGACGAACTCATGGCGAAGGCCATGAAGGCGGCCGGCACCAAGACCAAGAAGGAAACGGTCGAGGAGGGGCTGAGGGCGTTGGTACGCAACGGGGATATGCGCAAGCTGATCGAATTGCGCGGCAAGGTCCAATGGGACGGCGACCTCGACGCCATGCGGACTGACTGAGGGTTCGCGTTGATACTCGCCGACAGTTCAGTCTGGATTGCATTCTTCAATGACGCGCAATCGCCAAAGGCGGATCGGCTTGAACACCACCTGCTTCGTCAAGAGGTGTTGACCGCTGACCTCATCCTGATGGAGGTGCTGCAGGGGTGCCGCCATGACCGGCAATACCGGGCTGTGGTGGCAGGCATGTCCGAGTTGCTCTGCATGGTGCTGGGCGGACGCGATATGGCGATCGCGGCGGCGCAGAACTATCGCGCCCTGCGCAAGCGCGGGGTCACTGTGCGCAAATCCAAAGATGTGCTGATTGCCACGTGGTGCATCGAGAACGATGTAGCGCTGCTGCACGCGGACCGGGACTTCGACATCATGGAACCGCTGGGGCTGAAGGTGGTGAGGTAAGGGGGCAAAATCCGGCCTACGCCGGGGTGACGAGGTACTACGGGGCGCAGTCTTCCCCAACCGTCATGCCAGCGAAGGCTGGCATCCAAAAACTTGCTGCGGCACACTGCCTGAATGCAACCTTGCGTCTACATTATCACCAACCACCGTTGCGGCACACTTTACATTGGCGTCACGTCGAACCTGTCACGGCGCGCATACGAGCACCGGGAAGGTGTCATTGATGGCTTCAGCAAGAAATATGGCCTCAGACAACTGGTCTGGTACGAAATCCACGACACCATGGAGTCCGCAATCGTTCACGAAAAGCAGATGAAAGACTGGCGGCGGACCTGGAAGATAAACCTGATCGAGACGATGAATCCGGCATGGCTTGATCTCTACGATACCCTTAACCGGTAGGTCAGCCGTGCCGCCGACTTGGACCCCGGCCTTCGCCGGGGTGACGGCAGTTGGGAGCTTGGTGTCAGGTATTGGACCCCGGCATTCGCCGGGGTGACGGCAGATGGGATCTTGGTGTCAGGTATTGGACCCCGACCTCCGCCGGGGTGACGAGGCACACAAGGACGCAGTCTTCCCCAACCGTCATGCCAGCGAAGGCTGGCATCCACCTGGCCGCTATAAACTTTCCAGCGGTGGTGATCCCGGCCTCCGGTGTGACGGGATATCCGTAGTGCCGGTTGGCGTCACCCCCGGCTCACAAAGCTGTCCAGCACCCGCTTGTCGCCCGCGTTGTCGAAACTGATCGACAGCTTGTTGCCATCGACGCCGGTGACCGTGCCCGCGCCGAATTTCTGGTGGAACACCCGGTCGCCCCGCACGAAGCTTTCGGCACCCGCATCCGTCGCGGTCAGCGTGCCTTCGATGATGTGGGGCGTGGAGCGCAGCGCGCTGCCTTCGGCGTGGCGGGCTTGCGCGCGCTGCCAGCCGGGCGTCGAATATGTGGAGTTGAACGGCTTCACCTCGTCAAACCGCGAGCCGCCGAAGCTGTCCGCACCGCCGAGGCCATAGCCGCCATAGCTGGATGACATCGCCTCCACCTCGACATGGGATGCGGGCAGTTCGTCGATGAAGCGCGAGGGAAGCGCCGTCTGCCACATGGCGTGGACGCGGCGGTTCTGCGCAAACGAGATGGTGCAGGCCTTGCGCGCGCGGGTGATGCCGACATAGGCGAGGCGGCGTTCCTCTTCCAGACCGGCCTTGCCGCTCTCGTCCAGCGCGCGCTGGTGCGGAAACAGGCCTTCCTCCCAGCCGGGCAGGAACACGGTGTCGAACTCCAGCCCCTTGGCGGCATGCAGCGTCATGATCGAGGCCTTCGGCTCGAACTCGCCGGATTGCTCGACGTCCATCACCAGCGCGATGTGCTCGAGGAAGCCTTCCATGGTCTCGAACTCGTTCATCGAGCGCACGAGTTCCTTCAGGTTTTCCAGCCGCGACGGCGCCTTGGGGTCCTTGTCCTGCTGGTGCATTTCCGTGTAGCCGGACTCGTCCAGGATGATCTCGGCCACCTCGGTGTGCGGCAGGGTTTGCACCTGCGCGCGCCAGCGGTCGAACGAGGTGAGCAGGTCAGTCAGCGCCTTGCGGGCCTTGGCGGGAAGCTCCTCCGTTGCGGCGATGTCCTGCGCAGCGCGGTACAGGGAGATGCCGGCGGCGCGGGCCTGGGCATGGATCTTCTGCACCGAGTTGTCGCCGATGCCGCGCTTTGGCACGTTGATGATACGCTCGAAAGCGAGATCATTGTCGGGCGACATGGTGATCTTGAGGTAGGCCAGCGCATCGCGGATTTCGGCACGCTCATAGAAGCGCGGGCCACCGACGACCCGGTAGGGCAGGCCGAGGGTAATGAAGCGGTCCTCGAAGGCCCGCATCTGGAACGAGGCCCGCACCAGGATGGCGACTTCTTCGAGCGATTTGCCGGCGCGTTGCGCCTGCTCGATGTCCTCGCCAATGGCGCGGGCTTCCTCGTCGCCGTCCCAGTGGCCACGCACGATGACCTTGTCGCCGTCATTCTGGTCGGTGCGCAAGGTCTTGCCGAGGCGGCCTTCATTGTGGGTGATCAGTCCGGAGGCGGCACCGAGGATGTGTGGCGTCGAGCGGTAGTTCGATTCCAGCCGGATGACGCCGGCGCCGGGAAAATCCTTCTCGAAACGCAGGATGTTGTCGACCTCGGCGCCGCGCCAGCCGTAGATCGACTGGTCATCGTCGCCCACGCAGCAGATGTTGCGGTGGCCCTGCGCCAGCAGCCTGAGCCACAGATACTGCGCCACGTTGGTGTCCTGGTACTCGTCCACCAGCATGTACTTGAACTTCTTCTGGTACTGCGCCAGCACGTCGGCGTTTTCCTGGAACAGGCGCAGGGTCTCCAGCAGCAGGTCACCGAAGTCGACGGCGTTGAGCACCTTCAGCCGGGCCTGGTAATCCCTGTAAAGTTGCGCGCCGAGGCCGTTGGCATAGGCCGCGCCTTCGCCGGTGGGCACCTTGTCCGGCGTCAGGCCACGGTTCTTCCAACCGTCGATGTGGGCGGCAAGCTGGCGGGCGGGCCAGCGCTTCTCGTCGATGCCCTCGGCCTGGATGAGCTGCTTCAGCAGGCGGATCTGGTCGTCGGTGTCGAGGATGGAAAAGTCGGACCTGAGGCCAACCAGCTCGGCGTTGCGGCGCAGCATCTTGACGCCGATTGAGTGGAAGGTGCCGAGCCACGTCATGCCTTCGACCATGCCGCCGATCAGCCCGCCGATGCGTTCCTTCATTTCGCGCGCGGCCTTGTTGGTGAAGGTCACGGCGAGGATTTCGCCGGGCCATGCCTTGCGCTGGGCCAGCAGGTGGGCAAGCCGTGTGGTGAGTACGCGCGTCTTGCCGGTGCCCGCGCCTGCCAGCACCAGCAGCGGGCCGTCCATCGTTTCCACGGCAGCACGCTGCTCGGGGTTGAGCATGCGCAGGTAGGGCGGTGCGGCAGCGGCGGCGGCGCGCGCGGCAATGCCGGAGCCGGATTGGGCAGGTGCGTTGGTCATGGGTGCTTATATAGCACTTGCGCGCGGGGATTCGAGGGATTCGGTTTGGTTGGCCACAGGCTGACCGATTTGTCATTTGACTTGGCGCACGGTATCAGGACACTCAACCTGTCAGAAGCGGGGATCCGATTTGCGCAGGCTGCTGAATTCGATGCTGGTGGTAATCTGGGTGCTCGCCCAGACGATCACGGCTGCGCAGTCGCATGGGTCAATGGCTGGGCACATGATGCCGGCCGCCGTTTCCCAGCAACAGGTCATGCTGCACACTATGGTGCACAACCATCAGCAGCCCGGCCAGCATGACCATGCCAGCATGATGCATGGCAATGCATCGGATACGGACCAGATGCACCGGTGTGCCCGGGCCGGCGGCACCGAAAGTTCGGGCCCTTGCTGCAAGGACATGCAGTGTCAGGCCACCGGCATCCTGGGTGATCCAGGCAGTACGCCCCGGTTGGGCAACAGTCCGGTCTACTTTACCTTGTCGGCCCGCCAGAGCGGCGTGGCGCCAACCTTTGTCCTGCCCCCTCCAAACCTGCACGCCTGAACCTGCTGCCTGAACCGGCAACACCGGCTTGCGGCCTTCTCCTTGGGAGACGGTACGCCTGATCCGGGTTCGCACGATACCGGCAGCGGCTTGATCGTGATGTCAATGGCGTTTGCCATGGCAGCGGGATTTACATGAAATCAAGAAATGCAGGGGCGCTTTCGAGCGTAAGGCAATGAAATTCAAGATAGTGGCACTCGCCGTGCTGACCGGACTGTCCGGTTGTGCGGCTGGGCCGGAAGCTGATGTCTCCGGCGCGCTTTCGCAGCGGGACCCGGCTGACCCGGAACGGGAAACGGCCGCTGCCCCGTATCGCAGCGTCGTGGCAGGTTATCATCCGCGCACCGTTGTCGAGCCGAAGCCGTGGACAGATACCGCGACAGACCCCCAGAACGGGGAGGCCAGCCAATGAGGTTCAAATCTTCGAGCAAGGCCACCTTGCTGATTTGCGCGGCATTGGCGCTTGGCGGCTGTGCCACGCAAGCCGAGCTGGACACCTTCTCTGACCCTGCGCGCGGGTTTGCCGAGGTGCACGAGCAAACCCATGTGGCGGCGAACAAGACCTCGGTCTGGGTGCAATCGCGCGAGCAGGCTGACGCGGTGGCGGCGCGCGTTCACCAGCTCATTCACAAGAAGACGATTGATGCCGACACTGCCGTACAGGTGGCGTTGCTCAGCAACAAGGGATTGCAGGCTGCCTATGCCGACATCGGGTTGTCAGCAGCGGACGTGTGGCAGGAAGCGCTGCCGTCCAACCCGAAGCTGACCGTGATGTTCAGTCAGATCGGAGTGGCGCGGACCATAGAATCGCTGATCACGGCCAACATTGCCCGTGCCATGACCCATGACATGCGCGTTGGCGTGGCTGAGGCGAAGCTGCGCAAGGCTCAACTGCAGGCCATCGAGGCCACCCTAAGGCTGGCTCATGAGACGCGGGTGGCCTGGATCAACGCCGTGTCCGCATGGGAACGGGCCGGCCACGTGAAGCAAGCCATTGCTGCCACCGATGCAGGCTCCGAACTTGCCATGCAGCTTGGCCGCACCGGCGCTCTTCCCAAGGCGGCCCAGGCGCGAGAGCACGTCAATTACGCGGAACTGACTGCGCAGCTTGCAAGCGCGCGGCTGGAGGCCCGTGAGGCCAAGCAGGTTCTGATCCGGAAGATGGGCGTGTGGGGCCGCGAGACGGATTTCTCGGTGCCCAATGCGCTGCCGCCGCTGCCACGAAGCATCAGGCACAAACCCGGCATTGTTGCGGAAGCCCTTCGCAACCGGATCGACCTGATGATTGCCAAGGCCGATCTCGAGATCGTGGCGCGCAGTCATGGCCTTACCAAGGCGACCCGTTACGTCAGCGATCTGGACCTGTCCGGTGGTGCCGAGATAGAACGCGGCGAAGATGGTGGCAACGAGGTGTCGGGTGTCATCGAGTTCGATCTCGTGATCCCGATATTCGACAGTGGTCAGGCGCGCCTGCGCAAGGCAGAGCTTGCCTACATGAAGGCGGCGAACCTGGTGGCAGAACGTGCCGTGTTGATCCGGTCCGAAGCGACAGCCGCCTACGAGGACTATCGCGGGCGATACGACATTGCCCGCCACCATCTGGATGCGGTCGCGCCGTTGCGCAAGGTGCTGGAAGAGCAGGCGTTGCTCAACAATAACGGCATGATTACCAGCACCTTCGAGTTGCTTCAGGATGTCAGGGCCAAGGTCAACTCCGACTTGCAGTCCGACCTGGCAAAACGTGATTTCTGGCTCGCGGAAGCCGGATTGAAATCTGTTGTCTATGGCGGTGGTGAAGGCGTTGCAGGCGGCAGTGGCGGCATGGCCGTACTGGCCGATGCGGGCGGCGGTCCGGGGCACTGAACATGACCTGGATCGTGCTGACAATATGGAAGGAGACACTTCAATGAGCGACGCTATTTCGAGACGCCAAATGCTTGGTACAGGACTGGCGCTGACGGGCGGTGCGCTGGCTGCCCCTGCGCTTGCGCAAGGGTTGCCCGACGCGCCTGTGGCGACGACGGCTGAAACCCAAAGACCCCTGACACCCACATCGGGGCCTGACCATTACCAGCCGGTGGTGACGCTGAACGGCTGGACGCTTCCATGGCGGATGAAGGACGGCGTGAAGGAGTTTCACCTTGTAGCCGAACCGGTGGAACGCGAGATGTCGCCGGGCATGGTGGCCCGGTTGTGGGGCTATAACGGCCAGTCGCCGGGGCCGACCATCGAGGCGGTGGAAGGTGACCGGGTGCGCATATTCGTCACCAACCGGCTGCCCGAGCACACTGCCGTGCACTGGCATGGCCAGTTGCTGCCGTCGGGCATGGACGGGGTGAGCGGGTTGACGCAACCGCCGATCAAGCCCGGCAAGACATTTGTGTATGAGTTCGAGCTGAAGAAGTCCGGCACGTTCATGTACCACTCGCATGGTGACGAGATGGTGCAGATGGCCATGGGCATGATGGGCATGTTCATCGTGCATCCGAAGGACCCGGCGTTCATGCGGGTCGACCGTGACTTCCTGATCATGCTGAACGCCTTCGACATTGCGCCCGGTTCCTATGTGCCGAAAGTCATGACCATGACCGACTTCAACCTGTGGTGCTGGAACAGCCGCGTTTTCCCCGGCATCGACCCGCTGGTGGTGGCGAAGAATGACCGCGTGCGGGTGCGCGTGGGCAACCTGACCATGACCAACCACCCGATCCACATGCACGGGTACGACTTCGAGGTGACCAGCACCGATGGGGGCTGGGTGCCCAAGGCCGCGCGCTGGCCGGAAGTCACCATCGACATTCCGGTGGGCGCCATGCGGGCCTACGAGTTTGACGCCATCTACGAAGGCGACTGGGCCATCCACTGTCACAAGTCGCACCACACCATGAACGCCATGGGCCATGATGTGCCAACCCAGATCGGCATCGACCCCAAGAGCCACATGAAAAAGGTGCGCCGGGTGCAGCCTGAGTTCATGGCCATGGGCCATGACGGCATGGCGGAGATGGGTTCCATGGAAATGCCGCTGCCGGACAATACCGTGCCAATGATGACCGGCTGGGCGCAGTTCGGCCCCGTGGAAATGGGCGGCATGTTCTCGGTGGTGAAGGTGCGCGAAGGGTTGGCGGCGGACGATTACAGCGATCCGGGCTGGTACCAGCACCCCGAAGGCACTGTCGCTTATGAGTGGACCGGCGAGGTGCCAAAGCCTGTCCGCGCGACCGACGCCACGACCCGCATCACAGCCGGGCAACCCGGTGCGCCGCAGAAGTCCGGCGGCTGACATCCAGACACATCCCTAGATCAATCAAGACTGAAAGGAACCGAAATCATGAAACTCAAGACAGCATTTGCCATCCTTGCCATTCTGGCTGCTCCGGTCACACCTGCATTCGCAGAAGACGTGTCGTGGACCAAGGGCGAAGTCACAAAGGTGGACCTTGCCCAGAGCAAGGTCACCGTGAAGCATGAGGAGATCAAGAATCTCGACATGCCCAGCATGACCATGGTGTTCTTTGCGCCGGACAAGTCCGTCATCGAGGGGCTGAAAGCGGGTGACAAGAAGCAGTTCGAGTTCGCCGACATGAACGGCCGGATGATCGTCAAGCAGGTCAAGTAAGGCGCGCAAGCCACCACAACGAGCAAGGATTGGATGGACGTGAGATATCTCAGAATGACAGCCTTCGCGGCACTGGCGATTGCAGCCGTTTCAGCCGCCGCAGTTGCCCACCAGGGGGCGACCGGCATGGTGATGCAGCGCATGGAAGCGATGAAGGAAATCAGCGCGAGCATGAAGACCATCGCTGCCATGGTGAAGGGCGAACAACCCTTCGATGGTGCGGCTGTGCAGGCAGCAGCCGGCGTTATCGCTCAGCATGGCAAGCACATGCCGCACATGTTTCCTGAAGGCACGCTGGACAAGCCCACCGAAGCACTGCCAGTGATCTGGACCCGCTGGGACGACTTCACTGGCCTGGCCAGGGACATGGAAACCGGTGCGCTGGCGCTGGCGGAGGCCGCCAGGACGGCATCGGCTGCGCAGGATATCGTGCCTCAACTTGGCGAAGTCGGCAAAAGCTGCAAGGCCTGCCATGAATCCTTCAGGCTGGCCAAGTAGGGGCCTCACAATATCTGGCTGAGGAATTCGCGCGTCCTTGGGTCCTTCGCCTTCTTGAAGAAGGTGGCGGGGGGCCCGTGTTCCACGATGACACCGCGGTCGGTGAAATAGATGTGGTCGGCGATCTCGCGCGCGAAGCCCATTTCATGGGTGACGAGGATGCAGGTCATGCCTTCGGCCGCGAGGTCCTTGATGGTGACCAGCACTTCCTTCACCGTCTCCGGGTCGAGCGCGGCAGTAACCTCGTCGAACAGCATCACGTCGGGGTTCATGGCCAGCGAACGGGCAATGGCGACGCGCTGTTGCTGGCCCCCTGACAGTTCGCCCGGGTAAGCGTTCTCCTTGCCCTCGAGGCGCACCTTGCGGATCAGCTCGCGAGCGCGCTGCTCGACCTGCGCCGGGTCCTGCTTCAGCACCAGCACAGGTGCCATCATGACGTTCTGCAGCGCCGTCTTGTGCGGGAACAGGTTGTACTGCTGGAACACCATGCCGACCTTCTTGCGCAGTTCCAGCTTGTCCAGGTTCGGCGTGTTGACCTCAAGGCCTTCCACCTTGATGGAGCCGGACTGGATGTCGTTGAGCGCATTGATGCAGCGGATCAGCGTCGACTTGCCCGAGCCGGATGGACCTATCACGCACACGACCTCGCCCTTCATCACGTCAAAGGTGATGCCCTTGAGCACCGCAAGGTCACCGAACGACTTGTGCACATCCTTGATCGAGATGATCGGCTGGTCGGGGGTCCATGTATCGGTCACGGGCATTCCTACTGGTTGACCGCAAAGCGGTTCTCGAGTTTGCGGGTTAGCAGTGCGATGGGGTAGCTATAGAGGAAAAACCACGACATCAGCCACAGGTACATCGGGATCAGGAATTCACTGCGGCCTTCGGCGGCGAGTGCGTCCTGGGTCAGGGTCATGCCATCATTGACGCCCAGGATGGAGACGAGCGGCGTCGACATGGTGAGGATGCAGTACCAGTTCATCCACGGTGGGATCATGCGTTTCACGCACTGCGGCAGGATGATGCGCCACAGGGTCTGGCTGCGGCTGAACGCAAGGCTTTCGGCCGAGTCCCACTGGCCGGTGGGGATGGAGGCGATGGAGCCGCGCACGATCTCCGAGACGTTGGCCATGATCGGCAGCGACAGGGCAAAGGTTGCCTTGGCCCAGCCGGATATCTCGATGCGGGTGTCGCCGATGCGGATGAAGAACGGTATCAGCAGCATGAAGTAGAACAGCAACACCAGCCACGGCGAGTTGCGGAACAGCTGGGTGATGACCCATGACGTGCGGCGGATGAACCGGTTTGGCGAGACCTGGCCGAGGCCCAGCCATAGCCCCATGAACGTGCCCAGTGCCATGGCGATGACGCTGACGACGATGTTGAGGACAAAGCCGCCGAACTCGCCCTCGGGGCCGAAAAACATCAGTGGTGTCCATTTGACGAGGGTCTGCCAGACGGTCTGTCCCTTATCGCCCATCATCTGCGCATGGGCGCTGTCAATGAGCAGCCAGGAGGTCAGCACCAGCGCCAGCGCCAGGCCAAAGCGCTTGCTGCTTGCAAGGCCCACCCAGTCGCGGGCTTCCCAGGTAGCGGCCCCGGGCCGGAACGGCAGCAGGACCGGCAGGTCGGTAGAAGTGTTGTGCAGCACGGGTTTCATTGGCCGAACCCCGGTACGCGAATGGCCTTCTCCCAGCGGTGCATCATCCACACAAGCACCCCGACCAGCAGGATGTAGACGGTCCAGACGACGTTCATCATTTCCGGCACGTTGTACTCGTCCGACCAGATCTGGTTGGAGATGTAGAGGGTTTCGGGCACCGCTATGGCGTAGGCAACCGTCGTGGTCTTGACCAGATTGATCAGGTTATTGTTCAGCGCCGGCAGGCAGACGCGGTAGGCCAGCGGAAACGTAATGTAGCGGTAGATCTGGAAACGCGAGTAGCCCAGCGACTGCGCGCCCTCGATGGTCGATCTCGGGACGGCCTCGATGCCGGCACGGAAGATCTCGGTGTTGAAGGCGCCTGCGAAAAAGGACAACGCGATCACTGCCCAGCCATAGCTGCTGAGGATGCCGCCGCGAATGTCGAGCAGGTCGGAAAGCGCGGAGTTGACGGCGAAATAGAAGAAATAGAGTTGCACCAGCGGCGGCGTGTTGCGGAAAAACGCGATGTAGCCGCTCATGATGCGGCGCACCCACACCATGGGTGACATCTGCAGCCACGCGCCGGCAATGCCGATGATGATGCTGGCCACAACGCAAACGAAGGACAGGTGGATGGTGGTCCACACGCCGATCAGAAAGCGGCTGCGGTCCAGCGGATCATAGAAAATGGTGAGTTTGATCCCATAAGCGTCTTTCAGCCACAGGAAAAACTCGGCAACCGTTTCCAAAAGCCCCTCCAGTTCCGGATGCGATTATCAAACAGAACGAAATCAAAGGCGAAGGCCCGGCATGTCTGCCGGACCGTCGCTTTTTGCGTTAGAACTACTTGACTTCGCCTTCGTCCAGAACGTCGTCACATACCTTGTCGCCAGCGTTGCACTTTTCCTGCATCATCGCGACCCACTTGGTGGACGGAATGCTCCACTTCTTCTCCCATTCGACGATCATGCCGGACTTGTGCCAGTCGGCGATGGCTTCGGAGATCAGCTTGCCGATCGGTTCGCTGACGTCTCCCTTGCGCACGGCAGCACCCCAGGGGGCATCGGCCACGACCGGCGTGGAAATCGAGTAGTCAGCCCACTTTTCGGGGTCATTGACCTTGCGCGGGATGAACGCTGAGTCATCGTACAGCCAGCCGACACAGCGGCCGTCCAGCAGGGCAGCCTCGATCTCGGGCACGCCCTTGAACACGATCATGTTGGCCTTGTTCTTCTCGCCCCATTCCTTGTTGTACCAGGCACCCTGGGTGCCGCAGATATTCTTGCCTTCGATATCGGGCCAATCCTTGATGCCGCTGTCCTTGTGGGCAAACACAGCCACGCCCGACGAGTAATAGTTGGGCTGCAGGATGCCAACCACGTTGCGCCGTTCCAATGTGTCGGACATGGTGGCGATCATGATGTCGGTCTTGCCTTGCTCGAGGAACTGCATGCGATTGGAAGCCACGACTGCAATGAGCTCCACCTCGATTGCCTTGCCGGCCTTTTCACCGATGCGCTTGGCGATATCCATGGCCATGTCGACTTCCATGCCGACGATGTTGCCCTGGGCGTCGCGCATGCCCCACGGCGCATAGTCGGCCTTGGTGCCGACAACCATCTTGCCACGCGAGATGATGTCATCGAGCGTTCCGGCCGTAACGGCTGACGTTGCGACGGCCAGCAGTGCGGCGGCGGCGATGCCGAGTTTCAAAGTCCTTGCAATCATTTGATGCTCCCTGGGTTTTGCTGCGGCGCGAGTGCGCCACAAGCGGTAACGGTCTGCAAATGCAGTGAAAAGCAATTGCGGGGTAATTGCAAATGAGGAGCAATGTTTTTTCCTGCTAGTAGCCATGCACGAGCCCGGTCACGACTGGCGACGGGGGCGGAACGGTCAATCCGCCAAACCGGCGGTCGCGCCTTCTGAAGTCGTCCACGGCACGGCCCAGGTCTTCGGCAGTGAAGTCGGGCCACAGCTTCTGGCAGAAGTGCAGTTCGGCATAAGTGGCCTCCCACGGCAGAAAGCCGGACAGGCGCTGTTCGCCGGACGTGCGGATGACCAGGTCCACATCGCGGTAGCCGGATCCGGTTGCAAGGCAGGCCGAGAAGGATGCTTCGTCGAGGTGCCCCTGCAGCAGCGCATGACGTGCTGCCTCCAGGATGGCATGCCGGCCGGAGTAGTCGATGGCAATGCGCACGTTGAGGCGAGTGCCTGTGGCTGTTTCACGCTCGACCTTCTCGATCGCGCTTGTGACGCGGTCAGGTAGCCGGTCGCGGCGGCCGATGACGGTGAGGCGAATGCCTGCGGCGATGAACGGAGCGGTCTCGCGCACCACATAGTGTTCGATGAGCCGCATCATGCCGTCAACTTCAGGCCTTGGCCGCTTCCAGTTGTCGGACGAAAAGGCAAACATCGTCAGCGTGCTGATGCCGAGAAACGGTGCGGCGGCAACGGTGCGGCGCACCGCCTCGACACCGGCCTCGTGGCCTTGCGTGCGGGTCAGGTTGCGCTGTGTTCCCCAGCGGCCATTGCCGTCCATGATGATGCCGACATGCAGGCCTTGTGCGGCATCATCGTTGGCTTTACATTCAAGATTACTTTGCATTGTAAAGTCTCCAGACGTGGTTATATATCAATGGGTTAAAGTTACGGGTTGAAAGGATGAATCAGGCGGGTTTCAGCGTGCCGGGCTGGGCCGGTGCCATCTGGCCCGACGGGGCGCTGGCGTTCCTCAGCACCCGTTCCAGTTCGTTCAGGTAGGCCAGGAACTTGTCCCGACCAGCCGGTGTCAGGGCGCAGGTGGTGTGCGGACGGTTGCCTTCGAAGCCCTTCGTCACGGCGATGAGACCGGCCTCCTGAAGCACGGTGACGTGGCGTGACAGGTTGCCGTCGGTGAGGCCGCACAGTGCCTTGAGATCGGTAAACGCGACGCCGCCCGGCCGCGAGATCAGCGAGGTGAGGATCGACAGCCGGGCTTTCTCGTGGATCACCCGGTCGAGGCCGTCAAAGGCGAACGGGGCTTCAGCGCTGTCTGGCATCTGCGTCTCCATAGGCAAAGCGCAACACAAGTGCGAGTGCGATCTGGCCAATGCCGAAGGGAATACCCATGGTCCACGGATTGATGGCCGGGGCGCTGGCGGAGAGCATCAGCACGGTGGGGCCGGTGAGCATGTACCAGCCGGCAACCCACCTGACCTGGCGCGGCAGCGTACGCCCGGCTGCAAACAGGCCAAGGGCGACCAATACCTGCCAGATGCCGGGCAGGGTCCACAACACGCCGGGCGCGAACGACCAGAACACCGCCGTTATCGCCAGCGCGGCAAAGCCCGCCGGCAGGAACTGCTCCAGCGCGTTGATCAGCACCGCGTCCGACAGACCGCGGTGCTGGCGGCGGGTGCGTGCAATCACCTCGACGCCGGATAGTGTAGCTGCGGCGATAGCCGTGATGCACCAGGCTTGCACGAAGCTGTAGGCGTCAGCCGGTGCCGTCGCCCAGGTCTGGACGGCGGCAACGGCCAACGCCATCATGCCTGTGACCGCCATCACTGCCGGGCCGAAACCACAGAACATCGTGCCGGCTGCAAGCTGGCTCTTGATGTCCGAGATGTCGGCCAGGGCGCGTTCGATGTCCTTCATTCCTGCCTCGCAAATAACTTTACAATGCAAAGTACATCAATCGCTTTCGGGCTGCAAGTCCACATTTGCCGGTTTGCACTGGTTGAACATCTGCTGCACCAGCTGGGTGGTGACGTAGTACTGCTTGCGCAGTTCCTCCTCACGCCGCAGCAGTTCATGCGTGTGTTCGGAAAACAGCTCGGTCAGGTCCGGCAGCCGGTCGGCGGTGCTGCCGGGTATTGCCAGCCGGTCGAGAAGGGCAATCACCGATTTCACGTCCATGCCGATGCCGCGCAGGTCTCGCGCCAGGTTCAGGCGGCGCATCTGGTCCGGCGAGAACAGTCGCGTGGTGCCGCGGCGAATTGGCGTTGCGATGCCGATCTCGGAATAGAACCTGACGGTACGTGCAGTGATGCCGAGACGGCGCGTCACGGCGTTGGTAGAGATCAACCGCTGTTCGGCTATGGCTCCGGGCTGGTTGTCTGCCATGACCTGGAAGATCAGGCTGATAATGTCTTGGGCTGTCGTCATGTCATCATTTCCCCGTTTGGTTGTGATGACACCCGTTAGGCGCGATATCGTGCCGTTCGGTAAGTTTGTAACGGTAACTTCAGTCTGCCGTAACGTGACTCGCGTGCCGGATTAACGCTGGAATTCACGTGAATTTCAGCTGGTGCGGGCAGCCGTCCAGGCGGCGGCAAACTGGTCTTCGAAGGCCTGTTGCAAGGCGAGGTCGAAGTGCCGCTTGCGGATGTGGCGGCGGGCGGAGTCAAGGTCGGCAATGCCGTCGGTGGCCAGTTGCGCGATGAAGCCGGTGAGCAGGTCCTTGCGCCCGGCACGGTGGGCGGCGATGGCGCGCAGCATGTTGACCGCGATCGAGTGCGAGGGCGGGATCTTGCTGACAACATCCAGCATCGCGGTGTCGTCCGGCCGGCGCAGCGCGTCGTAGGCCGGCAGCAGGTGATACCAGCCCGGAGGCGACAGGACGAGCTGTTGCGCGCGGGCGTTCAGTGCCAGCCCCTCGGTCCATTCGCCAAGGTAGATGGCGCGCTTCATGCCGTAGTTGGCCATGGCGAAGCTGTCGTTGCTGCGCAAGCTGAGCGCCTGGTTGCCGTAGCGGTGGAAGGCTTCCACGTCGCGGCCGGGTTGCTCGATGGCGAGCGTCATGGCAGCGCCCAGAACGACCGGGTTGGTAGGCTCCAGTGCCATCGCCTTGTCTACCGCCGCGCGGGCATCGGCGAAGGCATTCGCGCCGTCGCGCGGGTTGCGGCCGTAGCGCTCCTCGTCGATGTAGATGTAGGCCAGAGCCGCCCATGCGTCGGCATAGGCGGGGTTCTGCTCAACGGCAGTTTGCAGGCAGGTGCGCAGGTTCTCATGTGCCTGTGAAGACGGCATATCCCAGTACTGGTAGATACCGAGGAAACACTGGAAACCGGAGAAATCGACTTGCCGCTCAGGCCCCTTGCGGGCAATGGCAAGCTGCGGCAGCAGGCCATTTTCGCGGGCGAGGCTGCCGGCGATCTCCTGCACCATGAGCCGCTGGAACTCCTCGATGCTGCGCCCGGCCACCGGCTGGTTCCAGGATTTGGACCACTTGGCCTTCAGCGTTGATGCATCCACCAGGCGCGCGGTGACCGTGACCGTATCCGGATCGGCGCTGACGGTGCCGGTCAGGATGTAGTCGAGTTTGTCCGCACCCTTGTAGCCGCTCATGATGCTGTCCAGTTCGCGGCCTTCATTGGGCATCTGGATGGCATTGATCCAGGGATAGACCAGCAGGTCTGACAGCAACTCGCTGGACAGGCCGGTGGCAAGCCGTGCGGCCAATGGCGAGGCTGGAGGTGACTCGGGCAGCGGTTTGAAATGCTGCACCAGCAGGTTGATGCGTGTTTCCGGCTGCGCCACGGTGACCTGCGTTGCGGGCTGTGGCGTCTGTCCCAGCCACGCCCAGCTTGCCAGCAGGCCGAGGGACATCACGGCGAGAACTGTGAGGACGGACCGGCGTTGCAGCGGTGGTTTGGGCGGAGGCGTACCGCCCGTACCCAAGGCCTCGAACACCGGCTGGTATTGGCCGCGGGGAATGGAAATCTGCACCGGATCGCTGGCGCCGTCCGTGGCGTAATAGAGTTCGAGCGCATTGCGTACGCGCCCCAGCATGACGCGGACGACCGAGTCGGTCTGCGGATCGAAGTCTGCGGGCCGGTCGAGCACATCAATGGCGATGGAATACTCCTTCAACTCGCCACCGTTGCCCTCGAGTGTCCGGGCGACGACGTACTCCAGCAACTGGCGCAGGCGGGCAGCCCCTGCGAACGACTTGTGCGCCGTGACGCGGGCCAGCGCATCGGCAACGTCCTGGCGGGTCATTCCGTCTGGCAGGTGGGGCAGGGGCATGGCTGCTTACGGATCCGGTTGGGTGGCTGGACGGAAAGTAACGGGATGTGAATGCGGAATGCAACGCCGTGCTTGAAAGCTTGGGTAATGTTTTCCAGCTAACTTGGCCACCATGAGCAAGCGCATCCTGTTGATCCACAATCCGGCCGCCGGGCAACGAACGACCGACAGGGTGAACGCCGTGGTAGCGGCGTTGCGCGCACATGGCGGCGTGGTTGAAATTCACCCGACTACCCGTGCAGGAGAGGCCAGTGAAATCGCTGCTGCCGGATTGCGCGATGCACATGACGTGATCGCGGTGGCTGGTGGCGACGGAACGCTGGCCGAGGTGGTCAACGGCCTGCCAGCGGATTGTGCCATGCCAATCGCCATTGTGCCCGCCGGAACGGCAAACGTCGTCGCCCATGAATTGGGCCTGCCACCAAGTGCGGATCAACTGGCGCAACTCATCCTGTCCATGCGCACCAGGACCATCGCCACTGGATCGATAAATGACCGGCGGTTCGTGTTCACTGCGGGAGCCGGGTTCGATGCGCAGGTCGTGGCCAACGTTGATCCGGTCCTGAAGCGCCAGACGGGCAAGCTTGCCTTTGTGGTGGCAGCGGCCCGCACCCTGGCCAGTTACCGGTTTGACCGGATCAAGGTGCGGATCGATGGGGAGGAGAGCGACTCTGCGGGGGTTATCGTGCTGAATGGCCGGTGCTATGGCGGGCCTTACGTGCTGGCGCCTGGCAACGACCTTGGCAATGGAAGGTTTGCCGTGCTGGTTCTGCGCCAGCCGGGGCGCTTGAGCGCAGTGAGCTACCTCGCCGCGATGGCTGCAGGCCGGGCATCAAGCTGGCGGGGGATCGACGTGTTCGAGGCAGTGCGCGAGGTTGAAATAGTGTCACCTGTAGGGCTGCCGGTGCAGGCGGACGGCGACAATGCCGGCGTCATACCGGTAAGCTTGCGGGCGGGCACTGGGGCTGTCCGGGTGATCTGCTGAGGGGTGTGTGCAGGGGTGCGGGTCAGTTTGCCGGTGCCGCGCCTGCGCCCGGCTTGATGATCGCGTCGGCGGGGATTTCCGACGGCAGGTTCTGCTGAATCAACTGCTCCAGCTTCTGCTGTTCCTCTGCCTCTATCCGGCGGCGGGCATCTTCGGCCGAGCGCATCCGTTGCTGTTCCTCGGCAGCGCGGCGGCGGACTGACTCGGCTGCCTGGCGTTCATCGATAATGCGCTGGCGGCGGGCAGCCTCCAGTTGCTCTTGCTCTTCACGAAACTTGCGTTCTTCCTCGATCAGCCGTTGTTCCTCGCGTTGCAGTTCCTCCAGCTTGTCCATGCCCTGTTGCAGCACGTTGGTGGTTACCCACGTTTTCAGGGCTGCCGCGTCATAGGTGCGATTGAGCGCCTGCGGATGACCGGTGAGTTTCATGGACAGGCCGGGCGTGCCTTTCTCGACCGTCTCGCCTTCGGGGCGCAGCGAGATGTCGATGCGGGAGCGGGCGGCGGCAAGGTCGATCATCAGGCGCAGGGATCCTGTGCCATTGGGCGTTGTGAATGCTGCCGGGCTGGTGCGCAGGATGCCATTGGCGACGCTGACTGTGACCGGCTCCAGTGCTGCCGTAATGGCGCCGGCAGACAGGCTGCGGGTGATGACCTCATCGAGACCCTCGACGCTGTCGAGCTGCTTCAACGTTGGCAGCAGCGTGCCCATCGACAGGCGGGGAATGGTGATTTCGGGTGCCGCCAACGTGCCTTCGCCCGACAACTGGCTGACCAGTCCGCCGCTGCTGCGGCCGCTGCCGGCAAAGCCAAGTTCCAGCCTGGCAGGACCCGACAGGGCGGCGAGGCCATCTTCGCCCTGCAACAGGTCCGAGGTTTCCAGCCCGGCTGACAGCTTGCCGTCGAGCGCCAGCAGCGGGCCGTCGGTTTTCATCGTGAAGCTTGATGCAAAGGCGCCCGGCGTGCCGGACTGTGCGGTGATGTTTACAGCGTAGCTGTTGTCGCCGGTGCGGCTGACATTCGCCGTGGCATCGCTGAGCGTCAGGCCGGGCAACAGCGTGGCGCGGGCGGCTGACAGCTTCAACGAGGTGTCCAGCCAGCCCAGCCGTGTCAAGTCGAAGGTGGCGCTGTCTGCATCGGCTGTGCTGCCTGCGCCTGCCAGCAGGCCTACCAGCCAACCGGCATCGAGCGAGGCCAGTTCAAGGTCGGCCTCGATGCGCGGTGCGCCGAGCGAGCCCGAAAGCGACATCGACCCGCTGGCGGTATTGGCCGGCAGGCGTGCAGTGACGCCGGTGAGGTTCAGCTTCGAGGCATCCATCACGGCATCAGCGCTCACGGCGAGGGTGCGCGGTATGGTCTCCGGCCAGTCAAGTTTGGGCAACCCCAGTGCCGCGATCAACCCGTTCGCATCGGCCGAATCCAGCGTGGCCTTGCCCGATGCCGCCAGCGAGCCGGCTGGCGAGATTGTCAGGCCGCCGTCGAAGCCCAGCGAGGCATCGAACGCATCCAGCCGGGCGGTGCCGTTGAGCGCTGACGAGGGTTTGCCCTGAAACGTCAACTTGAGGTTGGCAGGCTCTTCGCCCGCTGATGCCGGTTGCAGGCCGGCCATCGCGACGAGGCTGGCGCTCGATGCGCCGGACGCCGATGCCGACAGCGACACGGTGCCGCTTGTCCAGTCCTGCAGGTCCCCCTTGAAGGTGCCGGTGCTGACCACGTCGGCCCCGGCGGCCTTGCCGTTGAGCGTTGCGTTGATGCTGGTGCCGGTGGTCGTGGTCGCCACCTCGGACAGGATTCGCAGGTCGACCGGACCGAGCCGCCGTGCCCAGGGGGTTTGTGCGCGGGCGGCATCAAGCAGGCCGGCCAGCCGCAGGAAGGGACGCGGGTCGCTGGCCCTCAAGTCGCTCAGAATGGAGCCGGTAACGCCTTCGTCGGGGAAGTTCAGCACGCCGGTGATGTTCAGGCGTGCATCGCCAATGGCGCCGATCTCGATGGTTCGAAGCTCCACCGCGCCTTCGGAAATGTCCACGTCGACGGCTATGTCGCGCGCTTCCACGCCATGCAGCACAAGGCTGTCTGACTGCATGGTGACCTGGGCGTCGCCATGGGCAAGCAGTCCGGCGGCAATTTCCGTGAGGCCGTTCAGAAAGCCGCCTTCGATGGCGGTGGATGAAAAGCCGCGAGGAGCATAACGGTCGACATTCAGTCCCTCGCTGACCAGCCTGATCGAGACGGACGGCGCGGATCCTTCGGTGATGCGCACCGACCCGGTTGCCTCTGACCCGTCGAGGCGTGCCTTGATCTGACTGAGCCGGAAGGTGTCCGGCGTCACGCCAAGCTGTCCGGTCAGGTTTACCCGTCCGCGTGCACCGGTCCATACATCATCGATGGCCTTGCGGCGGGCCGGCATGGCCCAGACGGCGAGATCGCGCAGTGATACACTGTCGGCGGTCACTTCGCCCGCCAGTTGCGGCACGGTATCCTCGATGCCCGGCAGCACGAGGCCGTTGAAACTGATCGAGGTCTGGCCTGGCAGGGTGGCGGATGAGCTGGCAATGCGCAGGTTGTCCGGCGAGGCCGAACCGGCCATCCTGACACGCGTCAGGGTTTCTCCGCCCACGACGACACTGGCGATTGCGGCATCGAAGCTGACGGCGGTCTGTTGCGGCAAGGACTGCAGCAACACGCCAATGGTGTTGAGCGACCGGGTGGCAATTGACCCGGCCTGGCCAGCGTCAGCCGCCTGCACGGGCATTGCGAATATGTTGCGGCCCAGCATCTTGTCGATGTCCAGTTCTGCCGCCTGGATGCGGGCATCCACCTTGAGCTGCTCGCCGAGCGTGATGTCGGCCTCGCCGGTGACCAGGTTGCCGCTGGCAAGGTCGGTTGCGGGCAACACCTCGATGCCACGCAGGCGAATGCTGTCGAAGTCGGCGGTCAGCGTGCTGGTGAGCCGGACCTGCCAGATCGAATCGAGCGGGTTGCTCTTGCCGCCTGACAGCACGGCGGGGGCAACAATCAGCCGGCCCTGCACCGTGCCGTCATTGCGCAGGGTCTCGCCATCGAAGGTCCAGCTGAATCCGGTGTCGTCGCTCGGCGTTATGGAAACCGAGACGTTCAAGGGTTCGCCGGGACGGTACTTGCCGGTTGAGGCGTTCAACGTGAACGGGGTGCCGTCCTGGCCGGCATCAAGCCGGACGCGCCACGGGCCATCGAGAGCAGGCGCAGACAGCCTGCCGGAAACCTGTGTCACCTGGGAGAGGCCACCCCGGCGGCCATCGCCGAGCAGGATCTGGCCGTCCTCGATGTCGATACCGGCCACCGCGATCTGGTCGGCGCCGGGCAGGTCCTGGAGTGAACGGGCCGGGTTGATGCTCCACGACGTGTTGCCGTTGGCGAGCCGCTCCAGCGCGAGGACCGGCCTGACCAGTGTCACCTTGCGGAACTCGATGCGGCCTGACAGCAGGGCGGGGGCGGAGATTTCGGCGTCAACGCCTTCCACCCGCAACAGGTCCGGCACGAGGCTGCCCGCCGGATTGGAAATGCGAACGTCGCTGGCGGTCAGGCGCGGCCACGGAAACAGCCGCACGTTGACCGGACCGGAGATGGTCACGTCACGGCCGGTGACGAGGCTGGCCTGGCGCTGGAACTCGGCCTTGTGGTCGTTCCAGTTGACGAAGTACGGCCCCAAGCCCAGCGCGCCTGCCACAAGGATGAGCAGGATGCCGATGATCGTCAGGGGCGATTTGAGAATACTCACTGGCCAGGCCGCATCCGTGAAAATCTCATCCCGGCAGGATCTTGCCGGGGTTCATGATGTTCTTCGGGTCGAGTGCCTGCTTGATGGTGCGCATCACGGCAACGCCGGTGCCATGCTCGGCGTCGAGGAACTTGCGCTTGCCGGAGCCGATGCCGTGTTCACCGGTGCAGGTGCCGTCCATGGCGATGGCGCGCATGGCAAGGCGGTAGAGGAACTCTTCGGTCTTCCTCACCTCGTCCGGGTCGGCCCGGTCGCAGAACAGCACGACGTGGAAGTTGCCATCGCCGACGTGGCCAAGGATGGGGCCGTAGAGGCCGTGTTCCTCGAGGTCCTTGCGGGTCTCCTCGACGCATTCGGCCAGCCGCGAGATGGGCACGCAAACGTCAGTGCCAAGCGCATCCTTGCCCGGCATGGCCGCCTTGATGGCCCACCAGCCGTCGTGGCGGGCCTGCCACAGCCTGTTGCGGTCCTCTTCCTTCGTTGCCCAGTCGAACGGGCCGCCGCCAAGGTCTGCCGCGATCTCGCCGAACAGTTCGACCTGCTCACGGGTGTAGGCGGTGGTGCCGTGGAACTCGACGAACAGCGTTGGCTTTTCGGCCAGGCCCAGCTTCGAGTAGGCGTTGAAGGCCTTCAGGTTTTCCTCGTCGACCAGTTCGACGCGGGCGATGGGAATGCCGGACTGGATGGCGGTGATGGCGGCGGTGCAGGCAGCCTCGATCGAGGGAAACGGGCACACGCCGGCGGCAATCGATTCGGGGATGCCGTAGAGCTTGAGGCAAATCTCGGTGATCACGCCGAGGGTGCCTTCGGAGCCGACCATCAGCCGGGTGAGGTCATAACCGGCGGAAGACTTCTTGGCGCGGCGTGCGGTGCGAACGATCTCGCCGTTGGCCATCACGGCGGTCAGCGACAGCACGTTGTCGCGCATGGTGCCATAGCGCACGGCGTTGGTGCCGGACGCACGGGTGGCGGTCATGCCGCCCAGCGAGGCATCTGCACCGGGATCGATGGGGAAGAACAGGCCCTGGTCGCGAATGTACTCGTTGAGCTGCTTGCGGGTGACGCCGGGCTGCACGCGGACGTCGAAGTCCATGGTGTTGACCTCAAGCACCTGGTTCATGTTCATCACGTTGATGCAGATGCCGCCGAACGGCGCGGTGATGTGGCCTTCCAGCGAGGTGCCGGTGCCATGCGCGATGACCGGCACTTCGTACCGCCCGCAGACCTGGACGATCTTCTGCACTTCCTCGGTATTGTTGACGAAGGCCACCGCGTCCGGCGCATGGCCGGGGTTCCAGGTAGTGTCCTTGCCGTGCTGGTCGCGTACGGCCTGCGAGGTCGACAGGCGGTCGCCCAGCAGTTCGGCCAACTCGGCGATGGCCTGCTGGACGGAATTGCGGCGCGTAACTGTTTCGGCGGTCATCTAAGGCACCCTCACCCAGAGCTGACCCTTAAGGCGGGTCTTTGTGCTGTTGTACGGCTTGCACTATACCGGTGCCAGCGGCAGCATGCACCATCAAACCCGGCACGAGGGAATTACCATATGTCCATTTACGGCGCACCGTTTACCGGCTCGATCAAGAAGGTCGAGGACGGCTGGATTGACTACAACGGCCACTTCAACATGGCCTATTACGGGGTGCTGTTCGACCGCACGTGCGACGAGGCATTCGATCTGGTCGGGCTGGGGCCGGACTACATCAAGTCCGGCGCGTCGTTCTTCACGCTGGAGGCGCACACCACCTATGTGCGCGAACTGCATGCCGGCGATGAAGTGAAGGTCACGGTGCAACTGCTCGACCATGATGCTAAGCGGCTGCACTACGTGCAGGAGATGTTCCACGCGTCGGAAGGGTGGCTGTCGGCGACCATGGAGGCCATCTGCATGCATATTGACATGGAGGCCAAAAAGTCCGCGCCGTTCCCGGACTGGATGCAGGAGAAAATCGCCGCGATGCATGCCGCGCACAAGGATTGCCCCGTCCCGCCGCAGGTGGGCCACAGGATCGGGATTGTGCGGAAGTAGGCCGTCACGGGTTGCAAAGCCGCCGGGCGCAGGTGCACAGTCGCTACCGGATGGGGCGACACTTCGAATTGCGGTCAGGGCACAAGGCTCGCCGATGGGCGAATTCAGGGACAGGGGACTTGCGGTACTGGACGGCCTGATCCTGCCGCGGCTGCGGGAGTTCTGGGCTGCCCGGCACCCGGTGGTGTGGCTGCTGGCGCTGGCCATCGGCGTGGTGGCGGCATTTGCCATTCTCGGGTTCCGGCTGGCCATCGGCTATATCCAGTGGCTGTGGCTGGGCAACGCCCATGAGAACGTGGTGGCCACGCTTGCCGCCATGCGCGAACCGTGGGTGGTGGTTGCGGCCCCGGCTGCGGGCGGGCTGGTGGTCGGGCTGATCCTGTGGAAGCTGATGCCGACGCGGCGCGCCCACGGCATTGCCGACGTGATCGAATCCGGCGCGCTGTTCAATTCACACATATCGTTGCGCACGGGCCTCACGTCGGCGGTGGTCTCGGCCATCTCGATCGGGTCTGGCGCCAGCGTTGGCCGGGAAGGCCCGGCGGTGCACCTGGGCGCCACCGTGGCTTCACTCCTCGACCGGCAGTTCAACCTGACGCCCGCCGCGCGCCGGGTGCTGCTGGCCAGTGGCGCGGCGGCGGCGGTGTCGGCCAGCTTCAATGCGCCAATTGCCGGCGTGCTGTTCGCGCACGAAATCATCCTTGCCCATTTCGCGCTGTCGGCGTTCGTGCCGACGGTGCTGGCGGCCGTGGTTGCAACCCTGATCAGCCGCATCTGGCTGGGTGACTTTCCAGCCTTCATCCTCAGTCAACAGCAGATCGCCTCCTACTGGGAGTTTCCGGCGTTTGCGCTGCTGGGCCTGGTGTGCGGGCTTGTGGCGGTGTGCTTCCAGTTGTCGATCATGACAGCGGACTGGACGGCGCGGCGGGCAACGCTGCCGCTGTGGTTGCGGCCCGCGTTGGGCGGCATCACGGTCGGGTGCATGGCGCTGGCCGTGCCGGAAGTGCTCGGCGTCGGCTACGAGGCAACCAACCTGGCGCTGAGGGAATCGTACGGACTGGGCTGGCTGCTGGTGCTGCTGGTGGCGAAGACCGCAGCCACGGCAATCTCGATTGCCAGCCGGTTTGGCGGCGGGGTGTTCTCGCCGACCCTTTACGTGGGGGCCATGGCGGGCGGGGCGTTCGGTATCATCGCGGCGTGGGCGTTCCCCGAGTATGCGTCAAGCTACGGGGTCTATGCGCTGATCGGCATGGGGGCGGTTGCGGGGGCCGTGCTGGGCGCACCGATCTCCACCGCCGTGATCGTGTTCGAGCTGACAGGCGGCTATGAACTCACCATCGCGATCCTGCTGTCAGTGTCGATCGCCTCGATGGTGATGCAGGCGCTGATGGGCAAGAGCGTCTTCCTGTGGCAACTGGCGCAGCGCGGGGTTTTCCTCGGCGAAGGCGCACACCTGCGTATCGTGCGTACCTCGACGGTGCGCGAATTCCTGATGCCGCTGAGCGAGGAAGAGCAGGCCGACCCGCCGCAACTGGAAGACAGGCCGAGGCTCATTCCCACCGATACGCTGGAGACGGCGCTGCGTGCGTTTGACGATGGCGGGTATACGCGGCTGGCCGTGTTCGACCGGCGTGACGGTGGCCACCACATCGGCTGGGCAGACCAGATCGCCGCCCTGGCCACCTACAACAAGGCGCTGATCGCAGCCAACGTGGAAGAGCACAAGTAGGGGCCAGTGCTGATGGCGCGTTGACCATGATGTCGCGGCAGGTATAGTCGCAATCATACCCGGGGCAGTTGATAAGCAGGCTGCGTGCAGTGGCTGTGCAAGGAACCGGCGTGATGACCAAGGATTTCAGGGCGCAGTACAGGGGATCCTGGCTTGAGCGGATGGTGACGCTCGGCACTGGCGACTGGTACGGCCGCGACAAGCTGGGCCTGGTCATTGCCAATGTGACCGGGTACCTCGCGGCGGTGTCGTCGCTTGGCTTTGCGATCACCTATGCTGCGCATGACTACAGTTCGCTGCAGCCGCTGGTCTGGGGCAACGTGGTGACGGCTGCCTGCACGTCCCTCACGCCGTTCTTTCACCGCTTCGGGCGGATTGCAGCGGCACTGTGGCTGACGCTGGTGGTGTGTGTGTCGCTGACCTATTTCACCAGCCTGCTGGGGCGCGAGTCCGGCGTGATGCTGAACCTGATTGCCACGGCGGCGGTGGCGTTTGCCATCCTCGGGCTCGAGCGCATCAAGCTGGTGGCGGCCATCAACGCACTGGCGGCGGGGCTGATCATCTACAGCTGGTATGCATGGCCGGTGACGGCACCGGGTATCCATGATGATCCGGCGTTCCTGCGGCAGATCTTCACCAACGCCATCCTGTCCGTGATGGGGATCATGTTCGTCGTGGTCTGGTATGCGTTCTACCTGGCCAAGCAGGCGCAGGCGCGGCTGCAGGACCTGATGAAGTCGATGATGCCGGATGCCATCGCGGAACGGCTGATGGCCAACGAGGGCGAAACCATTGCCGAGGCGCACGACCACGTGGTCGTGCTGTTTGCCGACATCGTCGGCTTTGTCGAGATGTCGAACCGGCTTGGCGCCTTGCGGGTTGTCTCGCTGCTGGATGACCTGTTCCGCGGCTTTGACGAAAGTGCTGCGGCGCACGGCGTCGAGAAGATCAAGACCATCGGTGACGCCTACATGGCCGTGGCGGGCGTACCCAGCCCGCATTACTCGCCGGAACGCGCCATGGCGGCGCTTGCGAAGGACATGTTTCTGCTGGCGAAGGAGGTGGGTGAACGCCACGGCGTCGATCTGGAAATGCGCGCAGGCATGGCCTCCGGGCCGATCATGGCCGGTGTGGTGGGCAAGTCGAAGTATTCCTACGACGTGTGGGGCGCGTCGGTGAACCTGGCGGCCCGGCTTGAGCACGTGGGCGCGGCCGGATGTGTTGTCGTCACAGGCGACATCAAGGTGCGGTTGCAGGAAGATCACGAATTTGATCGTGCCGGCACGGTGGAACTCAAGGGGTTCGGCAAGGTGCCGGTATGGCGGATGGACTGCTCAAACGCGCGGCCTGCAAACGTTGAAGCTGATGCAACGGGTGCTTGACCTGCCGTGTGATTGCCACCCTAATCCAGGTGCGACAACGAAAGCGGCAAAATCTGCAAGAAGGAGGGAGGCTCAATGTCCGTAATCGAAGGTGCGTTGATGGTCGTTGCGGCAGTCGTGCTGTTTGCCTTCGTCCACCGGCTTGTCCGGGCCAAGGGGGCGTCAGCGTTCGTCAAGAGCGATGCATTCGGTGACGGGGCAGCGATCATCGTTTCCGCCGGCATTGCCAGTGGCCTGGTGCTGTCAGCGCTGCATGCCGAAAGTGACGGGCTGGTGATGGACGCCATTGCCGTCGCCATTATGCTGGGCAGCCTGGGGTGGCTGGTCTGGCGTCTCAAACGCGCAGCCTAGATTTCCCCGGTTTTGGCCGCATGCAGGATCTCGACGCGCAGCGCCGAGGACAGGTTGGTCTGCCCGCGAGCTTCATCGATGGCGGTGACAAGGCCAGCCAGTGACATGCCGCGGGCTTGAGCCAGCGCGCCAAGCGCGTCCCAGAATTCCGGCTCCAGCGACAGCGATGTGCGGTGCCCGGCGATGGTGACGGAGCGCTTGACTGGACCGGGGCTCATTGCTGCGCAATGCCGGACGGAAAACCGGTCCCCGCTGCTCGTGGCATTGCCTTACTCATCGCCTTCCAGCTTGTGACCGTCCATGTGGCTGCGGGCCTTGTCGGCGGTTGCCTTGTCGAGCTGCCTTTCAGCCTTGGTGCGGCCAAACCTTGCGCGGTTCTCCTCAGCCTTTGCTTCCTTCTCGGCGCGGGCCCTGGCCTTGCGAAACCTGTTCAGGTTTACGATGTCCCTAGTCATGGATACTCCGCAGTGCCGGACGGAAAACCGGTAGCCGCTTCTCCTGGCATTGCTCCGTTCATGCCGGATCAGGCCCGATCATCTTTGCCGGCACGACGATGGCGTCGAAGTCATCCGCCGGAATGCCGTCGGCAATGGCTTCCTCGCGCAAGGTGGTGCCATTCTTGTGGGCTGTCTTGGCGATCTTCGCGGCGCGGTCGTAGCCGTACTTTTCCTTCAGTGGCGTGACCAGCATCAGCGAGTTGGCAAGGCCTGCCTCGATGTTGTCGAGGCGCGGCTCGATGCCCACCACGCAATTGTCGGTGAAAGACACCGCCGCATCGGCCAGCAGGCGAACCGACTGCAGGAAGTTGTAGGCCATCATCGGGTTGAACACGTTGAGCTCGAAGTGGCCCTGTGATCCTGCAAAACCAATGGCAGCATTGTTGCCGTGGATGTGGGCGCAGACCTGGGTCAGGGCTTCGCACTGGGTCGGGTTGACCTTGCCGGGCATGATGGACGAGCCGGGTTCGTTTTCCGGCAGGGCCAGTTCGCCAAGGCCGGCACGCGGGCCGGAGCCGAGGAAGCGGATGTCGTTGGCGATCTTGAAGCACGACATGGCGACCGTGCTGATGGCGCCGTGGGTCATCACCATCGCGTCGTGGGCGGCCAGCGCCTCGAACTTGTTGGGTGCCGAGGTGAACGGCAGGCCGGTGATCTCAGCTATCCTTGCCGCGACCTTTTCGGCAAAGCCTGCGGGCGAGGCCAGCCCGGTGCCGACGGCGGTGCCGCCCTGGGCCAGTTCCATCAGCGCAGGCAGCGTCATCTCGATGCGGGCGATGCCGTTCTCGACCTGCTTTGCGTAGCCCGAGAATTCCTGGCCGAGGGTGAGCGGCGTGGCGTCCTGGGTATGGGTGCGGCCGATCTTGATGATGCCTGCCCAGGCTTTCGCCTTGGCATCAATCGCCTTGTGCAGATGCTTGAGTGCAGGGATGAGGCGGTGCACGACTTCCTCGGCGCAGGCGATGTGCATGGCGGTCGGGAAGGTGTCGTTGGACGACTGGCTCATGTTGACGTGGTCGTTGGGGTGAACCGGTTTCTTGGAGCCTTGTTCACCGCCCAGCATCTCGATGGCGCGATTGGAGATGACCTCGTTGGCATTCATGTTGGACTGGGTGCCGGACCCCGTCTGCCAGACGACCAGCGGGAAGTGCTCATCGAGCTTGCCGTCCATCACCTCCTGCGCGGCGGCAATGATGGTCTTGCCGAGTTGTGCATCCATCTTGCCGAGATCCATGTTGGTCTCTGCCGCCGCCCGCTTGACGATACCGAGTGCGCGCACGATGGGCTGCGGCTGCTTTTCCCAGCCGATCTTGAAGTTGCCGAGTGAACGCTGCGCCTGGGCACCCCAGTACTTCGAGGCGTCAACCTCGATGGGGCCAAAGGTATCGGTTTCGGTGCGGGTCTTTGCCATGGGTGATGCACTCCGTCGGTCGGCAGAAAGGATGTGAGGCGCGGCATAGCATGGTGCGCGCGGTCATTCCAGTTCGACGGATGGACAACTCAGGCCCTGAAGTCCGGATGCTGTTGGCCCCGCGAGCCCATCGACCAGAACGCTGTTTCCAGCCGGCAAGCGGTGGTGAAGGTGCGAGCCAGTGAAGGCCAGCGCGGCGAGGCCTTGAAGTCCGGCCCCAGCGTGCGTTCGGCAACAAGCTGGAAGCGCCCGGCAGCCGAGCGGGCAAAGCCCTGGTAGTCTTCGCCACCGTAGGTTTCGATCCAGTCCCTGTAGGGGTGCTTGTCGCGCCTGCCGTGCGTCGCTGCCATCAGGCGGGCGCCGATCTCGCCATATCCCAGTGCGCACGGGATGAGCGCGCAGAGCAGGTCCAGCAGGTCGCCCTGCATGCCGGCATCCAGAACGAACCGCGTGTAGGCGAGGTTCTCCGGCTCTTCGCGCGTGGCAGCGAGGGCGGCCTTGGAAATGCCAACGGCGGCGCAGGTTTCGATGTGAAGCTGCATTTCGCCTTCGATGAGCGTCAGTGCCGTCGAGGTGAACTCGCGCATCTCGTCGATGTCGGTGGACTTGGCCGCAGCAAGTGCCCAGGCGCGGGCATAGTGGATCAGGTAGACATAGTCCTGCTGGAGGTAATGCAGGAATGATCTCTGCGGCAGCGTACCGTCTTCAAGCCCGCGCACGAACGGGTGCTCCACGTAGGCGGTCCAGGCGGCACCGGCGTCGGCGCGAAGCAGGCCGTGGAAACTCGAGCCGTAGTCCATCAGGTCAACCCTTCTGCGTGGCGTGGAAGTGGTGCGTCGGGCCATGGCCGTGGCCGACATCGAGCTTGTCCGCGGCGGCAATGGCTTGCGCCACGTACGCCTTGGCCGCGCGGGCGGCTACTTCGGGGTCGCCGGTCAGCGCCAGCTGCGTTGCCAGCGCGGAGGACAGCGTGCAGCCGGTGCCATGGGTGTTCTTCGTCACCGTGCGCGTGCCTTCCAGCCAGATGCCGTCGCCCTCCGGCGTGAGCAGGTAGTCAGGGCTGTCTGGACCCTCAAGATGGCCGCCCTTCAACATGACGCAGCTGGCTCCGAGCGAAACGAGCTTCTGCGCCAGCGCCGGCATCTGGTCGCGCGAGGTGATTTCCGGTTCGCCGGTCAGTTCCGCCGCTTCGGGCAGGTTGGGGGTGATGAGGGTGGCGAGCGGCAGCAGGCGCGATTTCAGCGCGGCAACGGCGTCTTCGCGCAATAGCCGGTCGCCGCCCTTGGCCACCATCACCGGATCCAGCACCACGTTGACAGCCTTGTTGCGTACAAGTGCATCGGCCACTGCTTCGGCAATTTCCGCCGTGGCGATCATGCCGATCTTGACGGCGTGAACCTCAATGTCTGCAAACACCGCGTCGATCTGCTGGCCGACGAAGGCGGGCGGCACCAGCTCGATGCCGCTGACGCCTTGCGTGTTCTGGGCCGTGAGCGCAGTCAGCGCCGCCATGGCATAGCCGCCATTGGCGGAGATCGACTTGATGTCGGCCTGTATCCCAGCACCGCCAGAGGGGTCGGAGCCGGCAATGGACAGTATGTTCGGGATCATGAGCGGGCCTTTTCGATTTCGTCCTTCAGGCGGCGGGCGGCGTCACGCGGATCAGGTGCGCCGGCAATGGCGGACACAACACAGATGCCGTGCGCGCCTGCCTTCAACGCTGCGGCAGCGTGACCATGCTTGATGCCGCCAATGGCGACCACAGGTACGCGGGCCTGGGCGATCAGGCGGGCAAGGCCGTCAAAGCCGATGGGTGCGTCATGGTCCGGCTTGGTGGAAGTGGCGAAGACGGGGCCGATGCCGACGTGATCGACAAAGGCCGGGTTGGGCAGGGTGTCAGGGTCGGCCGGATTGATGGAGGTGCCGATGACAATGTCATCGCCAACGATGCGTCGCACCTCGCGCGATGGCATGTCCTTGACGCCGACATGGATCCCATCCGCACCGATTGCCTCGACCAGGTGCACGCGATCATTGATGACAAGCGGAACCCCGGTGCCTTCAAGCCGGGCCTTCAGATCACGTCCCATGGCGGTGAATTCATCGTCCGTAGCGGTCTTGTCACGCAGTTGCACGAGGGTGACGCCACCCGCCACGGCCTGCATGACGGTCAGGGCGAGGTTGCCGTTGGCGCAGTCGGCTGGGCCGGCAACGAGATAGAGCGACAAGTCAAACGATGGTTTCATGCGATGGTAATCCGGGCTGCATTGTTGACGGTTGCGGCATCGAGCGAGTGCAGCGCGTCGAGGAACCTGACAGAGAACGTGCCCACGCCCGTGGTGGAGTGACCGGCGAGTTCACCAGCGACGCCGTAATAGGCAAGCGCGCTGACGCACGCCTCGAACGGGTCGTCTGTGGTGGCGGCAAAGGCTGCGACGATGCCAGTCAACGCACAGCCAAGTGCAGTAACGCGCGGCATCAGCGGATGTCCGTTGGCAACGTCGGCGCGGGTACCGGCGGGCGATACCACCAGGTCGACGGCGCCGGTCACGCAGACGATGGCACCGGTTGCCTGTGCCAGCTGGCGGGCGGCAGCCTCAGCAGCGGCGACGCTGTCGCCTGAATCGACACCCTTGCCCGAGGCACTGACGCCGGCAAGCGCCATGATCTCCGACGCATTGCCGCGGATGACCGTTGGCCCCAGCGCGGCAAGGTCGCGGGCCACCGATGTGCGATAGCTGGTGGCGCCTGTGCCGACAGGGTCCAGCACCCACGGCCTGGCATTGGCGTTTGCTGCGCGGGCTGCAAGCATCATCGAACTCGACCCACACCGGCGTCAGCGTGCCGATGTTGATGGTGAGGGCACCAATCAGCTTGCCGAACTCCTCGACTTCTTCCTTCGCATGCACCATGGCGGGCGAGGCTCCTGCGGCCAGCAGCACGTTGGCGACGGTATTCATCGCCACGAAGTTGGTGATGTTCTGGACCAGCGGCGCGCGCTTGCGCATTCGCGACAGACCTGCGCCGCAATCGATATTCATGCCATGCCTCCCTGGCGGTGAAGGAGGCATCTGGCGCGATGGCTATCGGGGCGCGCCGGACGACTTCCTTCGCCGGCATTATCCGGATCAGGACTGGCGCATCCTGCGGTCTGCATGGCTGACCGCAGAAAAGATGCCCCAGCATTTTGGGTGGTAGCGCAAATTGCCCGAAAAGTTGCATGCACTTTTCGGTTTGCGCTACAGGGTGCTTCTCAGCCGGTCAGCAATCGCTGACCAGCGCCCCTGTCGTGACAGTTACATAGCAACTGCGTGGGCCGGTCTCAAGGCCTGCTCAGGCGAGGCCGATGTCACTCAACCAGATCGGGTTGGTCCAGGCTGATTTGCCATGCTCGTCGCGAACGACGATGCGGAGCCATTTCGATGGCGGGCAGGCGAGCCAGTTGTTGTCAAGTTTCGACAGGTCCAGCGTGGCGCGCGTGATGGCACGGCCCGTGGTGGATACCGTGCGCGATGTGCCACCGTTGATGGTGATCGCGTTGACCGGCGAGCACTCGATGGTCAGCTTGCCGTTGTTCAGGTCAAGCGCATGGATCTGTGGCCCTTGCGATGAATAGTACGCCCCGGCCTTGAGCGCCTCAACGAGAGCTTCAGGGTCGAGGCTGTCGGCCTTCACCATTGTCCAGCCGCCAAATGCATCGTGGTCATGGTCGCGGAAATGGGCGTCGTCGGTGGCGATCGAGCTGAGGTGGCGGCCCTCGGTCAGCAACTGGTCGAGCAGGTAGAACCCGTCGCCGCGTGCATTCTCGACCGCGCAGCCGTGGTTGTAGACTTCGACCGCGTGGGCGATGTCGCAGGCGCGGCCATCCTCGATGGAAAGCTGTGACCAGGAAGGGTGGGCGATGGACACGAACGCGCCGGACTTCGCCGCGCGGCTGGCCAGTGCAATACCGTCCTCGTCCTCGTGGGCTGGCTCAAAGTCAAGCGGCAGGCCGTTGGCGAGGATGTGCCAGATTTCACCAACAGACGTCTTGGGGGCGTGCAGTTCAGCGCCGATGATGGTGGTGAAATCCTTGCGGCGCAGCGGGCGGGTGTCGGCGACCGGCCAGTCGTACGTGCCCCAGAAATGGTCCGTCAGGCTCATGAAATCGTAGCCGGCCGACTGGTAGGCGTTGATCACCTGGTCAGGTTCAAGTGCGCCATCGGACAAGGTGGAGTGGGTGTGCAGGTTGCCGCGCCAGAAGCGTCCGGGACGGGAAAACAGGTCGATGGGGTTCATGGTTCTATGCAGTTCCTGCTGTCAGGGCGGTCAGCGTGATGCTGGTGCACTGCGCGATATTTGCAACAGCAATTTGACGGAACAGGCAATGCCATCAAAGGAAAACGCGGCAGGTTGCCCTGCCGCGTCATCAAGTTCGTATTTGCCTTGCGGCGTATCAGCAACCGCGGCGACGCATGCAACGGCGGAAGTCACGCCCGCCGCCAAAGCTTCTGCGGCAGCTCCTGCGAACCCGGCGGCAATTGCGATAAGGACGGTATCCATAGCCGTAGCCGTAATACGGCAAATACAAGCCCGGGACGTACCGGTGGCGATGGCTATGCCGGTAGCGCCGGCGGTGAACACGCTCGACCGGCAATACGGACTGGTTAATGGCGCTGCTGGCAATCGAGTGCGGCAGCGTCATTGAGGCAACAGGTGTTGCGTTGGCAGCAGTTATCGAAGCGAACACGGAAACGATCGCAACGAAGGTCGCCATAATGAGTTTTCTCATCGGATTTTCCTTCGTAGTGGCCGTGAGGCCTTTCAAGCCCTTCTCTTTTCCCCGGAAGAAAAGTCTAGCATTGCAACCCGGTAATGTAACGTCTTTTTAGCTCGTATGATGAAAGCTTTAGACAGACTAACCTGTAGGTTCGGTATTATTGCATCTTGACCAAAGCCACGCACTCGGCGGGCAGCCAGGCCAGGTTCTGCGGCGGAACGGGTCTTGGCCGGGGCTTTGGAACGCCTACGGTCTTGTCCGCGGGCGGTTTGGGCTTGGGTTGCGGCTTGGGCTTTACCCATGGCTTGTCCGAGTACCAGTAGGCCAGTTCATCGCCGCAACCCGTGCCGTCCTTGGGGCTAGGCCTTGCCTGACCCTTGCACCCGGGCGAGCCTGAAGGGCAACCCATGCGAATGTGGAAATGGTAATTGTGGCCGTACATCGGGCGCACCTTGGCAAGCCAGGCCCCCTTGTTGCCGGCCCAGTCGCACAGCGCTTTCTTGATCGGCGGGTGCACGAAGATGCGCTCGACCTGCTTGTAGGATGCTGCCCGCTTGATGAGCCTGGCGTGGGCGTCGGTCCAGCGGCTGGCATTGATGGTCTTGCGGTCGCTCGTCATCAGGGTGGCAGACAAGGTCTCGCGCTCCTTGCGCGACAACGTGCGGTCCGGCATGGGGGTCAGCCAGATGTCGGCGTCGAGGCCGAGCTGGTGCGAAGCGTGGCCGGTCAGCATCGGGCCGCCGCGCGGTTGCTGCAGGTCGCCCACCAGCAGGCCGTTCCACCCGTCGTGCTGCTTCACGTCGGCGGCCAGCTTCTTCATCAGGGCAATCAGTTCCGGATGGCCCCAGGCGCGGTCTCGCGACGGTCGCATGACCTGCCAGGCCGGGCCATCCGCCGGCAACTGGACGGCACCGGCAAAGCAGCCACGCGCATAGCTGCCGAACACCTCCGGCTTGAGCGGGGCAGGCGAGGTCATGCGGCCGAAATACACCTTGGCTGGCACGTAGTCCGAAATCGGTGGCAGGGGCGGCTTGGAGACTGTGTCCACCGTGCCCTTGGTCTGGGCATGCAGGGGAAGGGCGAGGCCGGCCACGGCCAGCGCGCCAAGGAAGGCGGCAATGAGGGTGCGGCTACTTCTTCCTGAAAGCATCGAGAGATACCACGGTCGTGTCGTCATTGGAGGCTTTTACAGAGGTGGCAGTGTCCGTGCCTGCTGGTTCGTCGGCGTGCGGGGCTGTTGCACCCGGCTGGTCATCGTGCGCGTCACCGGCGTCAAGCACGCCGGGCTCGAATTGCAATCCGAACTGGACGGTGGGGTCGAAGAAACCCTTGATGGCAGCAAACGGGATGACCATGCGCTCAGGGATGTTGTCAAACGACAGTTCGACCTGGAAGTCCCTGTCATGGATCTCAAGGTTCCAGAACTGGTGCTGGAGGACGATTGTCATGTCGGTGGGGTATTTCTGGCGCAGCCGTTCGGACAGGTGGACGCCAGCGAAATTGGTATCGAACGAGATGAAGAAATGATGCTCGCCCGGCAGACCGCCATCGCGGGCAACCCGCTGCAGGGCCAGCTTCACAACGTTGCGCAGCGCATGCTGGGCAAGAACGTCGTATCGCATCAAGTCTTCTGCCATGTCACCGTCCTGAATTGCTGCCAGTGCAACCAATCGAATCGAGCGTTTACCTTACACCGGCAATTGCCGGAGAACCACGGGGCTGATCGGCGCAGTGTCCGGTTTTGCAGCCAAAAACGGCTGATTGGTGGCGGACGGCTGCGCGAGGCCTGATGCAACTGGGGTGAAGTGGGGGCTTCTGTTGCCAGGTGCCCCCGAACCCCGCCTGGACCTGCGAAGGCTCAGGACTTGAATTGAAGCGATCGGACCGCGTTACGCAGCCAGACGTGCTTCCGCATAGTTGTCGTTTGCAACTACTAGTTTAGCCCGATAACGGCGGTACCATGCCGGGCAAAAGCAAATCCTTTACGCCCTCGTCGATCCTGTTTCACCCCCAGCAGAAGCTGCCCGCATCATGCGTGCCGGCAGCATGTGGTGGAGGTGCCGGGTACTGCCCCCGGGTCCGATGGGTTTATTACGATCACCATTTATCGCCATAGCCGGTGCGAACACCGGCACACGCAATATAGGTGGTCATGGCGGCGAAATAAAGGGGCGGTAACGGCCCCTGGCAGCGCCCGTAACAACCTGTAAATTTCCCGGTAAAAATTTGACCTTGCGGCTTCAATCAGCGTTCGATTGTGATAAGTTCTGCCTCGTTGGCAGACACCAATTGAGTCGTATCACGACACTGAACGCAAAACCGGAGGGATGAGCAGACATGGCAGACAACACGAAGTACTATGAGGACGTTGCCAAATTCGCAGGCAAGGTGGACAACGCAGCCGTCGACACGATCGTGAAGTATTGCGGTATCGCACTGCGCTCGAAGGACGCTTCCCTGGTTTCATGCGGAGATCCGGCCGAACTGGGCCGGGTGCGTGAAGGTTTCGCTTCCAAGAAGCTGGGCCTGTCTGCCGATGCAGCAGACAAGGGCATTGCCGCCGTTTGCGAGAAGATGAAGGACGACCGGATGAAGAGCCGCGTGACCTTCTACTACCTTCTCGCCCAGGAAACCAAGACCATGGCCCACCTCGCCTGAGGTGGTGCAGCCGCCCCCGGCGGGCGCGCAAGGTGTTGATGGCCGCCGGCATTGATTTGCCGGCGGTTTGTTTTTGGCAGTAACCTTGCCGGCACACCCACGCGGAGAATTGATGTCATGAAGCAGTATCTCGACCTGCTCAAGCACGTGCGCGACACCGGCGTGCGCAAGACGGACCGCACCGGCACGGGCACTGTTTCGGTGTTCGGGCACCAGATGCGGTTTGACCTCGCAGACGGGTTTCCGGTGCTGACCACCAAGAAGCTTCACCTGCGCTCGATCATCATCGAACTGCTGTGGTTCCTGCGGGGCGACACCAACATCAGGTGGCTGAACGACAACAAGGTGTCGATCTGGGATGAGTGGGCCGATGACAATGGCGACCTTGGACCGGTGTACGGCCACCAGTGGCGCTCCTGGCCGGCGCGTGACGGCTCAACCATCGACCAGATTGCCGATGTAGTGCAGCAGATCCGGACAAAGCCCGACTCGCGCCGCCTGATCGTGACGGCATGGAACCCGGCGGATGTGGACCGGATGGCGCTGCCGCCGTGCCACTGCCTGTTCCAGTTCTACGTGGCTGACGGACGGCTGTCCTGCCAGCTTTACCAGCGCTCGGCAGACATCTTCCTGGGCGTGCCGTTCAACATCGCGTCCTATGCGTTGCTCACCCACATGATGGCGCACGTGACCGGGTTGAAGCCGGGCGAATTCATCCACACGCTGGGCGATGCGCACCTCTACCTGAACCACCTCGAACAGGCGGACCAGCAGTTGCAGCGCCAGCCGCATTCGCTGCCGCGGCTGGTGATGAAGCGCGACGTGAAGGCCATCGACGGGTTCGAGTACGAGGACTTCGAGATCGTGGGGTACGAGGCGCACCCGCACATTGCCGCGCCGGTAGCGGTGTGAGCGTCAGCGTGCGCGACGGCGCGGCCCGGTGACGGGCCGGCGCTGCACCGGCTGGTGGTGGCGCTGGCGGAGCACCAGAAAGAGGCCCACCTGGTGACGGCTACCGCAGAAGCGCTGGAGCAGGTGCTGTGCGTGGCCGGAGACCAGCGCGGTTGCCTGGTGGCGGAACTGGAAGGCGAGGTCGTGGGTTTTGCCTATTGGTACACGGTGTTCACCACCTACAAGGCGCAGACCAAGCTTTGGATGGAAGACCTGTGCGTGTTGCCGCAGGCGCGCGGCACGGGGGCGGGTTTCGCGCTGTTCAAGGCGCTGGCGCAGTTGTGTGTCGAGCGCGGCTACCCGCGCTTCGAGTGGCTGGCGATGGACTACAATGATGTGGGCATCGCGTTCTACACTCGACTTGGCGGCAAGGTGAAGCCGGGTGCCGAGACCTGGCAGATGTGGCAGCCCCAGATCAAGGCGCTGGCGGAGAGTTGACCATGAGGGTTTCAGCAGTTGTGGCAGCGTCGGAAAACAACGTCATCGGCAAGGATGGCGGGCTGCCATGGCATGTCTCGTCGGACCTGAAGCTGTTCAGGGAACTCACCATGGGCAAGCCGATGATCATGGGCCGGCGCACATGGGAAAGCTTGCCGAAGAAGCCGTTGCCCGGGCGGCGCAACATCGTCATCACGCGCAACCCGGACTATGTGGCCGAGGGGGCGGAGGTTGCCGGGTCGGTGGACGAGGCACTGTCGATGTGTGCGGGCGAGGCGGAGGTTTCCATCATCGGCGGTGGCGAGGTCTATGCGCGCGCCATGGACCGCACCGATCGCATTTACCTGACGCGCATCCACTTGCAAGTTGAGGGTGACACGTTCCTGCCGGACCTGCCGGACGGCGAGTGGCAGGAAGTGGAACGCCGTTCGCTGGCCAAGGGTGAAAGAGACGATGCAGCCTCCACGTTGATCGTGCTGGACAGGGTGAAACATGACTGACCCCATGGTGGTGATCGTCGGGGCGGGCGCTGCCGGTGTCGGTGCGGGGCTGGAGCTGCAGGCGCGGGGCGTACCGTTCGTGATCCTGGAGGCGCAAGGCCGGGTTGGCGGCAGGGCCTACACCGACACGACCTCGCTGGCCCAGCCATGGGACCAGGGCTGCCACTGGCTGCACTGTGCCGACGTCAATCCGCTGGTTGCATGGGCTGACAAGCTGGGGGCGGAGTACCTGAAGGACCGCCGCGACGACTGGTTCGGCGTGTGGCAGAACGGCAAGTGGCTGGACAAGGCCGGGCGGGTCAGGGCGCTGGAGACCACGTGGGATCCGATCATCAGCCTGGCGGAAACGGGCGGCGCGCAGCCGGACGTGCCGTTGTCTGCCGCCATTGACCTGACAGGCGAACCGAAAGGCATGTTGCGGCACTGGCTGCAGCTGATGTCCAGCGGTGACCCGGAAGAGGTGTCGGCGCTGGGATATTCCGATTACGAAGACACCGAGGTCAACTGGCCGGTCGCGTCGGGCTACGGCGACCTGATCGAGCGGATGGCCGCCGGCTTGCCGGTGCGGCTGAACTCGCCCGTTACCGCCATCAGGCAGGGCGCGGGCAAGGCGCATGTCGAGTACGCCGGGGGTGTGATCGAGGCAAGGGCCTGCATCATCACGGCCTCGACGGCGGTGCTCAACTCCGGCGCGATTTCCATCGGGGACGGCCCGGCGCGTGACCTGCTTGCCAGCATCGCCGATGTGCCGTGCGGGGCGTATGAGAAGGTCGCGATACAGGTGTCTGGTGATCCGTTCGCAATCGAGGATCATCGCGGCGGCACCATCCTCGCCGACAACCGCCATCCGGTGAATTTCCAGGTCAGCACCTACTGGCCGGGCATTGCGGTGGCCCATATTGCCGGAACGCCCGCCCGCGACCTGACCAGGCAGGGCGACGCGGCCATGATCGACATTGCGGTTGAGGCGCTGGTCAATGGCTGGGGCTCGGACGTGCGCAAGCAAATCGTCAAGGCGGTGGCGACAGGCTGGACCAATAACCCGCATGTGCGCGGCGGCTACAGCTTTGCCCGGCCGGGTAGTGCGCATGTGCGCCATGAAATGATCGAGGCAGACACCGGCAACGTGGCGTTTGCGGGCGAGGCCTTCTCGCGCAAGTGGCAGGCGACGGCGCATGGGGCCTACCAGTCGGGCCGGGATGTGGCTGCGCGCATGGTGGACAGTCTCAAGCTTGCCTGATAGCGGTTTGCGGCCATGAGCCTTGCAGAACACATTGCCGAGCCTGAAGACGCGACAGGCGGTCCAACCCTTCTCAAGGGCGCGCCGGACAGCGTGTCGTTCAAGAAGCTGCGCAAGCGGCTGGTGCGGCAGGTGCGCCAGGCGATGGACGATTTCGCCATGGTGGGCGCACAGGCCGGTGAGCGCTGGCTGGTGTGCCTGTCCGGCGGCAAGGACTCCTACGCGCTGCTGGCGATCCTGAGTGACCTGAGGTGGCGGGGCCTTTTGCCGGTGGACCTGCTGGCATGCAACCTCGACCAGGGTCAGCCGGGGTTTCCCAGCCATGTGCTACCGCAGTTCCTGACGGCGCATGGCGTGGCACATCGCATCGAGTACCGCGACACCTATTCCATCGTTACGGACAAGGTGCCGGAAGGCGCCACCTACTGTGCGCTGTGCTCAAGGCTGCGGCGGGCCAACCTGTACCGGGTTGCGCGCGAGGAGGGCTGTTCTGCCATCGTGCTCGGACACCACCGAGAAGACATCCTGGAAACGTTCTTCCTCAACCTGATGTATGCCGGGCGGCTGGAGGCAATGCCGCCGAAACTGCGCAATGACGAGGGCGACCTGACGGTGCTGCGGCCGCTGGCCTATGCGGCCGAGGACGACATTGCGAAGTTCGTCCAGGCGCTGGGGTATCCGATTATCCCGTGTGACCTGTGCGGGTCACAGGACGGGCTGAAGCGCAACGCCATGAAGGCGATGCTGGAACAGATGGAAACCCGCCAGCCGGGCCGCAAGGACACCATGCTCAAGGCGCTGGCCAACGTGAAGCCGGGCCACTTGCTGGACCGGGATCTGTTCGACTTTTCAAGTCTCTAAGCTTGTTATCGAGCGGGATTGAGTCAACCGGCTCAGCGTTGGGCGAGGTGCTGGACGGCGGGGAACTCGTCAACGCCGTAACCGGAGGCATTGTGCGTGCTGGCTGCGGGGCCGATGGTAACTGCGGCCACTGCAAACCATGCAACGGTCAAGGCTGCGGCCATGCCGAGCAGGGGGCGGGTGATGGGGCGGGCGCTGGTGTGGTCTGGCGAGGGAAACATGACGGCAATCCGGCTGTCTGGTGTTGAGCTGACAGTATATGTGCCACCGTTCATGTCAGCGCGATGTGCTGATTGTCACCTTGCGGTTTCATCGCGGCCCTGGAAGCAAAAAGGCCGCGCCCGAAGGCGCGACCCGTGTTCTTGCATGGATGATGGAAGGGCGGCTTAGCCGGCCATCCACCAGCGCTCGCCGTTCTTGTGGCCGTCGAGTTCCCAGTTGCTGGCCCACTTTTCCGGGGTCGAGATCTTCTTCGACACTGCGTGGGTGTAGGCCATGTACATGGGGATGAGCGCGCCGCCGTCTTCGTTGACCAGCTTCTGCATCTCGACGTACATCTCGCGACGCTTGGTCGTGTCGAGTTCGCCACGAGCCTGGACCAGCAACTCGTTGAAACGGGTGTTGTCCCACTTCGTCTCGTTCCAGTCGGCACCTGCGGAATAGATCTGCGAGAAGATCCAGTCTTCCGTCGGACGGCCACCCCAGTAGCCGCCGCACCAGGGCTTCTTCAGCCAGACGTCATCCCAGTAGGCGTCGTCAGCCTCACGCACGACCTCGATCTCGATACCGGCGGCCTTGGCGCTTTCGGCATAAAGCTGGGCTGTGTCGACGGCACCTTCGAAGGCGGTGTCGGCGATGTGGAGCTGTACCTTGAGGTTCTCCATGCCGGCCTTCTTGAGGTACGACTTGGCCATTTCCGGATCGTAGGTGCGCTGTGGCAATTCTTCTGCCGTGGCGCGGTAGATGTTGGCCGGGCCGATTGGCGAGTCGTTGCCGACTTCACCCTGTCCGAGAAGGATCTTGGCGACAAGTTCCTCGCGGTTGATGGCATGCTTGAGGGCCATGCGCACGTTCGCGTCCGAGAACGGCGCGGTGTTGCAGTGCATTGGCAGGATGGCATGCTTGTTGCCGAAGGTCGGCTTGACCACGACATTCGTGTCACGCTCGAGCAGTGACACGGTCTTCAGGTCGAGGTTCGACATGGAGTGCAGCGCGCCGGTGCGCACACCGGTGGTACGGGCGTTTGCATCTGCCACGAACAGGTTGTCGATCTGCTCGAAGTAGGCTGCGTTTTCCTTCCAGTAGTTCGGGTTGCGCTTCACCTTGGTAGAGACGCCTGCTTCAAAGCTTTCGAGGCTGTAGCCGCCGGTGCCTGCGCCGGACTCCCAATCCATCTTGCCGTCGTCCTTGGCCGGGCAGATCATCAGGTGATAGTCGGAGGTGATGAACGGCCAGTCGGCGTTGCCGCCTTCCAGTTCGAAGATCACGTTTTCGCCGTCTGCCTTGACGTCCTTGATCTGCTTGACCAGCCCCTTGGCGCCTGACTTGGAGTCTTCACCGCGGTGATGGTTGAAGGAGGCCACGACATCGTTGGCGTCCAGGGTCTTGCCGTTGTGGAATTCGACACCCTTGCGAAGCTTGAACACCCAGGTCTTCGCATCGCTGCTTTCCCAGCTTTCGGCCAGTTCCGAGCGCAGCTGGCCATCCGGGCCGATCTCGGCCAGGTTGTTGCGCAGCTGGTTGCCTACGTTGATCATGTAGCTGTCGTTGGTCTGCGCGGGATCAAGCACGTCCTTGGTGCCGCCGCCGGTCAGGCCCTGAAGGTAGGCGCCACCCTTCTGCGGTGTTGCGGCGCGGGCCTTGTCGAACATGGAACCGGCCACTGTCGAGGTGACGCCGGCAGCAACTGCATAGCGAATGAAATCGCGGCGGCTGGTCCTGGAGGACTGTAGCACCTCGATCAGCTTGTTGTCTGAACTCATGAGAAATTCTCCCTGTGGAACTGTGACCCGGCCATCTCCCAGCCTGATCAGCCCCATACTGTAACGAAAGCGGGGTCCGTGACCAGACTGTTTGTGCGCTGGTGAATTGAATGTAACATCCGGTGAGTTTGTTGCAGGAGCGTGACGTGACCGTCATTTATATCGATGCAGATGCCTGCCCGGTAAGGGCGGAGGCGGTACGGGTTGCGGAGCGTCATGGCTTGCAGGTGTACATCGTCAGCAATGGCGGCATCCGGCCCGATGCCAGCCCGCTGGTGCAAACGGTGGTGGTGGACGGCGGACCGGACGTGGCGGACATGTGGATCGCGCAGCGTGCCGGTACCGGCGACATATGCGTGACCGGCGACATACCCCTGGCAGCACGTTGCATCGAGGCAGGAGCGCGGGTGGTGAAGCACAATGGCGAGGTGCTGGACCGTGCCAACATCGGCCAGGTGCTGGGCATGCGGGACCTGATGGCAGACCTGCGCGCGGCGAATCCGCTGAACCAGGGTGGTGGCGGCAAGCCGTTCAGCAAGCAGGACCGTTCGCGGTTTCTCGATGTGCTGGAGCGCGAAGTGCGCGCGGCGAAGGGTTAGTCAGCCCGAGACAACCCGCTCCCGCCACCAGATGTACAGCCCCGAGCCGACGATGATGGCGATGCCGAGCCATTTCCAGGCATTGGGCACGTCCTGGAACACGAGGTAGCTGAGCAGGGTTGCCGACACGATCTCGAGGTAGTTGAACGGGGCAAGCACCGAGGCGGGCGCGCGCTTGAAGGCGTGCACGATCATCAGGTGACAGATGGTGGCGATCAGGCCGACGCCGGCCAGCAGCACCCATTGGTCCCGTGTCGGAGAGACGAGGTCGAGAATCGAAAATCCGGCGGCAGAGCCCGCCATTGACACGGCCGTCAGCACCGCAAACCCCGCTACGCCGGAAAACAGTTGCATGGTCAGCACGTCTTCATGGGCCGTCAGTTTCTTGGTCAGCAACAGGTAGCAGGCAAACAGGAAGGCAGTGCACACCGGCAGAAGTGACACTGCGCCGAAGATCTGGTAGCTGGGCTGGATCACGATCAGCGCGCCGATGAACCCGACACCGACAGCGATTCGCCTGCGCCAACCCACGTGCTCCTTCAGCACGACCGCAGACAGGATGGTCAGGATCAGCGGCTCCACGAAGAAGACCGCGATTGCGTCCGGCACCGGCATCCACCGCAAGGCCGTGAAGAAGCAGGTCACTGCACCGGCCATCAGCATCGCGCGCAGCAGGTTGAGCCAGAAGTACCGCGGCAGCAGGCGCGCCGGCCCCTTCAGCCACAACATGAACGGCAGGATATAGATTGCCTGGAACCCGAAGCGCCACTGCGCAATCTGGATGCCGTTCAGTTCCTTCGACAGCAGTTTGCCGAGAATATCCATTGATGGAATGATCAGCATGGCCAGCGCCATGAGCGCCAGTCCCGTCGAAACGGTGGCGGCGTGGGCTGCTACGGTGGTTGGCTGAACGCTCAAGGTTAGAGGACTTTCGTGATTGTGGATCACCGGGCGGTAAAGCAATGTTGCGGCGTGCGCAAGCATTGACGCAAAGTGGGAAATCATGCCCGTTAGGCGGGACTCGCCGCGCTGCCACATGGAGGAAACAGATGACCGCAATCGAGACCAAGGCGTCCAACCGCTGCTTCGGCGGGGACCAGATCCAGTTCAGCCACAAGAGCGAGGCGTGCAACTGCGAGATGACGGCGTCGATCTTCATGCCGCCGCAGGCCGCATCGGGCAAGGTGCCTGTCATGTGGTGGTTGTCCGGCCTTACCTGCACCGACCAGAACTTTGTCACCAAGGCTGGCGCGCAGCGCTACGCCGCCGAGCATGGCGTGGCCATTGTGGCGCCGGACACCAGCCCGCGCGGCGAAGGTGTGCCGGATGATCCCGATGGCGCCTATGATTTTGGGCTGGGTGCGGGGTTTTACGTCAATGCAACGCAGCCGCCGTTCGACAAGCATTATCACATGTACGATTACATCACCCGTGAGTTGCCGGGCGTGATTGCGGCGAATTTTGCTGTCGACATGGACCGGCAATCGATATCCGGACACTCGATGGGCGGGCATGGCGCCTTGACGATCGCGCTGCGCAACCCGGGCGTCTACAAGTCCGTGTCGGCATTTTCCCCGATTGTCTCGCCGATGAACTGCCCGTGGGGGCACAAGGCGCTCGGCGGCTACCTGGGCGATGACAAGGCAGCATGGGCGAGGCACGATGCCTGTGCGCTGATCGGGCAGGCAGATGAAAAGCTGCCTTTGCTGATCGACCAGGGCGGGGCGGACAATTTCCTGACGGAACAGCTCAAGCCTGAACTGATCGAGCAGGCATGTGCCAAGGCCGGTCATCCGCTGGTTCTGCGCATGCAACCGGGCTACGATCACTCCTATTATTTCATTTCCACGTTCATTGGCGATCATGTCGCGTGGCATGCCAAGGCATTGGTTGCGTGAATTTAAGGGTCCCAGCATGGACTTGTTGCCATCGGTTGCCTATATGACCAACGGTGATATGAGGGCTGGCCATACGGGCTGGTTGTAACGAAGGGAAGTGCTGAACACATGCCATGGAACAAACAAGGCGGCGGTGGCAATGGTCCCTGGGGGCAGGGACCCTCAGGTGGCGGCAGTGGCGGCGGGGGCAGAAGCGGCGGGCCAGGCACGCCGCCTGATCTCGAAGAACTGATCCGCAAGGGCCAGGACCGGCTTAAAACGGTGTTGCCGCAAGGTGGCGGTGGCAAGAGCCCGTGGATCATCGGGCTGATCGCGCTGGGCGCGCTGTGGGCATTCAACAGCTTTCACACCATCGAGGCAGACTCGCAAGGCATCGTCCAGCGGCTCGGCAAGTTTGACCGCACGGTCGGACCCGGCCTGCAGTTTGCGGCCTGGCCTGTCGAGACGATAGAAGTGCTGCCGGTTGAAGCCGTCAACCAGATCAACATGGGCAGTGAAATCAACGAGCAGGGGCTGATGCTGGCCGGCGACCAGAACCTGGTCAACGTTGACTACACGGTTCAGTGGAAGATCGCCGAGCCTCAGAACTTCCTGTTCAACATTCGCAGCCAGGAAATGCTGGTGCAGGTGATTACCGAAAGCGCAATGCGCGAGATCGTCGGACGCACGCCGGCCGAGGAAATCCGGACGCGTGGCCGCTTCATTGCGCAGCAGCAGGTGCGTGACCTCGTCCAGCAGGCGCTCGACAGCTACGGCGCCGGCATTTCGGTGCTTGGTATCCAGCTCAACAACGCGCAGCCGCCACAGCAGGTCGGTGATGCCTTCGAAGAAGTGCAGCGTGCCGAGCAGAACCAGAACCAGTTCATCCGTGAAGCCGAACAGTATCGCAACCGCGTACTGGGTGCTGCCCGAGGTGAAGCGTCCAAGATCGTCGAAGACGCCAAGGGCTACACGGCCCGCGTGGTCAACGAAGCCGAGGGTGAAGCAGCACGCTTCAACTCGATCTATGAAGAATACGCCAAGGCCAAGGACGTGACGCGCAAGCGCCTGTTCCTGGAAATGATGGAAAACGTCATGGCCAATTCGAACAAGGTCATCGTGGAAGGCAACACGGGTGGTGCCGGTGGCGGGGGCGTGGTGCCATACCTGCCGCTGCCGGAAGTGCAGAAGCGGGTGCAGCAACAGGCACCAGCCAGCAACCAGTCATCCACCGGAGGTAACCAGTAATGGGCATTTTCAGATCCATCGGCGTTGTCGCCATCCTCGCAGCCCTGTTCGTGCTGTGGCAGTCGGTGTTCGTGGTCGACGAGCGCGAAAAGGCGCTTGTCACGCAGCTGGGTGAAATCCAGCGCGAAATCAGCGAACCGGGCCTGTATTTCAAGCTTCCGTTCATCCAGGACGTCGACAAGATCGAAGACCGTATCGTGTTCTTTGAAAGCCCGGGCAAGGAAGTCCAGGTGCAGGACAGCCGCCGGTATGTGGTGGATACGGTGACGATGATCCGCGTCAACAATCCGCGCCGGTTCCGTGAAACGGTCGGTGCATCGCTTGACCTGGCGCGCAACCGTATCGAAACCCGGCTCGATGCCGCACTTCGCCGGACCTACGGTGAGCGGTCCTTCGATGCTGCCCTGTCCCAGGACCGTGCAGCCATGATGCGGGAAATCCGCGATCAGGTTCGCGCCGAAGCAGATGCCCTGGGCATTGACGTGGTGGACGTGAAGATCCGCCGCACCGACCTGCTGACCGAGGTTCTCAAGGACACCTATGCCCGCATGAACTCGGAACGTTTTGCTGAGGCAGCCCAGTTGCGAGCCGTTGGTGAAGCGCAGGCAACCCGCATCAAGGCCGAGGCCGATCGCCAGTCGGTCGAGCTGGTGTCCAAGGCCCAGCGCGAGGCCGAAATTGTTCGCGGTGAAGGCGATGCCAAGCGCAACGCCACGTTTGCCGATGCATTCCAGCAGGACCCGGAGTTCTTTGCCTTCTACCGGTCTATGCAGGCATACCAGAAGTCGCTGTCGGACACCGGCACAACCCTGGTGCTGAAGCCGGACTCGGAGTTCTTCCGGTATTTCGGTACGCAGCAGAGTGAACCGGCGCCGGTCCAGCAGCAGTGAGTGAACTGGTCACGGCATTGGGGCTGGTCCTCGTCATCGAGGGCCTGATCTATGCCGTGGCCCCTGGCCGGCTCAAGTCGCTGGCCGAGAAGGCGCGGGAAATCCCCGACGATACGTTGCGCATGGCGGGTATCGTGGCGGTTGCTGCAGGAGTGGTCGTGGTTTGGCTGAGCCGGGGGTGAGTGACCTCACGTGATCGTGACGCTGCAACCAATGCTTCACTTGCGAATTGCATCACCACATGGCCATCATCACGTTGCAGCATGACGCCAGTTCGAATACCAGAAAACAACGGGAGACGGTTTTGCTCATGAAATCCAGTTCCAAGGCACGTGCGACCGCCATTGCCGCCAGCCAGGCCACGGCAGCCTTCATCTTCCGCGCCACCATGCTGCTTGCGTTGCTGGCGCTGATGTGGGCTGCCGGCGCAAGGCTCGCACTGGCGCAGGGTCCGGCCTCGGTTGCCGATCTTGCTGATGGCCTGTCGCCAGCGGTGGTCAACATCTCCACCCGGCAGAAGATGCCGGACAGCGAAACCGTGCCGATGCCGCAGGTACCCGAAGGCACGCCGTTCCGCGAGTTCTTCGAGGACTTCTTCAAGCAGCAGCAGCAGGGCCAGAACCGCAATGTGCCGCGCAATGCAAACTCGCTCGGCTCAGGTTTCGTGATCGATCCCTCCGGGACTGTCATCACGAACAACCACGTGATCGAGGGTGCCGACGAGATTGAGGTGATCTTCCCCGATGGGCGCCGGCTGAAGGCGGAACTGAAGGGCACCGACAAGAAGACCGACCTCGCCGTGTTGCAGGTAAAGTCCGACACGCCGCTGCCGTCCGTGCAGTGGGGCGAGTCGTCCAAGCTGCGCGTGGGCGACTGGGTGATGGCCATCGGCAACCCGTTCGGCCTTGGTGGCAGCGTGACGCTGGGCATCGTGTCGGCGATGAACCGCAACATCAATGCCGGTCCCTATGATGATTTCATCCAGACGGATGCCGCCATCAACCGGGGCAACTCGGGCGGCCCGCTCTTCGACATGAACGGCCAGGTTGTGGGTGTGAACACCGCCATTATCTCGCCAACGGGCGGGTCCATCGGCATCGGCTTCTCCGTACCGTCCGATACCGCGCGCAGCGTGATCGACCAGCTGATCAAGTTCGGCGAGACGCGCCGTGGCTGGCTGGGCGTGCGCATCCAGAACGTCACCGATGACCTGGCGCAGACGCTAAACCTCAAGGAGTCATCAGGCGCACTGGTGGCGGACGTGACCGCAACCAGCCCGGCAGAAAAGGCTGGCGTGCAGGCTGGTGACGTGATCGTTGCCCTTGATGGCCGTCCGATGAAGGACAGCCGTGACCTGTCGCGCGCGGTGAGCAACCTGGCGCCCGATACCGAGGTCAAGATCAGCGTGCTGCGCAAGGGCAAGCCGGTGGAAATAACCGTCAAGCTCGGCCGGCTGGAAACCAGCGAACAGCAGGCCGCCACCGAAGAGCAGCCCAAGAGCGAGCCTGAAACGGCAACAACCACGTCTGCTGAAGTTGCTGCCCTTGGCATGACCGTTGAAGAGCTGACCGACGAGCTTCGCACGAAGTTCAAGGTGCCTGAAAAGGTCTCCGGCGTGATCGTTTCCGAGGTTGCCGCCGATGGACCTGCCGCCGAGAAGCAGTTGCGGCCTGGCGACGTCATTGCCGAGGTGGGAGACGCCAAGGCGGACTCGCTGGAGGCAGTAGTGAATGCAGTTGACGCGGCCCAGGCTGCCGGCGACACGTCTATCCTGATGCTGGTGATGCGGGCTCAGCGCAACTTCGACCCGCATTTCATGGCCCTGAAACTCAACGCCAAGGAATAAACGGCGACTGCCCTCTCAAGCGTTTGCGTGGCTCGTGACAAATTCGTCGCGGGCCACGTTTTGCAAGTAGAGCAGGCCGGCCAGGTTGGCGTGGTTGAGCTGCACCGGAACCTGTTCACGCACGGCGGGCTTTGCATGCAACGCCACGCCCAGTCCGGCTGCCTTCAGCATGGGCACATCGTTGGCACCGTCGCCGACGGTAATTGCATCCCCCAAGGTGAGCCCGCGCGCTGAACTGATGCGCTGCAGGGCCGCGACTTTTGCATCGCGTCCGAGAATTGGCTCGGCCACCTTGCCGGTCAGCCTGCCGTCTGCATGCTGCAACTCGTTGGCATGGTGTTCGTGAAAACCCAATGCGCCTGCAACATGGCCGGTAAAGTGTGTGAAGCCGCCGGACACCAGCGCGCACCACGCCCCATTGGCGCGCATTGTGGCGATCAGTTCGCGCCCGCCCGGCATGAATGTGATGCGGTTCGCAATGACCTGGCCGATCACCTCAACGGGTTGGCCGGACAGCGTGGCAACGCGTTCACGCAAGGCATCCTCGAATTCCAGTTCGCCGTTCATGGCGCGGGCGGTGATGGCGCGCACCTTGTCGCCGGCACCAGCCACGTCGGCCAGTTCATCGATGCACTCCTGCTCGATCATGGTGGAGTCCATGTCGGCCAGCAGCAGCGGGCGGATGCCGGTGTCGGCCACCAGGTTCACATCGACCGGGTGACCGGCAAGCCGCAGCCGCAGCGCGCCAACCAGCCCGGCACCCAGCCCCTCCGCGCTGCATGACCATGCCTCGCCGGCACTGAGCCAGCGGCCTTCATCAAGGCTGGCGCCAAGCGACATGGCGGCAGCGCGCGCAATGTTCACGGCGTCGACTGTCAGAGGGGCCTTTTGCGGATTGGCGATCAGCGATAGGAGTTGGGCCATGGATGGGTCTTTCAACAGAATCGCGGTGCTTATTGCAGGCCCGACGGCCAGCGGCAAGTCAGCCGTGGCGATGCGCGTTGCAGAACAGGTGAACGGCGTGATCATCAACGCCGATGCAATGCAATTGTACAGTGAGTTGGAGATACTGACCTCGCGCCCGTCCGCCGCAGATGAACGGCGCGTGCCACACCGGCTGTATGGTTGTGTGCCCGGCGCCGAGGCCTGGTCGGCAGGGCGCTGGCTGGCGGCGGCGCGCGACGAAATCGAAGCTGCTTGGGCCAGCAACCAGGTGCCCGTCGTTACCGGCGGAACCGGGCTCTACTTCAAGGTGCTGGAGGAGGGGTTGTCGCCCGTGCCGGCCATCCCTGCCGAGATTCGCCAGCGCTGGCGCGAGCGGATGCAGGCTGAAGGTCCGGCAGCGCTGCACGCAGAGCTTGGGCGGCGCGCGCCGGATGATGCAGCGCGCATCGACCGGCAGGACAGCCAGCGTATCGTGCGGGCGCTTGAAGTGGTGGATGCCACCGGCGAACCGTTGTCCGCCCACTTCGCAGCGGCGAGGGAAGCCTCAATCCTGACCGGCGTCGACGTGCGACGGGCGGTGTTGATGCCGCCACGCGCCGAGATTTATGCCGCCTGCGATGCGCGGTTCGAGGCGATGCTGGCGCGCGGGGCAATTGACGAGGTGCGCGGTCTCCTGCAGGCCGGGCTGGCGGCAGACCTGCCGGTGATGAAGGCGATCGGCGTGAAGCCACTGGCGGCGTTGCTGTCCGGAGAGATGACGGAAGAAGACGCGACCGCCCTGGCGCAGCGGCAGACCCGCAACTATGCCAAGCGGCAGATGACCTGGATCCGCAACCAGATGGGGCCGTGGCCGGTGTTCGCCTCCGGCGATGATGCAATCGGGGCGCTGCTCAATGATTGACATCGTGAATGCACAGCTTTCGGATGCTCCCATTGTTGGCAAGCTTCATGCAACCAGCTGGCGTGCCACCTACCGCGGTATCCTGCCGGACAGTTATCTCGACACCGAGGTCGATGCCGATCGGCTGACCTACTGGAACAATGCACTTGCGCAAGGCTCCTATGCCATCGTGCGGGTGTTGCGTGAGGGCGGTGCGCCCGCGGGGTTCACTGGCCTCAGGAAAGGTGTGGACGCCGGGTATGACTTCACGCTGGAGCACATTCACGTGGCCAGCGGGCGGCGGGGCTCCGGGTTCGGGCGGCGGCTGATGGCCGATGCGGCGCGGCAGGTGCAGGCGGCAGGGGGTGACAGCCTGTGCCTGTGGGTGTTCGATGCGAATGCAGCAGCGATAAGCTTCTACCGCGCGCTTGGCGGTGTTGTGGACGGCCATGGCGTTGACAAGTTTGCCGGGGGCAACGCGCCCGATACACGGTTCGGCTGGCGCGACCTCGACCGGCTGGTCTCTGCATGCGAAAGGCGGACATGATGCGCAAGGTGTTGCTGGCCGAGTTGATGCACGAGACCAACACGTTCAACTCCATCGCCACGGTGCGAGCGCACTTCGAGAACCGCTACTGGCTGAAAGGGTTGCCGGCGGCCCAGTCGCTGCGTGGTACCAATACCGAGATTGCCGGTTTCCTTGAGGCTGCCGGGCAGTACGGCTGGAGCCTGACCATACCGCTTGCCGCCTCTGCCAGCCCGTCCGGCCCGATGGCCGCCGATGACTGGGAGATGGCCAAGGCCATGATCACCGCCCCGTTGCGCGAGGGGCAGCGGTTCGATGCCGTGGTGCTGGTGTTGCATGGCTCAATGGTAACGCAGACGAGCCTTGATGCCGAAGGTGAGTTGCTTGCCGCGGTGCGGGCGCTGGCTGGGCCGGACACGCTGGTCGCTGCAACGCTGGACATGCATGCCAACGTGTCGCCGCAGATGGTGGCGGCCGCCGACATGATGATGTGTTACCGCACCTATCCACACATCGACCAGCGCGAACGCGCACTGCACATGGCGCGGCTGATGCAGGACGTGTTCAACGGCGCGCCGAGGCCCCGGCTGTATCACGCCCGCATCCCGATGATGGATGCGGCCAACCATGGCCAGACGGCACCGGGCCAGCCGATGCTGCCGCTACTGGCCATGGCAGACGGGATCGAGCAGCGCGAGGGCATCGTGTGCGCCTCGTTGCAGATCGGGTTTCCATGGTCTGATGTGGCCGATATCGGGCCAAACGTGGTGGTGACGGCAACCGATGCGCAGGCGGGGCAGGGCGCAGCGGACGAGCTTATGCAGGCATTGTGGGAGAGCCGGCACGCCACGCAGCTCGACTTTGCCTCACCGGACGAGGCGATGGCACTGGCACGGCAGGGCAAGGCTGGGGACAAGCCGCTTATCCTGGCCGACTTTGCCGACAATCCGGCCGGCGGGTCTTACGGCGACAGCCCCAACCTGCTCCGGGCGATGCTGGACGCCGGTTTGCAGAACGCGGCCTTTGCCACCATCGCGGACCCTGCGTCGGTGGAGCGGTGCCGGCAGGCGGGCGCAGGCCGCAATGTGGTGCTGGCGCTTGGCGGCCTCGGCGCGCCGGGCCTTACGCCGCCGCTTCATTTGGAGGCAGAGGTGGTGCGGCTGGGCGATGGCGAGTTCATCTGTGCCGGACCGATGTGGGAGGGCGTCAGGTTTTCGATGGGGCCGAGCGCCGTTGTCCGGGCAGGCGGGGTGGACGTCATTATCTCGTCGGCGCCGACGGCGGTGATGGATCTCAACGTGTTCCGCTCGATGGGGATCGATCCGGCCGAGAGGACGACCATCGGGCTGAAGAGCCGCAACCATTTCAAGGCTGCCTATGGTCCGATTGCGCGAGAGACAATGCTGGTCGATGCCGGTGGCATCGCCTCGATGCGGCTGGACACGCTGACCTACACTCGGATTCCGCGACCCATATGGCCGCTTGACCATCGCGATTGAATGATGCCGGCGGCTCCGGTTCAGAAGCCGCCGGGGAGAAGGTTTACGGGTTATGCTGTGGCGGTTGCCTTGCCGCCTGCTTGCGGGGTTCCCACGTGCCTGTTGCCCAGGAGCGACCGCCAGGCAACGGCACCGACGATGGCACCAGCAATCGGTGCGACCCAGAACAGCCAGAGCTGTTGCAGTGCCCAACCGTCAGCAAACAATGCCACGCCAAGCGACCGGGCCGGGTTGACCGAGGTGTTGGTCACCGGGATCGACACCAGATGGATCAGCGTCAGGCCAAGGCCGATGGCGATCGGTGCAAAGCCGGCAGGTGCCGATGGGCTGGTGGCGCCCAGGATGATGATCAGGAAGAACGCCGTCATGACCACTTCCATGATCAATGCGGACGTCAGCGAAAAGCCGCCCGGTGAGTGTTCGCCATACCCGTTCGAGGCGAAGCCGCCGGTGGTGGTGAAGTCGGATTTGCCTGTCACGATGAGATAGAGCACCAGGCCGGCAAGAATGGCGCCGATGCACTGGGCCACGATGTAACGAGGTACGTCGCCCCACGAGAACTTGCCGGCGGTGGCAAGACCGATGGAGACGGCCGGGTTGAAGTGACCGCCCGATATGCCGCCCACGGCATAGGCCATGGTGAGGACAGTCAGGCCGAAGGCGAACGAGACGCCGAGCAGGCCGATACCTACTTCAGGAAAGGCCGCTGCCAGCACGGCGCTACCGCAGCCGCCCAGCACCAGCCAGAAAGTTCCAAACAGCTCTGCTGCTAGTTTGTTTGTCATGTCGTTTCCCCCGTAATGACAAAGAAAGACAGTGATTCTGTCCGGCTCCGACTGTCTGACAGTTTGCGGGGGAAGTGAACATGTTTTCGTTACGTGTACGGCAGATCTTACTGGACCACGAAAACCGGCGGCTCCGATGAGGAGCCGCCGGTGGTCAGATTGCTACAGCAAGGCTGTTAGCTGGCTGGCTTGTAGCTGGGGGCGGATTCAAGCGCGGTCTTGCTTGAATTCACGACCAGGAACCAGTCGTTGCTGTCGTTGGTTTCGCGCACGCGGCGCAGGCTGGACATGTCAATGGCGACATCCTTTTCGCCAAGGCCGAGGAAACCACCAACGCCGAGGATCACGCCACGGACGTTGCCATCCCAGCTGACGATCACATCGTTGACTTCGCCAATGTCTTCCCAGTCCTTGCGGGCGGTGGCGTCATAGTTCGATGCCGGGTCCACGTCCTGCTCGACCGCATACACGCGCATGCCGATCAGGTTCGATGCGCGCAAGGCGCCGCGGCCTTCTGCATCGTCATAAGCCAGGAAGCTGGCAGGGCCGGACCGCATGCCGGTCTCGGAATCACCGGTCGCGGTGGTTGCCGGGGTCTGGGTGGCCGTGGTGTTGCCTTCCGTTGCCGGCTGCATTGCATCGGTCTGGGACTGCATATTGGTTCCACCCGTTGCCGGCTGCGTTGCATCGGTCTGGGTCTGGGTGTTGGTATCCGTGCCGGTCGTCGTGCTCTGGGCATATGCGACACCAGGAACGGTCAGCAACAGTGCAATTGCGGTGGTCTGCAGAAGCTTGTTCATCTGAATAGTCCTCCATTCGTGTTGACCCGGAAGACCTCAGCCTTATTGCTGTCGGTGTTCGCCCCGGGCATTGATGGAGTGTTAACGTGTGGTCCGGTTCCGGGTTCCGGCAGCGCTGAAATAAAGTTCCCGGGAATTGGCCGAAAGATGCTGACGTATGCGTCAATCTTGGCCTTTCCGCAAGGTGAACGTTAAGAATTCGGTAAAGATTTGCTCACAATTAAGCCACAGGCGCTACCTATAAGCTTCAGCATGCGATTGGGGACTTTCATCAAAGAGGTGGGCATCATGTATTCGACAGTTTGCAAGCTGGTGGCCAGTGCCGTACTGGCCACCACGATCATTGCTGGCGGGGTTCAATCAGCGGCAGCGCAGGAACATCGCTGTGACCGCGAGGCAAAGCGCTATGCGGACAGCCGCATGAACCGGGGCGAGGCAGCACTGGGTTCCGGCCTTGGCGGTGCTGCGGTCGGCGCAGTGCTGGGCGGCATCATCGGTGGCGGCAAGGGTGCCGGCCGTGGCGCCATCATCGGCGGCTCGACCGGTGCGGTCGGCGGCGCGCTGGGGTCTGGCCCCAAATGGCAGCGGCTTTATGACGACGCGTATGACGATTGCATGGAACGTTACCGGCCTGTGCGTGCGCGTGCACCTGAACCAGTTTACCGTGGCGGGCTGATGGAGCCATGGACGGATGAATGGTTCGAGTGGTGCTCGGCGAACTATCGCTCGTTCAATCCGCGGACCGGCACTTATGTCGGATATGATGGCGTCAGGGCCTTCTGCCAGCCTGAATGACAATGCCTTCTTGCCCCGTCAATTCGTAAAACGTGTTGACAGGTCAATTCGTGAAACGTGTTGACGGGGCAGCAGGCTTGCACCTATGGTGCGCCACCATGAAAAAGATCATTCTTGTAGTACGACCGCGCACCGCCGGGCCAGCCTAAGCTGGCCTGATCAAGGTGGTGCGCGAAAATGGCTCCCTCCGGGGGCCTTTTTTATTGGCCAAACCCCGCTTAAAGAGAACTGCACGAGATGAATATCCAAGCCGGAAGCGAGACCATGAACAGCAAAGCCCAGGAACCCGAAAAGATGACCGGTGCAGAGATTGTGCTGCGCGCGTTGAAGGATCAGGGCGTCGAGCACATTTTCGGTTATCCCGGCGGGGCGGTGCTGCCGATCTATGACGAGATCTTCCAGCAGGAAGACGTGAACCACATCCTGGTGCGCCACGAGCAGGGCGCAACGCACGCCGCCGAAGGCTATGCCCGCTCGACCGGCAAGTGCGGCGTGGTGCTGGTGACCTCCGGCCCCGGTGCGACCAATGCTGTCACCGGGTTGACCGATGCGCTGCTGGATTCCATCCCGATGGTGTGCATCACGGGCCAGGTGCCGACCCACCTGATTGGCAATGACGCCTTCCAGGAGTGCGACACGGTTGGTATCACCCGGCCCTGCACCAAGCACAATTACCTGGTCAAGAACGTCAATGACCTGGCGCGCATCCTGCACGAGGCATTCTATGTCGCCACCCATGGCCGGCCCGGTCCGGTCGTGGTCGACATCCCCAAGGACGTGCAGTTTGCGACCGGCACCTATGTCAAGCCGGACAACATCGAGCACAAGACCTACAAGCCGCGGATCGAAGGCGACGCGGCTGCCATCGAGGCAGCCATTGAGGTGATGTCGAAGGCGAAGAGGCCGATCCTCTATACCGGCGGCGGCATCATCAACTCCGGTCCCGAGGCGTCCAACCTGCTGCGCCAGCTGGCCCGCATGACCGGTTTTCCCGTAACCTCCACACTGATGGGGCTGGGTGCCTTTCCGGCGTCCGACAAGCAGTGGCTGGGCATGCTGGGCATGCACGGCACCTATGAAGCCAACATGGCCATGCACGATTGCGACGTGATGGTGTGCCTGGGCGCGCGCTTCGATGACCGCATCACCGGGCGCACGGATGCGTTCTCGCCGGGTTCGATCAAGATCCACGTCGATATTGATCCCTCCTCGATCAACAAGACGATCAAGGTCAACATCCCCGTCATCGGTGACGTGGGCACCGTGATGGCGCAGATGATCCGCACCTGGAAGGCGCGCAACGCCAAGCCGGATGAAGCTGCGCTTAAGGCATGGTGGGCCGAGATCGCGAGCTGGCGGGCGGTTGACTGCCTGAAGTACCGCGAGAACAAGGACGTGATCATGCCGCAGTACGCGGTGCAGCGGCTGTACGAGCTGACCAAGGATCGCGACACCTACATCACCACCGAAGTGGGCCAGCACCAGATGTGGGCGGCGCAGTTCTATCATTTCGAGGAGCCGAACCGCTGGATGACGTCGGGCGGGCTGGGCACCATGGGCTATGGCCTGCCGGCTGCGGTTGGCGTGCAGGTGGCGCATCCCAAGTCGCTGGTCATCGACATTGCCGGCGATGCGTCGGTGCAGATGGTGATCCAGGAGATGTCCACGGCGCTGCAGTACAACCTGCCGATCAAGATATTCATCCTGAACAACCACTACATGGGCATGGTGCGCCAGTGGCAGCAGCTGCTGCATGGCAACCGCCTGTCGCATTCCTACACCGATGCGCTGCCTGACTTCGTCAAGCTGGCGGAAGCGTATGGCGGCACCGGCATCCGCTGTTCGAAGCCGGCGGAGCTGGACGATGCGATCATGCGGATGATCGACACGCCCGGCCCGGTCATCTTCGATTGCGAAGTGGCAGCGCTTGCCAACTGCTTCCCGATGATCCCGTCCGGCAAGGCCCACAACGAGATGATCCTGGGCGAGAACGTGACGGACGAGGAAGTCGGTTCGGCCATCGACAAGGAAGGTGCGGTGCTGGTGTGATCCGGCGCGCGCAAAGGTCATGAGTGCTGAAGCAAGACTGCCGACGGCGGGCGACTATGGCCTGCTGTTGTTCCTCGCGGCCATCTGGGGCTCATCGTTCGTGTTCATCAAGGTGGGCGTGGCCGAGGTGCCTCCAGTTACGCTGACGGGGGTACGGCTGGCATTGGCGGCGCTGTTCCTTGGCGGGCTGGTAATGCTGCGCGGCAAGGGCTTTGCACAGATTTCCGTCAACTGGCCCATGCTCGCCGGCGTGGCGCTGATCGGCAATGCGTTGCCGTTTGCGCTGATTGCGTGGGGGCAGCAGGGCATCGCCTCCAACACCTCTGCCATCCTGATGGGCATCATGCCGCTGATCACCATCATCGTGGCGCACCTTTTTACCCGCGATGAAAAGATCAATGCACGCAAGATTGCCGGCATGATAACCGGGTTCATCGGGCTGGTGGTGCTGGTCGCACCGGAAGCGGCGGGTGGTCTGACCGACAGTTTCGTCAGCCAGCTGGCGCTGTTGGGTGCTGCGACCTGCTACGGGTTCAACGCGGTGCTGGTACGCCGGGTAATGGCCACGGACCAGCTTGCCTCTGTTGCCGTGGTGATGGCGCTGGCGGCCGTCATGGTGCTGCCCATGGCGTTCGTCACGGAACAGCCGCTCAGCGTTGAAGCGAGCTGGCCGGCATGGGCAATGGTCGTGGCACTGGGCGTCGTGCACACGGCGCTGGCCACCCTCATCATGTTCGCGATCATCGGGCGGGCAGGGGCAAGTTTCTTCGGACAGATCAACCTGCTGGTGCCGGTTGCGGGCGTGGTCTGGTCGGCACTTCTGCTCAGTGAACGGCCCGGCGCAAACGCGCTTGCCGCGCTCGGGCTAATCGTACTAGGCATTGTCATCGCGCGCGGTGGCCTGGGTCTCGGGACCACGGCTGGCGGCGTTCTATCCAGAGGAAAGTTCGGATCATGAACACATCTCAACCCGCTTCGGCCTATTTCCTTGAAGACAAGGTTGACCCGACCGTGCGCCATACATTGTCGATCATCGTGGACAACGAGCCCGGCGTGCTGGCCCGCGTCATCGGCCTGTTCTCGGGCCGCGGCTACAACATCGAAAGCCTCACCGTTTCGGAAACCGAGCACGAGGCGCACGTGTCGCGCATCACCATCGTGACATCGGGCACGGCGGAAGTGCTGACCCAGATCAAGGCCCAGCTTGAACGCATGGTGCCGGTGCATTCGGTCGCCGACCTGACGGTGATCGGCGAGGCCATCGAACGCGAACTGGCGTTGATCAAGGTGCGCGGCGAAGGCGAGCATCGCGTCGAGGCCCTGCGGCTGGCCGATGCGTTCCGGGCGCGCGTGGTCGACGTGACCAACAACTCGTTCGTGTTCGAGCTGACCGGCAAGACCCGCAAGGTGGAGCAGTTCATCACGCTGATGGAGCCGCTTGGCCTGCAGGAGGTTGTGCGCACTGGCGTGACGGCCATCAGCCGCGGTTCGGAGGCCTTGAAGATTTGACCACGAGGCTGTCAGTCAACGTCAACGCGATTGCCCAGTTGCGCAACCGGCGGGACCTGCCATGGCCGTCGGTGGTGGGGCTGTCGCGCATGGCACTGGAGGCGGGTGCGTGGGGCATCACCGTTCATCCACGGCCGGATGAACGCCACATCCGCCGGTCTGACGTGGTGCCGCTGGCAGCGCTGGTGGCGGAATTTCCCGCGGACCGAGTTCAACATCGAAGGCTACCCCGACGACCGGCTGATGGAGATCGTCGCGGAGGCGAGGCCGCACCAGGTGACGCTGGTGCCGGATGACCCGTCACAGGCGACGTCTGATCATGGCTGGGACTTTGCTGCCAACCACAACGTGCTGGTGCCGGTTGTTGCCCGGCTGAAGCAACTCGGCGCACGGGTGTCGCTGTTTGCCGATGCCGATGCCTCGACCATTGCCAGGGCGAAAGACACGGGCGCTGACCGGATTGAACTCTATACCGGTCCCTATGGTGCCACCCACGACGACCCCGATGCCTGCGTGCGTGAGCTCGAAAAGCTGCAGGCCGCCGCAGAGGCTGCCCGCGATGCCGGGCTTGGCGTCAACGCCGGCCATGACCTGACCGTGGCAAACCTGCCGGCGCTGGTTGGACGGGTACCGTTCATCGACGAAGTGTCGATCGGGCACGGGCTGACGGCGGACGCGCTGATCCACGGCATGAGTGAGGCCGTGCGCCGGTTCCGTGCCGCCTGCGGTGAAACCATCTGAGACCTTGGTGCTGGCGAAACAGCGTCGCGGCCTGCTAACCTCGGTTTGCGGACGGACGTGGTTTGATGCGGTGAGTGCCAGATGACAGTCGAACAGACGATCGTGTTTGCGATCATCGCCATTGCCATGGCGATGTTCCTGTGGGGCCGCATCCGCTACGACATCATCGCCATCATGGCGTTGCTGGCCGGCGTGTTTTCCGGTGTGGTGCCGGCCATTGCCGCCTTCGAGGGGTTTGCGCATCCGGCGGTGGTGACGGTTGCTGCCGTGCTGATCATCTCGCGGGCACTGCAAAACTCCGGTGCCGTGGAGTACCTGGTGCGGTTGCTGGCACCAACGCGCAAGAACACAATGCTGCAGGTTGCTGCTGCCAGTTCGCTCGGCGCGCTGCTGTCGTGCTTCATGAACAATGTCGGGGCACTGGCGCTGATGCTGCCGGTCACCCTGCGCAATGCCATCAAGGCGCGGCGGTCGCCATCGCTGGTACTGATGCCATTGTCGTTTGCCACGTTGCTGGGCGGCATGGTGACGCTGATCGGCACGCCACCCAACATCGTGATTTCGGGGTTCCGGCAGGAACTGACGGGCAAGCCGTTCCAGATGTTCGATTTCGCGCCTGCGGGTCTCGTCGTGTGCATCGGGGGTATCGCCTACCTGACGCTGATCGGCTGGCGGCTGTTGCCGGAACGGGTCAAGCCGCGTGACAAGGCGGGCCTGTCGGGCATGGAAAGCTACGTGTTCGAGACGGGACTGCCGGAAGGCTCGCCCCTGCTGGGCAAGCGGGTGCGCGAACTTGAGGCGATGTGCGAGAACGAAGTCACTGTACTGGCGATCATCCGCAACGGCCAGCGGCGGCTGGCGCCTACCGGCAGCGAGACGTTCCGTGCCAACGACATGCTGATCATCGAAGGCGATCCGGTGGTGATCAACCCGCTGGCAGACGGTGAAAAGCTTCACAAGCTTGGCACGGCTGACGCCGGCAACCAGCGGCTCAACACCGATGAAGTTCGCATCGTCGAGGCGGTTGTCATGCCCAACTCGCTGCTTGAGGGCCGCTCCATGCGCGCGGTTCGGCTGCATGCGCGCTATGGTGTCAACCTGCTGGCGGTATCGCGCGAGGGCAAGTCGCCGACTGCCCGGCTGAAGAACGTGCGTTTCCGGGTGGGGGACGTGCTGCTGATGCAGGGCGAGGCCGAGCAAATGGTGCAGGCGTTGCAATCTGTCGGGTGCATGGCGCTGGAAGGCCGTGGCCTGCAACCACTGACCGGCGGTACGCGTGCCATCCTGCCGGTGGCGATTTTCGCAGCAGCCATTGCAGCTTCAGCCTTTGGCGTGCTGACGGTGCCGATTGCTTTCGTCAGCGCCTGCGTGGCGCTGGTGCTGACCCAGTGCATTTCGGTGAACGAGATATATGGTGGCATCGAATGGCCAGTCATCGTGCTGCTCGGGGCCATGATCCCGGTCGGCCAGGCGCTGCAAGCCTCCGGTGGAACAGAACTGATTGCCGGCGGCATCGTGTCATCGGCGGGTGGGTTGCCGGTTTGGGCCATCATTGCCTTGCTGATTGCGGTATCGATGTGGATGTCGGACATCATCCCCAATGCCACCACGGCGATCCTGATGGCGCCGATCGGGGCACAGGTCGCGGTGGGGCTGAATGCCAACCCGGACGGGTTCCTGATGGCGGTGGCGGTAGGCGCGGCGGGGCCCTTCCTGACGCCGATCGGCCACCAGTCCAACACGCTGGTGATGGGGCCGGGTGGCTATCACTTCACCGATTATGCCCGCATGGGCGCGGTGATGGAGGTGCTGCTGGTGCTGCTGGCAACGCCGGCAATCTATTTCTGGTGGCTGATGTAGGATTGATGCAGGCGAACCCCTTGCCAGTTGCTCCACAACGCGCTAGAACCGCCGTACTGTACGGTACGGTACGGCGTTCCAAAGGTCAGTCAGTGGCGGCATCAGCGGCAACAGCAGCGAGTCATGAGCAGCGCGAGCGCGCGCCGGGCGAGGAGTTTTCGCCGCGCCAGTGCGAGGTGCTGGATGCCGTGCTGGCGCTGATGGTGGAGGAGGGCGACGGCTTCTCCATGGCTGCCGTGTGCCGGCGGGCAAGCTGTTCCAAGGAAACACTCTACAACTGGTTCAAGGACCGTGACGGGCTGCTGGCCGCCACCGTGCGCTGGCAGGCATCAAAAGTCCGCTTGCCGTCGCCGGAGCGGCTCGATCTGGACCGGCAGAGCCTTGAGGCGAGGCTGGCGGACTTTGCTGAAAGCTGGCTGACCGTGCTGACGGGCGAAATTTCCATCGCGCTCAATGCCATGGCTGTGTCGCATGCCGCCTCGGCGCGCAGTGCGCTGGGCAAGACGGTGCTGGACAATGGCCGCTTTGCCATAGGGCGGCGGGTCAAGCCCGTCCTGGACATGGCGCGTGATGCCGGGCTGATCGACTTTGCCGACACCGAAGAGGCGTTCCGCTGCTTTTTCGGCCTGGTGGTGCGCGACGTGCAGATCCGCGCGCTGCTGGGCGACAGGCCGTTGCCGGCACCTTCTGCGATCCGGGGCGAGGCCGAGGTGGCGGCACAACAGTTTCTCACGCTCTACGGCGTGAGGTGAATGAGACGACTTCAACGAAACGCTACAGGGAAAGGAAATACCGATGCGCGTTTATTATGATCGTGATGCAGATGTGAACCTGATCAAGGGCAAGAAGGTCCTGATCGTGGGCTATGGCAGCCAGGGCCGTGCCCACGCACTGAACCTCAAGGACTCCGGCGTCAAGGACATCGCCACGGGCCTTCGGGCTGGTTCTGCCACTGCCAAGAAGGCTGAGGCTGACGGCGTCAAGGTGATGACCGTGGCCGAGGGTGCCAAGTGGGCCGACCTGATCATGATGGCGGCTCCCGATGAACTGCAGGCTGACATCTGGAAGGCAGACATCGAGTCCAACATTCGTGATGGCGCAGCAATTGCCTTCGCCCACGGCCTCAACGTGCACTTCAACCTGATCGAGCCGAAGGACACCATCGACGTGGTAATGATCGCGCCGAAGGGCCCGGGCCACACCGTGCGCGGCGAATACCTGAAGGGCGGCGGCGTGCCGTGCCTGATCGCCATCAACCATGATGCGTCCGGCAATGCACACGACCTGGCTCTGTCCTATGCGTCGGGCGTGGGCGGTGGCCGCTCGGGCGTCATCGAGACGACCTTCAAGGAAGAGTGCGAAACCGACCTGTTCGGTGAGCAGGTCGTGCTGTGCGGTGGCCTGGTCGAGCTGATCCGCGCCGGCTTCGAAACGCTGGTCGAGGCAGGTTATGCGCCAGAAATGGCGTACTTCGAGTGCCTGCACGAAGTGAAGCTGATCGTCGACCTGATCTATGAAGGCGGCATTGCCAACATGAACTACTCGATCTCGAACACGGCAGAGTGGGGCGAGTACGTGTCTGGTCCGCGCATCATCACCGAAGACACCAAGAAGGAAATGAAGCGCGTTCTGCACGATATCCAGTCCGGCCGCTTTACGGCTGAGTGGATGCAGGAATGCAAGGCAGGCCAGGCCCGCTTCAAGGCCACCCGTCGCTTGCACGACGCCCACCAGATCGAGGAAGTCGGTTCGAAGCTGCGCGCCATGATGCCGTGGATCTCTTCGAACAAGCTGGTCGACAAGGCCAAGAACTGAGTGGAATCTGCTCCAAGTTCACGCGAGGGCCGGGGTGAAAACTCCGGCCTTTTGCTATAATTGGGACATGGCAACTCCCGATTTCACATTACGCCGCGCCGTGCCTGCCGACCTCGATGCCCTGACCGACCTCGTCATCAGGTCGAAGGCGTCGAACGGATACAGCGCGGCGTTCATGCAGGCGTTCCGGCCGGAGCTGGTGATCAGCCCCGACAGCCTTGATGCTGGCGAGGTCTGGGTCATGCAATGCGGGCCCGATTTTGCCGGCGTTATGCACGTCGTCGTTGAGGGCGAGGTGGCTGAGGTTGAGGTGATGTTCGTCGAGCCGGGACTCAAGCGCACCGGCGTGGGGCGGCGGATGTGGCTGCTGCTCGAAGAACGCACACAGGCGTTAGGTGGCAGACGCATCGAGCTGGATGCAGACCCTGCCGCAGTGGCGTTTTACAAGGCGATGGGGTGTAGCATTACCGGCCAGGTGCCATCCGGCTCTATCCCGGGGCGGATGTTGCCAAGAATGGCCAAGCGACTCACCACAGGTTGACGTTACAACAGCGCGATATCCGATACGGGCAGAGTGGGGGCGATATATGCAGTCCGGCTGGAAAAGATGGCTGGTTCCGGTTTCAGGCCGTGACCTAGCCACTTCATGGATGGTGCTGGCCGCGATTTCGGGGTTGGCCGGATTATCGCTTGGGCTGCTGATCCGGGCAGAACTGGTCCAGCCCGGCATCCAGCTGTTCTCGAAACCTTCGCGCTACAATGAAGTGCTTACGATGCACGGCATGGTGCTCAACTACTTCTTTGTGCTGCCTCTGATGGTGGGCGGATTTGGCAATCTGGTGGTTGCAGATTTGCTGGAGCGCGAGGATGCAAAGGTACGGCTGGTGTCACTGGTTGCCGTTTACCTGTTCGCAGCAGCCTCAGTTGCATTCATTCTTGCTCCACTGATGGACCTTCTTTCCAGCGTGGACGATCAGGCCGGCAGCGGCTGGACGCTGTATCCGCCGCTGGCTGGCGGGACCGATGCCGGGATGGCATTTCCAGTCATCGCTGGCGCGTTGCTTGTCTGCATTGCGGCACTCGTGTTGTCCGTGGCGGGGTTGATCCGGACCGCCGTTTCAGCCGGCGCGTCAAGCTTCGTCAACATGTTCAGGCAGGGTGGCGGCATATGGATGGTGGCCGGGATGGGGGTTGCAGCCGTTCAGTTGCTTGCCGATGCAAGAACGGCCGCCTCGATGCTTGCAGGTACCGGAGAACTGCTACCGGATTTCGGTACCGGCTTTTCCGCCGGAGAGGTCAGGGCGCTTGAGCTCGTCCAGCCGAATGCGCTTTCAGTGGCCTTGCTGTTGCTTAGTGTCGGGTTGATTGTGGGGATTGCGGCACGGTCTGCCGGCAGGCCTACGTTCTTGTGGATCGTTTCAATTGTGTCGCTGAGCCTGCTCCTGGCCGGGCTGGCATTGCCTCGTCTGCACCTTGAGCAGATGTGGCTGGATCATCCGTGGATTGCCGGGATGGTGCTCGACAGCCGGTTCGCCGTGCCCCTGGTTCTGGTGGGGCTTGCGAGCCTGGTTGCCTTGCTTTTGGCCCGGCCCGTACCGTTTCTGGAGATTGGCTGGTCCATCGGCTTTGCGTTGATAGTCGGGACTGGCGTTTACGCCATGCGCGGGATTGGTGGAGCAGGCGTGGACATGGCGCTGCACGACACCTACTACGTGGTCGCCCATCTCCATTTTCTCGCCGGGATGGCAGTACCGTTTGCCGCAATGGCAGGGCTTGTTTCGTACTACCCAGCAATGACGGCAAGTCTTGGCGTGATGATTGTGGGTTGGGTCGGTCTGTTGCTGACCATCGCGGGCACGCTGGTGACGTTCTTTCCGATGTACTGGCTGGGCCTGATGGGTATGCCGCGGCGCTATGTCGACTACCCGGACGCGTTTGCTCAGATGAACGCAATTTCCTCGACCGGCGCCGCAATCCTGGGCGTAGCAAGCCTGTTGCTCGCCGTGTGGCTCGCGATGGCAATCGTGTTGCGCAAAACCCTGCGTTGACGTTTGCACCGGCGCCGGACTGGCGGCAGTGTGGCGGGCATGAACGACGTGATTCAGATCGACGGATACGATGTGCCATTGAGCGGTGAGGCGTGGGCCTGGGCCGGCGACAACGCTGCTGCCATCAAGCGGTTCTGGGCCAGGGCGCACGCCGAGAAGCCGGCCATGTTCAACGGCGACGTGCTTGTGTTGTCGGACCACGCGATCGGCAATGGCATCCTCACCGGGTGCGCCCTGACAACGGATTTCGCCTCCTTCCTGTACTGGAAGGACAAGGGATTGCCGCTCGATGCGGGCGTGCGCAACGTGTTTGGCTGCGCGGTGGTGCGCTCGGGCGACGGACACCTGCTGTTCGGCCACATGGCGCCCCATACAGCCGGCTCTGGCCGGGTGTATCCGATGGCCGGAACGCCGGACCCGTCGGATGCGAGCGAGGGAAAGCTCGACCTCGAAGGCTCGATCGTGCGCGAACTGAAGGAAGAGTCGGGGCTGGATGTCGCCGATGCCACCCGCTCGCCCGGCTACCTGCTGGTCGAGGATGGCGGCATGTGCTCGCTCAACGCCGTGTTCACCTTCGATGCGCCATCGCGCGAGCTGAAGGCCCGCATGATGGGCTACCTGGAAGAGCAGGAGCAGCCCGAGCTTGACGACATCGTGGTGTTCCGCCGCGCGGCGTTCCACGTGCATCACCGCATGCCCGGCTTTGCCCGCACGCTGGTGCAGCACCTGCTGGACTAGCGCATTGTCACCGTTACGCGTTTCCCGATTGTGCGGAGCTCCATTTTATGTCAGTGATACTGACCTAAATTGGAGGCGGGCATGGCTCACGAGTTCTATACGCTTGACGTGTTCACACAGGATGCCTTCACCGGCAATCCGCTGGCCGTGGTGATGGATGCCAACGATCTCGACGGCGCTGTGATGCAGAAGATCGCGCGCGAGTTCAACCTGTCCGAATCGGTGTTCGTGCTGCCACCGGAAGATGCCGGCAATACCGCGAAGCTGCGCATATTCACTCCCGATCGCGAGCTGACATTTGCCGGCCACCCGACCGTGGGCACGGCGATCCTGCTGGCTGAACTGTTCGGCATCACGGATGAAGTGCGGCTGGAAGAAGGGGTCGGGTCTTGTGCGCGTGGCGCTTGAACGGCGCGAGGCCGGGTTGTTTGCGCAACTGTCTGCCGCGCTCATGCCGGAACCCTGGACCAACGTGCCCGCCGACAAGAAGATCGCCGAAGCGCTGGGACTGAAAGTGACGCAGATCGGATACGGGTCGCACCGGCCAACCGTGTTCAATCCCGGCAATCACCCGATGCTGTATGTGCCACTGAAAGACCGGGCTGCGCTGGCGGAGGCCGCCATCTCGCATTACCACTGGCCGGCGCTGGGGGCGGCGGGGGCGTTTCTTGCCTACCTTTATTGCGAAGGAGAGCAGGGCAGCGGCATTGATTTCCACGCCCGCGCCTACTCGCCCGGCACCGGCATTGGCGAAGATCCGGCGACCGGTTCTGCTGCGGCCGGGTTTCCAGGGCCGTTGTTCAACTTCGACGGGCCGTGGCAGGGCACCCGCACGTGGATCATCGCGCAAGGCGAGGACATGGGCCGCGACAGCCTCATCGAGCTTGAGGCGGACGCCGCGAAGCAGAACCTGAAGGCCATCCGGGTCGGCGGGCACGCGGTGCGGGTCAGCCAGGGCAAGTTGCTGCTGTAGTGGCTTGCGCACGCGCTTTGCTTCACGTAAAAGTCCGTTAATGTCTGCCGGTCACACTTCCGGACCGGCGGCAATCGAAGACAGGCACATGACCAACGCTGATCACATCGCGGGTTCTGTTGCGGGCGGCAAGCGCATTGCCGGCCTACTTCTCCTTATTCGCCCCTGACCATTGGCTGCCTCGCCCCATGGCTGCAGGCGGATGTTCAGGGGATGACAGTTTCAACACCTCAACAGTGACGACAGGGGATGCGGTTGGCGCACAGCGCACCGGCCCCGCCAGCAAGGACGAAGGACTTCGGATTCCATGAGCAAGGCACACGACAACATCATCATATTCGACACCACCCTGCGCGACGGCGAACAGTCGCCGGGCGCCACCATGACCTTCGAGGAAAAGCTGCAGGTGGCAGCGTTGCTCGACGAAATGGGCGTGGACATCATCGAGGCCGGGTTCCCGATCGCCTCGGACGGTGACTTTGAAGCCGTCTCGGAGATCGCCCGGCGCACAAAAAACGCCACCATTGCCGGCCTCGCACGCGCCATCCCCGGCGACATCCGCCGCTGTGCGGATGCTGTGAAGCACGCGAAGAGCCCGCGCATTCACACCTTTGTCTCCACCTCGCCGATCCACCTGGAATACCAGATGCGCAAGAGCCAGGAAGAGGTGCTCGACATCATCCATGAAACGGTCTCGCTGGCGCGGTCCTTGTGCGACAACATCGAGTGGTCGGCAATGGACGCCACCCGCACCCCGCTCGACTACCTCTCACGCTGCGTCGATGCCGCCATCAAGGCCGGTGCCACCACCATCAACCTGCCGGACACGGTGGGCTACACGGTGCCGGACGAAATGCGGCACCTGTTCAGGACGGTGCGCGAGAACGTGGCCAATTCCGACAAGGCGGTTTTCTCGGCCCATTGCCACAACGACCTCGGCATGGCCGTTGCCAATTCGCTGGCCGCCATCGAGGGCGGCGTGCGGCAGATCGAGTGCACCATCAACGGGCTGGGCGAACGCGCCGGCAATGCGGCACTGGAAGAGGTCGTGATGGCCATCCGCACCCGCAACGACGTCATGCCCTATGCCTGCAACGTCAAGCCGGAATACCTGACGCGGGCATCCAAGCTGGTGTCGGCAGTCTCGTCGTTTCCGGTGCAGTACAACAAGGCCATCGTTGGCCGCAACGCCTTTGCCCACGAGAGCGGCATTCACCAGGATGGCATGCTGAAGAACCAGTCGACCTACGAGATCATGACGCCGGAATCCGTTGGCGTGACCAAGACCTCGCTGGTGATGGGCAAGCACTCTGGCCGCCACGCCTTCAAGTCGAAGCTGGAGGAGCTGGGATACGATCTGTCCGACAATGCGCTGCAGGATGCGTTTGTGCGGTTCAAGGCGCTGGCAGACCGCAAGAAGCACATCTACGACGAGGACATCGAGGCACTGGTGGACGAGGGCATCGCGTCGGCTGCCGACCGGATCAAGGTGGTGGCGCTGACCGTCATCGCCGGCACCATGGGTCCGCAGACCGCTACCCTGACCCTCGATATCGACGGGCACCAGTCCACGGTGCAGTCTGTCGGCAACGGGCCGGTGGATGCGACCTTCAACGCCATCCACGCGCTGCACCCGCATGACGCAAAGCTTGCGCTGTTCGACGTGCACGCGGTGACCGAAGGCACCGATGCGCAGGCGGAAGTGTCTGTGCGGCTGGAGGACAAGGCGACGGGCCGCCAGGTCACGGGCCGGTCGGCTGATCCGGACACGCTGGTGGCGTCTGCCAAGGCCTATATTGCGGCGCTGTCGAAGCTGGAAATGAAGATGGCGCGCGGCGATACAACCGCACCTGCGCAGGCGGCGCTGTCGGGTGCCGACCGCCGGGGACCGTAATTAACTATTAACCCAGTTGCCGCTGGCGAATTCCGGCATTTGCCAGTAGACATGTCATCACTCCTTTGATATGGCACTCGGACTGAAGTGAGGGGCGCGCTGAGCACGGCGCGCCCCTTCACACTCTGCCCCGGACGGCTTATCTGTTCAGGGTGTTTGAATTGGTGCGGGCGTATAGCTCAGTTGGTAGAGCATCTGACTCTTAATCAGACGGTCCAAGGTTCGAATCCTTGTGCGCCCACCAATCATTTCAATAACTTAGGCGATTTTAAATTGGTCCCCAAAGGGGCTAGTAAGCGCATAGTAAGC
>CAVOYR010000009.1:0-241239 GCA_963700735.1 uncultured Alphaproteobacteria bacterium
GGAAGAGCTGGACGACATATCGTTCGAGGCGCTGTATCCGGAAGCGCGCGAAGGCATCATGAAGCGGCTCGAAACGCTGCGGGCCGAGTCCGGCGACATCCTGACCAACATCGAGGAACGGCTGACCGACCAGCTTGCCTCGCACGGCATCACCGCCAACGTGACGGGCCGCGAGAAGAAGCCCTATTCGATCTGGCGCAAGATGCAGCGCAAGGACCTGTCGCTTGGCCAGTTGTCGGACATCTTCGGTTTCCGGGTGATCGTCAACAACGTCGCCGACTGCTATCGCGCGCTGGGCGTGGCGCATACCACCTGGCGGGTGGTGCCGGGCCGGTTCAAGGACTACATCTCGAACCCCAAGCAGAACGATTACCGCTCAATCCACACCACCATCATCGGCCCGCACCGCAAGCGCGTGGAACTGCAGATCCGCACCAGTGACATGGACGCTGTGGCCGAACGCGGCGTGGCGGCCCACAGCTTCTACAAGGACGTGGCAGACCCGATGGCTGCCGAGCGCGGCGCGCGGGTGGAACAGGGTGATTCCAATGCCTTCAAGTGGTTGCGATCGCTTGTTGAGAGCATGGCGGAGGGCGATCACCCTGGTGAATTCCTCGAGCACACCCGGCTTGAACTGTTCGCCGACCAGGTGTTCTGCTTCACGCCCAAGGGCGCGCTGATTGCCCTGCCAAAGGGCGCCAATGCCATCGACTTCGCCTACGCCGTCCACACCGACGTTGGCAATTCCTGCGTGGGATGCCGCATCAATGGCCGCCACGCGCCGCTGATGACCGAACTGGGCAATGGCGACGAGGTCGAGATTATCCGCTCGCAGGCCCAGACACCGCCGGCAGCCTGGGAGAAGATTGCGCACACCGGCAAGGCACGTGCCGCCATCCGCCGCGCGACCCGCATTGCCGTTCGTGACCAGTACGCCGGGCTGGGGTCCGAAATCCTTGAGCGCCAGCTGGCCCGGTTCGAGGCGGTCTATGACACCAAGCTGGCGTCCGAAGCGTTTCGCAAGCTGGGCGTCGGGTCGCTGGACGATGGACTTGCCGCGCTGGGCCGTGGCGAGATTCCGGTCAGTGACCTCCTCACAGCGCTGGGCTTCGACGTCAAGGAAGTAAAGCCGCGCCGGGAGATGCGCCGATCCAGCCGCTCCAAGGCAGAAGACGGCAAGCGGTCGCTGGCGGTGCGCGGCGTCAACAGCAACCTGCCGCTGAAGATCGATGAAGCGACCGGTGCGGTCCCGGGCGAGCGCATTGTCGGCATCCTCAAGCGCGGTCAAGGCATTACAATTTATCCGATTTTCTCGGAGGCCCTTCAAAAGTTCGACGACGAACCCGATTTATGGGTAGACCTTGCCTGGGCCGAGGACGTGGAAGGCGACCTCTATCCGGCAAGGTTGCACGTGGTGCTGCACAACGAGGTTGGCGCGCTTGGCCAGTTGACGCAGTGCATCGCTGATGGCGGTGCCAACATCGAAAACCTGCAGATGACCACACGTGCCCGTGACTTCTACAACATTGACGTGACCGTCGAGGTTGAGGATATCAGGCACCTGAACCGGATCATCAACGAACTTGGCCGCAAGCCGCTGATCTCTTCGGTGAAACGCGCCACCGGAAATTCATGAAACTGCCTTCCTGGTGACGAATCCAAACCAGACTGACGGACGCTTTCAACATGCTGACACAAGACCAGGTACTTGACGAGTTTCGCGCTGCCGGCGCGCTGCTTGAAGGCCATTTCATCCTGTCCTCCGGCCTGCACAGCCCACGCTACCTGCAGTGCGCGCGGGTGCTGATGGATGCGGCGCGGGCCGACCGCTTGTGTGCGACGCTGGCGGCCAAGGTAAGCAGTGCGGGCTTCGGCAGCATCGATCTGGTGGTGTCGCCTGCCATGGGCGGCGTTGTCGTTGGCTACGAGATGGGCCGCCAGCTTGGCGTGCCGGCAATCTTCTGCGAGCGGGTCGAGGGTACCCTGACGTTCCGCCGCGGCTTCGAGATTACACCCGGCGCGCGCTGCCTGATGGTCGAGGACATCGTCACCACCGGGCTGTCGTCACGCGAATGCATTGCCGCAATCGCCGGGCAGGGCGGGGAAACCATCGGCGCTGCCTGCCTGATCGACCGCTCCGGCGGCAAGGCAGACGTTGGCGTGCCGCTGATCTCGCTGGCCGAACTTGAGGTACCAGCCTATGAGCCGACCCGGTTGCCACCTGAACTGGCCGCCATCGAAGCCATCAAGCCCGGCAGCCGTGGCCTGAAATCGTGATGACCGGTTACTCCGAAGGCAAGACGTTCCCATGATCCTGAAACGGCGCACAGCGGTTGGGTTCTGGCGGAAGACGCGAAACGTCTTCTGGCCGGAGATCGGTTTCAACCGTGCCGCCAAGTACATGTCGCACAAGGTCAACCGTATCAGCGGCTCGCCACACGCCATCGCGCTCGGCTTTGCCGCGGGTGCGTTTGCCTCCTTCACGCCGGCCATCGGGTTTCACTTCTTTCTTGCCGCTATCGTTGCCTGGGTGATTGGCGGCAACATACTGGCGTCTGCCATCGGCACCGTTGTCGGCAATCCGCTGACGTTCCCGTTCATCTGGTTCGCCACCCACAACGTCGGCAGCGTGATGCTGGGACAGCGCGGACGGCAGGAAATCAACCTCAGCGTGCCCGACGGCGGCATGGCGTTGATGGTCAGCGAACCAGGCAGGTTTTTTGCCGAACTGTGGGCAGGCCTTGAGCCGGTGTTCTGGCCGATGTGCGTGGGTGCCATTCCGCTGGGCGTGGCGTGCGGGGCGGTGTGCTATTTCCTGCTGAAGCCGGCCGTGGCGCGCTACAAGGTGCGCCGGGCCGCCATTCGCGAACGGCGCAAGGCCGAACTGCGCGAAAAACGCAGCGCCGAGGCGGCAAGAATTGAAGTGATGGCCAGCAGTGACGCCAACCAGGCGGGGCCGCAGCAATGATCCTCGGCGTTGGCAACGACATGGTCGACATCCGCCGCATCGAGCAGACGCTCGAACGCTTCGGTGACCGGTTCCTTGACCGCATTTTCACGCCCGTCGAGCGCGCCAAGTCTGACCGCCGCATGCAGCGTGCTGCCTCCTATGCAAAGCGCTTTGCCGCAAAGGAAGCCTGCTCCAAGGCGTTGGGTACCGGGTTTCGCAAGAGCGTTTACTGGCGCGACATGGGGGTGGTGAACCTGGCCAGCGGGCGCCCCACCATGAAGCTGACCGGCGGCGCGCTTGCCCAACTCAACTCGCTGATGCCGGACGGCATGCAGCCCGACATCCACGTCACCATCACCGACGATTACCCATGGGCCCAGGCGATTGTCATCGTCTCGGCGGTGCCGGTGGCTGATGCCCCGCGGGGGACGTGATGCTGTTGCAATTCTGCCGATAAACTGCGACATGACACGCAAAGCGGCGCAAACAACCTGCGGTACCGGTGCGGATTCTGCGCCTGGCCCTTGATTGACCAGGAAAGTACAAATCATGCCTTCAGACGTGAACCGGTCACGCAAGAAGACAGAAGACGGCGGCTGGGAGACGATCAAGGTTATCGTCCAGGCCCTGTTGATCGCGTTTGTGGTCCGCACGTTCTTCTTCCAGCCATTCAACATTCCGTCCGAATCGATGGTGCCGACGCTGCGGGTGGGCGACTATCTGTTCGTCAACAAGCTGAGCTACGGCTACTCCAAATACTCGTTCAACTTCACGTTCGGCCTGTTGGGCAACACCATCTTCAAGTTCGGCCCGGTGCCGATCGAGGGCCGCATCTTTGCAAGTCTGCCCGAGCGCGGCGACGTGGTGGTGTTCAAGCTGCCGACAGACAACGAGACCGACTACATCAAGCGCGTCATAGGCTTGCCCGGCGACAAGATCCAGATGATCGAGGGCGTGTTGCACATCAACGGCACCGCCGTGGCGATGCAGCCGGTCGAGGGTTTCATCAACCCCGACCATGAGAGCAAGCGCGAAGCAAAGCAGTTCAACGAAACACTGCCGAACGGCGTCACCCACAAGGTCATCGACCTGTACCAGTCCGATGCCGACAACACGGATGTCTACACCGTGCCTGAAGGCCAGTACTTCATGATGGGCGACAACCGCGACAACTCGACGGACAGCCGCTTTCTCAACGACGTCGGTTTCGTGCCGTACGAAAACATGGTCGGCAAGGCCACCATCCTGTTCTTCTCGCACGGGCCGGATGGAGCGTTCTGGGAGGTCTGGAAATGGCCGACCAACATCCGCTGGGGCCGGCTGTTCCGCTTCGTCGAATGATACGCAGGGACGAGGCCGTGGCCGCGCTGAAACAGCGGCTGGGCTACAGTTTCAGGGACGAGAGCCTGCTCGACAGGGCCTTGACCCACGCCAGTGGTACCGCCCGGGGAGGCATCGGCAACAATGAACGCCTCGAGTTCCTCGGCGACCGCGTGCTGGGCCTGGTGGTTGCGCAGAACCTCTATGAACAGCATGATGCGGTGCCCGAAGGTGAGCTTGCCCGCATGCTGAACGCCATGGTGCGGCGGGAAATGTGTACCGATGTGGCAAGGCGGCTCGACATCGGGCCGGCGCTGCAACTGGCCGGCAAGGGTGCCAAACGCACCGTCATCACCGACAACATCCTCGGCGATGCCTGCGAAGCGCTGATTGCCGCGATCTACCTGGACGGCGGGCTGGAAGCGGCTGCCGCGTTCATCACCGCGAACTGGCACGAAGCCTTTCAGCGGGCGCCGGGCATGCGCAAGGATGCCAAGACGATGCTGCAGGAGTGGGCCGCTGCACGGGCATTGCCGCCACCGGCCTACGAGATTGTCGGCCAGTCCGGGCCGGACCATGAGCCGCAATTCACCGTGCGCCTTGATATAAAGGACCGCGAGCCCGCTGAAGGCGTGGCAGGATCGCGCCGCCTGGCAGAACAGACCGCCGCCACCAATTTCCTCAAACGGGAGAAGATCTGGAAATGAACGAGACTTCCTCCGAAGCAGCTGAAACCCCGATCGAAGGCCGCAAGTGCGGTTTCGTCGCGCTCATCGGCGCACCCAACGCCGGCAAGTCCACGCTGCTGAACCAGCTGGTCGGCTCCAAGATCGCCATTGTCACGCACAAGGTGCAGACGACGCGGGCGCGCATCAGGGCGATAGCGATCGAAGGTGACAGCCAGATCATCTTCGTCGATACGCCCGGCATTTTCGCGCCCAAGCGCAAGCTGGACGAGGAAATGGTGAAGGCCGCGTGGGCAGGCGCGGCGGAGGCCGATGCCACGGTGTTGCTGATCGATGCGAAGGACGGCCTCAACGATGAAAACCGCAAGATCGTCGAAGGGCTGAAGCACGCGGGCTTGAACCCCATCCTGGCGCTCAACAAGATCGACACGGTGCCCAGCGAAAGGCTGCTGGTGCTGGCGGACGAACTGAACAAGCTTCACCCGTTCACAGACACGTTCATGATCTCGGCGATGAAGGGCCATGGCGTGAACGACCTGAGAACGACGCTGGCCGTGCGGATGCAGGAAGGACCGTGGCTCTACCCGGATGACCAGATTGCCGATCTGCCGTTGCGCATGCTGGCGTCCGAGATCACCCGCGAGAAACTGTACCTTCGGCTGCACGACGAGTTGCCCTATGCCTCGACGGTGGAGACCGAAACCTGGCAGGAGCGCAAGGACGGGTCGGTCAAGATCGAGCAGGTGGTGTTCGTCGAGCGCGACAGCCAGAAGAAGATCGTGCTGGGCAAGGGCGGACAGACGATCAAGGCCATCGGCCAGGCAGCCCGCGGCGAGATTTCCGAGGCCATCGGGCAGAAGGTGCACCTGTTCCTGTTCGTGAAGGTGCGCGAGAAGTGGGCGGAAGACCCGGAGCGCCTGCGGATGATGGGGTTGGGCCCGCGCTAGACGCAAAGGCCCGGGAGAACCGCATGGAATGGCAAAGTGACGGTCTCATCCTGAATGTCCGCCGGCATGGCGAAACATCGGCCATCATCGACGTGCTGACCCGTGATCGCGGCCGTCATTCTGGCCTCGTGCGCGGCGGGCGCTCACGCACGCAACGCCCGGTCCTGCAGGCAGGAAACCTTGTGCACCTGGTATGGCGGGCGAGGCTTGAAGACCACCTCGGCCTGTTCAGCGCCGACCCGCAGCGGATGATCGTGGCGGGCGTCATCGACGACATGCCGAGGCTTGCTGCCGTTACCACCGTGACCACGCTGGCAAGCCTGCTGCCAGAGCGTGAGCCGCACCCGCGCGTCTATGATGCCGCCATGCTGCTGCTCGACCATCTCAACGACGATGACATCTGGCCTGCCTTGCTGGTGCGTTGGGAGATGGGCCTGCTGGATGAACTGGGCTTCGGCCTTGACCTTGGCCGCTGTGCCATATCCGGCGCAAGCGACGGGCTGGCCTACGTGTCACCACGCACCGGCAAGGCAGTGACCGCCGCTGAAGGACTGGCGTGGAAGGACAAGCTGTTGCCGCTGCCGGGCTTTCTTGCGGGGGCCGCAGGAACGCCCAGCCGCGAGGACGTGGCCGACGGCTTGCGCCTGACAGGGCATTTCCTTGCCCGCCATGTGTTCGAGCCGCGCGGCATTGCAGCGCCCGAACAGCGATCCCGGATTGTCAGGTGGCTCAGGACCGGCTAGCACTGCACGCCATGCGAAGCTATTCATTCACCCACGCCATCAGCCGCTTGCCCGGCAACAGCATCACGGGCGGCCTGCGGGCCGTTGATACCGGCGCGCCCGATCTTGCCACGTTCATGGCCCACCACGCCGATTATGTCGCGGCCCTGCGCTCCACGGGTACCGAGGTGCGCGTGCTGGATGCACTGGAGGAATTTCCCGATTCGGTCTTCGTCGAAGACACCGCCCTGTGCTTGGCCGAAGGCGCAATCGTCATGCGGCCCGGCGCTCCGACCCGGCTTGGCGAGGCGGCCCGGATGCGCCCGGTGCTGGAAGAGTACTACGGCGAGGTGCGCGAGATCGAGGCACCGGCCACCATCGAAGGCGGTGACATCCTGGTGACGGAGAAGGAGATTCTCGTCGGCACGTCTGCGCGCACCAACGAGGCCGGTATCGCAGCACTGACAAGGCTTGTTGCCGACTGGGGCTACACGGTTCGCACCGTGAACACGCCTGAAGGCGTGCTGCACTTCAAGACCGACTGCTCGTTGCTGGATGAAGAGACCGTGCTTTCAACTCGCAGGCTCGCAGCGTCCGGCTGCTTTGACGGCTATCGCATCATCCACGTGGCTGAAGGCGAGGAAGCTGCCGCCAACACCATCCGCTTCAACAACCTTGTGCTGATGCCGGCCGGTTTCCCCGCGACCCGCAATGTGCTGGCCGGGGCAGGGTACACCGTCCGCGAGATCGGCAATTCCGAAGCGGGCAAGCTGGATGGCGGCATGTCGTGCCTCAGCCTGCGCTTCTCGCCCCTGCGCTGATTGTTCCATTGCAGCCCGGCTTCATCCTGCTAGAACGTCAGCCAGCAAAACAAATAGATATCCAGGAGACCTGACCATGCTGGGCCGCCTCAACCACGTTGCCATTGCCGTACCCGACCTTGAGGCCGGCACGCAGGTTTACAGGTCCATGCTTGGGGCACATGTGTCCGACCCGCAAGCCGAGCCTGACCACGGCGTGACGGTTGTGTTCGTCGAGCTGCCAAACACCAAGATCGAACTGCTGGAACCCTTGGGCGAAGGCTCTCCCATTGCAGCGTTTCTGGAAAAGAACCCCTCGGGCGGCATTCATCACGTGTGCTACGAGGTCGAGGACATCATCGCTGCGCGCGACCACCTGAAGGCTGCTGGTGCCCGGGTGCTGGGTACAGGCGAGCCAAGGACTGGCGCCCATGGCAAGCCGGTGCTGTTCCTGCACCCGAAGGATTTCTGCGGTACGCTAGTCGAACTCGAACAGGCGTAAGCGGTCATGATCCTCGACTTCTTCACCGGCTTTGCCGTCTTCTTCATCATCTGGTGGCTGGTGCTGTTTACCGTACTGCCATGGGGCATGCGGTCTGCCCATGAAGCGGGCGAAGAGGTGAGGCCAGGCCACGAGCGGGCGGCACCGGCCCGGGTCAACATGTGGCGCAAGTTCGTGGTGACGACCATCGTCACGCTGTTCGTCTACGCGTTCTACTACTGGTTGATGTACTACAGCGGCCTGACGCTCGAAGACGTGCCGTTCCTGCCGAGAATGCCCAGCATCGGAAACTGAGGCGCCGTTTCGCGGCACCTGTCGCGCATCAAAAAAGGCAGGGACGCAATGCCCTGCCTTGAACTTGTGTGATCTGATAGCCCGATTTGGTAAGGGCGTTTCCTCCCCAGACTTGCGGTCTGGCCAGCAACTCGTTGGCTGCGTTGAGGCGGACCATACAAGATTGTCCGGGCTTGTAAAGTTAAAATGTCGCAGCCGGTGCGCGTTGCGGGCAGTCGGCCGCACAGTTCCACTTTGTCAAACCGCCGCGTTTCGATTAAGAACGCCCCGAACCTTACTCCCGCCTGCCATTGTTGGCAGCTGCCGACCAGAGACCTCACATGAAACTCAGCCAGTATTTCCTGCCCATCCTGCGTGACGACCCCAAGGAAGCCGAGATTGTTTCGCACCGCCTGATGTTGCGCGCCGGCATGATCCGCCAGGAAAGTGCCGGCATCTACTCGTGGCTGCCGCTCGGCTGCAAGGTCCTGCGCAACATCGAGCAGATCGTGCGCGAGGAACAGGACCGGGCCGGGGCGCATGAGATGCTGATGCCGACCATCCAGTCGGCGGACCTGTGGCGCAAGTCGGGCCGCTACGACGACTACGGCAAGGAGATGCTGCGCATCAGCGACCGGCACGAGCGCGACATGCTGTTCGGCCCGACCAACGAGGAAATGATCACCGACATCTTCCGCTCCGGCGTCCAGTCGTACCGCGACCTGCCGCGCAACCTCTACCACATCCAGTGGAAGTTCCGCGACGAGGTGCGCCCGCGCTTCGGCGTCATGCGCGGCCGGGAATTCCTGATGAAGGACGCCTATTCGTTCGACCTTTCGGTCGAGGCGGCGCAGCATTCGTACAACAAGATGTTCGTGTCCTACCTGCGCACCTTTGCCCGCATGGGCCTGAAGGCCATTCCGATGCGCGCCGACACCGGCCCCATCGGCGGCGACCTCAGCCACGAGTTCCTGATCCTCGCCGACACCGGCGAGAGCCGAGGTGTTCTTCGACAAGGCCTTCCATGACTTCGACTGGTCGGCCGTTGACATCGACTATGACGATGAAGCCGCGGTTGCGGGCGTGGTGGATGAGTTCACCTCGAAGTACGCCGCGACGGACGAAATGCACGACGCTGCCGAGTACGAGCAAGCTGCCCGCCGACCGCCGCGTCAATGGCCGGGGCATCGAGGTCGGCCACATCTTCTATCTTCGGCGACGAAGTACTCCAAGCCGCTTGGCTGCCTAGGTGCAGGGTCCCGACGGCAAGCCGGTCACCATCCAGTGGGCTCCTACGGCATCGGCGTCTCGCGCCTGGTGGGCGCGCATCATCGAGGCCAGCCACGACGACGCCGGCATCATCTGGCCGGAAGCCGTGGCGCCGTTCCGCATCGGGCTGATCAATCTCAAGTCTGGCGATGCTGAGACCGACGCTGCCTGCGAGGAGCTTTACCGGCTGTTCCAGGACCAGGGCAACGAAGTGCTGTATGATGACACCGACAACCGGGCCGGCGGCAAGTTTGCCACCATGGACCTGATCGGCATTCCGTGGCAGGTCATCGTTGGTCCGCGCGGCCTGCAAGGAGGGCAAGGCCGAATTGAAGAATCGCGCTACTGGTGAGCGCGAGGACGTCTCGATCGAGGCGCTCAAGTCGCGATTTGCCAACTGAACCGGAGAACCCACCGAATGGCCTCGACCGACACCGCGCCGTTCTCTGCCTTTGAACGGATGATATCGGCACGTTATCTGCGTGCCCGCCGCAAGGAAGGGTTTATCTCGGTCATCGCCGGGTTCTCGTTTGTGGGCATCCTGCTGGGTGTTGCCACGCTGATCATCGTCATGGCGGTGATGAACGGCTTCCGCACCGAGCTTCTCAGCAAGGTGCTGGGCTTCAACGGCCATGCCATGGTGTATTCGGCGAACTCGCAGCCGATCCCCGACTTCGAGGAGCGTGCCCGCAAGCTGGCCGAAACGCCCGGCGTCATTCGCGCGGTGCCGTTCGTCGAGGGCCAGGCAATGGCATCGTCGGCGCGCACGTCATCCGGTGTGCTGGTGCGCGGGTTGACGCTCGACAGCCTGCAGAAGATCCCGTCCGTCAATAACGAGAAGCTGCGCGGTTCGCTGGAGAATTTCGACGCAGGCAGCGGTGTGGCCGTCGGGTACCGGTTGGCCTGGAAGCACGGGCTGAACATCGGCGACCAGATCACGCTGGTATCACCGGAAGGGCCGGCCACGATCTTCGGCACCGCGCCGCGCATCCGCTCGTTCCCTGTCGTTGCGACCTTCGAGATCGGCATGTCCGAGTACGACGGCTCCGTGATCTACATGCCGATGAAGGAAGCCCAGGACTTCTTCGCCCAGGAAGACGGCGCCAGCGCAATCGAGGTGATGGTGGAGAAGCCGGACGACATCGACGAGTACGTGCCGCAGATGTCGGCGAGCGCGGGTGCGGACCTGCAGTTCGTGACCTGGAAGACCTCCAACCAGACGTTCTTCAACGCGCTTCAGGTTGAGCGCAACGTGATGTTCCTGATCCTGACACTGATCATCCTGGTGGCGGCGCTGAACATTATTTCCGGCCTCATCATGCTGGTGAAGGACAAGGGCAAGGACATCGCCATCCTGCGCACCATGGGAGCAACGCGCGGGTCCATCCTGCGGATATTCTTCATGACGGGTGCTGCGATCGGGCTGGCGGGAACGCTGGCGGGCATCGCGCTTGGCGTCATCGTGTGCCTCAACATAGAGAACATCCGGCAGGGGTTGTCCTGGCTGTCCGGCAAGGAGCTGTTCTCGCCAGAGCTTTATTACCTGTCGAGAATGCCCGCTGAAATGAACGTCAATGAAACCATCATGATTGCATTGCTGGCCATCGGACTTTCATTCATTGCCACCATTTATCCAGCCCGCCGTGCGGCCAAGCTCGATCCGGTAGAGGCGCTGCGCTATGAATGACCAGTCACGCCGCGCTGCAACGCCTGCACTGAGGCTCGACAATATCGGCCGCGTCTACACGCAGGGCCATCGCACCATCGATGTGTTCAAGCAACTGTCGCTGGAGGTTTATCCGGGCGAGGTCGTGGCACTGGTCGGCCATTCCGGCACGGGCAAGTCCTCGCTGTTGCACATTGCGGGCCTGCTGGAGCGCCCGACGGCTGGTGACGTCTATATTGCCGGTGAGAATTGCACGCAGCTTGATGACAACGCCATGACCCGGGTGCGCCGGCTGGGCATCGGGTTCGTGTACCAGTTCCATCACCTGCTGCCGGAGTTCTCGGCGGTGGAAAACATCGTCATGCCGCAGCTGATCGCGGGTGCCAGCAAGGCTGACGCAGAAACCCGTGCCCGGCACCTGCTGGACCGGCTTGGCCTGACCAAGCGGGCCGATCACCGCCCGGCAGAGCTGTCTGGTGGCGAGCAGCAGCGCGTGGCCATTGCCCGGGCGCTGGCCAACCGGCCGCTGCTGTTGCTGGCGGACGAGCCGACGGGTAATCTCGATCCCGAAACGGCAGGCCGGGTGCATGGCGAGTTTCTGGCGCTGATCCGCGACGAGGGACTGGCAGCCCTGATCGCAACGCACAACCTGGAGCTTGCCCGCAGCATGAGCCGTGTGGTGCAATTGCACGGTGGTCAACTGGTGGAGATCTGAGAAAGTCATGAAGGCGGTGTTTCATCACAACCAGTTACTGCACAACCCGCAGCGCTACCTGCAGCGCGGCCACATCGTCGGCTTTCCCGAACAGCCAGAGCGCGCCAGGCGGCTGCTCAAGGGGGTTCGTGCGGCAGGATGCGAGATGCACGCAGCCCGCGCCCATGGTGAAGCGGCGATCCTTGCCGTGCACACCTCGCGGTATGTGAAGTTTCTCGACAATGCCTGGCGAAAGTGGAACCGGCCCAAGGGCAAGGCCTACGAAGAGGTGATGGCCTCGATCCGCCCGGTGGAGAAGCCGGCGCGCTATCCGTCCGACATCCTCGGTCAGGCCGGGTGGCACCAGCAGGACTTTTCCTGCCCGATCACCGAGCACACCTGGCAATCGGTGCGCGCATCCGCTGACACCGCGCTGTCCGCGGCGGAGCTGGTGGCCGAGGGCGAGCGGGTGGCCTACGCGCTGTGCCGGCCGCCGGGGCACCATGCCTATGCCGACCGGGCAGGCGGGTTCTGCTACCTCAACAACACGGCAATCGCGGCGCAGTACCTGCGCGGCTACTGGGACCAGGTCGCCGTGCTCGACATCGACGTCCACCATGGCAACGGCACGCAGGGCATTTTCTACAATCGCTCCGACGTACTGACGGTGTCGATCCACGCTGATCCGAAGAAGTACTATCCGTTCTACTACGGCTACGAAAACCAGCGCGGCAAGGGCCCGGGCACCGGCTACAACATCAACATTCCCGTGCCGGTGAAGTCGGACGACGAAGTGTGGATGGGCGCGCTGGAATTGGCACTGGGCGAGATCCAGGATGCAGCACCGGGAGCGCTCGTTGTGGCGCTCGGACTGGATGCACACGAATCCGACCCGCTCAATGGCGGGGCAGTGACCACCGGTGGCTTCACGCGGATGGCCAGTGCCATTGCCAAGCTCGGCGTGCCGACGGTGATTGTCCAGGAAGGCGGCTACCTGACCGACGACCTGGAGAACAACCTTGCGGCTTTCCTCAAGGGTTTCGGTGGGTAATTCCCCGCTTGTGTCCCGGACTTGTTCCGGGACCCAGTGTGTCGCAGGCTGGCCCCCGGAACGCCGCCTGCGGCTCGTCCGGGGAACGCAACCGTGCATAGCGCGCAACTCGGCTGTGTCCACCGCCGCCGCGCCGCGCTAGTCTGTATCCGCCATGTCCGATTCATCCCCCGTCAGCTTCATTCACCTGCGCACGCATTCGGCCTATTCGCTGTCCGAAGGCGCGTTGCCGATCAAGCTGCTCGGCAAGCTTGCCGTCGAGCACAGGATGCCGGCGCTGGCCATCACCGACACCGGCAACCTGTTCGGTGCGCTGGAATTTGCCGACGAGATGAAGTCGAAGGGCGTGCAGCCGATTGTCGGGTGCACCTTGATGATCGACTGCGGCGACGGCCCGGAAGGCCCGCAGAAGGCCATGAACGGCCGCGAGCTGTCCCGGCTGGCATTGCTTGCCAAGGACGAAACCGGCTATCGCAACCTGATGAAGCTGTCGAGCAAGGCCTACCTCGAAGCGCCCGACGGTGAGCTGCCGCAGGTTACGCTGGACGATGTTGAGCGCTTCAACGCAGGTCTGATCTGCCTGACCGGCGGACCTGCCGGCGTTATCAACCGCCCGCTGATCGACAACCAGATGACCCTGGCCCGCAGCCGGTGCCAGCGCTTGCAGGCGATCTTCGGCGACCGCCTGTACATCGAGTTGCAGCGCCATGGCATGGACGAGGAACGCACCGCCGAGCCCGGACTGATCGATCTCGCCTATGATCTCGAACTGCCGCTGGTTGCCACCAACGAGCCTTACTTCGCCAAGGCGGACGACTTTGCCGCCCACGATGCGCTGATCTGCATTGCCGAGGGCGAGGTGATCGCCAATGAAGACCGCCGCCGCCTGACGCCCGATCACTACTTCAAGACCCAGGCTGAAATGGTGAGTCTTTTTGCAGACTTGCCGGAAGCGGTTGAGAACACGGTGGAGATTGCCCGGCGCTGTTCGTGGTTTCCGCACGGCATTGAGCCCATCCTGCCAAAATTCACCTCCGGCGAGGATGCCCGCGACGAGGCGGAAGAGTTGCGGGTGCAGGCGCGTGAAGGCCTTGCCAACCGGCTCGACGCGCTGGGTCTGGCAGACGGGTTCACCCGAGAGGACTACGAGAAGCGGCTCGAATACGAACTCGACGTCATCATCTCGATGGACTTTCCGGGCTACTTCCTGATCGTTGCCGACTTCATCAAGTGGGCCAAGTCGCAAGGCATTCCAGTGGGGCCGGGGCGTGGTTCGGGCGCAGGTTCGGTGGTCGCATGGTCGCTGACCATCACCGACCTTGACCCGTTGCGCTTCACGCTGGTGTTCGAACGCTTCCTGAACCCCGAACGCGTGTCCATGCCGGACTTCGACATCGACTTCTGCCAGGACCGCCGCGACGAGGTGATCGCCTACGTTCAGCAGAAGTACGGTGTGGACCAGGTTGCCCAGATCATCACCTTCGGAAAACTGCAGGCGCGCGCCGTCTGCCGCGACGTCGGTCGCGTGCTGCAGATGCCCTATGGCCAGGTGGACCGGCTGTGCAAGCTGATCCCCAACAACCCGGCCAATCCGGTCACCCTGCAGCAGGCCATCGACGGCGAGCCGCGTCTTCAGGAAGAGCGCCGCCAGGACGAAACCACCGCCACCATGCTCGAGATTGCGCTCAAGCTGGAAGGCCTCTACCGGCATGCCTCGACCCATGCAGCCGGCGTGGTGATCGGCGACAGGCCGCTTGAGGAACTGGTGCCGCTGTACCGCGACCCGCGCTCGCCCATGCCGGTGACGCAATTCAACATGAAGCTGGTCGAGAAGGCCGGGCTGGTGAAGTTCGACTTCCTCGGCCTGAAGACGCTGACGGTGCTCGACAAGGGCGTCAAGCTGCTGGCCCAGCGCGGCGTCGAGCTTGACCTGGCGGCGTTGCCACTGGACGACGGCAAGACCTACGACCTGCTGAAGCGCGCCGAGACGGTGGGCGTGTTCCAGCTGGAAAGCTCCGGCATGCGCGACCTGATCCGCAAGGCCGAGCCGGGCAACATTGAAGACATCATCGCTCTCGTGGCGCTCTACCGGCCCGGTCCGATGGAGAACATCCCCAAGTACATCGCGTCGAAGAAAGGGCTGGAAGCACCTGAATTCCTTCATGAAAAGCTCACGCACGTGGTCGAGGACACGTACGGCATCATCATTTATCAGGAACAGGTGCTGCAAATTGCACAGGTGCTGGCCGGGTATTCACTGGGTGAAGCCGACCTGCTGCGCCGTGCCATGGGCAAGAAGATCCAGGCCGAGATGGATGCCCAGAAGCAGCGCTTCGTCGAAGGCTCTGTCGCCAATGGCGTGGACAAGCGGCAGGCGGAAGACATCTTCGAACTGGTCAACAAGTTTGCCGGCTACGGATTCAACAAGGCGCACTCGGCCGCCTATGGCGTGGTCGCCTACCAGACCGCGTGGCTGAAGGCCAATCACCCGGTCGAATTCCTTGCCGCTTCCATGTCGCTGGACCGGGGTAATACCGACAAGCTGCTGGTGTTCAAGCGTGAGGCCGACCGCATGGGCGTGACGGTCAATCCACCCAGCGTCAACAGGTCGGGCGTGGATTTCACGGTTGCGAACGGGGCGATCCAGTATTCGCTGGCGGCGTTGAAAAATGTTGGCGAGCAGGCTGTCGAGCACATCGTGGCCGCGCGCAATGATGGCGGGCCGTTCAAGTCGCTGGGTGACTTTGCCCGCCGGATGGACCCGCGGATGTTGAACAAGCGGGCGTTGGAATCCATCGCCAAGGCGGGTGGCTTCGATGAGCTGAATGCCAACCGGGCACAGGTACTGAAGGGCATCGAGTCCATCATGGCCATGGCCAGCCGCACGGCCACCGAAGCCGAGGTTGGCCAGTCCGATTTCTTCGGCGGCGGTGGCGATACGGGCGCCGAAGAGCTGCCGTTGCCAGCCACCGAGCCGTGGTTGCCCATGGACAGGCTGCAGGCGGAGTTCGAGGCCGTCGGGTTTTACCTGTCCGGCCACCCACTGGATGAATATCTCACCCTGCTGCCCAAGCTGGGCGCCAACTCGTGGACGGGGTTTCGCGACAAGGCGCTCAAGGGGGCGTCTGCTGCACGGCTCATCGGCACCGTCACCTACAAGCAGGAGCGGCGCTCCAAGACCGGCAACAAGTTTGCCTTCATTGGCTTTTCCGATCCGACCGGCCAGTTCGAGGCGGTGTGCTTCTCCGACACGCTGGGCGCGACCCGGGACCTGCTGGAATCAGGCAAGCCACTGATGCTGCGTGTCGAGGCCGACGTCGAGGGCGAAGAGGTGAAGCTGCGCCTGCAGGGCGTCGAACCGCTGGATGACAAGGCCGACCGGGTGGTCATGGGGCTGAAAATCTACGTGGCAGATACCGCGCCGCTCGACCTGATCCAGTCTCGTTTGACCAATGGCGGCAGCGCGCCGGTGCACCTGGTAATGAGCCTGCCGGACAGGCACGAGGTGGAAATTGCGCTGGGGCGCAAGTTCACCGTGAACCCCAAGATCAAGGCGGCCATCAAGGCCGTACCCGGCGTGGTGTACGTCGAGGATTTCTGAACCCGGCGGATGATCTCGACTGGTCGCGGGTCATGCTGCAACGCAGCGTTGTCCCGAAGCGTGGGAAGTGATCAGGTGTAGTATTCACCTACTACCAAAGTAGGGGCCGCTGGCGGAATACTGCTTTCTCCGGGACGGAAAACTTAAGGAGAGACAACAATAATGCGTTACGCACTCATCGCTGCCATGCTGCTGGGCTCCACGTCTTTCGCCGCAGCACAGTCAACCAGCAACCTCGAAAAGCTCGGCAACTTCCAGTCTACCGGGACAACAGAATTCACCTTCATCGACCAAAAGGGTGAAAACGCCGATGCGATCCGCAAGATCCTGGAAAAGATCAAGCTTCCGGACGGCTTCAAGATTTCGCTCTATGCCGTGGTGCCGGATGCGCGCCACATGGCAGTGGGGCCGCAAGGCATCGTGACCTTCGTCGGTACCCGCAAGACCAAGGTCTGGTCGGTCACAGACCGCAACAAGGACCGTGTGGCCGACGAGGTGAAGGATTTCGCGCCTTCGCTGTCGATGGCCATTCCCAACGGCCCCTGCTTCTCGCCGGACGGATTTCTCTATATCGCCGAACAGAACAGGGTGCTGGTCTATCCGGCTGCAGAGTTCTTCTACGAAAGCCCGGACGTGGCTGCATTCAACGTGCTGAAGCAGGGTTCGCTCATTCCGCCGGAAGACGAAAGCTACAACCACACCGCACGCACCTGCCGCGTCGGGCCGGACGGCAAGCTGTACATTTCCCTCGGCCAGCCGTTCAACGTGGCACCGAAAGACAAGCTGGAGAATTTCAGCAAGCAGGGCATTGGCGGCATCATCCGCATCAAGACCGATGGAACGGAGCGCGAGGTCTATACCTATGGCGTGCGCAACTCGGTCGGCATGGATTTCAACCCCGGCAACGGTGAGCTGTGGTTTACCGACAACCAGGTGGACGGCATGGGTGACGACATTCCGCCCGGCGAACTGAACCGCCAGACATCAGCCGGCCAGAACTTCGGCCACCCGTGGTTTGGTGGCGGGCAGGTGCGCACCAACGAGTACAAGGACGACACGCCGCCTGAAGGCATCGTGCACCCCGCCGTTGAAATGGATGCACATGCGGCTGACCTCGGCATGACCTTCTACTCCGGTTCGCAGTTCCCGGCGAAGTACAAGGGTGGCATCTTCTCGGCCCAGCACGGCTCGTGGAACCGCACGGTTCCCGTTGGTGCGCGGGTGATGTTCACCCCGGTCAACGAAGATGGCACGCCCGGTGAAACGGAAGTGTTTGCCGATGGCTGGCTGAACGAGACCGGTGAGTATCTCGGACGCCCGGTCGACGTGGCCGTGCTGAAGGATGGGTCACTGCTGGTGTCCGATGACCTGGCAGGTGCCGTCTACCGCATCTCTTACGGCGATTGATCGCCCACATTACAGGATCGCCGGCGCAGGCCACCCTTGCGCCGGTGATTACGATTGCCAACGTTCAGGAACCGGGGAAAACAATGATGGTGCAAGCAGCACGGTTTGCAGCAGCAATGGTCATGGGTGCCATTCTCATGGCTGGCAACGCGCCAGCCACGCTGGCCGATGCCGCTGCCGGCAAGGCACTGGCCAAGGCGAAGTGCCAGGTTTGCCATGGGGTCGACGGCATTGCGAAGATACCGGTGGCGCCGCACCTGGCCGGTGAAAGCCAGATCTACATCGAAACGCAGCTCAAGGCATTCAGGACGGGAAAGCGCGTCAACGAGATGATGAGCGTGATCGCCAGTGACCTGACCGACGAGGACATCCGCAACCTTGCTGCCTGGTACAGCTCCATCAAGATCAGCGTGACGATGCCCGAGTAGGAGGCTTCTACATGCCGGCGGACTTGAACCCGGCGGTGACGACGATGATCAGGATCATCAGCGCGGCGCCACCGGCAGCCAGCTTCCAGGCGTCCTGACGGCGCTTGAGCCCCGGCAGGCCAAGTGGCTTGATGATCTGGATGAGCGCCACGGCGGCGAGCAGGACGGCAATGAGCTTTGTCATGAGGTTCACCGTGTGGCACGCGTGACCCTTGCAATCAAGCGGCATATGCGCCTATAAGCGGCGCAGTTGCTGGCCGGAATGGTCCGGCTGGCAGCGAATTCACACGCGTCAGAGCGGTTCGTCTCACGCAGGGTCTTCCTGCCACATAGAGGCGTCAACCATCCGGTGCCGGGTTTCCCGGTCCCTTTCTGGCGTGGAGGAACAACCGGAAAAAGGAGACGCAAGGCATGGCTTTGCCCGATTATTCCATGCGCCAGCTGCTTGAAGCAGGCGTTCACTTCGGCCACCAGACGCACCGCTGGAACCCCAAGATGGGTTCCTACATCTATGGCGCGCGCAATGGCATCCACATCATGGACCTGTCGCAGACGGTTCCACTGCTGCACCAGGCACTCGTGGCCGTGCGTGACGCGGTGGCCGGTGGCGGTCGCGTGCTGTTCGTCGGCACCAAGCGCCAGGCACAGGAAGAGATTGCTGCTTCCGCCCGCCGGTCGGCACAGTACTTCATCAACTCCCGCTGGCTCGGCGGCACGCTGACCAACTGGAAGACCATCTCCAACTCGATCAAGCGCCTGCGCGAGCTGGAAGAGCTGTTCGAAGGTGGCGCACAGGGCTTCACCAAGCGCGAGCAGCTGACCCTGCAGCGCGAGAAGGACAAGCTCGAGATGGCGCTCGGCGGCATCAAGGAAATGGGTGGCATTCCCGACATCCTGTTTGTCATCGACACCAACAAGGAAGCCATTGCCATCAAGGAAGCCAACCGTCTTGGCATTCCGGTCGTGGCCGTGCTCGACTCCAACTCGGACCCTGCAGGCATCGACTTCCCGATTCCGGGCAACGACGACGCGGGCCGTGCAATTGCGCTGTACTGCGACCTGATTGCGCGTTCGGCAATCGACGGCATCTCGCAGTCGTCCACCGGCCGCGGCGTCGATATCGGTGCATCGGAAGAGCCAATGGCTGAAATGGCCATCGAAGACGCACCTGCCGCCGCTGAAGAAGCTTCGGCAGAGCAGGCGTCGGCCAGCTGATCGCTGGCAACTGCCCGCATTCATTGCGGCGTCCGCAGCCACTTGTTATGCGGACGCCACATTTCCATTTCATGAGGCTGGAACCAGCCATACAGAACGATTGAGAGGAAAGTCATGGCACAGATTACTGCTGCGATGGTGAAAGACCTGCGAGAGTCCACTGGCGCAGGCATGATGGATTGCAAGAACGCCCTGGCCGAAACCAACGGCGACATGGAAGCCGCCATCGACTGGCTGCGTGCCAAGGGTCTGTCCAAGGCCGCCAAGAAGGCATCGCGCGTTGCAGCCGAAGGCCTTGTCGGCGTGGCCGTTGAAGGCAACACGGGCGCTGCGGTCGAGGTGAACTCCGAGACCGACTTCGTGGCCCGCAACCCTGAATTCCAGAAGATGGTCAGCGACGTTGCCGCCCTTGCACCGGCAGCTGCTGGCGATCTCGACAAGCTGAAGGCGTCGGCCTACCCGGGCGGGTCGCGTTCGGTTGAAGAGCAGGTTACCGCCATGGTCGCTACCATCGGCGAAAACATGGGCGTTCGCCGCACCGCAGCCGTTACGGTCAGCAATGGTGTCGTCGCATCCTACATCCACAACCAGGCTGCACCGGGCCTTGGCAAGATCGGCGTGCTGGTCGGCGTTGAGACCGCAGGCGACAAGGCTGCCGCCGAAGCATTCGGCCGCCAGGTTGCAATGCATATTGCTGCTGCCAACCCGCTGGCACTGACGCCGGAAGAGATCCCGGCTGAAGTTGTTGATCGCGAACGCGCCGTGTTCACTGAACAGGCCCGTGAAAGCGGCAAGCCGGACAACATCATCGAGAAGATGGTCGAAGGCCGCATCCGCAAGTTCTACGAAGAATCCGTGCTGCTCAGCCAGGCCTTCGTGATGAACCCGGACCTGAGCGTGGCCAAGGCCGCCGAGGAAGCCGGCGCCACCTTCAAGATCACCGGTTTCGTGCGCATGCAGCTGGGTGAAGGCATCGACAAGGTCGAGGAAGATTTCGCTGCTGAAGTCGCCAAGGCTGCAAGCGGCGGCTGATCACAGCACTGTTGCCAACTGCTCTGGCAGACTGGCGCGAATCGGCATTTTCAACGACAAGAAGCGGGGCCTGTTCCAACAGGCTCCGTTTTGCGTTCGGGGGCAGGGAGGGATGATGGCACAACCGCAATACCGGCGTATCCTTCTCAAGGTGTCGGGCGAAGCCCTGATGGGCGCCAAGGATTTCGGCATTGATCTGGACATGGCGGGCCGCGTCGCGGACGAAGTCGTGCAGGCCGTTAACCAGGGCGTGCAGGTTGCGCTGGTGGTCGGCGGCGGAAACATCTTTCGTGGCGTGTCGGGTGCTGCCAGCGGCATGGACCGGGCCAATGCCGACCAGATGGGCATGCTGGCAACCGTAATGAACGCGCTTGCCATGCAGGACGTGATCTCTTCGAAGGGCGTTGATGCGCGCGCCATGTCGGCAATTCCGATGCCGACCGTGTGTGAACCCTTTGTCCGGGCCAAGGCGCTGCGCCATCTCGAACGCGGCCGGGTGGTCATCTGTGCGGCTGGCACCGGCAACCCGTTTTTCACCACCGATACCGGCGCAACGCTGCGCGCAGCGGAGCTGAAATGCGAGGCGCTGTTCAAGGGAACCAGCGTTGACGGCGTCTATACGGCAGATCCCAAGAAGGACAGATCCGCCACGCGCTTCGAGACGTTGACCTATGACGACATGCTGTCGCGCAATCTCAAGGTCATGGACGGCGCTGCCATAGCACTTGCGCGCGACAATGCCATTCCTGTAATCGTTTTCTCAATTCGCACTGAAGGCGAATTCAACAAGGTTCTGCAAGGTGGTGGCACGTTCACCCGGGTGACTGTGTCGTGAAGCTTCCAGGCTTCCGCCTGACCAATGATGAGACGGAAACATGAGTGACTCTATCGATATTGCTGATCTGGGCCGCCGCATGGATGGTGCCATCGACGTGCTCAAGACCGAATTCGGTGGCCTGCGCACCGGCCGCGCGTCGGCTGCCCTGCTGGAGCCGGTGACGGTCGAGGCCTATGGCTCGCAGATGCCGCTCAACCAGGTTGCGACGGTTTCGGTGCCAGAATCGCGCATGCTGTCGGTGCAGGTATGGGATGCAGCGCAGGCGGGCGCCGTCGAGAAGGCCATCCGAAATTCCGGGCTGGGCCTGAACCCGATCAAGGAAGGTGCGGTGATCCGCATTCCGATCCCCGAACTCACTGAAGATCGCCGCCGTGATCTGACCAAGGTTGCCCATTCCTATGCTGAAGGGGCCAAGGTTGCCGTCCGCAACGTGCGCCGCGATGGCATGGACACGCTGAAGCGGATGGAGAAAGATGGCGAGATCTCCGAGGATGACCAGCGCCAGCAGGCAGAGCGCGTGCAGGAACTGACTGACAAGAAGATCAAGGAAATCGACGAGTTGCTTGTCCAGAAAGACGCCGACATCATGCAGGTCTAGCTTAGGCTGCCAATCCGGTCTGCGCGGAGGTCAGGGCCGCGCCGGCCAACTGACACTGAACGGGGGATACCGGTTTTGACAATGCCCATGCATCATGACGCGGCGATAGGCGCGCGGGAGGTCACCGATCCCGCCGTGACTGCTGAGCCCCGTCACGTTGCCATCATCATGGATGGCAATGGACGTTGGGCAGCGCAGCGGTCTCTGCCAAGGTCGGAGGGCCACCGGCACGGTGTCACTGCCGTGCGCCGTCTGGTACGGGCCGCCATCGAATGCGGCACTGAATACCTGACCGTGTTCTCGTTCTCCTCGGAAAACTGGAAGCGGCCACGGTCGGAAGTCACCTACCTGTTTGCGCTTTTGCGGCGGTTCATCCGGCAGGACGTCAGCGAGTTGCACGGAGCAGGCGTGCGCATCCGCGTGATCGGAGAACGCGATGGTCTCGACCAGGACATCGTGCAGATGATCGATGAATGTGAAGCGCTGACGGCCAGCAATACACGTCTCAATCTGGTTGTGGCCTTCAACTATGGGGGCCGGACGGAGATTGCCCGCACCGCCCGCCAACTGGCCGAGAAAGTCGCGCGTGGCGAAATCACGCCCGAGCAGATCGACGAAACCATGTTTTCAGCCAACATGTACGCGCCAGACGTGCCGGAGCCCGATCTGCTGATCCGCACCAGCGGCGAGAAGCGGGTTTCCAACTACCTGCTGTGGCAGCTGGCCTACACCGAAATGGTGTTTGTTGACGAGCACTGGCCGGATTTCGACATTTCAATCTATCGCCGCGCGCTGGCCGAGTACGGCTCCCGTCAACGCCGCTATGGTGCCTGCGTCACGGCCGTGGCCGGCTGAGCGGCCGGCAGCGCACATGGGCAAAGCCGGATTTTCCGAAAAGTGGGCGAATTTTGCCACCCGTGAGCTGCTTGTGCGGATCATTGCAGCAGCCGTACTCATTCCCATAGCCTTGCTGGACGTGTGGCTGGGGTCGGTGTGGTTCGACATCGGCATTGCACTGATTGCCGCGATGATGGCTGTCGAGTGGTGCCGCATGGTACATGGCGGTTCGCAACGTCAGCTGGCTGTTCACGGACTTGCTGCCATCGGGGCCGCGTTGATCGTGTCGCGGTCAGGGCTGGCGACCGCGCTACAGCTCATCTTTCTGTGCTGGGCCCTGTCACTGGCGTTCCAGGCATATTCCAAGGGCCTGCGTTCGCGCTGGATGTGGTGGGGCGTGCCCTACATCGCGTTGCCCGGCGTTGCCCTGGTACTGATCCGGCATTCACCTGATCTTGGCCTGACAGCCGTGTTCTGGCTGTTCGCCGTGGTGTGGACGGCTGACACCATGGCATATGTTTTCGGCAGGCTGATCGGCGGTCCAAAGCTGGCACCTGCCATCTCGCCCAACAAGACCTGGGCCGGGCTGGCCGGAGCCATCGTTGGCGGTACGGTGGCGGCCATCGTCGCCGCAATGATTGCCGGGCTGGACAGCCTGGCCATGCTTGGGCTGATCGGCGCGTTTCTGGCCGTTGTGGAGCAGGCGGGTGACCTGTTCGAAAGCGGGGTGAAGCGCCGCTTCGGCGTGAAGGATTCCGGCAACAGCATTCCCGGCCATGGCGGCGTGCTGGACCGGGTGGATGGGCTGATGTTTGCGGCCATCGCAGCTGCGGCCATTGGTGCCCTGCACGGCGGGCAACACATGGTGGCGCACGGCCTCATGGTCTGGTAAGCATCGCGCGGCCCGAAAATGCACTCTGCAACTGAAAGCGTGTCCCTTCCATGACGTCTGCCTCCGGCATCAAGACACTGACAATTCTGGGTTCAACCGGATCCATCGGCCAGTCCACCATCGACATCGTGCGTCATCACCGGGACAGGTTCGCGGTGGATGCGCTGGTCGCCAACCGCAACATCTCCCAACTGGCAGCCGATGCGAAGGAAGTGGGCGCGCGGCTGGCCGTAACGGCGGACGACAGCCTGCTTGGCGAGTTGCGCAGCGCGCTGGCCGGCACCGGCATCGAGGTTGCCGCCGGCGAGCAGGCCGTGATCGAGGCAGCCCGGCGGCCCGTGGACATGGTGATGGGCGCCATCGTCGGAGCTGACGGCCTTCGCCCCACGCTGGCGGCGGTGGAGCAGGGCACAACCATTGCGCTCGCCAACAAGGAGTGCCTGGTGTCGGGTGCCGAGGTCTTCACCTCAACCGCCAAGCGTCACAATGCCCGCATCATCCCGGTCGACAGCGAGCACAGTGCGCTGTTCCAGTGTTTCGAGGATCACAACACCGCCCACGTAGACCGGCTGACCCTGACGGCATCGGGCGGTCCGTTCCGGACCTGGGATGCAGCCAAACTGCGGTCCGCCACGTTGCAGGACGCCCTGAAGCACCCGAACTGGTCGATGGGCCAGAAGGTTACCATCGATTCCTCGACCCTGATGAACAAGGGGCTGGAATTTATTGAAGCGTTTCACCTTTTCCCGGTAGCGCTGGAGAAGATCGACGTGGTCGTGCACCCGCAATCGATCATTCATTCCTACGTATCCTACGTCGATGGATCAGTCATCGCGCAGCTGGGCGTGCCTGACATGCGCACGCCGATTGCCTATGCGATGGCCTGGCCCGAACGCGTCAAGGCACCAGTCGAGCGGCTGGACCTCGCGAAGATCGCGACACTCACGTTTGAAAGCGTGGATGCAGAGCGCTTCCCTGCCGTGGACCTGGCCCGGTCGTCGCTGGCGCGGGGCGGCAACGCCACCACCATCCTCAATGCGGCGAACGAGATCGCCGTCGCCGCCTTCCTGAAAGAGCGGTTGCGCTGGGCGGATATCACCCGGCTGGTGGCTGAAACGCTCGAAATTGCCGAGCGCGAGAACATGATCGTTGCCATGTCTTCACTTGACGATGTGTGGGCAGCGGATTCATATGCACGCACGAAGTCAGCCGAACTTGCCGGCAAGATGACTGCCTGAAGCCCCGGTTGGCGTTATTGCTGCCGGGCGCACTATAGTTTGTGGGGATTTTCCAGATGGATGTTGGCGCGCTGTTGCACGGGTCGATTGTCGAGATTTTGATTGCAGTCGTCTCGTTCATTGGCGTGTTGTCGGTGATCGTGTTCGTGCATGAGTACGGACACTTCAAGACGGCGCGGCTGTGTGGCGTGCGCGTTGAAACCTTCTCGATCGGTTTTGGCCGCTCGCTGGGTGGCTTCACCGACCGTCACGGCACCTACTGGAAGATCGGCTGGCTGCCGCTTGGCGGATACGTGAAGTTTGCAGGCGACGCCAATGCCGCCTCGATGCCGGATGGCGACGCACTCAAGGCGCCAGCACCCGGTGACTTTCACGCTGCAGCCCTGTGGCGGCGCGCGTTGATTGTGGTGGCTGGCCCGATGGCCAATTTCATCATGGCCATTGTCGTCTTCACGTTCATGTTCATGGTCATGGGCCTGCCGATCACCCAGCCCAAGGTGGCCTCGGTGGTTGAAGGCTCGGTGGCACAGGAGGCCGGTTTCCAGGCCGGTGACCTGATCACCCGCATTGACGGCCGCCAGATCAATTCCTTCACGGATGTTCAACGTATTGTGACCGTGTCGGCCGGCGTGCCGCTCGAGTTTGTGGTCGAGCGCAATGGCCAGGAAGTCACGCTGACTGCCGCACCGCGCATTTCCGAGGTTGATGACGGCAATGGCGGCAAGGTCAAGGTGGGTCTGCTCGGTGTGGCGCGTGGCGCGGACCAGGTGATCCGGGTCGAACGGCTCGGTCCCATCGATGCGGTTGCACGCGCGGTCGATGAAACATGGTTCATCATCACCCGCTCGCTGGGCTACATCAAGGATGTGATCGTCGGCAAGCAGGCCGCAGACCAGCTGTCAGGACCGGCGGGAATCGCCAAGATTGCAGGCGATGTTGCCACCAACAACCCCCTCGGACTCGTCCAGCTGATTGCCCTTCTGTCGGTTTCTATAGGTTTGATTAACCTATTTCCTATTCCCATGCTGGATGGCGGGCACTTGATGTATTACTTTTTCGAGGCTGTGAGAGGGAAACCGCTTGGCGCTGCGGCACAGGAATTCGGGTTCAGGGTGGGCTTTGCACTCGTAATTGCGCTGTTGCTGTTTGCGACATGGAATGACTTGACGTAGAGCCATGCGGGATTGGCCTTGTTGCGATCTGATTTTCGCCTCAAAGCCATGAAAAAAAACAAACAAGCAAGGGTTCTAAAGCGCTGCAAATCAGCGTATTGAATTAACGCGCAGCCGGTCGGTGAGTGGGCATGACCGGCCCGTATTTTGGGGTAGATTGTTTCCTTTATGGGCAATAAGTTTGTAAATGCAGCCAAGCTTGCGCTGGCTATGGGGGTTGCGCTGCCTGCCGGGTATCTGGTGGCAGCACCGGGCGTTGCGCAGGCCCAATCCGTCACCGGCATCATCGTGGAAGGCAACGCGCGCGTCGAACCCGACACGATTCGTGCCTACATGCAGTTCAATGCCGGTGAAAACGTCTCCAACGCACAGATCGATGCGTCGGTGAAGGCGCTGTTCCAGACCGGTTTCTTCTCTGACGTTCGCATGTTCCGGCGCGGGTCCGCGATCGTTGTGCAGGTCGAGGAAAACCCGCTTATCAACTCGGTCACCGTGCAGGGCAACGACGAGCTGGACGAGAAGAAGCTGAAGGCTGAAGTGCAGCTGCGCGAGCGCACCATCTTCACCCGCGCCCGCGCCCAGCAGGACATCCAGCGCCTCGAAGCGCTGTACCGCCGCTCCGGCTACAACAATGCCCGCATCACGCCGCGTCTCGAGCCGCTTGGCCAGAACCGCGTGAACCTGGTTTACGTGGTCAGCGAAGGCCAGGAAACCGGCATCACCACCATCGGCTTCGTCGGCAACAATGCCTTTTCGGCAAGCCAGCTGCAGTCGGTCATCTCGACCTCCGAATCAGCCTGGTGGAAGTTCTTCTCCACCACCGACACCTATGATCCGGACCGGTTGAACTACGACAAGGAACTGCTGCGCCGGCATTACCTGAAGAACGGGTTTGCCGATGTCGAAGTCGTATCCGCAGATGCCCAGCTTGGGGCGGACGGCACCAACTACAGCATCGTCTTCACCATCAACGAAGGCCCGCAGTACACCATCGGCAACGTCAGCGTTGATGCAGGCGGCACCAACATCGACCCGCGTGCCCTGCAGGACGCCGTCAAGGAAAACGCCGGCGAAGTCTATGACGCCAGCAAGGTGGACAGCACCGTCGAGCAAATGACGCTCGAAGCAGGCAAGGCCGGATTCGCCTTCGCCAAGGCCACGCCAAACATCAACCGTGACGCGGCCTCCGGCCGGCTGGACATTTCCTACCAGCTGGAGGAAGGCCCACGCGTCTATATCGAGCGCATCGACATCGTCGGCAACGTGCGCACGCTGGATGAGGTCATCCGCCGCGAGCTGAACATCGCTGAAGGCGACGCCTTCAACCGCATCCTGATCGACCGTGCCCGCCGCCGCCTGACCGGCCTCGACTTCTTCGAGAAGATCGACATCCGCCAGGAGCAGGGCGGGGCACCTGATCTCGTGGTCGTAGTGATCGACGTGATCGAGAAATCCACCGGCACGATCAACTTCTCGGCTGGTTACTCGACGACGGAAGGCGCCATCGGCTCGGCCTCGGTCAGTGAGCGCAACCTGCTCGGCATGGGCCACCAGGCCAGCCTGTCGACGCAGTTGAGCTTCAAGCGCCAGTCGGTGAACCTGAGCTACACCGACCCGTATTTCCTCGACCGGGACATCTCGGCGGGCTTTGACATCTTCGGCAGCCGCAGCGACGTGAGTAGCGAGTTCGTCCTTCACCACACAGCAGGTGGGTGGCGCGCTGCGCCTCGGCACCCGGCTGGACGACTACAATTCGCTCTTCGGCAAGTACTCGCTGACCTATCGCGATATTGAAGTGGGTGCGAATTCGACTGCATCGCGTGCCATCCGCGAGGCAGAGGGCACCGATCTGATCTCCAAGGTTGGCCTGACCTACATCTATTCAGATCTCGATCACCCGAGCCGCCCGACTTCCGGCGTGCGTGGCAAGGTGGAGGTTGAAGTTGCAGGCCTTGGCGGCGATGTGGAATGGGCAAAGATCGATGCCTCCGGCCACTATTTCATGCCGCTGCTGTTTGATGGCGTGGTGCTGAAGCTCGAAGGTAATGCTGGCCACATCGAGCCGTTCCCCGGCGGTGACAAGGTGCCAATCCTTGACCGTTTCTTCAAGGGTGGCGACACCATGCGCGGCTTCATGCGCTCCGGTATTGGTCCGCGCATGCGCAACGAATTCAATGGTGAGCTGCAACTCGATCGGTGCCACGACCTATGCGATCGGTACGGTGGAATTGAACTTCCCGCTTGGTCTGCCGGAGGCTTTCGGGCTCGAAGGTGCGGTGTTCTCTGATTTCGGTACGGCGTTCGGTGCACCTGAGAAATCGTCGACGACCGCCACAGATGCTCTTTGCATAACTTCGGCGGTTGCGCCAACAGCAGACGGAAATTGCGAAGTCGTCGGCAAGAAGCTCGCTTTCCGCGCCTCCGTCGGTGCCGGTGTGATCTGGCAGTCGCCGTTCGGTCCGCTGCGTCTCGACGTGGCCTATCCGCTGATGAAGGAAAGCTTCGACGAGACCGAACTGGTCCGCTTCTCGGTCGGCACGCGCTTTTAGGGTTTGAATCAGCTTGAGCTGCCAAGCTCTTGAAACTATCACTGAAAAGGCGATCTCCCGTGAGGTCGCCTTTTTTGCACCTGTTGGAGAACGGCACACATGTCCGACACCAAGACCCTGCGCACCGCCGACATCAGCCGCATCATGCAGCTGCTGCCGCACCGCTACCCGTTCCTGCTGGTGGACCGCATCATCGAGATGGACGAGGACAAGTCGTGCATCGGCATCAAGAACGTCACCATCAACGAGCCGTTCTTCCAGGGTCATTTCCCGGCGCAACCGGTGATGCCGGGCGTGCTGCTGGTCGAGGCGATGGCGCAGACCGCTGGCGCACTGGCGCTTGATCACATGGGGGTGGAGGCCGCCGGCCAGCTGGTGTTCTTCATGACCATCGACAACGCCAAGTTCCGCAAGCCCGTCGGCCCCGGTGATACCGTCCACTTCCACGTGCAGCAGACCAACAGGCGCGGGCCCGTGTACAAGTTCTCCTGCGAGGCGAGGGTGGACGGCAAGAAGGTCGCGGAAGCCGATATCGGTGCCATGCTCGCCAAGTCCGGCAGTTGACGCCGGGCGTCTTCACTGACACCTGAAATGAAAAAGGGCGGCCCCGTCAGGAGCCGCCCTTGGCGTATGAAGCGTGCTGCAGGTCAGCCCTGGCGCTGCGACGTCGGCACGTAGTCGCGTTCTGCCGGGCCGGTATAGAGCTGGCGCGGGCGGCCGATGCGCTGGGTCGGGTCCTCGATCATTTCCTTCCACTGGGCAATCCAGCCGACGGTACGGGCGACCGAGAACAGCACGGTGAACATCGACGTCGGGAAGCCGAGCGCGCGCAGCGTGATGCCGGAGTAGAAGTCGATGTTCGGGTAGAGCTTCTTCTCGATGAAGTACTCGTCCTTCAGTGCAATCGCTTCCAGTTCGCGCGCCACGTCCAGCAGCGGATCGTCCTTGATGCCGAGTTCGTTCGAGCACCTCGTGCGCGGTCTTCTGCATGATCTTGGCGCGCGGGTCGTAGTTCTTGTAGACGCGGTGGCCAAAGCCCATCAGGCGGAACGGGTCTTCCTTGTCCTTGGCGCGTTCGATGAACTCGGGGATGCGGTCCACGGTGCCGATCTCGCTGAGCATGTTCAGCGCGGCCTCGTTGGCACCGCCGTGCGCCGGACCCCACAGGCAGGCGATGCCCGCCGCGATGCAGGCAAACGGGTTGGCGCCGGATGAGCCGGCAAGGCGCACCGTCGAGGTGGAGGCGTTCTGCTCGTGGTCGGCGTGCAGGATGAAGATGCGGTCCATGGCGCGCGACAGGATCGGGTTGACCTTGTACTCCTCGCACGGCACGGCAAAGCACATGCGCAGGAAGTTCGAGGCGTAGTCCAGGTCGTTGCGCGGATACACGAACGGCTGGCCGATGTGATACTTGAACGCAGCCGCCGCAATGGTCGGGATCTTGGCGATCATGCGCCGGGCAGCGATCTCGCGCTGCATCGGGTCGGCGATGTCGGTGGAGTCGTGGTAGAACGCCGACATGGCGCCAACCACGCCAACCATCACCGCCATCGGGTGCGCGTCACGGCGGAAGCCGGCGAAGAACCGCTGCATCTGCTCGTGGATCATGGTGTGGTAGGTGATCGCGGTTTCAAACTCGCGGCGCTCGGCAGAGGTCGGCAGGTCTCCGTACAGCAGCAGGTAGCAGGTCTCGATGAAGTCGCCATGCTCGGCCAGCTGGTCGATCGGGTAGCCGCGGTACATCAGGATGCCGGCATCGCCGTCGATGTAGGTGATCTTGGACTCACAGCTTGCGGTCGAGGTGAAGCCGGGATCGAAGGTGAACGCACCGGCCTGGGCGTACAGCTTCGACACGTCCACCACGTCCGGCCCGACGGACCCGGTCATGACGTTCAGGTCGTAGGTCTTGCCGTCCAGGCTCAGAGTCGCGGTTTTTTTCGTGTCCGTCATGGCTGATGTCTTCCTCTGGTTGGCAGTTCGACCCGGTGTGACAAGCTTGATTGCGCTCGTGGCGCGATCTCGGTCTTCCGGGGCCTTGGATTCATGGTCCGGCGGGCTGGTCATCCGGCTTGTGTGGCGGGCAATATGCAATCTTGTCCGGCATACCGCAATGCACAATTTGGCTACAATGGCTTGCGGTTTTCGCCACAACTCATGGGCTTGACTGGTCTGAAAGACGAGCCAGCAATTCCGCGCGGCCGAGCACTTCCAGCACGTCGAAAATCGGTGGTGACTGGGTGCTGCCAGTCAGCGCGGCGCGCAGCGGCTGGGCCACCTTGCCCAGCTTCAACTCCTCGCGTTCGGCAAAGTTGCGTACGGCCTGCTCCAGCGGGGCAGCCTGCCAGTCGGCCAAGCCTTCCAGTTCCGGCAGCAGTTTCGCCATCACCTCGCGGCCGCCATCGTCGAGCAGCGCTTTCGCCTTGTCTTCCATCGGCAGGGGGCGGCTGGCAAACAGGAACATGGACGAGCTGATCAGTTCCAGCAACGTGCGGGCGCGTTCCTTGAGGCCGTGCATGGACGCGCGCAGCCGGGCCTCGTTGACCGGGTCGGCCAGCGCTGCCAGCAGGGCAGGGCCGCCTTCCACGTGCGGTGCCAGGTCCTTCAGCGCTTCAACGAGCCGCTCGTCGGTTGCCTCGCGCATGTAGTGGCCATTGAGGTTTTCCAGCTTGGCGAAGTCGAACCGCGCGGCGGACTTGCCGATGCCGTCCAGGTCGAACCACTCGATGGCCTGTTCGGTGGAGAATATCTCGTCGTCGCCGTGGCTCCAGCTCAGCCGGGCGAGGTAGTTGCGCACCGCTTCCGGCAGGTAGCCCATGTCGCGATATGCCTCCACGCCCAGCGCGCCGTGGCGCTTGGACAGCTTTGCGCCGTCGGCCCCGTGAATCAGCGGAATGTGCGACATCACCGGCACGTCCCAGCCCATCGCCAGGTAGATCTGCGCCTGGCGCGCGGCGTTGGTCAGGTGGTCGACACCGCGAATGATGTGGGTCACGCCCATGTCGTGGTCGTCCACCACCACAGACAGGTTGTAGGTCGGCGTGCCGTCGGAACGCAGGATGATCAGGTCGTCGAGGTCCTTGTTGGGAATGGTGACCGTGCCCTGCACCTGGTCGGCGATCACCGTTTCGCCCTGCTGGGGCGCCTTGAAGCGCACCACGGGGGCGATGCCTGCGGGCGCCTCGGAGGCCGGCCGGTCGCGCCAGCGCCCGTCATAGCGCGGCGGCTTGCCCTCGGCGGTTGCCTTTTCGCGCATGGCGGTCAGTTCTTCGGCGGAGCAGTAGCAATGGTATGCCTTGCCGTTGGCCAGCAGCTGTTCGGCCACCTCGCGATGACGCGCAATGCGCGAGAACTGCGAAACCACCTCGCCGTCCCAGTCGAGGCCCAGCCAGACAAGCCCCGACTTGATTGCCTCGATGGCCGGTTCGGTCGAGCGCTCGCGATCGGTGTCCTCGATGCGCAGCAGCATCTTGCCGCCGGTGTGGCGGGCGTAGAGCCAGTTGAACAGGGCCGTGCGGGCGCCGCCAATGTGGAGGTAACCGGTCGGTGAAGGGGCAAAGCGGGTAACGACGGGTGAGGCCATGAGGTGCCGGTCTCCGGAGTGACGAAGCGTAAGATTGGGGTTTATCTGAAGGCGTGCGTCCGTTTAGCATGAGTTGGGGCAGATATGTAAGGGCCTCGGCAGCAGGAGCAGGCTGGGCATCCGGGGATGGATTGGTTTACCGCATCAGGCCGCACGGTTGCACCACCTGCCTTGCCCGATCTCGACCCGGCGCGGCAGGGCGTGGGGCAGTCTGCTGCCATCTGGTGGCGGGCGCAGGTTGCCCGCCAGCAGGGCCGGGCGTTCCTGTGGGCGCCGGTGGCATTCGTGACGGGTTTGCAGGTCTATTATGGCCTGCCGGTGGAGCCGCACCTTGCGGTGCCTGTGGTTGTAAGCCTTGCGTTGCTGGCCGTCATCGCGCTCACGCGGCGCGGCATGGTGGCGGCACCCGCCCAACTCGTGGCGGTCATGCTGGCTGGGCTGGTGTGGGGCCAGGTGTACGGTGCGCTCCATCCGGTGACGGTGCTGCCGGGGTCGACGGGCAAGATTGCCATCGGAGGCTGGGTGGAAGACATCTCCACCAGCGAAGCCCGCGCCAGCCTCATCGTGCGTGTTGACAGCATGGATGCCGTCGCGGCGCGCTACCGGCCGGAGCGGATCAGGGTGACCGCGCGCGGGCCGTTGAAAACGAAGCCGCAGGTCGATGATTACATCCGCTTCGAGGCCTGGGCCTATCCGCCGCTGACGCCGGTCGCGCCGGGCGGATGGGACTATGGCCGCGCGCAATGGTTTGCCGGCATTGGCGGCGCTGCGCGTCTTGCTGGCCCCGTCAGCATCGAGGAGGCGCAGTCGCTGAACGGCAGCTGGCGGCGAGCCGTGGCCAACCTGCGGACCGCCATTGCAGACCGTATCCGGGCAAGCCTTCCACCCCGGCAGGCAGGATTTGCCGTGGCGCTCGTCACCGGTGATCGCAGCGGGCTGGACAAGGACACCCGCGAAGCGCTGCAACTGTCGGGCCTGGCGCACATCCTCGCCATATCCGGGCTGCACATGAGCCTTGTGGCGGGCGGCATGTTCTGGCTGGCGCGGGCGCTGATGGCGCTTTGGCCGGCATTGGCACTGCACTGGCCGATCAAGAAGTTCGCCGCGCTGGCGGGGTTGTTCGCAGCCGCGTTCTACCTTGTGATATCGGGTCAGGCCATCGCAACGCAACGTGCATTCATCATGGTCACGGTGATGTTCGTGGCGATACTCGCCGGGCGCAATGCGCTGTCGATGCGCAATCTGGCGGTAGCGGCGTTCATCGTGCTGCTGCTGACGCCACACGCTGCGTTGACGCCCAGTTTCCAGATGTCATTCCTGGCGGTGACCGGCCTGATCGCGGCCTATGAAGGCTTGTCCGGCTGGCAGTCCCGGTTGCATGAGTGGCTGTCCGCCACGTCCCTGCCGGGCCGGATCGCGGTTAGGCTGCTCATTGCGCTGCTGGCAATGAGTGCGACCACGCTGGTGGCAAGCGCCTTCACGGCACTGCCGGCGGCGTGGCACTTCAACCGGTTTGCCACATGGTCGCTGCCGGCCAACATGCTGGCCATGCCCGCGGTCACGATGCTGGTGATGCCGGGGGCAGTGGCAGCCGTCATCGCCATGCCGCTGGGGCTGGAATGGCTGCCCTTGCAGGTGATGCACATCGGACTGGACGCGGTGATCGTAAGCGCGGTGTGGGTGTCGTCATGGCCCGGAGCCGGGCTTGTGGTGGCTGAAATGGTGCCGCCGCTGGCCTATCTTGCCGCGCTGGCGCTGGTGTGGCTGACGCTGTGGCGAGGGCCGGCGCGCTGGGCGGGGCTTGCCGTTGCGGCCGTGGCAACGGTCGCGGCTATCGGACTGAAGGACCGGCCGGACATTCTGATCGAGCGCGCAGCCAGCACCATGGCGGCCCGGGTTGACGGTGGCAACCTGGTGCCGGTCAACGGGCGGCGCGGGCGCTTTGCGGCCGAGCGCTGGTTATGGTCCGACGGTGATGCGTCGACGGTGGCAGAGGCGGCCACGCGCCCAGGCTGGCGATGTGACGGCAAGGCCTGCCGCGCCAGCGTCGCCGGTCATGACGTGCTGTGGCTGGATCGCGAAGCCGTGGTGCCGGCCGATTGTGCCAGCGTTGACATCGTGGTCAGCGCCGAACCCTTGAAGTGGAAGTGCGGTCGCACGGCCGAGGGCAGGGTGGTGATTGATCGGTTTGATGTATGGCGCAACGGCGCCATTGCCATTCATGCCGATCAGGACGGTACGTTGAGGGTAGAGACCGCCCGCGCCGCGCAAGGCAGCAGGCCATGGGCGTTCGACCCGGTATCACGGCGCAAGCTGCTGGTGGCAGGTGGAAATGCGTCCCCGCGTCCGGCTGCTTCTGCCGGCGATACCACCGCAGGCGACACCACGGCAGGTGATACAACCGTTGAGCTGCCGTCAGGCGAGGCAGATCCGGCCGATCAATAACGCCGCAACAGGCCTGCCAGCGTGCCCTGGATACGCACCTGGTCGGGGCCGAAAATGCGGGTCTTGTAAGCCGGGTTTGCCGCTTCCAGGGCGACAAAGTCACCCTTCTGATAGAGCCGCTTGAGGGTTGCTTCCTCGTCCTCGACCAGCGCCACGACGATCTCGCCGTTGCGGGCCGTATCGGCCTTGCGGATGATCACGGTGTCGCCGTCGAGTATGCCGGCCTCGATCATCGAGTCGCCTTGCACCTCAAGGGCGAAGTGCTCGCCCGAGCGCAGCATGTCCGGCGGGACGGACACATTGCTGGAGTGATCCTGGATCGCGGCAATCGGCACACCGGCGGCGATGCGGCCCATCATCGGCACCTCGATCATGTTTGCTGACGGGGCGATGGGTGCAGGTGCAGCGGCTTCCGACATGCCGCGCGACCCCTGGATGACCGAGGGGTTGAACCCGCGCCGGGCAGGCACTGCCGAAGGTCCGGCTGCTTCTTCCGGCAGCTTGATGACTTCAAGCGCGCGGGCGCGATGCGGCAGGCGGCGGATGAAGCCGCGCTCTTCCAGCGCCGTAATGAGCCTGTGGATGCCCGATTTCGACCGCAGGTCCAGCGCTTCCTTCATTTCCTCAAACGAGGGCGGAACGCCGGTTTCCTTCAGGCGATCGTAAATCAGCATCAGCAGTTCATGTTGCTTGCGTGTGAGCATGGCGTTTCATCCTTTCCCGTCCGTCCGGCTGCTGCGATCAACCCGCGCGCCGGAATCGGAACAAATGCGAAACCTTTATGCATGTTCGTTCAATGTTCTGCAAGCCGAAACTTCAAACTGCCGCAGAGGTCCCGAGGTCTCAGAAGTCGATCAGCAGGACGTCCACCATGTCGCCGGGCTTGGCGGCGGGCGCGTGCGGCGGGCGGATGACCAGGCCATCTGCCTCGCGAAACACCCGCTGCATGGAGCTGTCCTGTGCCGGAAACGGCTCTGCCACCAGCTGGCCGGTCTCGTTGCGCGACAGCCTTGTGCGCACATAATCCTGGCGCTGGTCGTTGGCTTTCATCGCCTTGTCAAGCACGGCGCGCACGGGCACTTCGGGCTCATGGTGGCCGGTCAGGGCCGCGATCAACGGCTTGATGAACAGTCGCGTGCACACCATGGCCGACACCGGGTTGCCGGGCAGGCCGATGACGCGCTGGTGCCCGCGCCGGCCGAACATCAGCGGCTTGCCGGGGCGCATGGCGATTTTCCAGAAGCCCAGCTCCACGCCCTTTGCCAGCATCGCTTCCTGCACCAGGTCATGATCGCCGACCGAGGCGCCACCAACCGTGATGAGGATGTCGGCGCCGCTGGCGCGCTCGATGGCTTCCTCAATGCGGGGCAGGCGGTCCTGCACCAGGCCAAGGTCCAGCGGCTCCGCGCCGAAACCTGCGAGCATGGCGGCCAGCGCCAGCGAGTTGGACGATATGATCTGGTCATCGCGCGGGCTGTCACCCACCTCGACCAGTTCGTCACCTGTTGCCAGGATGGCGACTGAGGGCTTGCGGTACACCTCGATGCGGTCGTGGTTCATCGACGCTGCCAGCCCGATCTCGCGCGCCTTCATGCGGGTGTGCCGGGCCAGCAAAGCCTCGCCCTTGCGGAAATCCATGCCGGCGCCGCGCACGAACTGACCTTCGCTCACCGTTTGCGTGACGGTGACGAAACCCTTCTCGCCGGCGGGCTTCGTGTTTTCCTGGATCACGATGGCGTCGGCACCCTTCGGCAGCGGCGCACCGGTGAAGATGCGGACGGCCTGTCCCTTGCGCACCCGGCCCTGGTAGCCGTGCCCGGCAGGTGCCTCGCCCACCACTGCAAGGTCAACCGGCACGCTCGAAACATCAGCCGCCCTGACGGCATAGCCGTCCATCGCCGAGGCCGCGAACGGCGGTTGTGCGCGTTCGGCCCGCAGCGGGGCGGCGAGTATCCGGTTATAGGCATTGGTCAGCGGCACGAATTCGCTGGCGAGCGGCTTGGCGCCCTTCAGGATCTGCGCGAGCGCCTTGTCTACCGGTACCAGTGGCACGCGCGATCCCTCACTCAACCTTGAAGTGGCCGGACTTGCCGCCCGACTTTTCTTTCAGCCGGACACCGGTGATGGTTATGCCCCGGTCCACGGCCTTGACCATGTCGTACACTGTCAGGCAGGCAACGGACACCGCCGTCAGGGCTTCCATCTCCACGCCGGTCTTGCCCTCGACCTTTACCGTCGCCGTCACGTCGATGGCCGAGGCATGTTCGTCGATGTCGAAGTCGACCGTGATCTTCGAGATCATCAGCGGGTGGCACAGCGGAATGAGATCATGGGTGCGCTTGGCGGCCATGATGCCGGCAATGCGGGCGGTGGCAATCACATCGCCCTTCTTGGCCATGCCGGACTGGATGAGCTTCAGCGTGTCCGCCAGCATTTCCACCCGGCCGGTGGCAACCGCCACGCGCGCCGTGACGTCCTTGGCCGACACGTCGACCATGTGGGCATTGCCGGCGTCATCAAGGTGGGTGAGCTTGCTCATGCGCTGGCCCTGACGCCCGCAGGCCTCGTGAGGATGGCACGGGTCGCGGCGGTCACGTCGTCCTGGCGCATCAGGCTTTCGCCGATCAGGAAGGTATGGACGCCGGCGCCTTCCAGCCGGGTAAGGTCAGCAGGGCTGAACAGCCCGCTCTCGCCGACGATCATGCGGTCTGCCGGCACCATCGGGGCAAGGCGCTCGGTGGTCTCCAGCGATGTCTCGAAGGTTTTCAGGTTGCGATTGTTGATGCCGATCATCTGCGTCTTGAGTTTAAGCGCACGTTCAAGCTCAGGCTCATCGTGCACTTCTGCCAGCACGTCCATGCCCAGCTCGAACGCGGCTGCTTCCAGCTCGGCGCACAGGCCGTCATCGATCATCGCGAGGATCAGCAAAATGCAGTCAGCCCCCCAGGCGCGGGCTTCCAGCACCTGGTAGGGGTCGAGCATGAAGTCCTTGCGCAGCGCGGGCAGGGACGTGGCCTCGCGCGCGGCAACCAGAAACTCCGGTGCGCCCTGGAACGAGGGTGCATCGGTCAGCACCGACAGGCAGGCGGCACCACCGGCTTCATAGGCTTTGGCCAGCACGGGCGGATCGAAGTCGTCGCGGATCAGCCCCTTGGACGGGCTGGCCTTCTTGACCTCGGCGATCAGCGCCCATTGTCCGGCAGCGATCTTTGCTTCCAACGCCTTCTGGAAGCCGCGTACCGGGCTGGCCGCCCTGGCTTGCGCCAGCAGGTCAGCCTCGTTGACGCGGGACTTCGCCTCGGCCACTTCGTCGCGCTTGTAGGCGGCAATCCTGTCAAGAATGGTGTCGCTCATGCGTTGGACACCTCGACCAGCTTGGCCAGCACCTTTTCGGCGGCGCCTGTATCGATGGCAGCCTCGGCCTTTGCCGTGCCGTCCTTGAGGTCAGATGCCTTGCCGGCCACCAGAAGTGCTGCACCGGCGGTCATGGTGGCGGCATCGCGGAAGGCGTTCTTCTCGCCGCCCAGTACGGCGCGCAGCGCCCTGGCGTTGTACTCGGCATCGCCACCCTTCAGCTCCGCCAGCGTGCGGCGTTTCACACCTGCATCCTCGGGCTGGATTTCGAAGGTTGTCACCTTGCCGTCCTTCAGTTCTGCCACCCATGTGGTGCCGGTCGGCGTGATCTCGTCCAGTCCGCCTTCGCCGTGGGTGATCCATACGGCTTCGGACCCCAACTTGTTGAGCACATGCGCGAGCGGTTCAACCCACTGCCGGGCAAACACGCCGACTACCTGCCGCTTCACGCTGGCCGGGTTGGACAGCGGACCAAGCAGGTTGAAGATGGTGCGGGTGGCAAGCTCCACACGAGACGGGCCGACATGGCGCATGGCGGCATGATGGGCCGGGGCAAACATGAAGCCGCAGCCTGCATCTTCAATGCAGCGCGAGATCGTCTCCGGCCTGGTCTCGATATTGACTCCAAGGGCCGCCAGCGTATCGGCGGCACCGGACTTGGACGACAGCGCCCGGTTGCCGTGCTTGGCAATGCTTAGCCCGGCACCTGCCGCCACCAGCGCTGCACAGGTCGACACGTTGTAGGTGCCCGACGCATCGCCGCCAGTGCCGACGATGTCGAGAGCATCCGGCGGGGCGCTCACCCGGGTCATCTTCTCGCGCATGGTCATCACCGCGCCGGTGATCTCGTCGACCGTCTCGCCGCGCACGCGCAAGCCCATCAGCACGGCACCGATCTGCGATGGCGTGGCATTGCCGGACATGATGATGTCGAAGGCCGTGCGCGCCTCGTCAACGCTCAGCGGCGTGCCATCGGCGATCCTGGCAATCAGCGGTTTGAGGTCAGCCATTGTCGATGCGTCCGTTACTTGACTGGCAGCCCGGCCAGCTTGAGGAAGTTACGCAGTAGCGCATGGCCATGCTCGGATGCAATGCTTTCGGGGTGAAACTGCACCCCGTGCACGTTCTTCGTCCTGTGCTGCAGGCCCATGATGACGCCGCCGGTGGACGCGGTCACCTCGAGGCAATCGGGCAGGGAGGCGCGTTCCACCACCAGCGAATGGTAGCGGGTGGCGTTGAACTGGTCCGGCAACCCTTCGAACAGGCCCTTGCCGGTGCTCTCCATCACCGACAGCTTGCCGTGCATCAGTTCCTGCGCGCGCACCACTTTGCCGCCGAAGGCCTGTCCGATGGCCTGGTGGCCAAGGCACACGCCCAGCAGCGGTATTTTGCCCGAGGCTTTCTGGATCAGGTCAAGACAGATGCCAGCCTCGTTGGGGGTGCATGGGCCGGGCGACAGCACGATGGCTTGCGGGGCCATGGCGATTGCGTCGTCCGCGGTAATGGCGTCATTGCGCACCACCTTCGTCTCGGCACCCAGGTCGCCAAGGAAATGGTACAGGTTCCAGGTAAAGCTGTCGTAATTGTCGATGAGCAGGATCATGACGGTTACTGCCCCTTTCCGGCACGGCCGGCAAACCGCACCGCTTCCTCGGCAGCCCTGAACAGCGCCTTGGCCTTGTTGATGCACTCCTGCTGCTCGGACTCCGGCACGCTGTCCGCCACCGCGCCGGCACCGGCCTGCACGTACATCTTGCCGTCCTTCACCAATGCGGTTCGCAGTACGATGCAGGTGTCCATCTCGCCGGTCGACGAGAAGTAGCCGACACAGCCGCCATAGGGCCCGCGCTTGGTATTTTCCAGCTCGTCGATGATCTCCATGGCGCGGACCTTGGGAGCACCCGACAAGGTGCCGGCCGGAAAGCCTGCCGACAGCGCATCGATGGCATCGAGGTCATCGCGCAGTTCGCCCTCGACGTTTGAGACGATGTGCATCACCTGGCTGTAGTACTCCAGCATGAACTGGTCGGTGACGTTCATCGAGCCGATCTTGGAAACCCGGCCTACGTCGTTGCGGCCAAGGTCCAGCAGCATCAGGTGTTCGGCGCGCTCCTTGGGGTCAGCCAACAGTTCTTCTGCCAGTGCCCGGTCCTGCGCCGGTGTTTCACCACGCGGCCGGGTTCCGGCCAGCGGGCGGATGGTCACCTTGCCGTCGCGCACCCGCACCAGGATTTCCGGGCTTGAACCGGTCAGCGCAAAGCGGTCGAACTCCAGGTGATAGAGGAACGGCGACGGGTTCACCCGGCGCAGCGCCCGGTAAAGCGAAAACGGCGGCAGGGTGAACTCGGTCTCGAACCGTTGCGACAACACCACCTGGAAGATGTCACCGGCAGAGATGTACTCCTTCGCCTTGCGGATCATGTCCATGTAGTCGTCTGGCGAGACGTTGGAGCGTGGTGCCGCAATGGGGTTTGCATCTGCCGCGCCGAACGCCTGCAGGTCCAGTGGCCGGTCGAAGGCATCCACCACCGCGCCCAGCCGGTCGCAGGCGCGGGTGTAGGCAGCCTTGGCCGAGATGTCCTCTTCGGGAAATACCGGCGTCACCACGGTGACTTCGTCCTTCACCGCATCGAAGATCGCCATGATGGTGGGGCGGATCATCAGCGCATCGGGAACGCCGATCGCGTCCTCGTTGGGTTCAGGCAGGTTTTCCATCTGCCGCACGAGGTCGTAGCCCATGTAGCCGAACAGCCCGGCAGCCATTGGCGGCAGGTCATCGGGCACGTCGATGTGGTTGGCGGCCAGCAGCTTGCGAAGCGACGCAAGCGGCGGCTCGCTGTCCGCCTCGAACGGGCCGTCTGGGTCGATGGCGGCACGGGAGTTGACTTCGGCGGTGTTGCCGTTCACCCGCCAGATCAGGTCCGGCTTCATGCCGATCATGGAATAGCGGCCACGCACTGCACCACCTTCCACCAACTCCAGCAAGAACCGGTAGGGCGCGTGGCGTGTCAGCTTCATGAAGGCGGAGACGGGCGTCTCGAGGTCTGCAACGAGGCGGGTGTAAACCACCTGCGGCTTGCCCGCGTCATAGACATGGGCGAATTCGTCACTGGGAGGCGATATCAGCATGGGAAGGTGATCCCTGGCATGAACAATGAACGGAATGGTGCGGGTAGGATGTCCGGCTGCGCGGGGGCTTACTGCCCACCACGCAGCCTGGTCCATGCTGCATCATTGACGCTGACGCCAACCTGTTCCTGGAGTGCTGTTACGTACTCGGCATAAAGGTCGTTAGAAAGGTTTGACTGGAGCACCTCGCGGATGGCCTTTGCCTCGTTGGAGGCAGGGTCATAGGCCTGCCCGAGCACCGGCGTCGACGAGATGATCTTCGCTGATGTGCCAAGCTGCGACATCGACATTGCATGGCCGTCTGCCGGCACCGAGAACAGGGCGGCAATGTCTCCGGGCGTGAAGTTGCCGTCGGTTTCCGTCCGCTTCAGCCCTTGTGCCGATTGCAGTTGCGCGTTGCGGGCGGCTGCGAGGTCCTCGATGGAGGTGCCGCCCTTGAGCTGCTTGACCAGGTCTTCCGCCAGCGCACGGGTGGCCTTTGCTGCTTCGCGTGCCTTCCAGGCGGTTGCCACCTTGTCCTTGACCTCGTTGAACGGCGGCACCGATGATGGCGTCACGTCGCGCGTTTCGACCCAGGTGAAACCGTTGTTGCCATCGGTCAGCGGCGAGATTTCCAGGCCGACTGCAGTTTCGAAGGCGGTGGCGAGCGTGTTCTGGTGACCGGCGATGGGAACCGGTTCGCCATTGGCATCATTGCCGTCTGCCGAGACAGGGCCGATGACAGTCACCGGCAGGCCGATTTCCCTGGCAGCTTCTTCCAGCGAGGCACCGCCGGCGCGGGCATCCTCGAACTTGTCGTGCAGGTCCAGCAGCCGGTCGCGGGCGCGCCGCGTCCGGGCATCGGCCATCACCTGGTCGCGCACGTCCGCCAGCGACTGGGTCTCGCCCTTGCGCACCACGCTGGCTTTCAGCAGAACGGTCGACAGGCGGCCGCTGACCACGTCCGACACCGCGCCATCTTCCAGCGCGAAGGCAGCATCGGCGATGATCGTGTCGGGGATGGCGTCCTTCGCGACGGTGCCGAGCGACATGTCGGCCTCGGACAGGCCGCGCTCCTTCGCGATATCCTCGAAGCTGGTGCCGGCCTTGATCTTGTCCAGTGCGGCGCGGGCTTCCGCTTCGCCGGGGAAGGGGATTTGCAGCACGGTGCGGGTTTCCGGCGTGGTGTACTTGGCCTTGTCGGCCTCGTACTGGCGCTGCAGTTCTTGCTCGTCGACGTCCGTGCTGGCGGCAATGGCCTCCGGCGTCAGCGCCACCACGGCAAAGGTGCGCCGTTCCGGCTCGGCAAAGGCATTCGGGTTCTCGTCATAGAAGGCCTTGAGGTCGGCATCGCCTGGCGTGGCGGTGATTTCGGGCGTGGTGATCTCGAACCATTTCGCGTCGCGCTGTTCGCTGCGGTGCTTCCAGATCAGCTCCACCAGCGTATCCGGCACCACGGCCTTCGAGGTCAGCGGCAGCGAGATGGCCTGGCGCGTCATGTTCTGGGCTTCGGCGGCAAAGAACTGTTGCTCTGACAAGGCGTTGGCACGCAGCAACTGCCGGAAGGCCTCGGCGTTGAAGCTGCCATCGGGGGACTGGAAGCGCGGCGTGTCGGCAATCGACTGGGCCACGGCCTTGGCCGGCATGCGGATGCCGAGGGTGTTGGCCTGGTTGTCCAGCGCGGCATCGCGCATCAGGTCGCCGAGGATCTGGCGGTCGAGGCCAAGCTCGCGGGCGCGGTCCGGGGTGATGGACTCGTTGAGTTGCTGCGAGTAGCTGCGCAACTGGTTGTTGAACGCCTCGCGGTACTGGGTGGAGGTGACCGACTGCTCGCCAACCTTTGCCAGCTCGTCAGAGGTGCCGCCGCGCAGCATGTCCTCGATGCCCCACACGGCAAAGCTGGCCGCGAGGAGACCGATGAAAATCTTGGCGACCCAGCCGCCGGTTTTGCTGCGCAACGTGGAGAGCATGAAAGGGGTTCCGTGTGTGACCTTGCCTGCGCACTATATAAAAATGTGATCCACGAGCCGCAAGCGCTATGGACACAGCTTACCGGTTTGTTATGACCCATGCCAACCGAAACGAAAACGACAACCCGAAGGAAGGTGCGCGCGATGAGGCCACTGGCTGCAGGCAACTGGAAGATGAACGGACTGAAGGCGTCGCTGGCGCAAGTCGAGGCGCTGAAGGCATCGCTGGACGGCTCGCCGGCCAACTGCGACGTGATGATCTGCCCGCCGGCCACGCTGGTTGCCGCGCTGGCGGACGCCGCCGGGGGCTCCGCCATCCTGGTGGGCGGGCAGGACTGCCACGCCAGGGCCTCGGGCGCCCACACCGGCGACATCTCCGCCGCGATGCTGGCCGACGCAGGCGCGAGCGCGGTGATCGTGGGCCACTCGGAACGCCGCACCAACCACGGTGAAACCTCCGAGCAGGTGCGCGCCAAGGCGGAAGCGGCGCACGCGGCGGGCATTACCGCGATCATCTGCCTGGGCGAGACACTTGAGCAGCGCGAGGCCGGCGAGACGCTGGCGATCGTGCACGAGCAGCTGCAGCACTCGCTGCCGACGGACTCCACCGGCGCCAACACCGTCATCGCCTACGAGCCGGTGTGGGCCATCGGCACCGGCCACACGCCCACGGCAGACCAGATCGGCGAGGTGCACCAGGCGCTGCGCGGCGCGCTGTCGGCGCTGATCGGCGCGGAGGAAGCGCACGAGGTACGCATCCTCTATGGCGGGTCGGTCAACCCCGGCAACGCGGCCGCGCTGATGGCCATCGGCGACGTGGACGGCGCGCTGGTGGGCGGCGCGAGCCTGAAGGCCGACGACTTCACGGCCATCATCGCGGCGTTCTGACCCGGCGCGCGCCAACGCGCCAAAGGTTTACATTCTCGCCGCGACGCATTAGATGAGCGCCAACACCCGAAGCTGATTTGCCCTGAACGGGGCCACGAGCGAGCGAAGCCATGATTGCCGTCATTACCGTTATCCACCTGCTGATCGTGCTGGCACTGATCGGCGTCGTGCTGATGCAACGCTCCGAAGGCGGCGCACTGGGCATCGGCGGCGGTGGCGGCGGCGGGGCAGGCGGGCTGTTCAGCGCACGCGGCACCGGCAACGCGCTGACGCGGGCAACGGCCTTCCTGGCGGTCGGGTTCTTCATCACCTCGCTGACGCTGGCGATCCTGTCACGCGGGTCGCTGAACGGCTCGGGCTCGGTACTCGACCAGGTGGCGCCATCGCAGGGCCAGCAGCAGGACGGCTCGGCCCCTTCGGGTGGCGGCTCGGTTCTGCCGCAGTTGCCGACGGCCCCGACCGGGCCAACCGTTCCAACACAGTAACCTCGCCCCAGCGGAAGCGTCTCCCGGCAGGGAGACTGCCGTGAGCGCATTGAGATCATGGGAACCGGACGGAGCATCGCTCGGCGCGGGTCTTTGTAGTGTATGTGCACCTTGCGATGCTCCGCCCCGTGACGGCTGCATGACGGCTGGATCTATAACGCGGGCGGCCTCCTGCCTGCGACGCCCCGGTTGCACCGGCCCTGGCACAGGCGATCATCAACGTTCCGCGCGGGCTGGCCGTAGTACCAGCACCCCTTTAGCTGTACACACCATGCCCCGGGCGCCCGCTTCCGTAAAACGCGCGCCGGAGAGCCACGAGCCCCGGTCTGACCACCGGCACGGCTGCCGGCACCCATTCCCCCTCAGCTGTTGAGGTGACCGGGGATGGGCAGAGTTGTAGCAGGTTATAGGAATAAAGTCAAGAAATTTACGATTGAAAACGCGCTGCCCCATAGTCATACTTGGTAATACCATTCAGGAGGCTGTAGCACATGACGATAAAGACCGCCGTCAGCTTTACCGACAAGCACCACGAGTTCGCCCGCCGCAAGGTGGAGGAAGGCGCGTTTGCCTCTGTCAGCAGCGTGGTGGCTGCCGCGATTGAACAGGCGATGCAGGACGAAGTTGAGCGCGATGCCGCCCTGGACGCCATGAAGGACGAAATCCGCGCGCGCATGGCAACGCCTCGCGAGGACTTCGTGCCGCTGGAAGGCGATGACATGTTCGACCGGGTGCGGGCACGGCTTCAGGCACGGAAAGCTGGCGCGTGAGCTACCGCGTCGTTCGCCACCCTCGCGTGGCGCGGGACCTTGATGATATTGCCGACCTGATCGCCAGTTATGCCGGGGTGGACGTGGCCTTGCGCAAGCTGGCCGAGATCGAGGCTTGCCTGACGAAGCTGGCGGACACGCCGCATATCGGCACCATTCGCGATGAAATTGCGCCGGGCCTGCGCGCAATTCCGGCGGCGCGCAAGGGCGTGGTTTGTTTCGTGGTGGATGACACGGCGCGCGAGGTACGGGTGATCAGCATCACCTATGCCGGGGCGGAGTGGATGAGGGGCGTGGCGGAGAGGTCGTGAAAGCCTTTGCTTCCCGGCTGAAGGATTGGAGACTGTCATGTTCAAGCGCGCCGTATACCCCGGCCAAATTCTGAAGACCGAATTGGACGGACTCGGTGTATCGCCCACAGAGTTGGCCTGGCAGATCGAGGTGCCGGCCAACCGCATCAGCCAGATCATCGCGGCCAAGCGCGCCATTACCGGCGACACGGCCTTGCGCCTCGGCTACTGGTTTGGCGTGGACCCGTCGTTCTGGATCAACCTTCAGGCGCAGTTCGACCTTGCGCTGGCGGACAGGGAGGCGGGCGAGGCCGTGCGCAAGCTGCCGAATGGCCGGAGATCGTAAACATGTTAGAAATATCGCTGTGTGGATAAGGTCATGCTGCGAACGTGCAATCCGATAAGCTAGGTTGTCTAGGCTGCTAAGATGTGCAAATTGGTTTTGCGGCCAAATTCCTCGGTGTTTCAAAGTCGCTTAAGCTTTCTTGTGTTGGTATGAAACGTCCAGAGCATTTACCAGAGTTCGAACAGCCACCTCTAGATGAGGTGGTCATTGGTGTCCAGTTCACGCCTCTCGTTGGGTATTCATCGGTTCATGCTTCTGAAATTTGGGAACTTTTCAAGTCCGAATTTCCCCACGTCCAAGAACATCCAATGCTAGACCCGAAGTTCGAGACTTTTGGTCGCGGGGCAATTCAACCTTCGTTTCAGTTTCAATTTGGACCGCCACCTTTGGGTAGTCGGCTATGGTTTATCTCTACCGATGGCAATCACCTTCTTCAGTTTCAATCTGATCGCCTTTTAGCAAATTGGCGTAAAGCGGGAGTTGAGGTCGATTATCCGAGATTTGAGGCGATCGCTTCAAACTTCAAAAAAAACCTTCAAGCTTTGTCTGGCTTCTGCGAAGAGAATTTCGGTGGGCCATTGGTTGTGAATCAAGCTGAGCTTACTTATGTTAATCTCATACCTGTAGAATCCTTTGCTGCGTGCTCAGATTGGTTAGTTAATTGCGATGGTTCAAACATCGAATATGAGTCGATGCAGAGTGCTTCTACAGAGGTCCTCACATCGTCCGATGGCAAGCCGATTGGGCGTCTGTACCATCAAGCAAGTTCAGCGTTTCACCAAGACGGCGAGAAGAAGGCAATCCGTTTTGAACTGACGTTTAGAGGCAAGCCGCCGACGGATGAGTTACCTGATGTTGTTGAATTTTTAAGTTCTGGTCGCGAGTTTATTGTAGATCGATTTGCCAGTATGACGACTGAAAAAGCTCACATTAGTTGGAAGAGGTCTAAGTAATGCCGCAGAATGGAACGGCCTATCAAACTGCGCGAGAGTTTTTCCCTTCTTCTAGTTCAACTCTGGCGATTTATGCTGCTCCAGCACGACGAGTGCGGGTTGGGCAGATGGTCTCACCGTGGCAGGGTATGCTTGAACAGAGGTTTGATCAGATAGTGAAGCTTCCGCTTGGTTGGGATGGTTACAGGGGACGACCAGTTAGCTTTGGCCTTGCGAAATTTGCAGCTTCCATACTTGAGCATCTTTACATTTCAGGGGTAGAAGCACCGCAAGTAGTTCCTGGATCTGACGGTACCTTACAACTCGAATGGCATTGCGAAGGCTATGACATAGAACTTGATGTACGTGCCCCGTTTGACGTTATTGCTTATCGTTTCGACAGTGCGACCGGGGAAGAACAAGAAATGGAGTTAGACGCCGATTTCACTTCGGTCGCAGGATGGATTGAAGATATCTCCCACCAGGCAAATCGCAGCCAGAATGTGGCTTAGTTTTTCATCAGTCCAACCATGCAGCCATACGATGAATCGGACATTGCACCCGAAGACATAATAATTCGAAGGATTGATCCGACTCAGCACGTTGTTTGGGATTCAAATAGGCAGTGTAACAGGCTATCGACGAAAGCGTTTCAACCGTCGTCCGGTGCTGATGGTGGAATGTCGGTAGATGTTGAAAAACTGATTGTCGAGGCTGCTCTTGATCCGTATTTGTTTGTTACAACGCCCCGGTTTCAAGGATCTGTGAAATTTTTGGCGCATGATCTTCGTGCGATTGGCTTGCGAATTGGATATGATCCGTTATTGGCGACGGCGCAAATGCCTGCAAATCCATATCACGGAGAAGTCTGGGGCCCAGATGGCCGCGCAAACAAATTTACTAATCAAGAGAAGAAGAAGTTGTTAGAGTTAGCGGAGTGGTATGTTGAGTTAACAACCGTAGCTCTAAGTTGAAGGGTATGTTCCCCCACCTTTCCACAGCCTTCTCCCCCATCCCCACCCACACCCCACATTTCCGCTTTCCCCCCACGCAGACTCTCGCTAAACCCGTATTCCCATGGCGCGATACATTTTCATCACCGGCGGCGTGGTTTCCTCACTTGGCAAGGGCCTGGCCTCAGCGGCACTCGGTGCGCTGTTGCAGGCGCGCGGATATTCCGTCCGCCTGAAGAAACTCGACCCCTATCTCAACGTCGATCCGGGCACCATGAGCCCGTATCAGCACGGCGAGGTGTTCGTCACCGATGACGGCGCCGAGGCCGACCTGGACCTTGGCCACTACGAGCGCTTCACCGGCCGCGCCGCCACCCAGGCCGACAACATCACCACCGGCCGCATCTACCAGGACATCATCGCCAAGGAACGCCGCGGCGATTATCTCGGCGCCACGGTGCAGGTCATCCCGCACGTCACCGACGCCATCAAGGCGTTCATCGCCGACGGCAACGAGGCTTATGATTTCGTGCTGTGCGAGGTGGGCGGCACGGTGGGCGACATCGAGGGCCTGCCGTTCTTCGAGGCGATCCGCCAGTTCGGCCAGCAGCAGCCGCGCGGCACCTGCATCTACCTGCACCTGACGCTGCTGCCGTGGATTGCGGCGGCGGGCGAGCTGAAGACCAAGCCGACGCAGCACTCGGTCAAGGAGCTGCGCTCCATCGGCATCCAGCCGGACGTGCTGATGTGCCGGGCGGACCGGGAAATTCCCGAGACGGAGCGGCGCAAGATCGCGCTGTTCTGCAATGTGCGCCCGACCGCGGTGATCCAGGCGCTGGACGTGAAGACCATCTACGAGGTGCCGCTGGCCTATCACAAGGAAGGCCTCGACGACGAGATTCTGGCCGCGTTCGGCATCGAGGGCGCGCCGCAGCCGAAGCTCGAGATGTGGGAAGACATCGTCAGCCGCGTCAAGGAGCCGGAAGGCGAGGTGACCATCGCCGTGGTGGGCAAGTACACGGGCCTGCTGGACGCCTACAAGAGCCTCAACGAGGCGCTGGTGCATGGCGGCATCGCCAACCGGGTGAAGGTCAAGATCCAGTGGATCGAGTTCGAGGTGTTCGAGAAGGAAGACCCGGTGCCGTACCTGGAAGGGGTGCACGGCATCCTGGTGCCGGGCGGCTTCGGCGAGCGCGGGTCCGAGGGCAAGATTGCCGCGGTGACATTTGCGCGCGAGAAGAACGTGCCGTATTTCGGCATCTGCTTCGGCATGCAGATGGCGTGCGTGGAAGCGGCGCGCAACATGGCCGGCATCGAAGGCGCCACGTCCACCGAGTTCGGCGCGGCGAAGGAACCGGTCGTCGGCCTGATGACCGAGTGGATGCGCGGCAACGAGCTGGAAACGCGCGCGGCCGCCGGCGACCTTGGCGGCACCATGCGGCTGGGCGCGTTCACCGCGCGGCTGGAGCAGGGCTCGCGGGTGGCCGGCATCTATGGCACCAACGAGATTTCCGAGCGCCACCGGCACCGCTACGAGGTCAACATGCGCTACCGTGAGCGGCTGGAAGCGGCCGGCCTCACGTTCTCGGGAACCAGTCCGGACGGGCTTCTCCCTGAAATCGTCGAAATTCGCGACCATCCATGGTTCGTGGGCGTGCAATATCATCCCGAACTGAAATCGCGGCCGTTCGAACCTCACCCGCTGTTTGCCTCGTTCATCGAGGCGGCGGTCGAGCAGAGCCGTCTGGTCTGACGCAAGAAACAGGTTGCTGGCATGAACATGATCACACGGGCTGTCCTCAAGGTCTGGCTCGCCGCGATGGTATTCGTGGCCGTCATGGGTGCGCCCGTGCAGGCGCAGTCGGCGCTGGAGCAGTTGCTGCCGGGCCAGGCGCAGCCGGCGCAGGAGGAAAACACCGACAATGATGCGCAGAATGCGCCGGCCGCCACGCCGCCCGCCAATCCGGCCGCTGCCAACCCCACCATCGCGGCGGCTGCCTTGCCTGCCGGCATCACCGAGGCGCTGGCCAAGTCGCGCCGCCAGGCCGAGCAGTATGCCGCCCAGCTCCAGGCCATCGAGACGCGGCTGAGCGATCCCTCGCTGCCGCCCAAGCAGGTGTCCGACATCCGCCTCGAGGCCGAGACCATCCGCGAGGCGTTGCGCGCCGCCGACCTTGAGCTGGAAGCGCCGCTGACGCAGATCAGGGCGCAGGTCTCGCGGCTTGGCCCCGCGCCGAAGGAGGGCGAGAGCGAGTCCGAATTGGTCGCGGCCCAGCGCGCCAACCTGAACAACGTGCTGAACGAGCTGACGGGCGCGCGCGCACAGCTTGCGCTGGTCACCGGTACGGCGGAGCAACTGTCGGCCGGCGCCGCGCAGGTGGAGCGGTCGCGCTTCCTCAACAACCTGTTCGGCAATGCCCGCTCGATCCTGCATCCAATGCTGTGGACGGATGGCCTGTCCCGGACAGGGGAGCTGTGGACGCGCACGGTCGTGTTGCTGAAGGGGTTCAACACCCGGGTGTCCGCCGAGCAGGGCGGCTGGGCCGTCTGGCTGATATTCGGCTCGATGCTTGTGCTGATTGCGGCGGCCGTGACGATCTGCCGGATGATCGCCCAGCGCGCCCGACATGGCAAACCGGGGGAGGCCGAGTTCCAGAAGTGGTTGCGCACGGTCATCGTGCCGCTCGGCTACACCGCCACGGCGGCACTGGCGGTGATCATCTTCAACCGGTTGTTTGAGAGCGTCACGCCCAACTCGCCGCGGGTCGAGCGGATAACCGAGGCGCTGGGCAGCGCCTTCGTGGTGTTCGCGTTCGGGCGCGGGGTCGTTCGCTCGCTGATGTCGCCCACCCGCCCGGAATGGCGCGTCGTGCCGCTGTCCTCGCCGGCGGCAAGCGAGTGGCTGGTGCTGAGCACCATCGCGCTGGCGCTGTTCAGCCTCAACAGTTTCCGCAGCACGCTGGCCGACGTGGTCAACATGGACTCGTCGTTCGACGTGGCCTGCAATGCCGCGGTTGCGCTGGCGCTGGCGTTCATCATTGCCCGGCTGATCCTGATCGGGCGGCGTGAATCACAGTCGCAGGAGCCGCTGGAAGAGGGCCTCAAGCCCGGGTTCGAATGGGCAACATACCTGGTGCAACCGGCCTGGCTGCTGGTGCTGGCATCGATCATTGCGCTGGTGCTGGGCTACGTCACGTTCGGCCTGTACCTCACCTCGAACCTGTTCGTGATCGCCCCGGCAATCGCGCTTTTGTACTGCATCCGGCGGCTGTCGGATGCTTTCGTGGCACAAAGCCTGAAGCCGAAGAGCCGCATTGCGAAAATGCTGAAGTCGGCGTTCTCGATGTCGGAACGCGGCATCAACCGGGCCGGCATCGCGCTCAATGCCGGGGTGGACATGGCGCTGCTGCTGCTGGGGCTGCCGCTTGTCCTTGGCCTGACATCGCTCACCTGGGTGGATGTGCGCAGCTGGCTGACCACCGCCTTCTTCGGTTTCCAGGTTGGCGACATTACCATTTCGCTGTCGTCCATCCTGCTCGCGGTCGCTGTCTTCGTGATCGGCCTGGCGCTGACGCGGATGGTGACCGGGTGGCTGGACCGGCGCATTCTCACGCCCACCGACATGGATGCAGGCGTTCGCAACAGCGTACGCACGGCATCCGGCTATTTCGCCGTCATCGTCGTCCTGTTGCTGGCCTTTGCGGCTGCGGGCGTAGACTTCTCGAACATCGCCATTGTTGCCGGTGCGCTGTCCGTCGGCATCGGCTTCGGCTTGCAGTCCATCGTCAACAACTTCGTTTCCGGCCTGATCCTGCTGGCGGAACGCCCGATCAAGGTGGGCGACTGGGTGCAGGTGGCAGGCGGTGAAGGCACCGTGCGCAAGATCAACGTGCGCTCGACCGAGATCGAGACGTTTGACCGCTGCTCTGTCATCGTGCCGAACTCGACCCTCATTTCCGAGACTGTCAGCAACTGGACCCACGATGACCTGATGGGCCGTGTCCGGGTGATGGTGGGGGTCAGCTACAACGCCGACCCGAAGCAGGTCGAGGAGATCCTGGTTGCCTGCGCGAAGGCGCATGAACGGTGCCTGGATTTCCCGGCACCCCACGTGGTGTTCCAGAACTTCGGCGCCAGCTCGCTCGATTTCGAATTGCGCATGTTCATCAGCGATGTCCTTTATGTGACCTTTGTGGCATCCGATCTTCGGTTCCAGATCTACAACGCGCTGAAGGAAGCCGGCATCGAGATTCCGTTCCCGCAACAGGATGTGCACCTGCGCGGCCTGAACGAAGCCATTGCCAGCAGCTTGAACACCGCCAAGGCCAATGGTTCGCAGAACGCCCCCAGCAAGGCGGCAGCGGGCAAGACGCCCGCGCGCACGACCAGAAGGTCGAAGAAGGAAATGATTGCACTGCGCGAGATTGATACCGACGGCGACGGGAACGCCGACGACTGAGCAATGGGCGTTGCGCCCTATTGCCGGGCTGCATCGGTGTGCTACTCAGTTGAGCGACGTACTGGCGGCATCAGAGCGAGGCAGCAGTTTCATGCGGGGTCTGGATCATATCGTCCACTGTGTTCAGGATTTTGGTGGCATGCGCCTGGCCATGGCGCAGGCCGGGTTCACGCTGACGCCTCCGGCCGAGCATCCTTTTGGCACCGGCAACAGCCTGATCCAGCTGGACGGTTTCTTCATCGAGTTGCTGCATGTGCCAAACCCGCAGCTTGTGCCGCCAGCCCGCGAAGGGGCGTTTTCCTTTGCCCGGTTCAACCAGAGTTACATGGAGGGTGGCCGCGAAGGAGCCTCCATGCTGGTGTTTGAATCAGGTGATGCACGGGCGGACCACAACGAATTTTCGCAAGCCGGGCTGACCACCTATGAGCCGTTCGATTTTTCCAGGTCTGCGAAATTGCCCGGCGGTGAAGAGGTGACGGTCGGGTTTTCGCTTGCCTTCGTGACCCATGCCGACATGCCGCGTGCGGCGTTCTTCACCTGCCAGCAGCACGCGCCCGAACATTTCTGGAAGCCCGAATACCAGCGTCACGTCAACACGGCCAAGAGCATCGGCGAGGTGGCGCTGGTGTGCGAAGCGCCGCTGCACTATTCGGGGTTTCTGCGTGCGTTGACCGGGATGACGCCGTTGCAGGAAGAAGCCCACGCAGTGCGCTTTGAAACGCCGCGCGGCTGGCTGACGGCGTACCGGCCGGACAGCTTTGCCCAGAGCTATGGCCACGCCGCACCCTCGCTGGACGGCGGGCCGGTGTTTGGTGGCTATCGCGTTGAGGTCGAAAACCGCGAGGTGGCGCTGGCCTGCCTCGACAAGGCCGGCATCGAGTGGAAGCCGACGCCGTCGGGCCATGCCATCGGACACGATGCTGGCGGTGGCGCCGTGATCGCGTTTTCGGAAGTGTACTGAGCCATGCTCGACAAGACGCTGACCGGGCTGCAGAACCTGCAGCGGATGCGCGACGAGCGGGACGGACAGGCACCGTTGCACCACTCCCTTGCCATCCGCCTGACCGAAGTGGGCGACGGCTTCGCGGTGTTCGAGGGCGAACCGTCAGCAGCGTTCTACAACCCGCAAGGCACGGTGCACGGCGGCTGGATTTCCGCCATTCTCGACAGCGCGCTGGGCTGCGCGGTGCATACGCGGCTCGATGCGGGGCAGGGCTACACGACGCTGGAACTGAAGGTCAACATGGTGCGCGCCATCTCGGCGGATACCGGCGTGGTGACGGCGCGGGGCGAAATCCTGCACCTGGGCCGCAGGGTCGCGACGTCGGATGGCAAGCTGGTGGACGCGCAGGGCAAGCTGTTGGCCCATGCGAGCTGTACGTGCCTGATACTTTGATCGCATCGCTCAATTTGTCCGAAAACCGGTTCCCACTTTCTGGATTGAGCTCCATGCAAGCCGGATGGTGTTAATGAACGTCGACACGCTAATAGTTGGAGCAGGGGCGGCCGGCATGATGTGTGCCGCCCATGCGGCCTCGCGCGGCGGCTCGGTGGTGATTATCGACCACAACGCAGCACCAGGTGAGAAAATCCGCATAAGTGGTGGCGGGCGTTGCAATTTCACCAACCTGGAGTGCCGCCCGGAGCGGTTCATCTCGAACAATCCGCACTTCGCCCGCTCGGCGCTGAGCCGGTACACGCAAGCCGATTTCGTGGAGCTGGTCGAGCGGCATGGCATTGCCTACCACGAGAAAACGCTCTCGCAGCTGTTTTGCGATGGCAGCGCGCAGCAGATCATCCGGATGCTGCTCGACGAGATGAGCTCTGCGGGCGCGCAACTGTGGCTTGAGACGTCCGTCATGGCGATCCGCAAGTCGGAACAGGGGTTCGAGATCGATGTCGAGCAGTCCGGCCGGCGCCGCACGGTGGCGGCCCAGAATCTCGTCGTGGCATGCGGTGGCAAGTCGATCCCCAAGATGGGGGCGACCGGGTTCGGCTACCGGGTGGCCGAGCAGTTCGGCCTGAAGGTCACGGAGACCCGGGCCGGGCTGGTACCGCTGGTGTTCGGCGACGCCGTCAAGGCAGCACTGTCACCGCTGGCGGGGCTGGCGGTGGATGCCGTGGTGAGCTGCGCACGGGCGGCGTTCAACGAGGCGGTGCTGATCACCCACCGGGGGCTTTCCGGACCGGCGGTGCTGCAGGTGTCGTCCTACTGGCGCGAGACGGAGCCCATATCGGTTGACCTGCTGCCCGGCAAGGAGGCTGACGCCATCATCGGCGACTTGCGCCGCCGGGAGGGGCGGAGGCAGGTGCAGGTGGCGCTGGCGGACGTGCTGCCGAAACGGCTGGCCGGGCTGGTTGCAGGCGAGGCCGGGCTGGCCGGCGTCAACATGGCGGACCTGTCGAAACCGCAATTGCTGGCGCTGGCTGCGGCGCTCAAGGCGTGGCAGCTCTGGCCCGTCGGCACGGAGGGCTACCGGACGGCGGAGGTGACGGCCGGCGGGGTGGATACGGCGGGGCTGGACCAGAAGACGATGCAGGCGAAGGCCGTGCCGGGGCTGTACTTCATCGGCGAGGTTGTCGACGTAACGGGCTGGCTGGGCGGCTACAATTTCCAGTGGGCGTGGTCATCCGGCTGGGTGGCGGGGCAGGCGATCGCCGCCGGCGGAAGGGCTTGAGGCATGCAGCACGACGCGCATGATGTGTCAGCCATGGCGTGGGATGAGGTCGAGGCGCGGCTGGCGGAAGGTGCTCCGGCGTTGCTGGGCATCGGGGCAGGGGCAAAGGAGCACGGCCTGCACCTGCCGATGGGCACCGACCTGATACAGGCAGACTGGCTGTGCCAGGCCGTGGCCATGCAAACCGGCGCGCTGGTCTGGCCCACGATCAGTTACGGGTTCTATCCGGCATTCAAGGCGTATCCGGGCTCGATAACGCTCAGCCGCGTGACGTTCGTTGCCATGCTGCGCGAGGTTGCGGGCAATATCCTGCGCTGGAAGCCGGCGGGGCTGTTTGTGATCGATACCGGCATCTCGACGATTGGCCCTGCCGGTGAGGCGCTGGCCGGGCTGGATGGGGTGCATCACGTGCGCGTCCATGAGGGAGTGCGCTACAGGGCCTGCGAGGCTGAACTGCAACAGCAGGCCTATGGCTCGCATGCCGATGAACTGGAGACCTCGCGCATGCTGGTTATTGCGCCGGAGCAGGTTGACATGGCGCGGGCGCAAGCTTCTCCGGGTGGTCCGTTCGATGGGCCGTTGACGCGGGAAAACGCGCCGTCCGGCAGCTATGGTGACCCCACCCTTGCCACATGCGCAAAGGGTGAGGCGCTGTGCCGGGCAATGGTGGATGATGTTGTGGAACAGGTGACCGAAACCTTGAAGGGCAAGAAATGAGCGAACGAACCAACGAGCTTGGCCAGCCGATCGGCTTTGACGTAACGGGCTGGACCGCCCGGACCAGGCCGCCCAGGGCGGTAATGCAGGGCCGTTACGTGCGGCTGGAACCGGCTGATCCGGGCGCGCACGCGGCAGACCTGTTCGAGGCGTTCAGCGCCGACCGGGAAGGGCGCATCTGGACCTATCTGCCCTATGGGCCGTTTGCCGGCGCCGGTGAAGTTGAACAGTGGATGCAGGCCACCTGCTTGGGGGACGATCCGCTGTTTCATGCCATCATCGACGGCGCGACAGGCAAGGCGGTGGGCGTTGCCAGCTACCTGCGCATCGAGCCGGCGGTGGGCGTGATCGAGGTTGGGCACATCAACTATGCGCCTGCATTGCAGCGCACGCGCGGTGCGACCGAGGCGATGTACCTGATGATGGCGCGGGTGTTCGACGAGCTGGGCTACCGCCGCTACGAGTGGAAGTGCGATGCGCTGAACGCGCCGTCGCTCGCGGCTGCCGCCCGGCTTGGCTTCACCTACGAAGGCTTGTTCCGGCAGGCAACCATGTACAAGGGCCGCAACCGGGATACGGCCTGGTACTCCATCCTCGACACCGAATGGCCGCGCATCAAGGCAGCGTTCGAGGCGTGGCTCGACCCGGCCAACTTCGACGCGGACGGCCGGCAGAAGCGTCCCTTGCAGGCAGGCGGAGCCTGACCTGCCCGCAAGGGGTTGGGCCGCCGTCAGGCGAGAGTGGCGGCCATTTCGGCAAGCCGGATTCCGTACAGCCGCGCTGCTTCCATGTCGCCCTTGCGCGCCCCTTCATCGGGCGAGGCATCGGACGGCGCAATGGCCAGCGCACCGGTGAAGCCGGCGGTCCAGTTGGTGTCGTCATGCCCGTGCGCCCTGGTGTTTGACGGCATCAGGCCGGTGCCGGCCCACACCATCGAGTGCTGCATGGACAGGGTGACGAAGTAGGTGATGGTCGAACCCTTGTCGCCGTTGACCGAGGCGGACGTGGTGAAGCCGCCGGCCAGCTTGTTCTTCCAGGCTTGCGTGAACCATGGCTTGGACGAGGCATCAGCGAACTTTTTGAATTGCCAGGCAGGGGCACCCATATAGGTCGGGCTGCCGAACACGATGGCGTGTGCCTTGCCCAGCGTGGCCCAGGCGGCTTCCGGCAGTTCGCCGTTCTCGTCGATGCGCAGCATGTGTACATTGGTGCCCTTGACGGAAGCGGCTCCGGCTTCGAGCGCCTCGGCCTGCTTGACGGTGTGGCCGTAGCCGGAAAAATAGACGATTGCGACGTCGGTCATGAAAAGTCTCCTTGAGGGGTTTGCCGCTCCGGCGGGAGCCGGTGCTGGGATGATCGAGGTCAGTTCAAATAAGTGCTTTGGTTACCTTTGAAAAGTAGGTACTTTGAAGTAACTTATGCACTTCACGGGAACCAGGAGAGAACCGATGGCGAACGCGAAATCCCAGGGCTGTTGCCCGATGGACGAGATCCTGCGGCTGATCATGGGGCCGTGGACCACCTACATCCTGTGGCTGCTGGAGTCGGAAGGCGCGCTTCGCTTTGGCGAGTTGCGCGGGCGCATCCCCAAGATTTCATCGAAGGTGCTGACCGAGCGGCTGCGCATGCTGGAAGCGGCGGGGCTGGTGCACCGGGATTACCAGCCCACCGTGCCGCCGACGGTGACCTATTCGCTCACGCCGCGCGGGCACGAGCTGAAGGGCGTGCTGAAAGGCATCCACAACCTCGCGCTGAAATGGCAGGACGAGGATACGGGCAAGGCCAGCGACGCCGCGTGACCGTGCCCGCCCTGGTTTATGCCGTCGTTTACCTTTGAACCGCAAGCTGGCCGCTGACGCGGAAACTGTCAGGTGGATGGCGCAATGGCCGAGCAGAAACCCAGCCCGAAGAGCAACTCCTGGCGTGGAGTCTTCGTGGCAGTTGCCATTGTGGCTGGTGGGACGTGGCTTTGGTATAGCTCGATTGCGTCCGAAAATCCCCCCCCGAATGGTCGAAGGGCAGCAGACTTCAAAGACCTTCTACCGCCTGAAAGCGTCCTACACCTACACCGGCAAGAACGGTGCCGAACCGCTTGAGTTTGATGTGGTGGCAGGGTGCGCCCTGCAGCTTACCCGGTACATCACGGGTGATGTTTCTGGCATGTCCTCGCGCGTGCCGACCATGGTTGCCTATGAAATGTCAGACGGCGGCGCGATTGGCATCGCCATTCCAAAGGCCTGCCGCGGATCAACCACGTCCAATGGTCAAGTGCCATCAGACTTCCTCCCCGCAACCATCCAGTATGAGGATGCGAAAGACCTGTCTCTCGGCATGCTCTACGCATCCGAGGACGCCTATGACAGCCCGTTGGCAAAGCTGACGTTTCATGGGGCCAGCATCGAGAGGGCTACAGAACGGCAGTTTGAGGATTTCATTGCCAGTGACAGGTTTCAGAAAAACCTGATCTCGGTTGAATCCAGCAAGGATCTGGGCGCATCGAACATACCGATCACCGATGAAATGCGCAAGAATCCGAAGCTGTTGTGGAAACACAATATGCCAAGCAGCTGTCACGGGATGGCCCGAGTGAGGATGCCGGACAATGTGCGCGAGTACCTGAAGCAGTTCTGGAAGCCCGGCGATCCCCGCTACTGGATGGTGAGCTTAGAACATAGCAGGAAAATGAGGGATTGGCTCAGGGGAGCTGGCAATGAAGGGCCCAGCCCCATTGAGCCGCACGAGGTCAAGATAGATGGTTCGCGGTTCGAGAAGTACGACATCAACATTGAACGTACTGCCGGGGGGATTGTGACGCGTGGCGGGGGCGGTAGCATGGCTGCCAGAAACCCGACAAGTGGCTACGTCTACTATCTTCCGCCAGATTACTTTCCATTCACGATGATCAGTGCCGCGCCGTGGCTCGAGGCGACGCCCGGCAGGGCCTACGCAAACAAGGTAAACATTCTGATCAATGATGAATTGGAGGGCTTTTTGTACTGCTATCACTATTCCGCCCAAGCTTCGGTTGCCAAGTTTCCGAACATAAAACTGGGTTCTCATTTCGAGAGAATGGAACTGTTTGCGAATAATAAATCCATTAAAAATGCAAATGAAAAGATGTATTTTCATCAACTTAATGATGTAGTTTTTTTCGAAGGATTGGATTATATTTATTGGTTTAAACGGTTTCAATTGTAACGCGCGATGGAGAGTAATTAATGGCTTGGAAATGGGCCGCGCTTGCGGATTATGTGTACCACAGAGCCACTGCCACCGACGCGGCGTGACGGGCTCCCCGAAAATTTTCTTCAACCCTGCAACCCAGCGTTAACCTTGCCGCCCGCATCATGGCCGCCTGTTTGTGAGTTCGCGTAACGAGTGGGGACCCCGAATGTATGCGTTGAAGCAAGAGCCGGAAGTTGCCGGCTTCTGGGCGTGGTTTGATCAGAACCAGGCCCGCCTGGCCCACGTGGCCACAACCCTTGACGACATGACCATGGACGAACTGGAGCCGGTGCTCGACGAGTTGTCGTCGATCCTGCACGAGGCCGATGACCGGCTGTTCGCCGAGCTTGGCGCGGACGAGAATGGCAGGCCGCAGCTTGTGGTGACCGCCGACGGCGAGCTTGACGCGATGCTGACCGCGCGCGACCTGGTGGCCATTGCGCCGGCCTATGCGGGCTGGACGTTCTCGGCCCTGCGCGAGCGGGCTGAAATGCCTGACTTCATCATGCTGCCGGGCGGCGGCGAGTTGGACATGCGCGAGGCGGTGTTCGTGATCGAGGTGTCCGGTGGAAAGGCCGAGATCGCGGTCGGCCTGGACGGCTATGACCCGGCCCGCGCCGATGACCTGAACGCGGCCGTGGAGCTGTTCATCGAGCAGGTGCTGGGCGAGGCCGACTATGCGGCCGGTGTGTCCGGCGTGCTGGCGTTGCCGATTGCCGACCTGCACGAAGAGGCCGATCCGTGGCCGGTCCGGGCGCTGGTCAACGAGTTTGACAGGGTGCTCGGGGCCTGACCGGTTCTTGCTGATCCAGATCTTGCGCATCGCGCATGCTGCGCTCTACGTGCGATCTGGATGACGGGCGCTGGTTTCGGAATTTGACCGCCAACTCGGCTGATTATTCCCTCCCCTTGCAAAGGGGAGGGTGGCGCGACTGCGCCGGGTGGGGATCGGGAGCTGGTTTCGGAATTTGACCGCCAACTCGGCTGATTATTCCCTCCCCTTGCAAAGGGGAGGGTGGCACGACTGCGCCGGGTGGGGATCCGGTCGTGCCCGGGATCCATGGATCCTCGGGTCGCGGGCTATGCCCTTGCCCGAGGAAGGCAGGTTTTTCGGCAGCCTGCTTGCGCCGGGTGGGGATCCGGTCGTGCCCGGGATTCATGGATCCTCGGGTCGCGGGCTATGCCCTTGCCCGAGGAAGGCAGGTTTTTCGGCAGCCTGCCTGCGCGTCTGTGGCGGATGGACAGCGGCGGGGTGCGTGCCGTATATGGCACCCTACGTCAATCCGCACATTCCAGGGGCACCCAGCATGACCGAAATCATCCACGTCCACGCGCGCGAAATCCTCGACTCGCGCGGCAACCCGACCGTCGAAGTCGACGTGCACCTGGAGGACGGCGCGATCGGCCGCGCCGCGGTGCCATCCGGCGCCTCCACCGGCGAACACGAAGCAGTGGAACTGCGCGACGGCAACAAGAAGCGCTACCTGGGCAAGGGCGTGACCAAGGCCGTGGCGACGGTCAACGGCAAGATCTCCGACGCGATCATCGGCATGGACGCCGAGGACCAGACGGCCATCGACGCTACAATGATGAAGCTCGACGGCACCGACAACAAGTCGAAGCTCGGCGCCAACGCCATTCTCGGCGTGTCGCTGGCGGTGGCCAAGGCCGCCGCTGAAGCCTGCAACCTGCCGCTCTACCGCTATCTCGGCGGGCCGCTGCGCGCGTGCTGCCGGTGCCGATGATGAACATCATCAACGGCGGCGCGCATGCGGACAACCCGATCGACTTCCAGGAATTCATGATCATGCCGGTGGGTGCATCCTCCATCGCGGACGCCGTGCGCATGGGCGCGGAAGTGTTCCACACGCTGAAGGGCGAGCTGTCGAAGGCCGGGCACAACACCAATGTGGGTGACGAGGGCGGCTTCGCGCCGGACCTGCCAAGTGCGGAGGACGCGCTCGACTTCATCATGGGTGCGGTCGAGCAAAGCCGGCTACAAGCCGGGCAAGGACATGTACCTGGCGCTCGATTGCGCGGCATCGGAATTCTACAAGGGCAAGGTCTACGACTACGAAGGCGAGGGCGTGAAGCGGTCGTCATCGGAGCAGGCGAAGTACCTCGCCAAGCTGGCCAGGGACTATCCGATCATCTCGATCGAGGACGGCATGCACGAGGACGACTGGGCGGGCTGGAAGGAACTGACCGACCTTGCCGGCAAGACCTGCCAGCTGGTGGGTGACGACCTGTTCGTGACCAACCCCAAGCGGCTCAAGATGGGTATCGACCAGGGCGTGGCCAACTCGATCCTCGTCAAGGTGAACCAGATCGGCTCACTCACCGAGACGCTCGCGGCGGTGGATATGGCGCACCGGGCTGGCTACACGGCGGTGATGTCGCATCGCTCGGGCGAGACCGAGGACACAACCATCGCCGATCTCGCCGTGGCCACCAACTGCGGGCAGATCAAGACCGGCTCGCTGAGCCGCTCCGACCGGCTGGCGAAGTACAACCAGCTGCTCCGCATCGAGGAGATGCTGGGCGATCAGGCGGTGTATGCGGGCAAGTCCATCCTCAGGGGGTGAGGGGCTCAGGCTGCCCGATCGATCATGCTGGTGATCATGCTGTCGAGACCCTCCATCAGGATCACTTCGGTTTCGTGCAGTTGAGCGTCTGACAGGGCGATCTGGCTGATGTCGGATTTCAGGTGATGTGACCAGCACGCCTTCTGCATCGTGTGCTTGCAAGCTGCGCAGGCAATCACCAAGGGTGCGATCGCTTTCCATACGGCCCAGCGCTTCCATGATCTGTTCGCAGGCCTGCTCGGCGCTGATGGAAAACCTGTCTGACAGGACGGTGGCGGCACAGGCAAGCTCTACCGGCCGCACGACGACATCGGCGCGCGCGATCGACAACAGTATCTTTGCGAAGGCGGAAACGTCGCCGGCACTTGAAGTGCTGGCTGATTGCAAGGTTTGCATTTTTCACTCCCCCGAGTTGATGGGCTCACTTGGCACCCGATTTGGTTAACAAGGTGTTAACGGGCCAGTGCCTCGCGTTGCTGGTTCACCAGGGTAAGTCCATCCCGAGGGGTTGAGTGCCGCCCGCTCAGCCTGCGGGGTAGAACGCCTCGTAGTCGGCCGCGTACAGCCGCTCGATGCGGGCGCGGTCAGCGGCACTGAGAAAGCTGCCGGCCCTGCCGGATGAGCCGGTGCCGTGGTTGCGGGCAGACCGCGTGCCGTCAGCCCGGCCAAACACCGCCTGCAGGCAAGTTGCCAGGTCTGCGTCCAGCGTTTCCATGCGGCCGATGAAGCTGTACTTGCGATAGTCCCACGGCAGGATGTCGGTCTGCGGCGCCCAGTGAATATCATCATGGATAGCCCCGTCTTCCAGCGCTGACAGGAAGTAGCGGAAGCCTTCGATGGTTGCCGGACTGTGCGCGAGGTAAGGGTAGACGGGGTGCATGGGCGGGTCCGCAGATTTTTGCATGAAAGCCGACAACACCCGCGATGCCGGGTGCCGCACGATGGTGAAGGTATGCAGCGATGGCAGCAGCGACAGGGGCGGCAGGCCGTGCAGCAGGCGCTTGGCAATGTCTGCGGCTGCCTGCGAGTTGCCGTGGGGCAAGGCGGGCCACAGTCGCGGATGGTCGTCCATGTGCGACATCAATGACATCACCACGGTCGAATTGGCCGACTTCGGAATCCGGAAATAGCAGAAGTTCTGGCCGCGCACATAGGTGACGCGCTTGACCACGCTGGCGCGCAGGGAAGGCGGGATGTTGCGGAAGAGTGGCGCGTTGTAGACGCTGCCATGGCGCACCAGGGATCCCAGATAATCCGGCACCTTGGTCAGGTTGATCCTGAGCTTGTTCAACGTCGATGACCCCTTGATCCGCCGAACAACTGGTAAGCCTGTTTGTCGGTATGCGCAACAATCCTGCGGGAGAGTTAATGCGGTTAACAGCCCGTTAACCACGCCGGCGCTAGCGTCATGCATGTGCCACTTCCATGCTGCCTCACTATGGCTTGGCCCGAGGGTCTGGCAAAGGTGACGGAGTGGGTCCCCGGGTCCCGCCCTTCGGCACGCCCGGAGAAGGCAGACTTGAACTCGCAGTGATGGGGACACCGCCAACCATGTTCAGACGACCAAAGCTGTTCGACGTGCTTGTGTTTGCCGGGTGCTGTGCCATGCTGTCATGGTTCGGCTGGCACGCCTTCGAGGGGCCGCGCGGGCTGGACAATGTGGCGGCACTGGAAAAGCGCCTCGACACCCGCAAGCAGGCGCTGGCGCTGGTTACCGGCCGGCGCGACGAGCTTGAAGCCCGCGTGAAGCTGATGCGGCCCGAGAGCGTTGACCCCGACATGGCATCGGAACTGGTGCGCAACATGCTCGGGTACGAGAAACGTAACTCGATTGTAGTTAAGTACAACTGAGCAGCCATCTCGCACCTGCGAAATCAGGCTGGTAACCGTAATCGGGTTAAGCTTCCTGTATGCCATAACGCGACGGGCATTTCCGTGCTATGAGCGATTGTGTGACGGGGGATCAACGCCCCGCTGACAGTCTGCGCAAGCTGATGGCAAAGCGTATGCACGCCAGCCGGTCATGCGCGGATGTGCAACAAGCGCGCTGCCGGGCCCGATGGCCTGTCCCGTCTTTCCGGACTGGCGCGGAAACGGGAGGTTTGCATGGCCAAAGCCGCCAAGAAGGCGTCTGCCACCACGGCTGACAAGAAATCCAATTCGCCGTTCACCAAGGATCAGGACCTCAAGGCCTACGAGGACATGCTGCTGATCCGCCGCTTCGAGGAGAAGGCGGGCCAGCTTTACGGCATGGGCCACATCGGCGGGTTCTGCCACCTCTACATCGGCCAGGAAGCGGTTGTCGTGGGCATGGAGATGTCCATGCACGAGGATGACCAGGTCATCACCTCCTACCGCGACCATGGCCACATGCTGGCCACCGGCATGGACCCGAAAGGCGTCATGGCCGAACTGACCGGCCGGCAGGGCGGATATTCGCGCGGCAAGGGCGGGTCCATGCACATGTTCAGCCGCGAGAAGCAGTTCTTCGGCGGGCACGGCATCGTCGGCGCACAGGTGCCGCTGGGTGCAGGGCTGGCCTTCGCCAACAAGTACCGCAACAACGGCAAGGTGTCGGCGACCTACTTCGGCGAGGGCGCGACCAACCAGGGCCAGGTGTACGAGACCTTCAACATGGCAAGCTTGTGGAAGCTGCCGGTGATCTTCGTCATCGAGAACAACGGCTATGCCATGGGCACCGCCGTGAAGCGGTCCGCCGCGCTGGCGGAAGAGCTGTTCAACCGCGGGTCGGTGTACGGCATTCCTGGCGAGCAGGTGGACGGCATGGACGTGCGCGCGGTGAAGGAAGCCGCCGACCGGGCCACCGAACACTGCCGGTCCGGCAAGGGGCCGTACATCCTCGAGATGAAAACCTACAGATACCGTGGCCACTCCATGTCGGACCCCGCGAAATACCGTACCCGCGACGAAGTGCAGAAGATGCGCGAGGAGCATGACCCGATCGAGCAGGTCAAGCGCCGGCTGTCAGCGGACCACGGCATCAGCGACGACGACATCAAGGCGGTCGACGCGCGCATCCGCAAGGTGGTGACCGAGGCGGCCGACTTTGCCCAGAACGACCCGCTGCCCGATGTGTCGGAGCTGTGGACCGATGTGTACGTGGAAGCGTAAGGGAGGGCTGAACCATGCCAACTGAAATCCTGATGCCCGCCCTGTCTCCCACGATGGAAGAAGGCAAGCTTGCGCGCTGGCTGGTGAAGGAGGGCGACCAGGTGTCGTCTGGCGACATCATTGCCGAGATCGAGACCGACAAGGCGACCATGGAGGTCGAAGCCGTGGATGAAGGCACAATCGCCTCCATCAACGTGGCTGAGGGCACCGAGGGCGTGAAGGTGAACACCGTCATCGCCGTGCTGGCGGGCGAAGGCGAGGACGGTGTCGCTGCTGCCGAACGAGGCAAGGAAAGCTCTGCGGCGGCAAGGAGCCTGGCGGCAAGAAGGACGATGCTGAAGACGACAGCGGCCGCGACGTCGCTGGCGGTGGCGAGGCCATCGTTGCGCCGGCCAAGGCCCGCGAGGGTGCTGCCATCATCGCACCGGTTCCGGCCATTGCACCGGCGCTGTCTGCTGCGGCGGCAACCCGGTCCGATCCGGAAATTCCCGAAGGCACCGAGATGGTCGAGATGACCGTGCGCGAGGCGCTCAACGCTGCCATGGCGGAAGAGATGCGCCGCGATGACGAGGTGTTCCTGATGGGCGAGGAGGTGGCCGAGTACCAGGGCGCCTACAAGATCAGCCAGGGGCTGCTGGAAGAATTCGGCGACCGCCGCGTGATCGACACGCCCATCACCGAGCACGGCTTCACCGGCATTGCGGTGGGCGCGGCGTTTGCGGGGCTGAAACCCATCGTCGAGTTCATGACGTTCAACTTTGCCATGCAGGCAATCGACCACATCATCAACTCCGCCGCCAAGACGCTGTACATGTCGGGCGGGCAGATGGGCTGTCCCATCGTGTTCCGCGGAGCCAACGGTGCAGCCGCTCGCGTGGGCGCCCAGCACAGCCAGGACTATGCCAGCTGGTACGCCCATGTGCCGGGCCTGAAGGTGGTGATGCCGTATTCGGCCGCCGATGCGAAGGGCCTTCTGAAGGCAGCCATCCGCGATCCGAACCCGGTGATCTTCCTCGAGAACGAAATCCTCTACGGCAAGACCTTCGAGGTGCCGAAGATCGACGACTGGGTGGTGCCCATCGGCAAGGCGCGTGTGGCACGAGCCGGAAGCGACGTGACCATCGTGTCGTGGGGCATCGGCATGAGCTATGCGCTCGCAGCCGCTGACAAGCTGGCGGCAGAGGGACACGAGGCCGAGGTTATCGACCTGCGCTCGCTTCGCCCGTACGACCTGCCGGCCATCATCGACAGCGTCAAGAAGACCAACCGTTGCGTGGTGGTGGAAGAGGCCTGGCCAGTGGCGTCCATGGGTGCCTACATCGCGGCGGAAATCATGACGCATGCCTTCGATTACCTGGATGCGCCGGTGGCGCGGGTGAACGGCAAGGACGTGCCGATGCCGTATGCCGCCAACCTGGAAAAGCTGGCGCTGCCCAACGTCGATGAAGTGGTGGAGGCGGCCAAGGCCGTCCTCTACGTGTAGGGGGGCGTGATGATGCATAAAGGCAAACGCCACCTTCTTGCCTCCCCCGGACTTGATCCGAGGGTCCAATTTGCCCCGGTTTGTGGGTCCTCGGGTCAAGCCCGAGGAAGGCAAGCTGGTGAGAACAGGGAGGGCTGACCCATGCCAACGGAAATCCTGATGCCCGCCCTGTCGCCCACCATGGAGAAGGGCAAGCTGGCCAAGTGGCTGGTCAAGGAAGGTGACGACGTATCGTCCGGCGACATCATCGCCGAGATCGAGACCGACAAGGCGACCATGGAAGTGGAAGCCGTGGACGAGGGCAAGGTCGGCAAGATCCTCGTGGCCGAAGGCACCGACGACGTGGCGGTGAACACCGTCATTGCCGTTCTGCTGGATGACGGCGAGAAGGCCGGCGACATAAAGGCTGGTGGTGAAGAGAAGAAGCCGGCGGCCGGCAAGACCCCCACCCCAACCCTCCCCCTTGCAGGGGGAGGGAGTGACGGTGCGGCTGGCGTACCCTCCCCCGGAAAGGGGGAGGGAGAGGGAGGGGGGCAAACTGCAGCTCCCGCGCGCGAGCCGGATTCACGTATCTTCGCCTCGCCGCTCGCCCGGCGTATCGCCAAGCAGAACGGCATCGACATTGCGTTGTTGAATGGCTCCGGCCCACATGGCCGCATCGTCAAGGCAGACGTGGAGAAGGCGCAGAAGGACGGTGTGCCCGCCGCTGCGCCGAAGACCGGCGCTCCGGCGGCTGCACCTGCTGCAAGTCCAGTCGCAACCGGTCCGTCGGACGACATGGTGCGCAAGCTTTTTGCGGAAGGCTCCTACGAGGAGAAGCCGCACGACGGCATGCGCAAGACCATTGCCGCGCGCCTGTCCGAGAGCAACCAGACGGTGCCGTCCTACAACATCTCGGTGGACTGCCAGCTCGATGCACTGCTCAAGCTGCGCGGTGAATTGAATGCCGCCGCACCCCAGAAGGACGGCAAGCCCGCTTACAAGCTGTCGGTCAACGACTTCATCATCAAGGCACTGGCGCTGGCATTGCGCGACGTGCCGATGGCCAACGGCTCGTGGACATCGACCGCACGTCTGCTGCACAAGCATGCAGACGTGGGCGTGGCCGTAGCCATTCCCGACGGACTGATCACGCCGATCGTGCGCCGGGCCGAGGAAAAGCCGCTGTCGGTGATCTCGGCGGAGGTCAAGGACATGGCGGGCCGCGCGCGCGACAAGAAGCTCAAGCCCGAGGAATACCAGGGCGGCACCACGGCGGTGTCCAACCTCGGCATGTTCGGTGTCGACAGCTTCACCTCGATCATCAACCCGCCGCACGCCTCCATCGTGTCGATTGGCGCAGGCGTGCAGAAGCCGGTGGTCAGGGACGGCGCAGTGGCCATCGCAACGATGATGAACGCCACCTTTGCCTTTGACCACAGGGTGATCGACGGGGCGCTGGGCGGTGAGCTTGCCACTGCCTTCCGCAACTATGTCGAAAACCCGATGTCGATGCTGGTGTGACCAGCGGGCGGAGATGACCCATGCGCAAGCTGCTGACAGCCCTGTGTCTGGCTCTGGCCGCAATTCTTGCGGGGATGGCTGGTGCACAGTTTCTTCCCGGCGTGGCGAAAGCCATTGCCCGGGTGCAGGAGTATGAGCTGGCACGCAGCGTCAATGACGCGGCCAAGCTCGCCGGATTGACGGCGCAAGCGCAGATTGATGAGCTTGATGCGGCCCGCATGCATGCGCTCAACAGCGACAAGTCTGTCGTGGCGGCCCTGCCGTTTGCGGAGCGCGGCATGGTCTGGTCGATCCGTGCGGCTGTTCTGCAGCAACGGCTCGATGTGAAGTCCGTCGCTGACATGTCGAAGGGTGCGTTTTTCGAGGCGTTCCTGGCGGCGAACGCAAAACCGGCCAGTGTGGCGGCGCCGATGTTCATGCCCCTGGCTGCGTTGCCGGCAGGCGGTGACAAGACATGGGTCTGGGTCGGCCCGTCGGGATACAGCCCCTGGCTCACGGTGCTGCCGTCGATCTTCAACGGCATGCGTGTGGCGGTTGTGCCTGAGGCGGGCGACCTGAAAGTCGACATGACGTTGATGTTGCAGAAGTCAGCCGCCGAGAATGCGAAGTACGTGGCCGCACCCGATGGCTCGGTAAACCCGCAGATGATGAAGGTGTTGACCGGTTATACCGGCGATGCCGAAGACCTCTGGACGCCGCTTGCGGCAATGTCCGGGCAATCCGGTTGAGTGAAAGGCGCAAGTTGACATGACAGAAACAAGTTTCGACGTGATCATCATTGGCTCCGGCCCCGGTGGTTATGTGACCGCCATCCGGGCAGCACAACTTGGCCTGAAAGTCGCGATTGTCGAGCGCGAGCACCTTGGCGGTATCTGCCTCAACTGGGGCTGCATCCCCACCAAGGCGCTGCTGCGGTCCGCCGAGATCTACCACTACATGAACCACGCCAAGGACTATGGCCTGTCGGCCGACAATATCAGCTTTGATGCCGCCGCCGTGGTCAAGCGCTCGCGTGGGGTATCGGGCCGGTTGAACGGTGGCGTCGGGCACCTGCTGAAGAAGAACAAGGTGCAGGTCATCTGGGGCGAAGCAAAGATCACCAAGCCCGGCGAAGTGGTGGTGTCGAAGTCGTCCAAGAAGGCGATGGAGCCGCAGATCCCGGCGCCCAAGGATGCAGCCGGGGAGGGCACCTACAAGGCGAAGAACATCATCGTGGCCACCGGTGCGCGCCCGCGCGTGCTGCCGGGCCTGGAGCCGGATGGCAAGCTGGTCTGGACGTATTTCGAGGCAATGGTGCCGCCGGAAATGCCGAAGACGCTGCTGGTCGTCGGATCAGGCGCCATCGGCATCGAGTTTGCCAGCTTTTACAATGCGATGGGCGTCGATGTTACAGTGGTCGAGATCATGGACCAGATCATGCCGGTGGAAGACACCGAGATCGCCGGCATCGCCCGCAAGCAGCTTGAGAAGCAGGGCCTGAAGATCATCACACAGGCCAAGGTGGCGGGCCTGAAGAAGGGCTCGAACGACGTCACCGCGACCATCGAGACCAAGGACGGCAAGAAGACTGAACTGAAGGTGGACCGGGTCATCTCGGCTGTCGGCGTTGTCGGCAACATCGAGAACATCGGGCTCGAGGCGCTGGGCGTAAAGACGGACAGGGGCTGCGTGGTCATTGATGGCTATGGCCGCACCAACGTTGCCGGCATTCATGCCATCGGTGACGTGGCCGGCCCGCCCATGCTGGCGCACAAGGCCGAGCACGAGGGCGTCATCTGCGTCGAAAAGATTGCAGGCGTGAAGGACGTGCATCCGATGAAGAAGGAGCAGATCCCGGGTTGCACCTACTGCCACCCGCAAGTGGCGTCCGTCGGGCTGACCGAGCGCGCGGCGAAGGAGAAAGGCATTGAGATCAAGGTGGGCAAGTTTCCGTTCCTGGCCAATGGCAAGGCCATTGCGCTGGGCGAAGACCAGGGCCTGATCAAGACCATCTTCGACAAGAAGACCGGCCAGTTGCTGGGCGCACACATGGTCGGCGCGGAAGTCACCGAACTGATACAGGGCTTCGTTATCGCGATGGGCCTGGAGACCACGGAGGCAGAACTGATGCACACCGTGTTCCCGCACCCGACGCTGTCGGAAATGATGCACGAGAGCGTACTTGATGCATACGGCAGGGTTATCCATATGTGACCCGCCGCGTGTGATGCGGTGATGCTCATCAACTGGAGAACGTTACATGGAGCTTGCAGAAATCATGAGCCTTGGGGGCGGTGTCGGCATTTTCGGCACGCTGTTCATTGGCGCGATTGCCGGCTGGATTGCAGAGAAGCTGACCAAGGGCGACCACGGCCTGCTGACCAACATCGTCCTGGGCATTCTGGGCTCGTTCGTGGGCGGCTGGCTTGCCAGCGCACTGGGCCTGCAGCTTGGCATGATCTTCAGCGGCTGGTTCTGGGGAAATCTGCTCGTTTCGGTGGTCGGGGCTGTTCTACTGGTCTCGGTTTATCGTATGCTGCGCGGGCGGCGGGCGTGAAGGCACCGCCATTAACGGAAACGGGCAACAAGTCCGTCAGGAGGGCTAGATGGAAGGTTTTGGCTGGATAATGACGATCATTCTCGGCGCTTTGGCCGGGTGGATCGCGGAAAAGGTGATGAAGTTCGACACGGGACTTCTGATGAACATCCTGTTGGGGATTGTCGGCGCCGTCGTTGGCAACTTCCTGCTCGGGCTGCTGGGCATCGGGCTGGGCGGAATTATCGGTCAGCTGGTCGTGGCAGTGCTGGGCGCGTGCCTGCTGATCTTTGCCTACCGGGCAATCAAGGGCCGCTGACTTGACCACCATCCTCGACACCGTCACCGGCCAGAAGGTTCAGGCGCGGCACCCGGAAAAGGCTCACAAGCCCGACAATCCGGTGCAGCGCAAGAAGCCGGACTGGCTGCGCGTCAAGGCGCCGGTTTCCCTGAAGTACCAGGAAACCCGCAAGCTGGTGCGTGACCACAATCTGGTGACGGTGTGCGAGGAGGCGGGCTGCCCCAACATCGGCGAATGCTGGGAGAAGAAGCACGCCACCTTCATGATCATGGGTGAAACCTGCACCCGCGCCTGCGCGTTCTGCAACGTGCGAACGGGCATGCCGGAAGCGCTGGACGGTGACGAGCCTAACCGCGTGGCCGATGCGGTGGCGAAGATGGGGCTCACACATTCCGTCATCACCAGCGTGGACCGTGACGACCTGGCCGATGGCGGGGCAGAGCATTTTGCCAGTGTCATCCGGGCAATTCGCAAGGCGGCACCTGACACCACGATCGAGGTGCTGACGCCGGACTTCCTGCGCAAGGACGGGGCGCTAGAAGTGGTGGTCGAGGCACGGCCCGACGTGTTCAACCACAACCTCGAAACTGTGCCGCATCTTTATCCGCGCATCCGTCCCGGCGCGCGCTACTTCCACTCGCTGCGCCTGCTGCAGCGGGTGAAGGAGCTGGAGCCCGCAATGTTCACCAAGTCCGGCATCATGGTCGGCCTGGGGGAGACGCGCGAAGACATCCTGCAGGTGATGGATGACATGCGCTCGGCCAATATCGATTTCATGACCATCGGCCAGTACCTGCAACCGACGCCCAAACACGCTGCCATTGACCGGTTCTGGACGCCTGACGAGTTCAAGGCGCTTGAAACCAGTGCCTATGCCAAGGGGTTCCTGATGGTGTCGGCCAGCCCGCTGACCCGGTCCTCGCACCATGCCGGCGATGACTTTGCCCGGCTTCGCGCGGCGCGCGAGGTCAAGCTCGCTCGCAAGGCCGGCTGAGCGGCAGCGCACGGGTGGCGACGTTCCAGACCACACGGCGGGTGGCGTTCGAGCCTGAACTGCTGTTTTCCATCGTCAGCGACGTTGCCAGATACGGCGAGTTCGTGCCGCTATGCACGGCGGCCCGCGTTTGGGACGAGCGCACGGGCGAGGATGGGCGCAGGCACTTCCGCGCCAGCCTCGACATTGCCTATCCGAAGCTGCGCCTGAAGGAGACGTTTGTCTCCGATGTGGTGGCTGATCCGCAGCGGCTGTCGGTGCGCGCAACCGCCAGCGAAGGGCCGGTGAAGCATATCGACAACCGGTGGCTGTTCACGCCGGCGCGCGGCGGCTGCGACATCGATTTTCACCTCGACTACGAAATGTCTTCGCGGCTGCTTCATATGGCCATGGGTGGCGTTTTTGAGGTGGCCGTGCGCAAGATCATGACAGCGTTCGAGGAGCGCGCCAGGGAACTGTCTGGCCAGCCCCGCGTTTGAATCCTGACCATCGCTTCACCATATGGTGAGGGAGAGCGGGCATTCACACACGAAAGGCTCATCCCATGAAACCGGGGACATTTTTGAATATTGCTGCGTCGGCCTTGATAGGCGCGGGCGCACTGTTTGCCACTGTTGGCACCACCACCACAACCGCCCTGATGATGTCGTCAACGACAGCCTCGGCGCAGAACGTTGACCGTTACCGGCCGGGCGCTGATCGCGGCAACCGTGGTGCGAACCGCGGCAATCGTGGCGTCAACCGTGGAAACCGCGGTGCAAACCGGGCCGTGCGTTCGGGCAACCGTGCAGAACGCCGGGCAAACCGCTCCCGCAACCGTGCTGTCAGACGGGGCAACCGGGTGCGCAACGGCAACGTTGAACGCTTCCGTCCGGGCCAGGCGCGGCGTGGTTTCGCCTACAAGCGCAACCGGCATGGCCGCCGCTATCGCAACCGCCGCAGCGGTTTCAGCCACTTCTACAACGGCTTCTATTACTCGTCGCCGTTCTGGTTGGGTGCTGCACCGCTTTACTACAGCTATTCCGGCAGCAACTGGGATGCGCACGTGGAATGGTGCCATGACCGCTACCGTTCGTACAACGAGCGCCGCGACGCCTTCAAGGGCTATGACGGCCTGTGGCACAAGTGCAACAGCCCGTACGGCTGAACCTAGCCGACATTTGGCAAGCGAAACCCCGGCTCACAGAGCCGGGGTTTTTCGTATTTTCTAGCACCTGATGCGTTCGTTCTTCGGGTCATAGAGCGGTGCGAGCTGCACCTTCGCCGGATACCGCTTCCACGCGATCTCGACTTCCCATTTTCCTGAATCAATCCAGTCCTTTGTGACGCCGTCTTCACACTTCATGTAGCCCATGCCGATGGACTTGCCGATGCGGTGGCCCCAGGCGCCCGAGGTGGTGGCCCCAACGATGACGCCGTCGCGGTACACTGGTTCCTCGTGGTACATCATGGGTGCCTTGTCGCTGTCGTCATGAAGCGCCAGCGTGACCATGCGCTTGGTGCGGACGTTCTGCTCCTTCTGCTTCAGCAGGGCGTCTCGGCCGATGAAGCCGCCTTTCTTGTCCCACGCGATGGTGAAGCCCAGCCCGGCCTCGAGCGGGGTGTCCTCGTCGGCAATGTCGTGGCCGAAGTGGCGATAGGCCTTCTCGGTGCGGCAGTTGTTCATGGTGTGCATGCCGGCGTGGGTGAGGCCGAACTCGTCTCCGGCGGCAATGATGGTGTCGTACACATGCAGGGCGAACTCGGACGGCATGTACAGTTCCCAGCCGAGCTCGCCGACATAGGTGATGCGGCTGGCGCGGACGCGGGCGTAGCCGATTTCCAGCTCGCGCGCCGTGGCGAACGGGTGGGCTGCGTTGGACATGTCCGCACCGGTGAGCTTTTCCATCAGGGCGCGCGAGTTTGGCCCCATAAGCGAGAGCATGGGCATGCCCGAGGTGACATCGGTAATGGTGCAGAAGCGCTCGCCGATGTGGCGCTTGAGCCAGGCAAAGTCACGGATCTGCGGCGCGGAACCGGTGACGACGAGGAACTCGCTCTCGCCCAGCCGGGTGACGGTGAGGTCTGCCTCGATGCCGCCGCGCTCGTTGCACCACTGGGTGTAGACCATCTTGCCCGGCGCGACGTCACAGTCGGCCACGGAGACCTCATTGAGTACGGCCAGCGCGTCGCGGCCCTGCACCATGTACTTGGCAAAGCTGGACTGGTCGAAAATCGCCACCCGGTCGCGCACGGCTTCGGCTTCGGCCTGTGCGTACGGGAACCAGTTCTGGCGATGGTAGGAGTATTCGTATTCCGCCTTCTCAGCTGATGGCGCGAAGAAGTTTGGCCGCTCCCAGCCGTTCACCTCGCCGAAACAGGCGTGGCGTGCCGCGAGCCGGTCATGGAACGGCGACTTGCGCACCCCGCGAGCAGTCTCGACCTGGTGATACGGCCAGTGCATGGCGTAGAGCAGGCCGAGCGACTCGGTGGTACGGTCATGCAGGTACTTCGCGTTGGACTGGAACGGATGCACCCGGCGGATGTCGACATTGACCACGTCCATCGGCGGGTGGCCGTCCCTGATCCATTCGGCCAGCACCTTGCCGGCACCGCCTGACGACTGGATGCCGATGGAGTTGAAGCCACAGGCCATGTACAGGTCCTTGACGAACGGTGCCTCGCCCAGGTGATAGCGGTCGTCGGGGGTGAAGCTTTCCGGCCCGTTGAAGAACAGCGCGATGCCGGCGGTTTCCAGCAGCGGCACGCGGTTGACGGCCTTCTCCAGCACCGGCTCGAAGTGGTCGTAATCTTCGGGCAGCGTTTCAAAGGAGTGATCGTCGGTCAGTTGCCCGTTCATGCCCCACGGCTTGGCGACCGGCTCGAATGCGCCCAGCATCAGCTTGCCGGCATCTTCCTTGTAGTATGCCCACTCGTCGGGAATGCGTGTCACCGGCATGTTGGCCGGCAGTTCGGCAATCGGCTCGGTGACGATGTAGAAGTGCTCTGCTGCATGCAGCGGTATCTGCACGCCAACCTGCTGTCCCAGCTCGCGCGACCACATGCCGCCGCAGATGACTGTCTTGTCGGCCATGATGGTGCCGGCATCAGTCTCGACACCGGTGACGCGATCGCCCTCCTTGATCAGGCGGGTCACCTTGGTGTGTTCGAAGATCCTGGCGCCGCGTGCGCGCGCACCGGCGGCATAGGCCTGCGTGACGTCAATCGGGTTCACCTGGCCGTCGCCCGGCAGGAAAATGCCGCCGGTCACGCCTTCGAGGTTGATGTGCGGCAGGCGCTCCTTGATCTCGCCGGGGTTGATGACCTGCACGTCGAGGCCGAAGCTCTTTGCCATCGAGGCACCGCGCAGGAACTCTTCCAGCCGCGCCTCGGTGAGGGCAATGGACACCGACCCGTTCTGCTTGAAGCCGATGGCCTGGCCGGTCTCGGCCTCCAGTCCCTTCATCAGTTCGGTGGTGTACTGGGCGAGCTCAGTCATGTTGCGGTTGGCGCGAAGCTGTCCGACCAGCCCCGCCGCATGCCAGGTGGTGCCGGACGTCAGCTGCTTGCGCTCCAGCAGCACGACATCGGTGATGCCGATCCTGGTCAGGTGATAGGCGAGGGAACAGCCGATGACGCCGCCACCGACGATGACGACGTTTGCATGGGCGGGAAGTTGCTTGGCCATGGGATACCTTGATGAAGCGCTGAGGAATGCAGGCCGCACGCTAGCAAGGCTCAGGGGCCGGCGGCTAGTGCCAGAATGGCGACCGAACGGTGAGCCAGATTCAACTGTTGCCGGACGGGCTAAACGGAGCGGGTCACGCCGCCATCGACGCGGATGTTCTGGCCGGTGATGTAGCCGGCTCCGTCGGAGGCAAGGAACGACACGGTGGCGGCAATTTCCTCGCTGGTGCCATAGCGCTTCATCGGCACACCCTCGCGGCGGTCATCTGTGGCGGGCAGGCTGTCGATCCAGCCAGGCAGCACGTTGTTCATGCGGATGTTGTCGGCAGCATAGGTGTCGGCAAACACCTTGGTGAAGGAGGCCAGCCCCGCCCGAGCCACGGCCGAGGTTGGGAACATGGAGGTTGGCTCAAAGGTCCAGGCCGTCGAGATGTTGATGATCGCGCCGGACTTTTGTTGTTGCATGACGGGCGTCACCATGCGTGTGGGGCGCACGACATTGAGGAAATACACGTCGATGCCGGTGTGCCAGTCCTCATCGGTCAATTCGAGGATGGGTTTGCGGGGACCATGGCCGGCGCTGTTGACCAGCACATCGATGCGGCCCCAGCGGTCCATTGCACCGTCAACCAGCCGCTGGAGATCATCCACGGACTGGTTCGATCCTGTCACGCCAAAGCCATCGAGTTCGCTGGCCAGTGCCTGACCCTTGCCGGACGACGACAGGATCGCGACCTTGAAACCATCCTGCGCCAGCCTGCGTGCCGCTGCTGCACCCATGCCAGACCCGCCCGCCGTTACCAGTGCGACCTTCATGCCAAATCCGCCTTGCCTGTGTGATTTCATGCTGGCAGCGAGCTATGTCATGCAGCGCAAGGGCGTGCAAGCGGGGGCGGGCTGTGAGGCCATTTAGCCCAGCACGTACACGTCGGTGCCGATGACAGCAGACTGGAACACCTCGACCACATCCTCGTTCAGCATGCGGATGCAACCTGACGACGCGGCCTGGCCGATGGAGCCCGGCTTGTTGGTGCCGTGGATGCGGTAGAGCGTGTCCTTGCCATCCTTGTAAAGATACATGGCGCGCGCCCCGAGCGGGTTGTCGGGACCGCCTGGCATGCCGTTGGCGTACTTGGCCAGCTTCTTGTCGCGGGCGATCATTTCACGCGGCGGTGTCCACTTGGGCCACATGATCTTGCGCTGGATGGTGGCGTGGCCTGACCAGCCGAAACCATCCTTGCCCACCGACACGCCGTAGCGCATGGCCCGGCCTGCATCGATCTTCACATAAAGGAACTTGTTGCGGGCATCGACCACAATGGCGCCGGGGTTGAGGTTGTTGGCGTAGGGCACAATGGTCTTGCGGTGCGACAGGGGCACGATGTCCGGCCCGACCGGAAAGATCGGGTGCTTGTCGTCGGGCGTGGCATAAAACGGCCGGGTGGCCGGACCCCGCGCGAAAACCGCAGGGGCAAACAGCGGGGTGGCCGCAGCGGCGGCGGCAGAGGCAATCAAGTGTCGGCGGTTCATCATCACTGGCAATCCTGATTGTCATGGTTAATTCATCGATGACCAAAGGTAGTGTCGAACGACAAATTCGGCAACATCTAGGCAGATGCGTTCACGGACTGTTGCACCGTGTCAGGGATGTGATCGTTCGCTTGCAAATACGCGACGTTCGACTTACCAAACGCCTCGTGCCGGTGTATATCGGTCACAGGCAAACCACTCCAGTGCAGGCAGGCCAGGCAAACATGTACAAGGGCAATGTGAACCCCGAACAGGCGCACAAAGCGTTGACCAGCGACGCAGGCGCGGTTCTGATTGATGTGCGAACCAACGCAGAATGGGCATTCGTGGGCATGCCGGCCGTCGAGCGGCTGCTGACCATTTCATGGCAGGCCTTTCCGTCGATGCAGGTAAACGAGCGGTTCGTGGATTCGGTTCGCGATGCCGGTATCGGGCAGGACACGGCGATCTACTGCATCTGCCGTTCCGGCGCACGCTCTGCCTCTGCTGCCACGGCGCTGGCGCAGGCGGGCTATACCAACTGCTTCAACGTGTCGGAAGGTTTTGAGGGCGACCTCGATGACAGCCGTCACCGGGGCAGGGCTAACGGCTGGAAGGCGAGAGGCCTTCCCTGGATACAGAGCTGAGCGAGATGAAGAAGTCAGTCAAGAACCCGAACCCGGCCAAGTGGGGCGAGTCGACACGCCTTGTGCGGGGCGGGCTGGACCGCTCGCACCACGGTGAGACGGCGGAAGCGCTCTACCTCAATTCGGGCTTCGTGTACCCGGATGCCGAGACGGCAGAAGACCGGTTCTCCGGTGCGCAGGAAGGCTATGTATACGCGCGGTACGGCAACCCCACCGTGACCATGTTCGAAGAGCGGTTGCGGCTGCTGGAAGGGGCAGAGGCCTGCTATGCGACGGCGTCGGGCATGGCGGCGGTGTGGGGCGCGCTGGCCTGCCAGGTCGAGGCGGGTGACCACATCGTTGCAGCCAGGGCGCTGTTCGGGTCGTGCTACCAGATACTGACATCGATCCTGCCGAAGTTCGGCGTCACCTCGACGCTGGTTGATGGTGGCGACCTTGAGGCGTGGCGCGCGGCCATCCGGCCCGAGACGAAGGTGTTCTTCCTGGAAACGCCATCCAACCCGGGCCTGCAGGTATTCGACATCGCCGCCGTTGCGGATATCGCCAGGGCCAATGGCATCTGCGTGGTGGTGGACAACATTTTCGCCACACCGATCGTGCAGAAGACATTGCCGCTGGGCGCGGATGTGATCGTGTATTCCGGAACCAAGCACATGGACGGGCAGGGCCGCGTGCTGGGTGGTGCGGTCGTCTCCACGACCGAGTTCAAGGAAGAGAAGCTGAAACCCTTCCTGCGCCATACCGGGCCCAGCCTGTCGCCGTTCAATGCCTGGGTGCTGCTGAAGGGCATGGAAACGCTGAAGCTGCGCGTCAACGCCCAGTGCGACAGTGCGCTGAAGGTGGCAAGCGCGCTTGAAAGCATGGGTGGCGTGGCCCGCGTCATCTATCCGTGGCTGGACAGCCACCCGCAGGCCGCGCTCTGCCGCAGGCAGATGACAGCGGGCGGGACGATGGTCACGTTTGAACTTGCCGGCGGCAAGCGGTCAGCCTTCGACATGCTGCGCAAGCTGGAGATCATCGACATTTCCAACAACCTGGGCGATGCCAAGTCGCTGATCACCCATCCGGCCACCACCACCCACCGCAACATCGGCCAGCAGGCGCGCGATGAAATGGGCGTGACTGACGGCATGGTGCGGCTGTCGGTCGGGCTTGAAGACACCGATGACCTGATCGGCGACCTGAAGCAGGCGCTGGGGGCCTGACCTCATCATGGACATTCGCGTTGATGATTTGCGCGGACCCGAGATTGCGGCCTTGCTGGAAGGCCACCTTGCCCACATGCGCACGCTGTCGCCGCCGGACACCGTCCACGCGCTGGACCTGGCGGGCTTGCGCGTACCGGAGGTGACGTTCTGGACCGTGTGGGACGAGGGCACCTTGCTGGGCTGTGGCGCGCTGAAGCAACTGGCACCCGATTTTGCCGAGATCAAGTCCATGCGCACCGCACCTGAACACCGCGGCCGCGGAGTGGGTGAATTCGTGCTGCGGCACATCCTGTCGGTGGCGCGCCAGCGGGGGTATGCCCGGCTCAGCCTTGAAACAGGCACCCATGCCGATTTCCAGCCCGCCCATCGGCTCTACAAGCGGTTCGGCTTCAGCTATTGCGATGCCTTTGCCGACTACGAGATCACCGAGCACAATGTGTGCATGACGCTGGACCTGGACGCACCATGATCCTCGATCCCTCGCAAGTGCTGGTGTTCATGGCAGCAGGCATTGCCCTCAACCTGACACCGGGCGCCGACCTGATGTTCTGCCTCGGGCAAGGGCTCAAGTCCGGTCCCCGCACCGGCATGGCCGCAAGCCTTGGCATTGCCACCGGCAGCGCCATTCACACGCTGGCTGCCGGTCTTGGGCTTGCTGCAGTGCTGGCGGCGCACCCGGTGGCGTTCGAGGTTCTGAAATGGGCAGGCGTCGCTTACCTTGCATGGCTTGCCGTGCAGGCGTTCCGGACACCGGTCGAGCTTGACTTGCCGGACGGGGCGAAGCGCTCAACCGCCTGCCAGGCGTGGCGGGACGGCACACTGGTCAATCTGCTGAACCCGAAGGTGATCATCTTCATCCTCGCCTTCCTGCCGCAGTTCGTCGATCCGGCGCGTGGCTCCAGCCTGCTGCAGTTCCTGCTGCTGGGGCTGATCTTCAACATCACCGGCACCATCGTGAATGGCGCAGTGGGCATCGGGGCCGGTTCCGTGCGCAAGCTGTTCAAGGCCAATGCCAGTGCGGCGCGCAGGCTGGGCTACCTGTCGGGCACGGTGTTCCTGGCGCTGGCGGCGAAACTGGCATTCGAGCAGCGCTGAGCGGGCCGGCTGCGGCATCTTTACCTTGCGAAGTTTGAATTCCTTGACTTGGGCACCCACATCTGCGCTTGTGCACTGCACAACAGCTATTGGCACATGGTCATTCATTGATTCCGCCATGCCGCTGCTGCCCCAGTTTTCCTCGGTGGCGACCTTGAACCCCGGACACTCCGGTAAATGCGTTCATTGCCCGTTGCCGTCGAAAGGAACCCAGATGCGCCGGACAACTGGTCCCGTGCGTCGCATGACAGAAAGACTTCAACTTGAAATTTTCCGATCTCGGCCTTGAAGGGCCGCTTCTCAAGGCGTTGGACGCCTTGGGCCACGACACGCCTACGCCAATCCAGGTGAAGGCCATTCCAATCATTCTGGACGGCCGTGACGTTGTCGGCCTTGCCCAGACAGGCACCGGCAAGACCGGCGCGTTCTCGCTGCCGCTGATCCAGCGCCTCGCTGCCAGCGGCACCGGCAAGCCTGCACCCAAGACGGTGCGTGCGCTGATCCTGTCGCCAACCCGCGAACTGGCAGCCCAGATCCACAAGTCTGTGCGTGACTACTCCGCCAACCACAAGCTGCACTCGATGTGCGTGTTCGGTGGCGTGTCCATCCGCCCGCAGATGACCAACGCCGCTCGCGGCGTGGACATCATGGTCGCAACGCCGGGCCGCCTGCTCGACCTGATCGACCAGAAGGCCGTGACGCTGCACAAGGTCGAAACGCTGATCCTCGATGAAGCCGACCAGATGCTCGACATCGGTTTCCTGCCAGCCATCCGCCGCATCCTGTCGATGGTGCCGAAGAAGCGCCAGACGATGCTGTTCTCGGCCACCATGCCGAAGGAAATCCGCAAGCTTTCTGCCGATCATCTCGATAGTCCGGTTGAAGTGGCGGTGACGCCTGCTGCAACCCCGGTTGAAAAGATCGAGCAGTCGATCATGCACATCTCCGGCGGCACCAAGCCTGCAGCCGTTGCCCACCTTGCTGCATCCCATGCCGGCAAGCGGGTGATCGTGTTCACGCGCACCAAGCGCGGGGCGGACCGGGTGGTGAAGTCACTTGCCCAGGCCAACCTCAATGCGGCTGCCATCCACGGCAACAAGTCGCAGAACAACCGGGTGCGTGCGCTCGAAGCGTTCCGCACCGGTGAATGCCCGATCCTGGTGGCAACCGATATCGCCGCGCGCGGCATCGACGTGCCGGGTGTGGAACTGGTCGTGAACTACGACCTGCCCAACGTGCCGGAAGTCTACGTGCACCGCATTGGCCGGACGGCCCGTGCGGGTGCCAGCGGCCTTGCCGTGTCGCTGGTGTCGGGTGAAGACCGCGGCCTGCTGCGCGACATCGAAAAGCTGATCAAGCGCCAGCTTGAGGTGGTCCAGCCACCGGCAGGCCTTGCCGTTGATACCGCCCCCGAGCCGGCATCGCCGAACCGTGGCCGGCCGCAACAGCAGCAGCGCAAGCAGGGCGGCAAGCCCGGCCAGCCTGCCCAGCAGAAGCGCTCGAACTGGCGTGGCCAGAAGTCCGGCAAGCCGTCGGGCGGTGGCGGTGGCCAGTCGCGGACGCGTGCTGCCTGAGGGTAGCCTCAGTCCCAGCCAACAGAACCCACGCTGACATCGGCAACAAACTCGCGGCCAATGGCCACGATGCCGATGCGGCGGATACGGGCCGGATCGAACGGTATTTCCGTCCGGTGCGGCTCGAACTGTTTCAGGGCCAGGCGAACCTGCTGCCAGTCCGCCGGTGCGACGACCAGGGCGCGGTAGGACTGCCAGGGCCGGTCAAGATCGGTTGTGCGCAGGTGAATGTTGTACTGTTCGCCGTTGCCGCGCAGTTGCAGCAGCAGGGCTGACGTGCCGGGCGGGGGTGGCGCGATGTCTGCTGCCATTTGCAGGAAGCCGCCATTGTTGTCGAGGCTGACGCGCCCGCGCAACCGGGTGGCATGCGTGCCATCAATGATCGGGTGGTCAAGTTTGCCGGCGGAGACACCGCCCATCACCTGGTCGCTGACGAGTTGCCAGTCGGGATCAATGGGCGTCATCGCGCATCAGGCCGCGCGGGCCTGCCTTTCGAGGGCCGGGTCGAGGGTCACGGTCAGGCCGTCAAGCTCTTCGGAGTAGATCAGCTGGCAGGACAGGCGCGAGTTCATGCCGGCGTTCGGCACATTGTCCAGCATCGCTTCCTCGTCGTCACGCGCCTCGTGCAGCTTGCCGGTCCAGTTGTCATCCACCGTCACGTGGCAGGTGGCGCAGGCGCAGGCACCGCCGCACAGGCCTTCCATCGGCAGGCCGTGTTCGCGGATGATTTCCATCACGCGCCAGCCTTCGACTGCTTCAAGTTCATGCCGGATGCCGTTGGCATCGATGACGTTGATGGTGCCCATGACCGGTGCTCCTGCCTAGCAAACTTGTTAGTGTGCAAACGATACACGCTTTGCACGATTTTTCAAGTCATTGGCACGCTAACAAGTTCCATCGCGGTTGTGCACTGCACAAATCGTCGCAAAGTGACGTGCTTTCACAACGTGTTTGATCTTTACGCAGGGCAGGCGGTATATGTTCGTTCAAACGAACACCACCGTCGACTCCGAGGGGCTTGACCTGATGACCTCCAAACCGCGCAAACCGCGTGCACAGTCAGAATTGTCGCCTGACCTGGGCAAGACGATCCAGCGCCTGCGCAAGGCCTACAACATGTCGCTGGGCGACCTGTCGGAGCAGTCCGGCGTGGCGAAGTCGATCATCTCGCAGATCGAGCGCAACGAGACCAACCCGACCCTCTCGACGGTGTACCGGCTGTCAAACGCGTTGGACACCACCATCGAGGAGGTGCTGAAAACCACCCGCGCAGACGCCTTTATCGAGTACCAGGGCAAGCCTGCCATTCCGCTGCTTGAAAGCGAGGACGGGCTGTGCCGGCTGGCCATTGCGGGTCCGCTCAATCTTGTGGACTTCATGCAGTGGTACGACTTTCACGCGCGCGAAGGCGGGGTGCTGGAAAGCGAACCGCATCCGCCCGGTACCATCGAGCACCTGTACGTGGTTGCTGGCGAACTTGAAGTGACGGTGTCCGGCGATGTCCGCCAGGTCAAGACCGGCGAGGCCTTGCGCTATCACGCCGACCGGCCGCACAGCGTGCGCAATATCGGGCAGGGGCCTGCCCACGCCACAATGGTTCTGGTGCTGCGTCAGCCCTGATTGGAGCAGGGCACGGGTGCTGCCCGGGCAGTCCGCCCGTGATGCTGCGTGTGCTGCATCACGAGGTTCCTGCGCCGGGCCTTATTCCGTGAGCTACCAGCCGGGAGAGCGTGTCCCGGTCAGGAGCAGTAGTCCTTGACGATCGTTGCGGTGGGCAACATGCGCGCCTGGTACTGGTCCATGCTCGAATGAGCCTGGACCAGGCTGGAGCACAGGCGCGACTGCTCGGACATGACTGCAAACGAGTTGACGCCCAGGACGACAAGGACGCCAACCAGAAGGGCACAAATGCGGGCGAGCTTGTTCGCCACTTCCAGTCGTTCATTTGCCAACCTCTGCCAAGGCATGATGTTGGGGTGGTCTGCTACACGCAACATGATCTCTCTCTCCCTGTTGTATCACTGACCCTTGCAAGAGGCCGGGCCTGCTGGTGCAGAGCAGGCTTGACCATTTGTTTACTACCTTCCGATGTGACGGTGTTTCTAAAAGCCTTGTTAACCTTGCGAACACGTGAACGCAGGCCATGCAATTTGCCGAGAGTTTGTCTTGAATTTCCGGCCCGGTTTGGCAGCCAGATTTGAAACCTGACCGAAATGGTCTATGGCAGGCAAATGACGGGCAGAATGATTCGATACAGCGGGGCAGCGGCATGACGGGGGCATTCATTGCCGGGTGTGAAGGACTGTCGCTGAACGGCAATGAAGCCGCCTTCTTCCGCGACACGCAGCCGTGGGGGCTGATCCTGTTTGCCCGCAACGTGGAAAGCGTTGCCCAGATCTCGGCGCTCACCGCGCAGTTTCGCGACATCGTGGGCCGGGCCGATGCGCCGGTGCTGATCGACCAGGAAGGTGGCCGGGTGCAGCGCATGCGCGCGCCCAACTGGCGTGCCTACCCGGCGGGCAGGGCCTACGCGGAGCTCTACAGCCGCGATGCCGTGGCAGGCCTTCGGGCCACGCGCGCGGTGTACCGCTTGCTCGCCCAAGATCTGGTCGAGGCCGGCATAAACGTTGACTGCGTGCCGGTGCTGGACGTGCCGCAACCGGGCAGCCACGACATCATCGGCGACCGGGCCTATGGCATGACGCCCGAGCAGGTGGCGCTGCTCGGCCGCGCCGCTGCGCAAGGCCTGATGGATGGCGGCGTGCTGCCGATCATCAAGCACATTCCCGGGCATGGCCGCGCCTTCGCCGACAGTCACCTGGAGTTGCCGGTGGTGGATGCCGCGCTGGGCGAGCTTGAGCGCGTGGACTTCGCGCCTTTTGCTGCACTCGCAGACATTCCCATGGCGATGACGGCCCACGTGGTCTATTCCGCCATCGATGCGGATGCGTGCTGCACGCTGAGCCGAAAGGTGATCAGCGAGGTCATTCGCGGCCGGATCGGGTTTGACGGGCTGCTGATGTCGGATGACCTGTCGATGAAGGCGCTGAAGGGGTCCTTCGCCGATCGCACGCAGTCCGCGCTCCACGCCGGATGCGACGTGGTTCTGCATTGCAACGGCGCAATGGCCGAGATGAGCGAAGTGGCGGCGGCTGCCGGGCAACTCGCGGGCGCTTCACTGGCCCGGGCGGAGCGCGCCCTGGGCTTCCTGCGCACGCCGCAACCGTTTGATGTGCAGGCAGCCGAACAGGCACTGGAACAGCTCGTCGGCACTGTGGCCTGACGGCCTCATGCCTGCCACATGATTTGAGGATAACTCGACGCGCGGGCTGTCAGCCGTGGCAAACACCGCTATATGTGGTGTATATTTGCGGGCTTACCCGCATAATGTGGACCAGTGTGCATGAGTGATCAGCAAACCAGCGAGCAGGACGAGCTTTGGCCGGATGGCCAGGGCCCGGTGCGCCTGATGCCCGAGCCGGACGATGAGGGCACACCGCTGATCGTCGACGTGGCCGGGTTTGAAGGCCCGCTGGACCTGCTGCTGCAGCTTGCGCGCACCCAGAAGGTCGACATAACCCGCATCTCCATCCTGGCGCTGGCCGAGCAGTACCTGGTGTTCATCGAAGACGCCCGGCGCATGAAGCTTGAGCTGGCGGCGGACTACCTGGTGATGGCGGCGTGGCTTGCCTACCTGAAGTCGCGGCTGCTGCTGCCCAAGGACAGCGACACCGGCGACGAGCCGCCACCGGAAGAACTGGCCGCGCGGCTGCAGTTCCGCCTGCAACGCTTGCAGGCCATGCGCGATGCTGCCGCCAAGCTGATGTCGCGCAACCGGCTGGGCCGCGACGTGTTCCAGCGCGGCTGGCCGGAACCGGTCATGGTCGAGCGCCAGTACGAGTGGGGCGACACGCTGATCGACCTGTTGCAGGTCTATGCCGACCGTCGCCAGCGCTCGGTCGTGCACCGCAACTACGAGATCCGCCGGCAGCCGGTGTGGACACTGAAGGAAGCCCGCATTGCGCTGGAGCGCATGCTGGGCCAGATGGACGACTGGGGCAGGTTTGACACGTACCTGGTGCAGTACATGGTCGAGCCGGAGAGGCGCACATCTGTGATCGCGTCGGGGTTCACGGCATCGCTGGAACTGGTGCGCGAGGGCGTCATCGAGGTGCGCCAGGCCGAGCACTTCCAGCCGATGTACGTGCGCCGGTCGCGGGTGGGATGATTTGGGAATGAGGGGCGAAACGTGGCAAACCAGGCCGTGAAGACAGGCGAACCGGAAGAACTCGACGATCTGGCCGATGATGCATCGGGGCCAGCGTCCATTGCGCCGGACGATGTGGCGATGGGCGATGACTCGGACCTGCCGGACTACCTGATGCGCAAGGCAGATGCGATCTCCGGGCACATGCCCGAGGTGCAGCAGCGGCGCGTGGTCGAGGCGTTGCTGTTTGCCGCCTCTGGTCCGCTCGACGCGAAGGATCTGGCCCCCGCCTTGCCGAAGGATGCAGACATAGCTGCGCTGCTGGCAGCCATCCAGCAGGACTACGCCATGCGCGGCGTCAACCTTGTGCAGGTGGCCGGCAAGTGGGCGTTTCGCACCGCCGATGACCTTGCCTTCCTGCTGCGCAAGGAGGCGACCGAGCAGAAGAAGCTGTCGCGGGCCGGGCTCGAGGTGCTGGCCATCATCGCCTACCACCAGCCGGTGACGCGCGCCGAGATCGAGGAAATCCGCGGCGTCGCCACGGCCAAGGGCACGCTCGACATCCTGATGGAAATCGGCTGGATCAAGATGCGCGGCCGCCGCCGCACGCCGGGCCGGCCGGTGACCTACGGCACCACCGAAGCCTTCCTCGACCAGTTCGGCCTCAACGAAATCCGCGACCTGCCGGGCATGGCAGAATTGAAGGGAGCCGGGCTGCTGTCCGGCAACCTGCCGCCGGACATGTTCATTCCCTCGCCGAAGGATGACGATGCGCTTGGGCCGGATGAAGACCCGCTCGACGGCGACGAGTTCGAGCCGGAGCTGGAAATGCACCTGCCCGACGAGGCGGATGACGACGACGCCGGCGACGAGGCCCGCGAGGCGCTCAACATGGACCTGCCCGAGGTGCTCGACGACGAGCGGTGAGGGTTCACCAGGGCCCACTTTACAGCTATACCAAAGCTTGGTACTTTTTCTGCAATAGGAGAAGTTTCATGGCCCACAACACATCCGTATCGCTCGGTGATCATCTCATGCAGTTCGTGAATGACCGGGTAAAATCCGGCCGGTACAGTTCGGTCAGCGATGCCGTTCGCTCGGGCTTGCGGCTGCTCGAGGCTGAGGAAGTGAAGCTCGAAGCGTTGCGTGCAGCCCTTGCCGATGGGGAGAAATCCGGCAAGGCCCAGGCCTTCGACTTTGACGCGTTCATTGACAGCCGGAAGTCCCAATGAGGTGGCGGACTTGTTCCGGCTGACGCCGGCTGCGCAAGCAGACCTCGGCAGCATCTGGCAATATACGGTCGAAACCTGGAGTATAGCCCAGGGAGAGAGTTATGTTCGTGACATCGAGACGGCTTGCCGCAAGCTGGCTGGCGGGCTGATGGTAAGCCGCGATGCGGGCCATGTACGTCCTGGTTACCGGAAGGCGCGGGTTGGCCTGCACTTTCTCTACTTTATTACATCCACGGATGGTGCCATCGAGATTGTCCGTATCCTGCATGAGCGCATGGATGTAGAGGCGCGATTCGGCAATGACACCTGAACCGTTGGCAATCCGCGCACTTCTCGTGTAATCACCCAATCCGACATGACGGACGTCCATCACAGAACATCGCGGGGCCGCTGGGGCCCGCGCGGCACCGCGGCGGCAGCATTTGCCTCGTCCGTGACGTTCGAGGACGTGTCGCTGAAGTTCGGCGAGACGCAGGCCGTTCAGCACGTCTCGTTCTCGCTGAAGCAGGGCGAGATCGTCTGCCTGCTTGGCCCGTCCGGCTGTGGCAAGTCCACGCTGATGCGGCTGGCGGCAGGCGTGGAGCGGCCCGATTCCGGCCGCATCCTGCTCGACAGCAAGGAAGTTGCCTCCGACACCGCGTTCGTGCCGCCGGAAAAGCGCTCCGTGGGGCTGATGTTCCAGGACTATGCGCTTTTTCCGCACCTGACCGTGATGGACAACGTGACCTTCGGGCTGGTCGGCGTGGACCGCAAGAGCGCCACCAGTGCCGCGCACTCCGCGCTTGTGCGGGTGGGCATGGCGCACCTGGAAGGGGCCTGGCCGCACGAGCTGTCCGGCGGTGAGCAACAGCGCGTGGCGCTGGCCCGCGCCATTGTGCCGCGCCCGGCCGTGCTGCTGATGGACGAGCCGTTCTCCGGCCTCGACCAGCGGTTGCGCGAGCACGTGCGCCACGAAACGCTGGCCATCCTCAAGGAGACCCGCGCAAGCTCGATCCTAGTCACCCATGACCCTGAAGAGGCCATGGGCATGGCCGACCGCATTGTGCTGATGCGGGCAGGGCGCGTGGTGCAGATCGGCACGCCGGATGAGCTTTACCGGGCGCCAGTGGACGCGCAGGCGGCCCGTTTCTTCTCGGATGTCAATGAAATGCGGGTGCGCTGCGTCGACGGAATGGCGGAAACGCCACTCGGCCAGTTTGAGATGCGGGACGGCGAGGAAGGCGGTCCGGTGCTGGTCATGGTGCGGCCACAGGCCTTCGTGCGCACCAGCAACAATTATTCCGGCGCCCTGCCGGCCACCGTGGTGGACCAGCGCTATCTTGGCGACAAGGTGGAGCTGTCGCTGCAGTTCGACGGGCTGAACGAGGTGGTGTTCGCCCGCGTTGCGACGACCGGCTGCCCGAAACTGGGCGAGCGGGCGTGGTTCCGCATCGACACGGACCATGTTTTGGTGTTTGACAATCCGGGTGAATGACCCCACTTCACTGCGGAGTGTGTGCATTCGCCTAAGGGCCTGTGTGATGCCCCGAGCGTTGTGTTGCGGGGCACATGCCTTTCTGCAATAGTGCGCGGCGATTTCTGGGGCCGGAGCTCACAAGTGGAGCACGGCCGGGTGTTTAGGGAGAATTCTCATGTCTATCGGACCGTGGCAAATCATCATCATCGTGCTGCTGCTGGTCATTCTGTTTGGCCGGGGCAAGATTTCCGAGCTGATGGGTGACGTTGCCAAGGGTATCAAGAGCTTCAAGAAGGGCATGGCCGATGACGTCGAGGAGGTGAAGGACAAGGCGGCAGATACCGCCAAGACCATCGAACACGACGCCGAGGAAGCCATTGAGAAGGTCAAGGAAAAGGCCAAGAAGTAATTCCTGGTCTCGTGACGGCGGCCGGACCGAGGGTCCGGCAAGCAGCTGGGGCACGCCTGAGATGCCCATGCATACTGGAACGCAACTGACATGTTCGACTTCGGCATCGGCAGCTCGGAACTGATTGTGCTGGGTGTGATTGCCCTGATCGTCATCGGTCCGCGCGATCTGCCCAAGGTGCTGCGCACCATTGGCCAGGTCATGACCAAGATCCGCGGTCTGGCGCGCGAGTTCCAGGGCCACATCGAGGAAGCCGCCCGCGATACCGGTCTTGACGAGGTCAAGAAGGACATCTCCAAGGCAACCAATTTTTCCGCATCGTCGATCCTTGATACCAAGCCGCGCACGCCGGGCAAGGTGGACAAGCCGTCCGTCGAGGACACCGTGGCCAAGGCAACCGGCAAGTCGAATGACGCGGCCACGGCTGCGCCATCCACCCCGCCGCCCGCTGCCAAGGAAGCCCCGGCTGACGCCAAGCCCGCTGCCACCAGCAAGCCAGCCGGCAAGGCCGCCAAAACCGGCGGTGGTGCCGCATGAGCCTCAAGACCGACACCGACGAGGCCGAGATCGAAGCCTCCAGCGCGCCGCTGATCGAACACCTGGCAGAACTGCGCTCCCGCCTGATCAAGGCGGTGATCGGGTTTGCAGTAATGTTCGTGGTGTCGTTCTATTTCGCCGACATCATCTTCAACTTCCTGTTGCTGCCCTACCAGTGGGCCGTGGGCGACAAGGCTGAAGACCTGAGGCTGATCTTCACAGCACCGCAGGAATTCTTCTTCACCCAGCTCAAGATCGGGCTGTTTGGCGGACTGTTCCTGGCGTTCCCGGTGATCGCCACGCAGATTTACATGTTCGTGGCGCCGGGCCTCTACAAGCACGAGCGCAACGCCTTCAAGCCGTACCTCTATGCCACGCCGGTGCTGTTTGTGATGGGAGCGGCACTGGTCTTCTTCATGATCATGCCCATTGCCATGCGCTTCTTCATCTCGTTCCAGCAGACCGGAGCAGACGGGCAGGCAGTCATCGAGCTTCTGCCCAAGGTGTCGGAATATCTCAGCCTGACGATGACGCTGATCCTTGCCTTTGGTGTGAGCTTCCAGCTTCCCGTCATCCTGACATTGCTCGGGCGCATCGGTATCGTGACCTCAGACGGCCTTCGTGAGAAGCGCCGGTACGCCATCGTCGCGGTGTTTGCAGCCGCTGCGGTGTTCACGCCGCCGGACCCGTTTTCCCAGCTTGGGCTGGCCATTCCGATGCTGCTGCTCTACGAGGCCTCGATCCTCACCGTGAGGATGGTCGAGAAGAAGCAGGCCGCCGAGCGTGCAGCCGACGATGACGACAGCGAAGACGAGACGCCGGCTCCTGCCGCCTGAGGCTGCTTTACCGCTGGTATTTGCCACGTCATGCGCGTTGCGCCTGCTTTACCTTGTCATGCATGCCGCCTATACAAAGCCGCATTGAGCAGGTGCCGGACGGCGCTTTGCGATTCACTGAAATGTTTCACTGCGAGCAAGACTACCGATGTTTGATATCCGCTGGATTCGTGACAACCCCGAGGCTTTTGACGCCGGCATGGCGCGCCGTGGCCTGGAGCCACAGGCCGCGCGCCTGATCTCGCTGGACGAAGCGCGCCGGGCCCATGTGCAGAAACTGCAGGATGCCCAGGCGCGGCGCAACGCGGCGTCGAAGGAGATCGGCGCGGCGATGGGGCAGGGTGACGCGACCAGGGCCGAGGCACTGAAGGCCGAGGTCGGTGACCTGAAAGGCTTCATCCAGACGGGCGAAGAAGAAGAGCGCAAGCTCACCGACGCCCTCAACGAGGCACTGTCAACGCTGCCCAATCTGCCACTTGCCGACGTGCCGGACGGTACGGGCGAAGACGACAACGTGGAAGTTCGCAAGGTTGGCGAGCCGAAGCAGTATGACTTTGCGCCGAAGCATCACTTTGAGCTCGGCGAAGCGCTCGGCCTGATGGACTTCGAGGCGGCGGCCCGCATGTCGGGCGCACGCTTTACCGTGCTGAAGGGGCCGCTTGCCCGGCTGGAGCGCGCCTTCGGCCAGTTCATGCTGGACCTGCAGACCGGCGAGCATGGCTACACCGAAATGAACCCGCCCATGCTGGTGCGCGATGAGGCAATGTTCGGCACCGGCCAGTTGCCGAAGTTCGCTGACGACCTGTTCCACACCACCGATGGCCGCTGGCTGATCCCGACGGCGGAAGTGCCGCTGACCAACATGGTGCGCGAGCAGATCCTTGACCCTGACCAACTGCCCATGCGCATGACGGCACTGACGCCGTGCTTCCGGGCCGAGGCAGGCGCTGCGGGCCGCGACACGCGCGGCATGATCCGCCAGCACCAGTTTCCCAAGGTCGAGATGGTGTCGATTACCGCGCCCGACCAGTCACGCGCCGAGCTTGACCGCATGACTGGTTGCGCCGAGGAAGTGCTCAAGCGCCTTGGGCTGCCGTACCGGGTGATGGCCCTGTGCACCGGCGACATGGGCTTCGGGGCGCAAATGACCTTCGACATCGAAGTCTGGCTGCCTGGGCAGAACGCCTACCGCGAAATCTCGTCTTGTTCGGTGTGCGGCGATTTCCAGGCCCGGCGCATGAATGCTCGGGTGCGCGATGAGGGCGGCAAGGGCACCCAGTTCGTGCACACGCTGAATGGCTCGGGGCTTGCCGTCGGGCGCACGCTCATCGCGGTCATGGAGAACTACCAGCAGGCCGATGGCACCATCGCCGTGCCGGACGTGCTGAAGCCCTACATGGGCAACGTCACCGTGGTGGGGGCATGAGCGGCGTGCTGACACATCCGGACGGCCGGCCATGGCGCATCCTGCTGGCCAATGACGACGGCATCAACGCGCCGGGGCTTGAAGTGCTGGAGGCCATTGCCGCCGAGCTGTCCGATGACGTCTGGATCGTCGCACCGGAGACAGAGCAATCGGGGGCGGGGCGGTCCATCTCGCTGTCGCATCCGTTGCGCATCCGGCAACTGGGTCCGCGCCGCTTCGCCGTGGAAGGAACGCCTGCCGACAGCGTGCTGATGGGGGTGCGCTATGTCATGCCGGACGAGCCGGACCTGATCCTCTCAGGGGTCAACCGGGGCCAGAACATTGCCGATGACGTGACCTATTCCGGCACAATCGCCGCGGCCATGGAAGGCACTGCACTTGGCATCAAGTCGTTCGCGCTGAGCCAGACCTATGGCGTGCACGGTACATCCGTGCCGTGGGACACGGGCCGGACGCATGGGGCAGAGGTGGTGCGCAAGCTCGCCAGGGTCGAGATCGGGCCAGGAATCCTGCTCAACATCAACTTCCCCGACTGTGCCCCGGACGAGGTGAAGGAAACCGTCTACACCCGCCAGGGCCAGCGCGACCAGAACCTGCTGATGCTGGACCAGCGCACCGATGCCCGTGGCCGCGACTATTTCTGGCTGGGCTTCCAGCGTCACCGGTCGACGCCGCCTGAAGGCACCGACCTTCACGCCGTCTACAATGGCCGGATTTCGGTGACGCCGCTCCATACAAATCTCACCGAGCCTGATACGCTTGCCCGGCTGCAGAAGCTGGCTGACGGCTGACGCGGGCGGCGCCTTCGGGCGGCGAGGGGGAATTGGGCGATGGCTGCGACCGACCAACAGAAGATCGAACTGATCATGAGCCTGCGCGCCAATGGCGTGCGCGATACCCGCGTGCTGGGCGCGATCGAAACCGTGCCGCGCGAACTGTTCGTGCCGGAGACCTTCCAGGACCTGGCCTACGCCGACCAGGCGCTGCCGATTGAATGCGGACAGACCCTGTCGCAACCCTTCATCGTGGCGTTCATGACCGACCGGCTGAAGGTGGGTGAGCGGATGAAGGTGCTGGAGATCGGCACCGGGTCTGGCTACCAGACCGCCATTCTGGCGCAATTGTGCCGCCGCGTTTACACCATGGAGCGCTACCGCACGCTGATGAAGACGGCGGAAGCGCGATTCAAGACATTGCGGCTGGCAAACGTCACCACGGTGCTGGGCGATGGCATGCGCGGCTGGCCGGCACAGGCACCGTTCGACCGCATCATCGTGACGGCGGCCGCCAGCAAGTTGCCACGCAAGCTGCTGGAGCAGCTGGCGGTGGGCGGCATCATGATCATTCCCGTGGAGGTATCGCCCGGCAAGCAGGAGATCCTGCGGATCGTGCGAACCGAAGAGGATTTCGAGCGCGAAAGCCTGTTGCCAGTCCGCTTCGTGCCGCTGGTCGAAGGAATTGCCAAGGGCATGTAGGGCGCGGATTTTTGCGGATTCCCGGTCACCAAGGCAATTTGAAGGCTGTTCGCCGTTCCGATAAACACCTCCTTAACCTAAACAGTTCACTATACCCGACAGTCCAGTTTGTCAGTTCGAGTATGGGGTATGGGTATGAACTTCTCTACTTTCGGTCAGAAATCGGCCTCACGGATTTCACAGATTCTCTCCTTCACAGCAGTGGCTGCCGTGCTGGCCGGGTGCTCCGGGTCGGTTGACCGGTTCGCTGACTATCCGGGTATCGCGACCAATTCGGTGGCGAAGAAGGAAACCCGGTCGGCTGCCGTCGAAACGGTCGAAAGCTCGCCCCTGAGCGGTGATCGCGTTTCGAACGCCCGGCCATCCTGGCAGAATGCACCCTCGCCGAACGCAGGCTACACGCCGCCGGCACCCAGCTACCGCGCGCCCGCCCAGCAGTCCTGGAACCAGCAGGCGGCTGCGCCTGCACCAGCGCCCAGCTATGGCAACGCGCAGTCCGGCAACATTACCGTGCAGCCTGGCCAGACCATGTACTCGCTGGCCCGCGCCAACAACCTGACGGTGAGCCAGCTTGCCCGCGCCAACAACATTGCAGCACCATACACGCTGTCCGTTGGCCAGCGCCTCGTGGTGCCCGGCGCATCCAGCCCGGTGTCGCCGCAGCCGACCGTACAGACGGCATCCGCGCCGGTGAACGCGCCCAGCCAGCGCCTGTCTGGCGGCCAGCAGGGCGGTGCCCACGTGGTTCGTGCCGGTGAAACCATGTATTCGCTGGGCCGTACCTACAACGTGCACCCGAACGCCATCGCGAATGCCAATGGCCTGTCCATGTCCGCCGGCCTGACTGTTGGCCAGCGCATCAACATTCCGGGATCCGGTTCGTCTTCGCCGATTGCCAACTCTGCACCGGCAGCGCTGCCGCAGCAGAACCTGGCAGCCCAGCGGCCCATTGCTCCGGCAGCACCGCAGCAGCAGGTTGCCGATGAACAGCCTGCCGGCCAGATGGAGCAGTCGGCCCAGATCGAACAGCCGGATACGGCCTCGCCATTCCGCTGGCCGGTGCGTGGACGGGTGATCTCGAAGTTCGGATCAAAGCCGAACAACACCAAGAATGAAGGCATCAACATCGCCGTGCCGGAAGGAACTGCGGTTCGCGCCTCCGAGGCAGGTGTGGTGGCTTACGCCGGCAATGAGCTGAAAGGCTATGGCAACCTCGTGCTGATCCGCCACCAGAACGGCTGGGTCACGGCATATGCCCACAACAAGGAACTGTCGGTGAAGCGCGGTGATACCGTGCGCCGCGGCGATGTGATTGCCAAGGCCGGCTCCACCGGCTCGGTCACAAGCCCGCAGGTTCACTTCGAGGTCCGCCAGGGTGCAACTCCGGTCGATCCGATGAAGTACCTGACCTCGCAGACTGCCGCCAACTAGGCGCTGCTGTCTCCGGCAGACTGGATGACATGAAAAACCCGGCCTGAAAGATCAGGCCGGGTTTGCATTGCTGCGATGGCTTGACGGCTAATAACCAGATACGGGCAGTTTCCAGGACAGGACCGCCCGGACGGTCTGCACCGAGACATCGTCGTCAAGCGCGAACGCGGTGACATCGTTGATCGGGAAGGTCAGCACGTTCTTGGAGTCGTACCCCGTATAACGGTATTCCAGCTTGCCGGTCAGGTTGCTGGTCAGTCGTGTTTCAACGCCACCACCAGCCGTCAATCCGTCCACATCGAACGAATAGTTGGGCAGCAAGCCGGCTGCATCGCCGGTCAGGCGGCCGTTGAACTCGGTCCAGGTGTAGCCCAGCAGGCCGTAAGCCAGCGTGTCGGGTGTCACCAGGTAGCCGAGGCGGCCGGCAATCGTCATGCTGTCGGAGGCTTCAAGCTCGTATCCGGCATTGATGGGCGTAGGCCCGCCGAGGTCGGGGATATTCAGGTTGATGTCGGTGGAGATACCGGCACCGGTGTAGTCGAACTGGATACCGGCAACCATGCGTTCGCCGAACTGGTGGTCGTAACCAGCTTCAACCGTCCACAAGCCGCCTTCACCCGAGATGCCGCTCAGCGAGCCAAGTGTCGTCGAAGGGCCCGGTGGCGGGGTCTCGATGGCCAATGACAGCTCGTGGTTCACGTGTCCGTAGCCACCGCCGCCGCCAATGCGGAAGCCTGACCATGAAACAGCAACCGGAGGCGCAAGGTCGGCCGACGGGGTGACGTAACCACCCGGATTTCCGAAATGGTAGCTGACGACGGCGCGGATGGTCTGCACCGACGCGTCATCATTGAGCGCAATGTTGGAGGCAAACGCATTGAAATTGATCAGGGTATACCGGCCATAATCGGTATAGCGGTACTCGAGCTTGCCGGAAATGTTTGCTGTGAAGCGGGTTTCGATACCGGCCCCCACCGTCAAGCCGTCCACGTCGAAGTCGTAGTCATTGGCAAATGCGGCCGCGTCGCCGGAGAATGATCCGTTGAACTCGGTCCAGGTCCAGCCAACCAGACCATAGATCAGCGTGTCGGGTTCAGCCAGCCAGCCGAGGCGTCCAGCCAGCGTGAAGTTGTGTTGTGCGTCCAGCGTGAAACCACCGTTAAAGCCAGCGTTCACATCAAGTTCCGTTCCGATGCCGGAGTAGGTGTAGTCACCCTGAATGCCGATCACCACGTTGGAGTTGACCTGGTAGTCGTAGCCGCCCTCGACGGTGAACAGGCCGCCTTCGCCGCCAATGCCGCTGAAGCTGAAAACGTCGCCAAACGGCGTCGCGCTGACGCCGAGCTCGTGATTGACGCCACCGTACCCGCCACCGATACCGACGCGGAACCCGGTCCAGTCACCGTAGGGCAGTACCGGTTCAGGAATGAACGGTGCCGGAAGATCCGCGGCAACCCCAACCGTTGTCATTGCCACGATTGCGCTGGCCGACAATAGGCCACGTTTGAAAATACTCATGAAAATCGCCTCCTCGAACTCAATCCCTGCACGTCTTCTTATTGAGGTATTTCAGTACACGAACTTTTGATGCAATTAAATCAGTTTACGAACTAATTGAACGGATTGCTCCGCACTGTGATTTTTTTGTCACAGTCGGGATCATCGCTTTTTCGGGCGTTCCAATAACGTCAATGCTGTTGCAATTGCTGGTTTTCTGCCGAATATGGCGCATTCTCGACTCAACAAAAGGAAGCGATCACATGATCGAAGTTTGGGGCAGACGCTCATCCATCAACGTACAGAAGGTGCTCTGGGCACTCGAGGAGGCAGGCCAGCCGTTCGAGCGCCACGCCGCCGGTGGCCAGTTCGGTGGTATTGCCGACAAGGAGTTCACCAAGCTCAATCCGAACGGCCTTGTGCCGGTGATGAAGGACGGCAGCATCACGCTGTTCGAGTCCAACGCCATGATGCGTTACATCGCCCGCAAGTACGGCAAGGACAACATTCGCCCGCGCGGCCAGAAGCCGTGGGCACTGGCAGACCAGTGGACCGACTGGACCACCACCATGCTCAACCCGCAGATGTTCACGATTCTCGTCAAGCAGGTGCGGTGCAAGCCCGAGGATGCCGATCCGGCAGCCGTCAAGGCAGCAGCCAAGAACCTGGAGAACCTGTTCAAGATCGCCAACCGTGCCATCGGCAAGAAGCCGTTCCTCACGGGCCGCTACTTCAACTATTCGGACATTGCGCTGGCCGTCTTCTATTCGCGCTACAAGCAGTTCGACATCAAGCACGCCAACACCCCGAACCTCGACCGCTGGATGGACGATATCCGCCAGCGTGCGGCGTTCAAGAAGTGGGCTGACGTCAAGATCGGTTCGAACAACGACGAGTGGCTGGCCCACGAGAAGAAGCTCGGCTGAGCCTTTACGGCGGCAGCACGAGAAGTGACCCGGTGGCCCTCGTCACCGGGTTTTTTCATTCTGGGAGTCAGCCGAGTGGCTGCCCGAGACGTCCGGCAAGGTCCTGGACGTACTGCCAGGCAACGCGGCCAGACCGTGATCCGCGTGTGGCCTGCCATTCAATGGCCTCGGCACGCCATTGCTCTTCCTTCACATTCAGCTTGAAGTGATTGATGTAACCTCGAATCATTTCGAGGAATTCGTCCTGCGAGCAATTGTGGAAACCGAGCCACAGGCCGAACCGGTCCGACAGGGACACCTTTTCCTGTACTGCTTCTGACGGATTGATGGCGGTGGACCGTTCGTTCTCGATCATGTCGCGCGGCAGCAGGTGGCGGCGGTTGGACGTGGCGTACAGCAGTGCGTTCGACGGGCGGCCCTCGATGCCGCCATCCAGCGCGGCCTTCAGTGACTTGTAGCTGGTGTCTTGCGCATCGAAGGACAGGTCGTCGCAATAGATGATGAAGCGGTATTGCTGCTTTGGCCGCAGAAGGCCCATCAGCGCGGGCAGGCTTTCAATGTCCTCGCGGTGGATTTCGATCAGCTTCAGCGTGTGCCCATGCTGTTGTGTAACCGAGGCATGCGCCGCCTTGACCAGCGAGCTCTTGCCCATGCCGCGCGCGCCCCACAGCAGCACGTTGTTGGCCGGAAGGCCGCGGGCAAACCGTTCGGTATTCTCGACCAGGATGTCGCGGACGCGGTCGATGCCGTGCAGCAGCACCATTTCCACCCGGTTGACCTGCGGTACTGGCTGCAGGCGGTTTCCGGCTGCCTGCCAGACGAACGCATCGGCGGCACCGAAATCCGGCTCAAGCGGTGCAGGCGGGGCCGAGCGTTCAAGGGCGGAGGCAATGCGCTCAAGGCGGGAAAGGATGTCGTCAATGCGTTGATCGGTCATGTCGTGCCGGCTGTTTGTGCGGGTTGGGGAAGGGGTCCGAGATGGCTGCAACGCTTTAGGCGCAGAGCACGGCGGTGGCAAGACGTCATCGTGCTTGCGGTGTCGTGGCAGTTGCAATGCCGCCGGGGACGGCTATATAGGACGGGAATTAAACGTCTTTGGGAGTCTTCTGGAATGTTTATCAGCCCCGCATACGCGCAGGCAGCAGGCGGCGTGCCTGGCGGCACCGACCTTTTTGGCATGTTGTTCCTCATCCTGCCGATGTTCGCCATCATGTATTTTCTGATCTGGCGTCCGCAGCAGAAGCGGATGAAGGACCACCAGGAGATGGTGAAGTCGATCCGGCGTGGTGACAACATCGTGACCGCCGGCGGTATCATTGCCAAGGTGACCAAGGTCGTTGACGACCACGAAATCCTCGTCGAGTCCGGTGAGGGCACCAAGATGCGCATGTTGCGCTCGGCTGTGACTGAAGTACGCTCCAAGGGTGAACCGGCCAAGGCCGACGCCTGATTGTTGCGGGTAACGAGCGTCCGCTCCCGGCGCGCAAAGCGCGGGCGCCGGGCTTCAATCACCTGATGCGTCCTCAACCTGCTGGCGCTGTCTGACTATTCGGACGACAACACATAACGGTCTGGCCACATGCTTCATTTTTCCAATTTCAAGGCAGCTTTGATCGCGCTGATCATTGCGTTTGCTGCGCTGGCCTGCTTCCCGAACCTGCTGAACGACGAGCAGCGTGCCGGGATACCGTCGTTCCTGCCCAGTTCCAAGATCAACCTCGGGCTCGATTTGCAGGGCGGCAGCTACGTGCTGCTTGAAGTTGACCAGACATCGCTCAAGGACACGCTGTCCAAGCAGCTCATTGGCGACATCCGGCTGAAGCTGCGCGAAGCCAAGATCCGCTATGCCGGCCTGCAGCGCACGCCTGACGGCGCGACCGTGTCGATAACCGATGCAGCCGATGCCGAACGTGCCGAAACGCTGCTGCGGGAGATTTCCCAGCCCGTCGAAGTTGGCATTTTCGGGCAGGGCGGCCAGGTGCAGGAACTCGAAGTCAGCCGCACCGGCCAGACTGTCAACATGACCTTCTCGCAAGGTGGCATCGAGGCGCGCGTTGGCCGGGCCGTTCAGCAGTCACTCGAAATCATCGGCCGCCGCATCAACGCACTTGGCACCACCGAACCCGTGATCCAGCGCCAGGGCGTGGACCGCATCGTGGTTCAGGTGCCGGGCTTGCAGGACCCCGAACGCCTCAAGGCGCTGCTTGGTCAGACCGCACAGCTCCAGTTCCGGTTGCTGTGTGACCAGCAGCCGGAGGGTCCGGGCGCGACCGTACCGCTCGATTGCGAACAGATGGCCGAGCGCACCAGTGCAGACGTGCTCTACTGGGTGCAAACGTCCCGGTCGGCCACGGTCGAGGGCGAGGACCTGTCCGACGCCCAGACCGGTTTTGACCAGCGCACCAACGAGCCGGTGGTGAACTTCCGCTTCAATGCCGCCGGTGCGCAACGGTTCTGCCGTCTGACGCAGGCCAATGTGGGCCGTCCGTTTGCCATCGTGCTGGACAGCAAGGTTGTTTCCGCGCCTCGCATCAACGAACAGATCTGCGGCGGGTCCGGCCAGATTTCCGGCAACTTCACCGTTGAAGAAGCCAACGACCTGTCCATCGTGCTGCGCTCCGGCGCACTGCCGGCCAAGCTGGTCGTCGTGGAGGAACGCACCGTCGGCCCAAGCCTTGGCGCTGACTCGATCGAGGCCGGTACCACCGCTGCAATGATCGGTTTTGCCGGCGTGCTGGTGTTCATGCTGGTGTCGTACGGCCTGTTTGGCCTGTTCGCCATCGTGGCCCTGGTGGTCAACCTGCTGATCATTCTCGGTGCCCTGTCGGTACTTGGTGCCACGCTCACGCTGCCGGGCATTGCCGGCATCGTGCTGACCATGGGCATGGCGGTGGACTCCAACGTGCTGGTGTTCGAGCGCATCCGGGAGGAGGTGGCCAATGGCCGCTCAACGCTGAATGCCATCGAGACCGGCTTCAAGATGGCGCTGGGCACCATTCTTGATGCCAACATCACCACGCTGATCGCTGCCGTCATCCTGTTCGGCATGGGCTCCGGCCCGGTGCGCGGCTTTGCGGTGACACTGGGCATCGGCATCCTGTCGACCGTGTTTACCGCCTACACCGTGACCCGCCTGATCGTTGCCTTCTGGGTGCGGACACGCCGGCCCAAGACAGTGCCGCTGTAATGCCAGGGCGAGGAGACGAAAATCATGCTCAAACCAATGCGCTTCGTACCGGACAACACGAACATCAGGTTCATGCGCCTTGCGCGGCCGGGCTTCTTTGCCTCGATCGCCGGTGTGCTTGTCTCGATCGGCCTGTTCGTCGGACTTGCGCTCAACTATGGCATCGACTTTACCGGCGGCACCGAAATCCTCGTCCGGCCGACGCCGGGCAATGCCCAGGCACTGACCATCGACGAGATGCGGACTGTCGTGGGCGGGCTTGGCCTTGGCAGCACGGAACTGCAGGAGTTCGGCACCGATGGTGACGTGGCCATCCGCGTCGGCCTTGTTGAAGGCGGCGATGAAGCCCAGCAGGCGGCCGTGGGGCAGATCAAGTCGGCCTTTGGCGACAAGGTCGAGTTTCGCGCCGTGAACTCTCTCGGGTCCAAGGTATCGGGCGAACTGGCTCGTGATGGCATCATCGCCATCCTGTTGTCGTTCGTCGCGATCATGATCTACATCTGGCTGCGCTTCGAATGGCAGTTTGCCATCGGCACGGTGGCCACGCTGGTGCATGACGTGGCGCTGACCATCGGCTTGCTGGCCATCACGCGGGTGCAGTTCGACCTGTCGTCCATCGCCGCCATCCTGACCATTGTCGGCTATTCGCTGAACGACACCGTGGTGGTGTTCGACCGGTTCCGCGAGAATTTGCGCAAGTACAAGAAAATGCCGTTTGACGAGATGGTCGACCTGTCGCTCAACCAGACGCTGCCGCGCACCCTGATGACCTCGATCTCGACCCTCATGGCGCTACTGGCGCTGTACTTCTTCGGCGGCGAGGTTCTCAAGAGCTTCACCTTCATCATGATCTTCGGCGTGCTGATCGGCACCTATTCGTCGATCTTCATCGGGGCACCGCTGCTGTCGCTGATGGGGGCATATGTTGATCGCCGCGTGCCCGGCGCCGCCGATGACGCGCAGGCCGAGGTGGACGGCGCCAAGCCCTGATGCGTGCTGGCGCCCCCACGGCCTACCTCAACGAGCGCGTCCAGATCGACGCCTATGGCAATGGCGGGTTCAGGTTTCGCGACATGTCGCACCGCGGCTCGCTGCTGTGCGTGCCGTCGGGCATGCTGGGCTGGGCGCCCGGCGATGCAACCAGCCTGACGCTTGATGATTTCGCGCCGATCCTGTCAGCCCCGGAAGGTGTCGGCTTCGTGCTTCTGGGCACGGGCGAGGGCCAGGTGTTTCCGCCGCCTGCCGTGCGCAAGGCGTTTGCCGAGGCGGGCATTGGCCTTGAGCCAATGAGTACGGGGGCTGCGGTTCGCACCTACAACGTGCTGTTGGCTGAGGGCCGTGACGTGGCATGTGCGTTGATCGCGGTTGACGACCATCGCCGCGCGGACGAGCCGTAATCATCATGAGCGGTCCCTTCCCGGAAGAGTTGGCCAGCCAGTTGCTCCAGGTCGTGCGCGCGTCGGACCGCGACCGGTACCTGTGCCTGCTGCTCATGCCGCAGGCGCGCCGGGGCGAGGTGGCTGCCATTTATGCCTTCAACGCTGAGCTGGCGCAGATCCGCGAACGCATTACCGAGCATGCAGCGGGCGAGGTGCGGCTTGCCTGGTGGGAGCAGGTCGTGGACAGCCTGTTCACTGGCGAAGTGGTCAATGCGCCGGTGCCGCAGGGCCTCGCACGGGCGGTGGAGGCTGGCGACCTGCCACGCCACACGCTGCTCAACATGATCGAGGCGCGCCGGTTCGACCTGTTCGACGACCCCATGCCGGACATGAACACCCTTGAAGGCTATCTTGGCGAAACATCTTCTGCGCTGATCCAGATGTCGGCGCTGGTGCTGGCGGGGTACGACGCGCTGGAGTGCGCCGAAGTCTCCGGACTTGCCGGGGTGGCAACCGGCATCGCGGGCCTGATGCGGCTGTTGCCCATGCACCGGGCGCGTGGGCAATGCCTGCTGCCGGTGAGCCTGCTCGACAAGCAGGGACTGACACCCGCCCACGTGCTGGCCGGGCGGGACGGGGCGGCGATTGATGTTGTCCTGCTGGAACTTGCCGCTCACGCCGAGGCGCGGCTGGCGCAGGCGCGAAAGGCGTCAAGCAGCATACCGGAAGCCGCCTTGCCGGCGTTCCTGCACACCGCCCTTACGCCGGCTTACCTGAAACGGTTGCGCAAGGCGCGCTCGTCCATGCTGAAGCGACCGGTTACGCGGCCACAATGGCTCAACCAGATCACGCTGCTGAAGGCCGCGCGCGGCGAGACGTTCTAGTCATTGCGCGGCGGCGGCGCTGGAGGTTTCCGCACCTTCAAGCCATGCAGCAAAGTCCCGCTTGGCGCGGGTGGTGTAGGCCAGTTGCCGGGCCGGCTTCTTGGCCTTGCCGCGCGGGCGCTTGCCGTTCTCGTCTCGCGGCACCTGGACATCGGGAAACAGCCCGAAGTTGACGTTCATCGGCTGGAATGACCGCGCCTTGCTGGTCATGTCGCCTGCCTCATCGCTCAGGTGACCGCCTGTGATGTGCGAGATCAGTGCGCCGTGCGCGGTGGTTGCCGGTGGCGGGGCAATCTGTGCGTGGCCAAGCAATTCCGCAGCGGCCATGCGGCCGGCCATCAGGCCCATGGCAGCGCTTTCCACGTATCCCTCGACCCCGGTGATCTGGCCGGCAAAGCGCACATCCGGGCGCTGCTTCAGCCGCAGCGAGCTGTCGAGCAGCACCGGCGAGTTGATGAACGTGTTGCGGTGAATGCCGCCAAGCCGGGCAAACTCTGCCTTCTCGAGGCCCGGAATGGTGCGCAGCACTTCGACCTGTTCGGCGTACTTCATCTTGGTCTGGAACCCGACCATGTTGTACAGCGTGCCCAGTGCGTTGTCCTGGCGCAACTGCACCACGGCATAGGGCTTCACGTCCGGCTGGTGCGCGTTGGTCAGCCCCATCGGCTTCATAGGTCCGTGGCGCAGGGTCTCTGGACCGCGCTCGGCCATCACCTCGATGGGCAGGCAGCCGTCGAAGTAGGGTGTGCCTTCCCACTCCTTGAACTCCGTCTTTCCGGCAGCCAGCAGCGCAGCAATGAAGGCATTGTAGCCTGCCTCGTCCATGGGGCAGTTGATGTAGTCGGCACCCGTGCCGCCGGGGCCTGCCTTGTCGTAGCGCGACTGGTACCAGGCCTTGCCGAAGTCGATGAAGTCCTTGTAGACGATCGGCGCAATGGCATCGAAGAAGGCGAGGCCGTCATCGCCGGTGACAGCACGGATGTCTTCAGCCAGCGCGGGCGAGGTCAGCGGCCCGGTGGCGATTATGCTGCTGCCCCAGTCCGCCGGTGGCAGGCCCTGCACCTCTTCACGCGAGATGGTGATGTTGGGGTGGGCTTCAAGCGTCGCCGTGACGGCGGCGGAGAAGGCTTCGCGGTCCACTGCCAGTGCGCCCCCGGCGGGCAGCTTGTGCCGGTCCGCCGTGGCCATGATCAGCGATCCTGCCGCACGCATTTCCCAGTGCAGCAGGCCTACGGCATTGTGTTCATCATCATCAGAGCGGAACGAGTTGGAGCACACCAGCTCGGCCAGTCCGTCCGTCTGGTGGGCATCGGTGCCGCGAACGGGCCGCATCTCGTGCAGCACCACCTGTACGCCGGAACTGGCTGCCTGCCAGGCGGCTTCCGAGCCCGCCATGCCGCCGCCGATGATGTGGAGTATCGTTTTATCGCTCATGAGGTTGAGCCTTAGCGTCGAAACCGGGCCGGGGCAAGACCGGTGGCGGGTTGGTTCTGCCTAGCCCTCGACCCAGTTGGCGATCTGTTCTGCAACAACCGGGTTGACCAGGTAGCCATACAGCTTGTGCGGGTTCGAGACGCCGTGGTGGGTCCAGCAATTGTACATGCGCAGGTCGGTGATCGAGTGGACATAGCCATAGTCCAGCATTTCAGAGAAATCGTTCGCCATGTCCGGATCATGCGCGATGAAGTCGTCATAGGCGGCGATATTGACCCAGTCGCGCACGATTGCCCGCGGAAACCGCCCGCCGGCATGTTCGCGCGCGTCGTACAAATTGGCGCGAACACCTGCTTCGCCCAGCGGGCAGCCCAGCGTCAGCCACAGCGATATGTTGGGGTTGCGCCGCATCAGGCCGGCGTATTCGCTCATCTGTGAAAATTTCCACAGCACGTCATAGGCGATCACGCACCCCATCGAATGTGAAATGAGGCAGATGTCGTCGCGGTTTATGATGGCCCGGCGCAGCGGACCCTGCACGCGTTCGCGAATGTCGGAACCGGTTTTGCGGCTCAGCAGGTAGGCGCCCATGTCGGCGGATGACTTTTTCAGGATTATCTCGTTGGCGCGGCTGCGGGTCAGCGCCGACAGCAGCGTTGAAAACGCCCGGGCAGCGTTGTCGAGGTAGCGGTAGTTCTTGTGCTGCGCCAGCACCGCGGCGTAGCTCGCCTCGTCAAAGCTGCCGAGCGCCATCAGCCGTTGCAGGCTTTCCTTCAGGTCGTCATAGGGCAGGCACGGTTCGTGACGGTACCGCCTGTCGTTGCGGGCGGTCAGTTGCGCTGCCTCGTCGGCGTTGTGCTGGGCCATGATGGCGTTGTTGATGTCGCCGTAGTAGGTGAAGCTGAACCGCACCTTGCCATCGCGCAACTGGCTGGCAACGCCAGGGTTCACCGCCTCGATGCCGTGCATCAGGGCGTCAAAGCTCAGCTTGCGCTTTTTGGTGGCGGCGGGCTTTGTGGACCTGCCGTGAACGAAGATGATGTGCTTGCGCGCCATGAAGTGCGGACGGCCCCGTCAGGTCGGCTTGCGGGCTTCGTCAAGCAGCCAGTTGTAGAACTGGCGGGCCGGTTCGGTCAGCTGGCCGTCGCGGGCCCGCAACAGCCAGAACCCGCGATCCGACTCCTGCGCCACCGGGATCGGCCGCACCAGGTCGCCCTGCTCGATGAAATCCTCCGCCAGCCGCCGGCCGCACAGCGCTATGCCTTCGCCCCGTAGCGCTGACTGGATCAGCACCATGTAATTGTCGAAGGTGAAGCCCCGGTTGCTGGTGTCCGACGTCACGCCGATGGTCTCGAGGAAGCTGTCCCAGGTCACCCAGTTGCGGTCGAACTTGGCCAGGTGCAGCAGCGAGTGGTCGAGCAGGTCGGACGGCTTGTTGAGGGCAGGGGCGTTTTCCAGGTAGCGCGGCGAGCACACCGGCCAGATCTCGTTGTCGAACAGGCGCACCGCTTCCACGCCGGGCCATTCACCCGAGCCGTAGCGCACCGCGATGTCGATGCCCTCGCTGGTCAGGTCATAGACTGGCGAAGCGGCAACAAGCCGGATGTCGATTTCCGGATGCAGGCCACGGAACTTGGCGATGCGCGCCATCAGCCAGTACGAGGCGAACGCCACCGACGTTGCCACCGTCAGCTCGCCGGGGCCACGCTGGCGGCGCAGGTCGGCGGACACGTTGGCGATGTGTTCGAGCCCCATGGTCACGGCCCGGTGCAGGCGCTCGCCCTCGGACGTCAGGCTCAGCCCCCGCGACTGGCGCTGGAACACCGGCAGGCCGAAAAACTCTTCCAGCAGCTGTATCTGCCGCGACACGGCTGACTGGGTGACTTCAAGTTCCTTGGCGGCCCGGGTGAAGTTCATGTGGCGGCCCGCTGCCTCGAACACGACCAGCGCGTTGGTCGGTGGCAGGTGCTTGCGCATCGCGATTGCCATGAGTTTATCGTCTCCTTGCGGCTGGCCTGTTGCCTGCTATCGCTGGAAACTATCAACTCGCGGCATGAGCTGCAATCATGGGTGATACCATTGTGCGGATTGCTGCAGTTACTCGGCTGCCGCCTGCTTGCCGCGGTCCAGAACCGGCGCGAGGAACCGGCCGGTATAGGAGCGTTCCACCTTGACGATGTCCTCGGGCGTGCCGGCCGCCACGATCTCGCCGCCGCCGTCGCCGCCTTCCGGCCCCAGGTCGATGACCCAGTCTGCCGTCTTGATGACCTCGAGGTTGTGCTCGATCACCACCACCGTGTTGCCATGCTCGACAAGCTCGTGCAGCACCTCCAGCAGCTTGGCCACGTCGTGGAAGTGCAGGCCGGTGGTGGGTTCATCCAGCAGGTAGAGTGTCCGCCCGGTTGCGCGCTTGGCCAGTTCCTTGGCGAGCTTGACCCGCTGTGCCTCGCCGCCGGACAGGGTGGTGGCCTGCTGGCCGACCTTGATGTAGCCCAGCCCGACGCGCTCCAGCGTGACCAGCTTGTCGCGCACGCTTGGCACGGCGCGGAAGAAGTCGGCACCCTCGGCCACCGTCATGTCCAGCACGTCGGCAATCGACTTGCCCTTGAACTCGATCTCCAGCGTCTCGCGGTTGTAGCGCTTGCCGTGGCAGGCATCGCAGGTGACGTACACATCGGGCAGGAAGTGCATCTCGATCTTGATGACGCCGTCGCCCTGGCACACCTCGCAGCGGCCACCCTTGACGTTGAACGAGAACCGGCCCGGCCCGTAGCCGCGTGCCTTGGCTTCCGGCAGGCCGGCATACCAGTCGCGGATGGGGGTGAAGGCACCGGTGTAGGTGGCCGGGTTGGACCTTGGCGTGCGCCCGATCGGCGACTGGTCGATGTCGATGATCTTGTCGAGCCGCTCGAGACCCTCGATGCGGTCATGCTCGGCTGGCATGTCGCGGGTCTTCATCAGCTTGCGCGCGGCTGCCTTGTAGACGGTATCGATCAGCAGGGTGGACTTGCCACCGCCCGAGACGCCGGTGACGCAGGTGAACAGTCCCAGAGGCAGCTCCGCCGAGACGTTCTTCAGGTTGTTGGCGCGCGCACCCGTGACCTTGATCATGCGGTTCTTCTCGGGCTTGCGGCGCTTGGCGGGCACCGGCACGGTCATGGCGCCGGTGAGGTACTTGCCGGTCAATGAAGCCGGGTTCGCCATCACCTCGGCGGGTGTGCCTTCAGCCACGATCCTGCCGCCATGCACCCCGGCACCGGGGCCGATGTCGACCACGTAGTCGGCCGAGCGGATGGCGTCCTCGTCATGCTCGACCACAATGACGGTGTTGCCCAGGTCGCGCAGGTGCACCAGCGTTTCCAGCAGCCGCTCGTTGTCGCGCTGGTGCAGGCCGATGGAGGGCTCGTCCAGCACGTACAGCACCCCCGTCAGCCCGGAGCCGATCTGCGAGGCCAGCCGGATGCGCTGGCTCTCGCCGCCCGACAGGGTGCCGGACGTGCGCGACAGGGTGAGGTAGTCCAGCCCCACGTCGACCAGGAACTTAAGCCGCTCGCGGATTTCCTTGAGGATGCGGGCCGCGATCTCCATTTCCTTGGGCGACAGCTGGTCCGGCAGGTCGTTGAACCAGTCGTTGGCGGTGCGGATCGACATTTCCGACACCTGCGCGATGTGCAGGTTGTTGATGCGCACGGCCAGCGCCTGGGGTTTCAGCCGGTAGCCGCCGCACGTCTGGCAGGGGTGGTCGGACTGGAACTGCGACAGTTCCTCGCGTACCCAGGCGCTATCGGTTTCCTGCCAGCGCCGCTCGATGTTGCCGATGATGCCCTCGAATGGCTTCACCGTCTTGTAGGAGCGCAGCCCGTCGTCATAAACGAAGGTGATTTCCTCATCCATGGTGCCGAACAGGATGGCGTTGCGAACCTCCTCGGACAGCTCGTCCCAGGGCGTGCTCATCGAGGCGCCGTAGTGCTTGCACAGCGCGTCGAGTGTCTGGGTGTAGTAGGGCGAGGTACTGCCGGTCTTGGCCCACGGCACGATGGCACCCTGGCGCATCGACAGCGACTTGTCGGGCACCACGAGGTCTGCCTCGAAGCGCAGCTCGGTGCCGAGGCCGTCGCACCTGGGGCAGGCGCCGAACGGGTTGTTGAACGAAAACAGCCGCGGCTCGATCTCGTCGATGGTGAAGCCGGAGACGGGGCAGGCGAACTTCTCCGAGAACGTCAGCCGCTCGTGGGTTTCGTTGAGTGACTTGTTGGCGCTGCCGCCTGCGGAGGTGTCGGCATCGGCCAGCGGCTTGTCGGCAAACTCCACGATGGCCAGCCCGTCGGCCAGTTTCAGCGCCGTTTCAAAGCTGGCGGCCAACCGGCTGGAAATGTCGTCGCGGACCACGATGCGGTCGACCACCACGTCGATGTCGTGCTTGAACTTCTTGTCCAGCGTGGGCGCATCGGCAATCTCGTGGAACGCGCCGTCCACTTTCACCCGCTGGAAGCCCTGCTTCATCAGCTGGGCGAATTCCTTTTTGTACTCGCCCTTGCGGCCCCGCACGATGGGTGCCAGCAGGTAGGCGCGGGTGCCTTCCTCCAGCTCCATCACGCGGTCGACCATCTGCGTCACGGTCTGGCTCTGGATCGGCAGGCCGGTGGCGGGCGAATAGGCAATGCCGACGCGGGCAAACAGCAGCCGCATGTAGTCATAGATTTCCGTCACCGTACCCACGGTGGAGCGCGGGTTGCGGCTGGTGGTCTTCTGCTCGATCGAAATGGCAGGCGACAGGCCGTCGATCTGGTCCACGTCGGGCTTCTGCATCATCTCCAGGAACTGGCGCGCATAGGCCGACAGGCTCTCCACGTAGCGGCGCTGGCCCTCGGCATAGATCGTGTCGAAGGCAAGCGACGACTTTCCCGACCCGCTAAGGCCGGTGAACACGATCAGAGAATCGCGCGGCAGCTCGATGGACACGTTCTTCAGGTTGTGCTCGCGCGCGCCCTGGACGGAGATGATGCGTTTGTGTTCGGCCATGACGACAGTGCTAGGTTAAAAGGGGAACAGGCGCAACGGGCGCGATTGCCACTCCTGACAAGTCTGCCAGTGATATGGGGCACGAAAAGGCAGGAGGCAAGTGTGGTGCCTTGGGCCGGATGTTGCCTACTCAACTGTGCCAGCTGCCCTGGCATGTTCAGTGCGGCTGGCCCATGGCACGCCGACCAGGAACAATGCGAAATATGCTGCCGTGATGACCTGGGCGGTCAACACGTTTTCGAAGCTCGCGGGTTGAGCGCCAAGGCCGAACAGCACGACCAGGCAGGCAAGGATAGCCGCTACCACCCACCGCATGCGTTTCCGCTTCCAGAAGGGGCGAATACCGCTTGATCCACGGTCCAGCCAAGGCAGTAACGACCACACGCCCACACTGGCCAACAAGACGACGACGCCGAAGGTCTTGCCCGGCATCGCCCGCATCATGGCGTAGAAAGGCAGCAGCTTAAGGTCAGGCAGAACGTGTGCAGGCACGCTCAGCGGATTGGCAGGCACGGTTGCGGGGTTTGCAATGACGGACACAGCTTTGTCGGGCGCTGCAACGTCAAGCAGGTACGGCAGCCGCCACCGCATGTAAGCGTCGCTGGCCACGATGACCGCAAGCAACAGTGCAGCGATTGCACCTGCCGTACTGTAGAGATTGTTGTGAGGCCCGTCATTGCCCGCCATGTGAAGCCGGTAGATGTGAAGCCCCAACAGCAGCATCAAGGCAAACGCTGCCAGCCAGGATGGAAACACCGGCAAGGCCAAGCCGTTTGAGGCAAGCCAGAATGAAAACTGGCCATATGGAATGAGGTAGCCAAGGAAGCTGATGGCGCTCGCAACGGTCACAAATCCGGTCAGCAGCAGCCAGTACCAGCGCGGTGAATGCGTGTAGGCGGTAAAGAGGAACCCAAGGAGTGCTGCTACCATCGCAAGACTGAAAGCGCGGCCCTCCACCTCACGCTGGATGAGCAGAGTGCCCGGCCCGGTGCCATGAATGGCGATTGTCATCACTGCTGCGAGGAGACTTGCAGCCAGGATGGCCGCGATGGAATTGATTGCAATCCAGTAGAGTTTCCGGGTCATTCTCTGATCGCTGTTTGGAGCTGGTTCAAAGGTGGGAGTGGCTGCCGGCAGCCGGTGCCGGGGAGTGTGGATAGGGCTGGCCGCCGTCATGCGCAACCCGATTCCTGCATGCCAACTGCGCTGTCGTGAAACTGCTCCTGCGGTGCATCGCCCCTTGCCGCCCGCAATTGCGCGCGCTACCTAGTGTCCACCTTCAAATCACCTGCCATACAGGGCTGCTGACCGATGACACTGTTCGAGCGCGTTGCCGACAAATCAGACTGGATCGAGGGGGGCACTGGTCCCTGGGAAATCATCATCGGGCTGGAAGTCCATGCCCAGGTGTCATCGAAGTCGAAGCTGTTTTCCGGCGCCTCGGCCGAGTATGGCGGTGCGCCAAACGACCACGTGTCGCTGGTCGATGCAGCCATGCCTGGCATGCTGCCCGTCATCAACCGGTTTTGCGTTGAGCAGGCGGTGCGCACCGGCCTGGGTCTGAAGGCAAAGATCAACGAATACTCGGTGTTCGACCGCAAGAACTACTTCTATCCCGACCTGCCGCAGGGCTACCAGATCTCGCAGTTCAAGCAGCCCGTGGTGGGCGAGGGCGAGGTGCTGCTGGACATGGGTGAGCGCGGCCAGATCACCGTTGGCATCGAGCGGCTGCACCTGGAACAGGACGCCGGCAAGTCGATCCACGATCAGCACCCGACCATGTCGTTGGTGGACCTGAACCGCTCCGGCGTGGCGCTGATGGAAATCGTGTCGAAGCCGCACATGCGTTCGGCCGACGAGGCCAAGGCATACGTGTCCAAGCTGCGCACCATCATGCGCTATCTCGGCACCTGCGACGGCAACATGGAGGAAGGCTCGCTGCGGGCCGACGTGAACGTGTCAGTGCGCAAGCCCGGCGGCGAGCCCGGCACGCGCTGCGAGATCAAGAACGTCAACTCCATGCGCTTCATGGGACAGGCCATCGAGTACGAGGCGCGGCGCCAGATCGACATCCTGGAAGACGGCGGCAAGATCGACCAGGAAACCCGGCTGTTCGACGCGCGCAAGGGCGAGACCCGGTCGATGCGCTCCAAGGAAGAAGCCCACGACTACCGCTACTTCCCGGACCCGGACCTGCTGCCGCTGGAAATCGAGGCTGCCTGGATCGCACGGAATCAAGGCATCCCTGCCGGAACTGCCGGATGACAAGAAGGCACGGCTGGTGAAGGATTTCGGCCTGACACCGTACGACGCCGAAGTGCTGATCATGGAGCGCGTGTCTGCGTCCTACTTCGAGGAAGTGGCGCGCGGACGCGATGGCAAGACTGCAGCCAACTGGGTCATCAACGAGCTGTTCGGCCGTCTCAACAAGGAAGGCAAGGACATCACCGAGGCCCCGGTAACGGCAGCGCAGCTTGGCTCCATCATCGACATGATCGCCGACGGCACCATCTCGGGCAAGATTGCCAAGGACGTTTTCGAGATAGCCTGGACCGAAGGCGGCGAGCCGAAGGACATCGTTGAAAGCCGCGGCATGAAGCAGGTGACTGACACAGGCGCCATCGAGAAGGCCGTTGACGAGGTGATTGCCGCCAACCCGGACAAGGTGGCCCAGGCCATCGAGAAGCCGGCGCTGGCTGGCTGGTTCGTCGGCCAGGTGATGAAGGCCACCGGCGGCAAGGCTGCGCCCCAGGCGGTCAACGACCTGGTCAAGCAGAAGCTGGGCATCGAGTAGCCGGGCCGATGTTTTTCGTGCGCACTGCGACCCCGCGCGACGCAGGGGCCATCCGCGATCTGCTGGTGTTGTGCTGGCGCGACACCTATGTGCCGCTGCACGGGGCCGGGGTGGTTGAGGATATCATCGCGCGCTGGCACACGCTGGAAGTCATTTCCGCCAACATTGCTCTGAAGACTGGCGAGATGCTGGTCGCTGACGACGGTCAGGAACTCGGCGGCATGGGATTTGCCGTGGCGGGCGATGACGGCCAGACGGCTTACCTGAAGCAGCTCTATGTCCACCCCGCGCACCGGGGGCAGGGCATTGGCCGGGACCTGTTCGCCGAGCTGGAAACCTGCTTTCCCGGTGCGGCGCACCTTGAACTCGAGGTCGACGCCCGCAATGGCCGCGCCGTGGCGTTTTATGCAGCGCACGGCATGACCATCAGCGGTAAGACCGATACTTGTGGCGGCGACTCGGATATTCCTGCCCTGATCATGACGAAGGAACTGGCAGCTCACGATTGAGCCAGGCCGGGGTGGGAGCGGGCACGATGCTGCCGAAGACGGAAAGTCCCGGGCGGATAGTGTGCCTGCTTGGCATGTGCGTTGCCTTTGCCGGCATCGGCACTGGTCATTTCAGCCAGTACTTCATCTATCTCGACGTGTTCAGCCACCTCACCATCCATTTTGCCATCGCTGCGATTGCGCTGGGCTGGGCCTACCTGATGCCCAGGCACCGGCTGTTCTCGGCCATCGCGTTAATGTTGGCTGGCATGCTGGCGCTCGGGCTGTGGCCTGACCTCTATCCCCGGCAGTTGCTGCCGCGCGGCGAAGTTGATGCACCTTCCGGCTACCGCGAACTGCGCGTCATGTCGTTCAACAAATGGCAAAGGAACAAGGATCAGGAAGCGATCCGGCTGCAAATCGAGCAGCAGGACCCCGATATCGTGTTTCTGGCAGAGGCCAACCGGAATGACCGCTTGATGACGGCTGCCATGCATAAGCAGTTTCCCTATCAATACCCGTCTTCGGTTTATCCCCGGGGTTTCAGGTTGCAGCTTGTATCGCGCTATCCCTTGCGGGACGTCCTGTTGCGCGGTCTTTGGGATGGGCCGGTTTTCGTGCGGGCGTCGCTTGGCCCGGCGTGGGGCAACCTGACCATCCTGGGTACCCACACCATCCGCGCGCCGCGGGTCCGGGCGCAATGGAACCAGATCCAGGCACTGTCGAGGTATGTCGCGTCGATACCCGGTCCACGCCTGGTCATGGGCGATTTCAACGCCACGCCCTACAGCCGCATGAGCACCGAGATGGTGCAGGTGACGGGCATGACCCAGCGCAGCATCTTGCCGACATGGCCCGCCGATGGCCGGCTGTTGCCGCAAATCGCCATCGATCATATGTTCGCCGACCCGTCCCTGAAGTTTCCTGACGGGGTGATCGTTGGCAACAAGGCCGGCTCCGACCATTTGCCGATCCTGGCCAGGATATGGGTGCCGGTGGCAACGGACGGGCGGCAGAAAGAACGCGACCCGGCGCAATGACACACAGTTCCATCGAGCTTTTCTACTGGCCCACGCCGAACGGCTGGAAGATCTCCATCATGCTGGAGGAGTGTGGCCTTCCGTACACCGTGCGCTATGTCGACATCCTCAAGGGTGACCAGTTTGCGCCGGGGTTTCTGGAAATCGCACCCAACAACCGGATGCCTGCCATCGTCGATCCCGCAGGCCCGGACAACGCGCCGGTATCGGTGTTCGAGTCTGGCGCCATACTGCAATACCTTGGGCGCAAGACGGGCAAGTTCTACCCCGCTGAAGACCGCGCGCGGGTGAAGGTGGACGAGTGGCTGTTCTGGCAGATGGCCGGGCTCGGCCCCATGTGCGGGCAGGCGCATCATTTCCGCCTGTATGCACGCGAACAGCTGCCTTACGCGATCGAGCGTTACACCAGCGAGGTGGCACGGCTCTATGGTGTTATGGACCGGCAGCTGGCCCGTGAACCCTACCTGGCCGGTGAGTACTCAATTGCCGACATCGCGTGCATCGGCTGGATCAAGCCGCACAAGCGGCAAGGCCAGAACCTTGAAGGTTTTCCGAATCTGCGACGCTGGTTCAACGCCGTCATGGAACGGCCTGCCGTGATCCGGGGGATGGCGGTTGGCCGCGAACATGCCCGTCGTCCGGAAGACCTCGAAAAGGACAGCGCCGCCCACGCCTTGCTGTTCGGCAAGCCGCAGCCATGAAGGCACCATGCTGCCGGTATTCGCGGACATGGTGAACAGGTGGTTAACGGTGGGCAAGGCTGAACTGTGCTGAACAATTCGAAATCACATTCAAAATCAATAAATTAGATTGCCTTGTTTACGTGTTCCTGTCGGCAGGGCGACGCTGTGGCAAGGATTTGCTAACCACGACGCTTAACCTCGTCTGGCAACACCTGTGGCATGGTTACCGGCAGGTTAGTGAGCGTAAGTGAGTGGAGGGCCGTTGCCCGATGAGTATCGTGATTGACTTGGCGGATTATCGCGACATCACCCCCAGGGAAGACGAAATCCGCATGCCGGAAGATGGCTTCGTGCAGAAAGCGCGTTCGCTGCTGGCGGCAGAGGCCGGGCCGGACAGCCTTGTCGAGGCCCACACGTGGCTGTCTCTTGCTGCGATGCGCGGCAGTTCCGTTGCGCGGGTTGAGCGGTTGAAACTGTCGCGCCGGATGGAAAGCGGGCAGGTGGCCGCCGCACAGGTTGCCCTGGGCCACTACATCGGCGGGCGAATTTCCGGCGCCTGACCGGTCAGGCCAGCACGAGTATTGAAAAAGGCGGCCCCGCAAAGGCCGCCTTCATGATTCTGACTGATGGCTCAGCCCGGCTGCTCAGTAGTTCGGCGCCAGCGACGGTTCGCCGCCCAGGTAGGTTCCATGGGTCGAATTCACCCAGCTGTCCCAGAATGCCCGGTCGCGGCGGGCGCGATAGATTTCCGTCTGGCGCACATCCGTGCCGCTGCTGATCTGGTCATCGTAGGAGTTGAGCGTCGGCAGGCCGCTGTTGTTGCTCGAATATGAGTGGCCTTGCGGTACGTAGCGCTGGCCGGTGGTGTCGATGGCCTGTGCGCTTGCGCCCGTGACGGACGCCAGCAGCAACGCGTTGCCGAGCACGGCGATCTTGAGGAATGAGGTCATCTTTACGGGCCTTGTCTGTCAGGTCTTCGCGCATGGCCAGTATGCTGGTCTGCTTGCGCCGACATTTTGGTATCGCACATTCAATACACGTATTTGACCGGATGCACACTTAACAAATGCACAATTGGCCAGTCTGGTTGCACGTTTTGCGCGAAACGGGCCAGCAATTCGGCCTCCCCGCAGGTGCCGGGGAGGAGACGGCATCTGCGGGGAGGTGCTGGAACAGCCCTTGAGCCGGGCGGTTCTGTTGCGGTTGTGTCCTAGCCGCGAACGCAGCGGCGGTAGGCGCGCCAGTGGCTGCGGTATCCGGTGTCGAGGGCGCGCTCTTTCAGCCATCTGCAATCGCGGCGGGTATAGGCGCGGAAATCCTCGCTGGCGTCGGCGGGGCCAAGCTGGATGTGGCTGTGGTACGAGCCGTAATAGTGAGAGCCGTAGTAGTTGCCGCCGGCCGATGCGGCAGAGGTGCCGGCGATGATGGCAGTTGCGGCGAAGGCGGCGGCTGTTGCGAAGGTCTTGAAGTTCATGGTCGTTGCTCCTCGGTGTTGGCAGGCGGTGCGTGTTTGTTGAGAAGCAATTTATCGCTGATGCCAGAGGGCGGATGTGTACGTTGTCACATGCTGGTCAATGCGCCGGCAAAGGGCAGGTGAACCGCGTTGCATGGCGGGGCAGGCGAATTGCACCTGAAAGTCGCCCGGACGGGCTTGAAACGGCTGGCGTTCCAATGCATACAGCGCAGACGCACTTGTGCGGAGAGGTGGCCGAGTGGTCGAAGGCGCTCCCCTGCTAAGGGAGTATACGTCAAAAGCGTATCGAGGGTTCGAATCCCTTCCTCTCCGCCAGCTTCCTTCAATATGATATGAATGCTTTTTCCCGAAAAGCAGTTGCGTGCCCCTTATTTCAAGCTTCAATCGGTTCTTTGAGGCTTGTCCCGGTATGGTCCTTGTCGACAGACCATTGACGCTTTCGGCCCAAAGCGGCCTGTCGGCCTGATTGGGCCGCCGTTATGAAATGTGCCTGAAACGGTCGTTGGTCGACCATGCGACAACTCTTTCGGCGACAGCGACAACTGGCGGTCGGAGGTGATGTTCACGTCTTCGTGTCAGGGACTGCGTTTCGCAGCGCGCGGTATCGTCCGGGCCTGACACCAAACCGCTTTTGGAACGCGTGCGAGAAGTGCGTCGTGTTGCTGTAGCCGCTTGCTTCACTGATGTCGGTCAACTGCCTGGACGATGATCGCAAGAGACCTGCCGCGTAGTCCAGTCTGATCCGCGAGGAAAGCGCGCCCGGCGCGCATTGGAACGCGGCTTGGGTCAATCGCGACAGGGTTCGGGCCGATACAGCAATCGCGGTACAAACCTCCGGCAACGGGCGTGGTGCGGCCAGTGTCTGCTCGATCGCCTGGATGTAGCGGGCAAGCCGTGGATCGAGGTCTTCGATCGCCCCCCGCAACCCGACAGAGGCTGTAAATGCCTCGGATCGTCCGGGTTTCAGCATGACATGCCGGCGGACATTCTCTGCGATTGCCGGATCGAAAGTCCGCGACAGCAGGTCCAGCATCAGGTCGGTGACGGCATCACCGCCGACGCAGGTGACGACACGCTGGTCGATCACGAAGGGCTGAAACGTGAAGGCCGTGTCAGGGAAGGCCGTCTGCAGGGCGGCCAGTTGCGCCGGATGTGCCGTTGCCCGCCTCGCCGAAAGCAGGCCCGCTTTACCAAGGGTGAATATGCTGGTGCCCAAGCCGATCACCCAGCCGCCATGCCGATGGCAGGATCTGAAATTCTTCAGCAGACTGGCCGAGAATGCCGCTGGATAGATATCGCGGGACGAACAGACGAACACATAATTGGCCCGGGAGATGATCGACCAGTCATGGTCGGCCTGGATACGAGCACCACAGGAACTTTGAACAAGCCCCGGGGCGGCGGCGGCGGTCACTGCCGCGACCTGCACATAGCTGCCACTATCATGGGCCATCCGGATAAGGTCACGCGCGATCCCGTAGCCGAACAGCGAAAACCCGTCGTGAATGACAAAAACGGCAAGTGGCCGATGCGACATTGGCAGAATTCCGCATTTTGTTGGCCGGATAGCATATGTCCGGCGATGCGTGATCTGCAAGTCTGGAGCCAATCGTCTGAACGAGGCTTGCTGTAACATGCTGCGAATTCTGGGGTGGGCCGGGTACGACACGGGGCTGCGGCGTTCCTTTGACGCCTTTACCCGTGACACCGGAATTGCGGTATCGTTCCACGGCGTCGGCAATCAGGACGAAATGCACCACGTGGCCCGGGCCCATGCATTCGATGTCGCATGCCCGACCACGGACAGGCTGGCCAGCTGGCTGGACAGCGGTCTGATTGCCGCGCTGGATGAAGACCGGATCGGCTTCGCGCGGATCGACCCGGCCTTTCATGCCGATGCGCACACGGTTATTCAGGGTAGGCGCTATGGTTCGCCCAACATCTGGGGCGGCGCCGGGATCGGGCACAACACGGACCGCGCCCCGCTCGATACTGCCAGGGTCAACCTGATGACTCTGTTCGATCCGGCTTACGCCGGTCGTCTGGCCATGCGCGAGGACACGGCCTTTGTCGCCGCAGGCCGGGCGCTGGAAGCAGCAGGACGGCTGCCCCATCCGTTTGACGAATCTTACCGGTCCGAAGACCGAATGATTGCCAACTATGATGTCATCGGTGCGTTTCTGGCCGATCACGCGGCCCATGTGGCGCGGTTCTGGTTCAGCGAGGAAGAGGGGATGGAGGCCTTCCGTTCGAACGCCTGTGTGGTCGGCTACAATTGGGACACGACAATGGCGTCGCTACAGCGCGAAGGGTTTCCTGGCGGGTTCATTGCACCGGCCGAGGGGACGAACTGCTATCTGCAGAACTTCGTCCTGAGTGCCGAAGCCGATCCCGGCCCTGCGCAGGACTGGATAGCTTGGGTCAATACGCCCCAGGGTTCGGCTCAATACGCCACAGCCTATGGTGCGAACCCCACGGCCAGTGGCGCAAGTGCGCTGCTGCCCGCACGAGATCAGGCGTTCTTTGCTGCCAGCTATCCAGCCGAAGCCCTTGCCAAGCTATGGTGGCAGCCCGCTCAGCCGCTGTGGTTTGTAAACAATCGCTCAGTGTATGCGCGCAAGTACCGGATGGCCGTCGAAGGATGACACGCTGGTCCGCGCAGAAGACCCGACTCGGCGCGCTGACGGCGACGGTGCTGCCGCTGGGCCAGATTTCCGACACCCTGTGCGACTGGTTCGCGGCAGAGGCGCTCGCTGTGCCGGCCGGGGTCACTCAGCCTACCGGTAAATGCCCTGCATGTCGGCGGCCCCGGAGTTTCGGTACTGATCGATGCCTGCGATCCGGCTCGATATCCCGGGTCCGGACAGGCAGGTGCAGTCGGCGCGTGTCTCGGCAGGGCGGGAATTGACCCTGAAAGCATCACTCATGTAATCGTGACCCACGGGCACCACGATCATTTTTGTGGATTGGCCGACTCGCTTGGAGAACCCGTCTTTCCTCTTGCAAGGCACATTCTGTCACCACTGGATTGGGGCCGTGGCACAGTGGCGGCCGAGGCACAGGCGGCCGATGGCAAGGCCGCAGACCCCACTGCATTGGAATACCTTTTCAGGCTCGGCTTGCTCGATCTTGGTGACAGCGCCCGACCCTTGCCCCCGGAGATCACCCTGATCGACACCCCCGGCGAAACACGGGGCCACCGCGTGGTGCGCATCGCCTCGGGCGGCGAGGTCCTGTATTTTCTGGCCGACCTGTTCCATGTGAGGGCCGAGATCGACGACCCAGACCTTTGCCCGATCTGGGCTGACGCTCCAGCGTTGCAGGCCAGCCGCAGCCTGATCATCACCGCCATCCGGCGCGATACCGCACGGTTTGTGTGCAGCCACCTGCCGGACGTTCTTTCCGCAGCCGCTTTCACGAAGACATCACCATGAACCAGACCAGACGGCCCAACATCTTGCTAATCATGGCCGATCAGATGACGCCGTTCATGCTCGAAGCCTGCGGCGGCGCAGGCGCCAGAACCCGCCACATGAGCGCGCTGGCCGCGCGGTCCACCGTTTTCACCAACACCTATACACCCAGCCCGATCTGCGTGCCTGCCCGCTCTTGCCTCATGACCGGGCTCTATACCTCGACCACCGGCTGCTATGACAATGGCGACCCCTATCACAGCTTCATCCCGACCTTCGCGCATTACCTGACCAATGCGGGATACGAGACCGTGCTGGCTGGCAAGATGCATTTCATCGGCGCGGATCAGTTGCACGGCTTTCAGCGGCGGCTGAATACAGATGTCTATCCGTCGGGGTTCTTGTGGTCCTACCCGCTGCCGCCCGAAGGCGACCCCAACGCCATGGCCTTTGATTTCACGCGGCAATATCTGGCGGAAAACATCGGGGCGGGCTGGTCGACGGAATTGCAGTATGACGAGGAGACGCATTTCAGATCGCTGGAGTACCTGCGCCACGCGCCTGACCAGCCCTGGATGCTGACAGTGTCCTTCACCAATCCGCACCCGCCTTACAAGGTGCCCAAGGCATATTGGGAGATCTACAAGGACGCTGACGTGCCGCTGCCTTACTATCCAGACGACATGGATGCCAGCTATTCGGACTTCGATCATGCCCTGCGCCGCTGGCACGGGCTGCACCTGCGGGGCGACGACATCCGCGATCCCGCGAACCTGATCGCCATGCGCCGGGGCTTTGCGGCCCTTGCGCACTATGTCGACGACAAGATCGGCGAGTTGCTGGATGTGCTCGACGATGCGGGCCTGCGCGACGACACGGTTGTCATCGTCACCTCGGATCATGGTGAGATGCTGGGCGAAAAGGGCATGATCCAGAAGCGCAGCCTTTACGAATGGTCTGCCCGCATTCCGTTGTTCATCGACGTTCCCGGGGCGCCTCCTCGCCAGATCGAGACGCCTGTATCGCTGCTTGACCTGCCTGCAACGCTGATTGACATCGCGGGACAGGTGCCGGTACGCCCGCTCGAAGGTCGGTCCCTGCTGCCCGCCATCCATGGTGCGGAGCTGGCAGTGGCTCCGGTGATTTCCGAATACCACGGCGAGGGCATCATGCGCCCCACCTTCATGGTGAGGCTGGGGGATTGGAAGTACCACTATTGCCATGGCTCGGCACCGCAGCTTTTCAACCTCGCGCAAGATCCCGGTGAATGGAGCAATATGGCTGGGTCGGCCATCTGCGCGGACATCGAGGCGCGGTTGAACGCGGTGATCACCGGGGGCGCCTTTGATCTGGAGAAAATCAGGTCAGAGGTGTGGGGGCGCCTTGCCATGAAACAGGTTGTGAATGCGGCGATGCAGGCCAACAGGACCGCCTGGGACTATGAGGTGAAGCAGGACGCTTCGACATATGTGCGCACTTGATAATCAGCTTCCAAAGCCTGCGTCAGGCTCACCGATTTCAAACGCTGCGCATCAGAAGGCAGCCTGGCATGAACCGCCCGACCGCTTTGCGCGCCCAGTAGCGGTTGTAGCTTCCGCCCCAAACCGTCCGGGCCCCTGCTTGTCAAGGACAGCTATGCGGACACTCTGGACTTGAGCGCGTACCGCCCAACACGCCATGCCGGTAGGGGCTGCGGTGCTGGTCGCAACTCCGCGACTGCCCGCCCGATTGACGCATTTCACCGTTGGCGGCATGTCATCAGCCGTGATTTAGTATCGCTTTGGCAACGCGGCGGCAGTCGCTGTGTGATGGGGCAGGTAGCCATGCAATGAATCGACGGCTTGTGGTGGCGCTGGTCGCCTTTGTCGTGTGGGTTCTGATCACCGTCTTTGGCGGCAACTTCAAGACCGGGGGCGAGCAGTCCCTTGTCGATGTCATACAAAGTGGCATCGGCTGGACCTGGGCGGCCGCCGCTGCATTCATTCTGGCCGTGGTGCTGTGGCAGGGATGGCGCGATGTCGGCCTCAATCGCGGCACCGATGCGAAGGGCTGGTTGCTTGCATGGCTGCCGATGCTCTACATCGCCGGCGGATTCGCTGCTGCGGTTTTGTTCGGCCTGCCGCCAGTTACAGTCGTTCTCCTCGTCGCCTTCAACACGCTGCTGGTGGGGTTCTCCGAGGAGTTGATGCTCCGCGGAGCCATCCTCCAGGCCTTTCGCCACACCACCTCCATCTGGCCTGCCGTGCTGGCGACCTCGCTGCTGTTCGGCTCGATGCACAGTCTCAACGTTTTCGTGACCGGTGACCTCAAGGCCGCACTCATCCAGTCCCTGGCTGCCTTCCTGAGCGGGTTGATGTTCATTGCCTTGCGCCTTCGCACGGGCACGCTCTGGGTGCCCATCGTCGTCCATGCGCTGTGGGATTTTGCGACCTTCATGCTGGCAGCTTCGGTCCAGCACATCGGCTCGCACGGTGGCCTTCCGGCCGAGGCAACCACACCTTCAGGTGGCACCAGCCTGGCCGAACTGACGCCCGTCCTGCTGGTATTGCCCAACGCGATCTACGGCCTATGGCTGATGCGCAACATCGGCCGGACCCACACCGCACCGGAAAAATGAGCGGCACTGCATCAAGCTGTACAGGTCCCCACAACCTCGCCTTGACCTGCCGTTCCCGAGTGGTTGACACTGGGTCCGACGGGAACTGGCCTTGCACCTGGGTGTGAAACACGTTGGGAGGACTTGGTGATGAGAGCGTTTGCTGTAATCGGACCCTCACAATCTGGCAAGACAACGCTGGCCAGTGCGCTCGCGCACCTCGAAGATGCCCGGCCAGTCACATCGAAGTTCTTTGGTGACGCCGGCATCACCACCTTCACTTTCATGGGCGACCGCTGGGCAGCACTCGACGTGCCCGGTGGTCACGACAACCTGTCCCAGGCGGGGCCGATCCTTGCGGCATGTGACGCGGCCGTGGTCTGTGTTCCGGCCGAAGCCGATGCCGCCGTGCTCGCCGCGCCGTTCCTGCGGCTGATCGAGGAGGCGGGCATCCCCACCTTCCTGTTCCTGAACAAGATCGACGCAGCAACCGATCGCGTATCGGAAGTGGTTTCTTCCCTGCAGCCTTACTGCAACCATGGCATGGTGCTGCGCCAGATACCGATCCGGTCGGGCAGCCAGGTTGTCGGTGCCATCGACCTGATTTCCGAGCGTGCCTGGGAATACCGCGAGAACCAGCGCTCTGCCCTTGTCGAACTGCCGGAAGGCATGCGCGAACGCGAGACAGAAGCGCGCGCCGGGCTGATGGAAACCCTTGCGGACTTCGACGATCACCTGCTGGAGCAGATCATCGAGGACCAGCGGCCCCTGACCAAGGAGATCTACAAGGTCGCAACCAGCGCATTGCAGCACCACGACCTGGTACCGGTGCTGATTGGCGCTGCCTCCCATGGCAACGGTATTCTGCGCCTGATGAAGTCGCTGCGGCACGAGGTGCCGCACGTTGATGCCTTGCGGGAGCGGCTTGGCCTGCCTGCGGATGTTGTTGCGGCCGGATGCCTGGCGGATCAGGTCAAGCACGTCGGCAAGATCGTCCTGCTCAGGAGCCTCGCGGACGGCGTGGCACCAGGCGTGCAGTTGGCCGATGAGACGGTTGGCAGCCTGAACGGCACCGACGGCAAGAGCCCGGTGGCATCTGTCCCGACCGGTGAGTTTGCCTGCACCATCAAGAGCGATCATGTTTCGCCCGGCGCGTTCCAGACGCCCGATGGAACAGTTGAGCTGCCTCAGTGGGCCGAAGCGCAATCGCCCAGTTCCCGCCGGCTGATGCGGCCGGTCCATGAAAAGGACGAGAACAAGCTGTCTGCTGCGCTGGCGCGCCTTGCCGAAATCGATCCCGGACTGACCGTCTCGCACGATGACGTCACCGGGCTGATGCAGGTGGGCATCCAGGGAGCCCAGCATCTCAAGCGCATCACCGAGAAACTGAACGACGCCTTCGGTATCGCCGTGGAGTGCCCTGAAGTTGCAACGGTGCTGTTTGAAACCATCCGCAAGCCAGTCGAGAGGCACCATCGGCACCGCAAGCAATCGGGCGGCGCAGGCCAGTTTGCCGATGTCGTCGTCACTGTTGCGCCTGGCGCGCCCGGCAGCGGCTTCGAGTTCAGGGATACGGTGAAGGGCGGGGTCGTGCCGCGCAACTACATTCCGGCGGTCGAGGCAGGCGCGCGCGATGCGATGGCCGCAGGACCCGCCGGTCACCCCGTCGTGGACATTTGCGTGACCCTCAGCGACGGCAAGGCGCATTCCGTGGACAGTTCGGACTTTGCCTTTCGCACCGCCGCAAAGAACGCCGTCAGTGAGGCCCTGGCCGAGGGCGGCACAAAGATCCTGCAACCGATCCTGAAGGTGAGTTTGCAGGTGCCGTCGATATTCGTCGGCGGCCTTGTCCAGCTGGTGACCAGCCTGAAAGGGCAGGTCCTTGGCTTCGAAGCCCATCCGGACGCGCCGGGGTGGGATGTGTTCAAGGCACTGCTGCCCATGGTGGCGCTGGAGGATCTCTCGCGTGGTCTCGCCAGCGTCACGCGCGGCACTGCCCGGTTTGACAGCGAACTGGACCACTATGAGGAAACCCGCGACAGCGACTGACCTCAGGGGCCGTCCTGTGGCAGGCCGATCAATGCGCGCGCGGCCCGGGCGATCACCAGCTCCTCGTTGGTCGGAACCACCATGACAGTGGTGCGGGCCAGGTCAGACGAGATGACCCGCGCATTGCCGGCGTTGCTTGGCGTGGTCGATCTCGATGCCCATCCAGCCGAGCCGTTCACAGATGCGGGCACGGATCAGCCGCGAGTTCTCGCCAATGCCGCCGCAGAACACCAGCGCATCAATGCCGCCAAGGGCAGCCGCCATGGCTCCCACCTCGCGCTGGCAGCGGAACACGTAGTAATTGATCGCGTCGTTGGCCTCGGGCGTGCCGGCGGCTTCAAGGGTGCGCATGTCGCTGGACAGTCCCGACAGGCCCAGCAGCCCAGACTTGTTGTACAGCAGGTCGGCAATCTCCGGCGGCGTCATGGCCTTCTGGTCCATCAGGTAAAGCACGACGCCTGCGTCCAGCTGGCCGCACCGGGTGCCCATGGGCAAGCCATCGAGCGCCGTAAACCCCATGGTGGAGGCCACGGAGCGGCCATTGCGCAAGGCGCACATGCTGGCCCCGTTGCCGAGGTGCGCCACCACCACCCCGCCTGCGGCAAGGTGGGGTGCAGTGGCGGCAAGTTCGCCGGAGATATAGTCGTAGCTGAGGCCATGAAATCCGTACCGGCGCACACCCTCAGCATACATCTCCCGGGGCAGGGCGAACGTGTCGTTCACCCAGGGATGGTTGCGATGGAACGAGGTGTCAAAGCAGGCCACTTGCGGCACACCGGGGAAGGCGGCCATCGCGGCACGGATGCCTGAAAGATTGTGCGGCTGGTGCAGCGGTGCGAACGGCGACAGCTTGTCGAGCTCCGCCAACAGGGATGCGTCAACGGTTGCCGGCCCGGTGTGCGCGACACCGCCATGTACCACGCGGTGACCAATCGCCAGCAACTGCAGGTCAGGCCACTGGTTGCGAAACGCGGCGATCACCGCAGCCATGGCACCTTGTTGTGAAACAATGTCACCGTGGGCCGCAATCGTCGTGCCGTCACCGTGCTTCAGTGTGAGGGTGCCCCGCGGACCGATCCGGTCGGCAAGTCCGGTCGCCAGCGGCTGCCGGCCCGCTTCGGGAAACAGCGACACCTTCAGCGAGGAGGAGCCTGCATTGAACGTGAGAATGGCACGGGTCATTTCTCGCTTCCTGTCTATTGGCGAATGCAGGATCGTTGACACCTGAGCATTTGCCCGTGCTGCATGACAACCATGAAACAGTCCGGCAGCAGATCAGGCGCTGCCCACCGGGTCATCGTGGATGGCGCTGCCGAAGGCGCGCGACAGAAAGTCCACGAACGTCTTGGCTGCCGGCGACAGCGGGTGTCTGCGTGACCACGCGACGCCGACGTCCATGGTGGGAATGTCCTGGCTGACGTTGCGCGTTTCGATGCGCTGGCCTTCCAGCGACCAGGGCCGGTATACCATGTCGGACAGCACCGTCACCCCCATGCCAGCCGCCACCATCGAGCGCACGGCCTCTACCGACGAGGTGTTGAACACCACCTGTGGCCGGGCATTTGCCTCTTCCCAGTAGCGCGCGGCGGTCTGGCTGGCTTCATCCACGTTGAGCATGATGTACGGCTCCCGCGCGACGTCCTGCAACCTCACCTCGCTGGCAGACAGCAAGGGGTGTTCTGGCGGCACCCACAGCCTGCGGCGCGAGCGCAGCAATATCTCGTGGGAAATGCCCGCCCGGTCGCGCAGGTTCGACACCAGCATCACGGCAAGATCGATCCGTCCGCGTGCCAGATCCTGTTCGATGTCGTCCCGGCGCTTCTCCAGCAGTTCAACGCGAATGCGAGGGTAGGTGCGCCGGAAGCGGGCGTGGTGGCGGGGCAGGAAGTAGCCTGCAACGGTGTAGGTCACGCCAACGGCAATCGAGCCCTGCTGCGTCGAGTCCTCGCTCAGCGGCGAACTGACGGCTTCGTTGACCGCGGCGATGATGTTGCGCGCATGCTGCAGGAACCGTGTGCCGTGCGCGGTCAGCACCACCCCGCCGGACGTGCGGTTGAACAGGACGGCACCCAGCGAGGCTTCCAGTTGCTTGATGGCCGCCGTCACCGCCGACTGCGAGACGTTCAACTCAACCGCCGCTTGTGAAATCTGGCCGAAGTCTGCCGCCGCCACGAAATAGCGCACCTGCTTCACCGATATCGACATGTGCCGCCCCCCTCATTCCTTTCGATATCAATTTTTCAGATAACGCTAAACGGTTTTTCCCATTTTACAATACGAACAAGGTGTGCCCCAATTCCGCCACTAGTGTTTTTGGCTCGCGCAGCACGGGCTCGCGTAGCCGGTCATAAGGGAACACCCGTCATGGCAGTCACCATCAATTGCGACATGGGCGAAGCGTTCGGCCTCTATCATATGGGCGATGACGAAGCCCTGATGCCGCTCATCACGGTCGCCAACGTGGCGTGCGGCTTTCACGCATCGGACTTCAACCACATGCGCAGCACGGTGCAGCTTGCCAAACAGCACGGCGTGAAGGTGGGAGCGCATCCCTCACTGCCGGACCTGCAGGGGTTCGGGCGCCGCGAGATGAAGATCTCGCGCGAGGAAATGGCCAACTGCATCATCTACCAGGTGGGGGCGCTAAAGGGCTTTCTCGAAGCCGAGGGCATGACGCTCAGCCATATCAAGCCGCATGGTTCGCTGTATGGCATGGCCGCGCGCCAGGAACACATTGCCCACGCGGTGTGCGACGCGGCGGATGTCTTCAAGGTGCCGCTGATGGGCATGACCGGCACGTTGCACGAAAAGATCTACCCCGAGCGCGGCCACAGCTTCGCTGCCGAATACTACGCCGACCTCGACTATGCCGACGACGGCTCGCTCATCGTCACCCGGGTGCACGATGCCAAGGATGCGCAGGAGGCGGGCCGCCGGTGCGTTCGCGCCATTGAGGAAGGGCTCACCAGCAGTATCGGCGGCAAGGACATCGTGGTGAAGTGCGAAAGCATTTGCGTGCACTCCGACACGCCGAACGCGGTTGAGATTGCCACTGCCGTGCGCAACGCCGTCAAGCCCTACATGTGATCAGACCTGAACCAGAGAGGACATCATGGCAACCAAACAGATCCTGTCGCCGCTGCCAGGCACCTTCTACCGCAAGCCGTCACCAGACGCCAACTCCTTCAAGAATGACGGCGACGACGTGGCCGAAGGCGATGTCATCGGCCTCATCGAGGTGATGAAGTCGTTTCATGAGGTGAAGGCCGAGGTATCCGGCAAGAACGTCAGGTTCATTGCCGAGAACGAGGATGCCGTGATGGCGGGCGCGCCGCTGGCCGAAGTCGACGGTTAAGGCGGACGCGGGAAAGCCCATGGCCATCCGGAAACTGCTCATTGCCAATCGGGGCGAGATCGCCGTCCGCATCATCCGGGCCGCGCGCGAGCTTGGCATCGCCACGGTGCAGGTACACTCGGACGCCGATACCGAGTCGCTGGCGGTTCAGATCGCAGACGAGGCAGTCAACATCGGGCCACCGCAAGCTGCCAAGTCGTACCTGAACATCCAGGCGATCATTGCAGCGGCGAAGCAAACCGGCTGTGATGCGGTGCACCCGGGCTATGGGTTCCTGGCCGAGAACGCAGGCTTTGCCGATGCCGTCGCCGAAGCCGGGCTGACGTTCGTTGGCCCGTCCGGCAATGCCATCCGGCTGATGGGCGACAAGGTATCGGCCCGCGTGGCTGCCATGAAGGCCGGTGTGCCGACTGTGCCGGGCAGCGATGGCCGCGTCGAGGACGACGAGGAGGCAAAAAGGGTCATCGCCAAGATCGGCTTTCCCGCCATGATCAAGGCGGCTGCCGGTGGCGGCGGGCGCGGCATCCGCATCGTGCAGGACAAGCCCGAGTTCGACCGCATGTTGCCGCAAGCCCGTGCCGAGGCGCAGGCCGCGTTCGGCGACGGCGGGCTGTACATCGAAAAGGTCATCACGAAGGCCCGTCATATCGAGGTGCAGGTGCTGGGCGACGGCAAGCGCGCCATCCATTGCTTCGAGCGGGAATGCTCGTTGCAGCGCCGCCGCCAGAAGGTCTGGGAGGAGGCACCTGCCGTCAACCTGCCGGACGATGTGCGCCAGAACCTGTGCGCCAGCGCCGTTGCCCTTGCCGAAGCGGTGAACTACCAGGGCGCGGGCACCGTCGAGTACCTCTATGACGATGCAACCCGCGAGTTCTATTTCATCGAGATGAACACCCGCATCCAGGTCGAGCACCCGGTAACGGAATGGGTCACCGGCATCGACCTTGTGCGCGAGATGCTGCGCATTGCGGGCGGCGAACCGCTGCGGCTGTCGCAGTCCGACGTGAAGCTGCGCGGCCACGCCATCGAGGTGCGCCTCAACGCCGAGGACCCGACCAACAACTTCATGCCGTTCCCGGGCAAGGTGACGGACCTGCGCATTCCGGGCGGGCCCGGCGTTCGCTTCGATTCCATGCTCTACGTGGGCTACCAGATCCCGCCGTTCTACGACTCGCTGCTGGCCAAGCTGATCGTCTGGGACGAGGACCGCGCGTCGGCCATCGCGCGGCTCGACCGGGCGCTGGCGGAGCTGGAAATCGGCGGGCTGAAGACCACAAAGCCGCTGTTTCGCGCACTTGCCGCCGACAAGACCGTCCAGGGCGGCGACTTTCATACCCGCTGGCTGGAAGGCTGGCTGGACGACAACGCAGCAAAATTGACCTGATCTGACACAAGGAAGGAACAGGATATGGGAGCGAGATACACGTTTGGAGGCGACGAGCACGTCTTCGTCGAGGTTGGCGAGGAGATGTCGCTTGGCGCGTTCTTCAAGAGCCTGTCGATCACCAACGCGGTGCGCGACAGCAACATCAGGGGCGTGACCGAAATCTGTCCGGCCAACGCCTCGTTCCAGATCAAGTTCGACCCGGACAAGATCAAGCCCGACGACATGATGCGGGAACTGAAGCGCCTGGAAGAACAGGCCGGCGGTGGCGGCGATGCCAGCATCAAGACGCGGATCATGGAGATCCCGGTCTACTACCAGGACCCGTGGACCCATGAAACGCTGATGCGGTTCCGTGAACGCCACCAGGACCCGAAGTCGACCGACATCGAGTACGCCGCGCGCATCAACAACTTCGCCACCGTCGACGACTTCATCGCCGCGCACGCCGGTGCGCCGTGGTTCGTGTCGATGGTCGGTTTCGTCTCCGGCTTGCCGTTCCTCTACCAGATGGTCGAGCGGCAGCGCCAGATCGAGGTGCCGAAGTATCTCCGCCCACGCACCGATACACCAAAACTTACAGTAGGTTACGGTGGTTGCTTCTCGTGCATCTACTCGGTGCGCGGCGCAGGCGGCTACCAGATGTTCGGCATCACGCCAATGCCGATTTATGACCCCACCCAGCAGACCAACTACCTGAAGGACTTCATGTGCCTGTTCAACCCTGGCGACATCGTCAAGTGGAAGCCGATCGGGCGCGACGAATATGATCAGACGGTGGCTGATGTAGAAGCCAACAAATACACGCCGCTGATCCGCGACGTGGAGTTCTCGCTGGCCGACTTCCAGTCCGACATCGACGGGTACAACAAGAAGCTGATGGAGGCGCTCCATGCTTAAGGTCATCAAGCCGGGTCTTGCCACCACCGTCCAGGACCTTGGCCGTCCGGGCTATTATCACCTCGGCATTCCTCAGTCGGGCGGCATGGACCGGCTGGCCCTGCGCTCGGCCAACATGCTGGTCGGCAATGATGAAGGCGCTGCCGTGCTCGAAGCCGTGTTCATCGGCCCCGAGCTCGAGTTCACCAATGATGCCACCGTCGCGGTGACCGGCGCGGAAATGCCGGTCAAGCTCGATGGCGAGGAAAAGCCCGGCTGGACCAGCTTCGCCGTGAAGAAGGGGCAGGTGCTGTCGTTCGGCTATCTCAAGACCGGCGCGCGCATCTACATCGCGGTGTCTGGCGGCATTGACGTGCCGCTGGCGCTGGGCTCGCGCTCGACCTACGCCATCGGCGCGCTGGGCGGTTTCAAGGGCCGTGCAATTGCGGCCGGCGACGAATTGCCGGTGGGCAAGGGAGCAGGGGCCGCCGAAGGCCGCTCGGTGCCGAAGGACCTTCGCCGTGCGCCCGGTGCCACGGCAGAACTGCGCGTGTTGCCGGGCCTGTACTGGCACCGCGTCACCGAGGCCTCGCAGAAGGGCTTCTTCAACGACACCTGGAAGGTGGCACCCGAAGCCGACCGCATGGGGTACCGCTTCAGGGGCGGCACGCCGCTTGAGTTCGAACCGCGCGAGCAGCCGTTCGGGGCCGGGTCCGACCCGTCCAACATCGTGGATGCCTGCTACCCGTACGGCTCGATCCAGGTGCCAGGCGGCACCGAACCCATCGTGCTGCACCGCGATGCGGTGTCCGGCGGCGGCTACTTCATGATCGGCACGATCATTTCAGCCGACATGGACCTGATCGGCCAGTTGCAGCCGAACACGCCAACCAAATTCGTCAAGGTGGACATGGATGAAGCCCTCAAGGCCCGCCATCACCGCCAGGGCCTGCTAGACAAGATCAGGGCCGCTTTGGCCTGAACCTGAAAGGATTGACACCATGACCACGACTCTCGCCAGCCGGCTTTGGCCGCAATCTTCCGCCAGCCTGTTGAACCAGGTGCTCCTCGTTGCCGGTGGCACCGTGGCACTGGCCGTTTCCGCCAAGGTCCAAGTACCATTCTGGCCGGTGCCGATGACACTTCAGACGTTGGTTGTGCTGCTGATCGGCGCGTCCTATGGGGCGCGGCTTGGCGGCATCACGCTGGCCACTTACCTGGCGCAAGGCGCATTGGGCCTGCCGGTTTTTGCCACCGGTGCCGGGCTTGCCTACATGGCCGGCCCCACCGGCGGGTATCTTGCCGGGTTCCTGGTGGCAGCCGTGCTGGTCGGCTGGCTGGTCGACAAGGGACTTGGCCGCACCGTGTGGACGGCGCTTGCGGCAATGGTGGCAGGTCTTGCCGTGATCTATGGCCTGGGGTTGGGTTGGCTTGCCGGCTTCACCGGGCTGGAGAAGGCCGTGACGCTTGGCCTGATGCCGTTCCTTCCGGCAGAGGCCGTCAAGCTGGCGCTGGCCGCGCTGTTGCTGCCCGCCGCCTGGAAGCGCGTTCGCGGTTGAACCATTGCAAGTCGCCGTCAGCCCCCATGGCGCTGGCGGCGCTGCATCCTGAAATCCTTTGGCGAAAGGCCGAAATGAGTCCTGAACGCGCGAGAGAACTGAGCCTGGTCGGAGAAGCCCCACTGGTAGGCAATCTCGGCGATGGATTGGTGATTGGACGGGTCGCTCAGGTCTTCCCGGCAGCCGTTCAGGCGCTGGTCGCGGATCCACTGGCCAAGCGTCTGGTTGGTATCGCGGAACAGTTCGTGCAGGTAGCGGGTCGAGATACCGCACGCCCGCGCGATGGCCTCGGGCGCGAGGTCCGGGTTGCTGATGGACGACCGTACGAAACTCTCGATGCGCGTCAGGTGAGCTTCGCGCACCGACGAGTTGCCCGCCGTCAGCGTGCGCTCGTCTGCGCGCAGCGACAGCGCCAGCAGGTCGATCAGTTGCTGGCCTACCGTAAGGCGAACCTCGTGGGTCATGGTGTCGAAGCGCTGCGGAATGTGGTGCAGCATGTCGACGAACAGTCCTCCCGCACCATTGTTGGCATCGAACTGCATCGAGCAGAACCTGCCGGGCGAGCGGATGCGTCCGGCAAGGGCGGCAGCGCCCACCTTGACTACCCACAGGTCCGCCGCCGTGGCGTGGGAAAACTCGTAGGGCTCGTCGGAGCGCTCGATGATGAACCCGCCGGGGTTGCAGCGGACGTCCTTGCCGCATTGCGAGAAGTGGACCTCGGAAATTGCCGGGATGGTGATCAGGAAATCTTCCGCGGTATCGTGCACGAGGTGTCGCGGCATGCGCCGGTACATGGTGCCTTCCGCCGTCAGCCGCGACAGAGACACGTCGCCAAGCTGCCAGTTGACCAGTTCGCCGTTGAAACGGTCGCTGGCGGTGAACTGTATGTCGAGCGGAAAGTAGGTCTCGGCAATGGCCTGATGCCAGTGGCGGCTGCGGCTGGCCGGTGCAACGCCCGTGGTCGTGATCACGCTTTTCATCGGTTCGGCACTCCCTCGAAATCAAGCTTATGGCGCGTTTTGGGCGCGCGCAATGGCTGGCAGGGCGAGTGCGCTGGCAGTCAACAGACGGTTCACCCTGCATCAAGACGGCGCGCCGGAATGCACCATACGCTTCATGTCAGAGGCATGCCGTCAGGCATTGGCCGCAACATGGAGGTGAACTCATGAGCAAGCTGAAGTCGAAGCCTGCAAAGGCCGGCAAGGCATCTGCGCCCGCGCGCAAGCCGAAGGTCAAGGTTGATCCGATCACGTTGTCTGTGGTGCGTGGCGTGCTGGAGACAACGCAGCGCGAGATGACGCTGTCGCTGGAAAAGACCGCCCGGTCATCGGTGTTCAACCTGGCGCATGACTATTCGACCGCGCTGTTCAACGCCAAGCCCGAGATGATCCTGCAAGGCCAGGACATCCCCATCCACCTCGGCTCGCTCATCCCGGCCATGAAGGTGGTCGCAGGCTACTTCGAAGGCGACATCCACGAAGGCGACCTGTTGCTGCACAACGACCCCGACTGGGGCGGCAGCCATGCCATCGATACCTGCATGTACTATCCTGTCTTCTACAAGGGCAAGCTGAAGTACTGGACGGTGTGCAAGGGCCACCTGACCGACATCGGCGGGCCGGTGCCGGCCGGCTACAACCCGGCGGCCAAGGAAATCTACGCCGAGTGCCTGCGCATCCCGCCGATCAAGATCTGGGACCGGGGCAAGCCGCGCAACGACATCCTCAACATGATCTTCTCGAACATGCGGGCACGGCGCGATCAGGAAGGGGATTTCAACGCCCTGATTGGTGCTTGCCAGGTTGGCGCGCGCAACCTCATCAACATGCTCGACAGGTACGGCGAGGACATGGTCGACGCCTGCGTGGCCGAACTGCTCGACATGGCAGACCGGCACATGCGTTCGCTGATCAAGACGGTGCCGGACGGTACCTATGACGGCATGGCCATCCTGGAAGACGCAGGCCACGGCTTTGGCGATTTCGAGATCAAGGCAAAGGTCACCATCAAGGGTGACACCTGCCACATCGAAATTTCCAGCCCGCCGCAGATCCCGTACTTCATCAATTCCTACGAGGGCAATTCCTACTCGGGCGTGTACCTGGGGCTCATGATGTTTGCCCAGTTGCCGCCGCCCTATAACGAGGGGCTGTACCGCTGTGTCAGCGTGGACATGGGGCCGAAGGGCACCTTGTGCAACGCGAAGATTCCCGCCCCGCACATGAACTGCACCACGACGCCGATGGAAACGCTGACCGATGCTGTCCGGCTGGCGTTCGAGAAGGCCGTGCCGTCCAAGGTGGCTGCGTCCTGGGGTCATGCCAACGGGCTCAACATCGCCGGCTGGGACAAGCGCCACGACGAGGAATACGTGACGATGGTGCTGGCCACCATCATCTCCGGTGCAGGCGCCACCCCGCAGCAGGATGGCTGGCATGCCTGCGGGCCGGAGTGCTGCTTCGGCGCGCTCACCTCGGGCGATGTCGAGTTGCTCGAGTACTCCTACCCGATCATCATTCACGAGTATTCGCTGATGACCGACAGCGGCGGGGCAGGCAAGTTCCGTGGTGGCTCAGGCACCGCGTGGAAGGTCGAGCCGCTCAACGACGACATGACCTTCATCATGTTCGGCGAGGGCCGCCGCATCCCGGCTGTGGGGGCTGCGGGTGCGAAGTCGAACTTCGTAGAGGCGAAGGTTGGCAGCATGGACATCTGCCGCAATGGCGAGGTCAAGACATTGCGCGACAATGTCATCGACGTGATCAAGCCGGGCGAGTGGGTCAAGAACAAGAACCCCGGTGGCGGGGGCTATGGCAATCCGTTTGAACGGCCCATCGACAAGGTGGTCTGGGACGTCAAGAACGGTCTGGTATCGATAAAGGGAGCAAAGCAGGATTACGGCGTCGTCATATCCAACGAGAAAACCCTGGAAGTGGACATGTCTGCAACCAAGGCCCTCCGGCAGAAAGAGGGCAAGGCAGCATGATCACTACATCCATCACCCCCAGGTTTTTCACGGACTGGAGCGAGTAATCCCATGCGCACCCAATACAGGCTTGGCATTGATGCCGGCGGCACCTTCACCGACTTCGTCCTCGCCGACAAGGCAGGCAAGATCCACCTCTACAAGGCCCTCTCGACCCCTGCGGACCCGACGCTGGCCATCCGCAACGGCCTGAAGTTGATGAGCGATGACATCGGCCGGTCCGCCGAGGAAATCGTTTCGAACTGCGACCTGTGCATCAACGGCACAACCGTCGGCCTCAACGCGCTGATCCAGCACAAGGGCGCCAAGACCGGGCTGATCTGCACTGCCGGGCACGAGGACTCCATCGAAATCCGCCTCGGTCACAAGGAAGACGGCTACCGCTACGACCCCGAGTACCCGCCGGCGGAAATGCTGGTGCCGCGCTACCTGCGCAAGGGCATTCGCGAGCGCGTGCTGTCCAATGGCGACATCCGCACGCCGATGAACGAGCAGGACGTGCGCGATGCCTGCACGCTGTTCAACGACGAGGGCGTGGAGACTGTCGCCATCTCGTTCGTGTGGTCGGTGCTGGCACCGGGCCACGAACTGCGCGCGGCCGAAATCGTGCGCGAGATGATGCCCGATGCGATCATCACGGTCGGCTCGCAACTGTATCCGCAGGTGCGCGAGTACACCCGCACATCAACGGCCATCACCAACGCCTACCTCGCGCCGATCATGAAGAAGTACGTCACCAGGGTGGACGACTACTTCCGCCAGCTCGGTGCCCGTTATCCCGTCCGCTACTTCCAGTCGAACGGTGGCCTTGCCATTGGTCAGGTGATGACCGACCGGTCCGTCTACGCCATCAACTCAGGGCCTGCATCTGCGCCCCAGGCGGGCCTTTATGTAACGGCGCCATTCAACAAGAAGAACGTTATTACCTGCGACATGGGGGGTACATCGTTTGATATAACGCTCACCAAGGATGGTGTCACCAACCTCAACAAGAACATTGACTTCCTGCGCTATCGTATTGGCGTACCAATGATTCAAGTCGAGACCCTTGGTGCAGGTGGCGGGTCAATCGGCTGGATCGACGAAATGGGTCTCCTGCAAATGGGACCCCAGTCCGCGGGGGCTGATCCGGGGCCTGCGTGCTACTCGCAGGGCGGTACGGAACCCACCGTATCGGATGCCAACATCGTGCTGGGCTACCTCAATCCGGACGGTCTCGTGGGTGGGCGGCTGCCGCTGGATGCCAAGAAGGCGCGCGAGGCGATCAAGTCGCGGCTGGCAGAACCTCTTGGATTATCGGTCGAAAAAGCCGCCTACGGCATGTTCACCATCGTCAACAACAACATGGTCAACGGCATCCGGCGCGTGTCGGTGGAGCGTGGCTACGATCCGCGTGACTTTGTGCTGGTGGGTGCTGGTGGTGCAACGGCCGCGCACATCACCGCAATTGCGCGGGAAATGGGCATCGATACCATCATCCTGCCGAAACTGGCGTCTGGGCTGTGCGCCTTCGGGCAGATCATCTCGGACGTGAAGTACAACTACATGGCCACCAGCCCGCTTCGGCTGGACAACGCGGCCGCCTACAAGCAGGTCAACGAGCTGTTCAAGAAGATCGAGGCCGAGGGTGTCGCGCACCTGACAGGTGATGGTTTCAAGAAGAGCCAGATCGCGATCAGCCGGTCAGTCGAGATGCGCTATGTCGGCCAGGTGCACGAATGCACCGTCGATATCGGCAACTTCGAGATCAATTCGAAGACCATCGACAAGGTGAAGGAGGCGTTTCATCGCCGCCACGAGGAGCTTTACACCTACTCCGAACGGCACAATACCATTGAGCTCGTCAACATCGAGAGCACGCTTTACGGCAAGGTCGAAAAGCCGGAGCTGCCAACGCTTGGCAAGGGTGTGCCGGTGCCAAAGGCGCTCAAGGGCTATCGCAAGGCGATCTTCGACCTGTCCGGCAAACCGCAGAAAACCGCCGTCTATGACGGCGGCCAGCTGGGGGCAGGCGCGGTGATCGAGGGCCCTGCGGTGATCGAGGAAGAGACCACCACCATCGTCATCGAACCGGGCTGGACGGCGAAGCTCGACAAGAGCGGATCGTACGTCATCACCGCGGCAAGGGCGGCGCGTGGCGCGGCCACGGCGAAAGCCCGCAAGACAGTGGCGGCCTAGGGAGACGGCATGGAAGACTCGCTCAGGGCAGACAATGTGACGGTTGCATTCGACGGGCTTACCGCGCTGTCAAACGTCACGTTGTCCATTCCAAGGGCGAGGATTACCGGCCTGATCGGCCCCAATGGCGCGGGCAAGACCACCATGGTCAACGTGCTGACGGGCTTCCAGCCGCCCACCGGCGGCGAGGTGTTGCTGGGCGACCGCAACGTGTCGAAAGTCCAGCCACACCAGCTCCGCCGCATGGGCGTTGCCCGCACATTCCAGGGCGGACGGATGTTCGGTGACCTGTCGGTACTCGACAACCTTGAGGTTACCGGCGTCGGCATGGGGCTGAGCCGCCGCCAGGCTGCCAGCCAGGCGTTCGACATGCTGCAGTGGATCGGCATCGGCCACCTGGCGGAAACGCTGGCTGGCGGGCTGCCCTACACCGATGAACGCCGTGTCGCCATTGCCCGCGCGCTGATGTGCGATCCTGACTTCCTGCTGATGGACGAACCGGCCGCCGGCATGTCCGCGCATGAGGCAGCAGACCTGGTGGAACTGACCCGGAAGATCCTGAAGGAAAAGGGCTGCGGCATCCTGCTTATCGAGCACAACATCGGCCTCGTGCTCAGCCTGTGCGAGCATATCCACGTACTGGATTCCGGTATCCTGATTGACGGCGGCAACCCGGCGCACATCCGTGCCAGCGACGTGGTGCGCCACGCCTACATGGGCACGCAGGGCGAGTTTGGCGTCGACCTTGAAAAGGCGGCGCTATGACGGAACTGCTCAAGGTCGATGGCGTCACGTCGCGGTATGGCAGGCTGACCGCCTTGCGCAATGCCAGCCTCAGCCTGGCCGAGGGTGAACTGCTGTTCGTCACGGGGCCGAACGGGGCGGGCAAGTCGACCTTGCTCAAGACCATCTCCGGCATCGTCACGCCGGCCGAGGGCAGCATCCACTTTGCCGGGCAGGCAATAGCGGGCCGGTCGCCTGAAGACATCGCCCGGCTGGGATACTCCATGGTGCCGGAAGGCCGGCACGTGTTTGGCGGGCTGACCATCGAGGAAAACCTCGTGCTTGGCACCGGCATGCTGGCTGACCGGTCGCGCACCGGCGCCAACCTGGACAATGCCTATACGCTGTTTCCGATGCTCGCCGAGCGGCGGCACAAGCCGGCGGGCGTGTTGTCCGGCGGCCAGCAGCAGATGCTGGTGATCGCCCGCGCCCTGATGACCGAGGCCCGGCTGATCGCCATCGACGAACCGTCGCTGGGGCTGGCGCCCAAGATCATCGATCAGGTGTATGAAACGTTGCTCGCGCTGCGAACCGAGCGCAACCTCACGCTGCTCATCGTTGAGCAAAGCTCCACCCGTGCCATGATCACCGGCGGCCGCATGATCCTGATGCGCTCCGGCGAGATCGTGCTGGAAGGCGATGCCGCGGAACTGGCCAAGGGCGATGCGCTCGAAGCGGCATATTTCGGCTACGGGGAGCATTGACGCGGTCATGACGGCAACCTTGCAGATCATCTTCGATGCGTTGAGCCTGGGCAGCCTGTATGCGCTGGGCGCGCTCGGCATTGCGCTTATCTTCGGCGTCATGCGGCTGGTGAACTTCGCCCATGGCGACTACATCGCATTCTGCGTGTTCGCGCTGTTGTGGCCCTCGACCGATGCCGCGGCCATCGTGTTTGCCGGGCATCTGCCGGCCTGGCTGCTGATCCCGCTGGTGCTGGCCATCGGGGCAGGGATTTCGGTGTTGTCGGAAATCCTCGTGTTCCGCCGGTTCAGGAACGTCAATCCGGCGACCATGATGATTGCCTCCTTCGCGCTCGGGTTCGTCATCAAGTACTTCCTGCTGATGCTCTATTCCAGCCGGCCGAAATCCATCAACCTGTGGTCCAACCTGTCGCTGCCGGTTGAAATCCTCGGTGCGCGCATTCCGCTGCTGCAGGTCATCACCATCGGCGTCACCATCGTGGTGCTGATCGGGCTGGTGGCCTTCCTCAAGCGCACCCGGTTCGGCCTGGAAATGCGTGCAGCCGCCGAAGACTTCACCATGGCGCGGATGCTGGGTGTGCGCGCCAACCGCGTGATCATGGCCGCGTTTGCCATTTCGGGCATGCTGGCGGCAGCCATTGGCCTCATCCTCGGCACACAGACCGGGACCGTCGACATACAGATGGGCGCCTCGATCATGCTGGTGGCGTTCATTGCAACGGTCATCGGCGGGCTGGGCAGCTTGCCGGGCGCGGTGCTGGCCGGGTTCCTGATCGGGGGGGCAAGCGTGCTGATGCAGGTTATCCTGCCGCTGGAGGCGCGCCCGTTCCGTGATGCGTTCGTCTATGGTGCCGTCATCGTCATGCTGATTTTCCGGCCGAACGGGCTGTTGCCCTCCAAGTCTTCACGCGAGAGGGTGTAGCGATGCAACGTCCTGCGCCCATTCTCGTCCAGACCATTTCCACGCCGGTGATCCTGTGCCTGATCATGCTTGCCGTGGCGCTGATGGCCATGACGACAAACAGCGGCCCGTTCAACCAGACCGTCATCGATGTGTTCGTGCGCGTCATCCTGGTGGTCGGGCTTTACGTGTTCATTGGCAATTCCGGGGTGATCAGCTTTGGCCACATCGGCTTCACCTGCCTCGGGGCCTATGCAACGGCCTGGTTCACCATTCCGCCGATGATGAAGAAGATCTTGCTGCCCGGCCTGCCGGATTTCGTGGCGCAACTGCAAATGCCGCTGTTGGTGTCGCTGGTTTGTTCGGCACTGTTCGCCGGGGTGTTCGCCTTCCTGTTCGGGCGCATCCTGATGCGGCTGTCGGGCATTGCCGCCTCCATCGCCACCTTCGCCATGCTGGCGGTCATCAACACTGTCTATTCAAACTGGGAAGACGTGACCGGGGCGACCAGCTCGGTGGTGGGCATACCGATCCATCGCAGCATCTGGCCGTATTTCCTGGCGTCGGTGGTCACCATCCTGATCGCGTATTTCTATACCATCTCGCGCTCCGGCCTTGCGTTGCGCGCGGCCCGCGACGAGGCAACCGCCGCCAGCGCGTCCGGCGTGAACATCCCGCGCGAACGGCTCATCGCCTTCACCCTGTCGGGTGCGCTGATGGGGCTGGGCGGGGCGCTGTACGCCCATTCGGTCGGCGTGGTCACCCCAGATACCTTCTACCTGGGGCTCACCTTCATCTCATTGTCGATGCTGGTGGTGGGCGGCATGAGCAGCCTGTCCGGTGCCGTCGTAGGGGTTGTGGTGCTGTCAATCATCATCCAGCTTCTGAGGTGGCTGGAAAAGGGCGTGGCGCTGGGCGAGACGACGGTTTCGATCCCCAACGGTATCCAGGAAATCGCGATCGGCATCGTGATGATCGTGATCCTGATGTTCCGGCCAACCGGCCTGATGCGCAATCGCGAACTGGTTTGGGCGGGGTGGCCTTTCAACAGAATGTCCGGTGCACGGAGCGAGCGAACAGCTGGTTCCGTGCCGGAATAACCGAGCAAATTGAAGCTCAACAGGAGGTGAACATGACTAAGTGGACCAGACTAGCGGGCAGCGTGTTGCTGGCCGGCACGATGTTCGGAACGACGGTCGTACTGGCCGATGATATCGTCGTTGGTTTTGCAACAGCCGAGTCCGGCTTCATGCAGGCCTATGACAAGCCCGCACAGGACGCCGCGATGATCCGCATTGACGAGATCAACAAGGCAGGCGGCTTGCTTGGCCAGCAGATCAAGGTGGTCAACGCTGACACCAAGACCGACCGCGCCGAAGGTGCAAAGGCTGGCCTTGAAGTGCTCGACAAGGGTGCTGACCTGGTGGTCGTGTCGTGCGACTACGACTTCGGTGCCCCGGCAGCACTTGCTGCACAGGCAGCCGGCAAGGTGTCGTTCTTCCTGTGCGCCGAGTCCATCAAGGCCGGCATCCAGGGCGTCGGCCCGTTCTCGTTCTCTGCGTCGGTGCTGGCACCGGTGCAGGGCGCAACCATGGCCGAGTGGTCGTACAACAAGAAGGGCGCACGCACCTTCTACCGCCTGCTCGACACGTGGACCGAGTACAACAAGGGTATCTGCGACGGCTTCGACTGGATGGTGCCGAAGCTGGCTGAAGCCAAGCTTGTCGGCTCTGACACCTTCAAGAACGAAGACGCCTCGATTGCTGCCCAGATCACCCGCATCAAGAGCCTCGAGAAGGAACCCGATGCGATCATGCTCTGCTCGATGATGCCGGGCGTGGTTTCGGCCATCAAGCAGATCCGGGCTGCCGGCATCAACTCCATGATCCTCAACGGGTCGGGTGTTGACGGCAGCTACTGGCTGGATGCCGTGCCGGACCTGTCGAACTTCTTCGTGCCGGTGCAGGCATCGATCTACGGTGACGACCCCAACCCGGACGTGACCAAGTTCAACGAAACCTACAAGCAGGTTACCGGTGCAGGCCCATCCAGCCAGTACGTCTATCCGGGTTACATCCTGATCGATGTGTGGGCCAAGGCCGTGGAGCGCGCCGGTTCAACCGAGGCTGCTGCCGTGGTGGCGGAACTGGAAAAGATGACGAACGAGCCGACACTGTTCGGTCCACGTACCTTCACCTCGGAACTCCACCATCAGAACAAGGGCCGCTATCACATTGTTGAAATCAACAATGGCAAGCCCGGCATCGTGGACACCCACACGGTGTCCGAAGCCCTGCCGATGGAAGCTCTGCTGAAGTAACTTTAGGCTTGCGTCCGTTGCACGAGACTGGCTGCCGCCTCCGGGCGGCAGTCTTTTTTGCGCGCTGATGTCCGGGTCGATCTACATGTCCTGCAGCCGAGTCATGATGCGGGTGCGCACCTCATCGTCCTGCTGCATGATGGCACTGGTCAGGGAGTTGAGCCGGTAGCGGACCTCGTGCAGCTGGTCGATCAGGTCGAGCACCACGGGCAGGGTGTCCACCTCCACCTCCATGTCGTAATGCAGCGTGCAGATGAGCTGCACCCGGGCGCATTCCATCTCGCTGAAGTGTGGCGTGCCGGCTACATCGTCTGCGGCAACCAGCGCGCACTGCATCCAGGCCTCCAGGTCTTCGCGCCTGAGGGCGTCGAGCGAGGCGACAAGTTCGTCGAGGCTCATCATGACAGCATCTCCTTGCGCGGGTTGGTGGCAGACGTCGGCTGCCAGTCCTTCAGGAATTCGGCAAGTTCGAGTTCTTCGCCGCGCGGCAGTTCCACCCTCAGCGTGATCATCTGGTGACCGCGTTCGCCGGTCTTGCGGTTGCGGATGCCTTTCTCGCGCAGCCGCAGCTTCGTGCCGGTGTTGGAGTTCTTCGGCACGGTGACGCTTACGGGGCCGGAAATCGTTGGCACCTCGATGCGCCCGCCGAGCACGGCCTCCTGCAAGGTGACCGGTACTTCAAGGTGGATGTTGTCGTCCCTGCGTTCAAAGAACGGATGGCTGTCCACCTGCAGTTCCACGTAGGCGTCCCCGGCAGGCCCGCCGTTGAACCCCGGCATGCCCTGGCCCTTGAGGCGCATCATCTGCCCGTTGCTGGCACCTTCGGGAATGGTCACGTTGAGGGTGCGTCCGTCAGGCAGCACAACCTGGCGCTTCGCACCGGTGGCCGCTTCCAGGAAGGTGACGGGCAGGGTGTAGTTGACGTCCATGCCCCGGGCACGGCGCGGCGCCTGCTGTCCGCGTGCCCCTGTGCCGCCACCAAAGGCGCGGGCGAGAAACTCTTCCAGCTCCTCGTCGCTGGCAAAGCCGTCCTGCTCGGCGTGACCGCCGGCCGGTCCGGCACCGGCATAGTCGCGGTAGTACTGCTGGCGCTGCTGGGGTTGCGGCCGTTCTGCGCCGGTGGCGTCGATTTCGCCCGCATCGTAGCGCTGGCGCCGTTCCTTGTTCTTCAGCAGGTCATAGGCACCCGATGCCTCCTTGAAGATGGCTTCGGCGGCCTTGTCGTCGGGGTGAAGATCAGGATGATGCTTGCGCGCAATCTGCTTGAACGCGGTCTTGATTTCCTTGTCGGTTGCCGTCTTCGCAACACCGAGAACCTCGTAAGGGTCCTTCATGACGCGGGTCTTTCGCTGTTGTGCCCCCGCTGGCTGGCCGGTTCATGCGGGTAGGCAGGGATGGCCAGATGCTGGCTGGTTTTGTAGACCCCTGCAACGGCGCTGTGCAAGCGCGGGTTCCGGGCAGTGCTGCCCGCCGGCGGCAACGCGCCACTCAAGCCTTGTGGCTGATCTCGATGATCTGCCGCTCACGCGCCGCACTGGCACCGGGCATCAGCGCATGGGCTTCAGCCTCGATGGCATCGATCTGGGCATCGGAGCGATCAGGCGCGTGGTGGAACAGCAGCAACTGCCTGGCGCCGGCCGCCTGGGCTGTCTTGCAGGCCTCACGCCAGGTTGAATGGCCGAAGCCCTTGTGCGACGGGTAGTCGTCGTCGGTGTACATGGCATCGTAGATCATCAGGTCCGCACCTTCGGAAAACGCCACAAGCTCCTGATCTATCGAGGCAATGCCGTGTTCGTGGTCGGACAGGTAGACGAAGCTGGACCCGGCATGGTCCACCCGCCAGGCAAGGCAGCCGCCGGGATGGTTCGTGGGGCAGGAGCGCGCCGTGATGCCGTTGCCCAGGTCCAGCATGCAGCGGCGATCAACGTCGTTGTAGCTCATGGTCGCGCACATCAGGTCGATGGTCACCGGCAGGTAGGGTTCCTGCATGAAGCCGGCAACAAGCGCGCGGGTGCTGGTTTTGCCACCGGTGTGGCCCGACCAGATGTCGAGTTTCATGGTGCGGTCATAGACCGGCGCGAAAAAGGGCAGGCCCATGACGTGATCATAGTGGCCGTGCGACAGCAGCAGGTGCGCGTGCGCGGTGCCGCGGCTGGCAATGTCGCTGCCAAGCTCGCGGATGCCGGAGCCTGCATCAATGATGATGGTCTGGCCATCGATCTGCAGTTCCACGCACGCCGTTGACCCGCCAAAGCGCATTGTCTGCGCCGTCGCCACAGGGATCGAGCCCCTGCATCCCCAGATCTTGACCTTGAAGCCCATGGCGCGGGTCTATCCGGCTGCGGCAGGGGTCAGGCTGCCGTGTTGCTGCTGCAATTGCGCGTGCTCGCCGAGGCGGCGGGCCGCCTCGACCATCAACCCGGCTTCGACATTGGCGAATGCTATGCGCAAGTATTGCTCCTGACCGGGCCCGAACATGCTGCCCGGCAGTGTAAGCACGCCGGTGTCGCGCGCAAGGGTCATCGCCACGTCGCGCGCGGAGCGGTTTTCATATGGATGGCGGATGTAGGCGAAGAACGCGCCCGAGCTGAGCACTTCGTATTGCGGTGCATGTGCGGCAAACGAGCTGCGCATGGCGGTCAGGCGGTCGGCCATGATTGCACGCTTCTGCGCCTTCCAGCCATCAAGGTGGCGCAAGCCGTAGAGCGCGGACAACTGCGCAACGTGGGGCGCGCAAATGGTGATGCAGTCCTGGATCTTCTCGACCGTTTCTATCAGCGCCGTACCACCGATCAGTGACCCGACCCGCTGCCCGGTGAGCGCATAGGACTTCGAGAAACTGAACAGCTGGACGAAGGTGTCGCGCCAGTTGTCGCGGCGGAACAGGTCATGCGGAGCTTCCGTGGGGTCGAGAAAATCCTTGTAGGTTTCGTCCAGCACCAGCGCGATGCGCAGCCGCTCGCACGCATCGAAAAAGCCGTCCAGCAGGGCAGGCGGATAGATTGCCCCGGTCGGGTTGTTGGGCGAAATCAGCACCAGCGCCCGGGTGCGGCTGTCGCACACCGATGCAAGCTGGGCCGGATCGGGCAGGGCACCGTTTGCGCCGCTTGCGGCAATGGTGCGCACCTCGATGGAGTTCATTTGCAGCCACATGTGGTGGTTGAAGTACCACGGCGTGGTCAGCACCACGTTGTCGCCGGGCTCGGCCAGCGCCATGATCGCCTGGCAGAAGGCTGCGTTGCACCCGGCGGTGATGGCCACATCCTCTGCGTTGACCGCGCCGCCGTACGTGGATGCCATGTGGCCTGCCAGTTCCTCGCGCAAGGGGGCGATGCCAAGGATGTCTGTGTACAAGGTAGCCGTTCCATCAAGGATGGACTGCGCGGCATGGCTGGCCAGCGCCTCGGCCGGGGCGTAGCTCGGCACTGCCTGCGACAGGTTGATGGGCTTGAGGCCGGAGCGGTTGTCATCCAGCCAGCGGGCTGCTTCGGCAATCGGCGGTGGTGCCACCGAACGGGTGACGGCATTGATCGTATAGGTCATAGTGTGCTTGTTACAGAGTGATCGGCCAAGGGAGGCTGGTGGTTGCAGGCGCCGTGCTGCACGAGGCGGCCTGGCACCGGGCTTTCCCAGCCGGTGAATGCAGCAAATGTGACCGCAGCATATTTGACAGTTGTGCGAATGCAAACGATTGAAAAAATATTGTCCTCACGCTCCGCTCGCCTGAAAGGCACTGCGGGCGACCCCGGCGAGGCACTTGCCCGCCGTGACCTGACGATGCTGATCGAGCATCATTACCCCGCCTTCGAGGTCGTGCGTGATGCCCTCATGGAGGCAGCGCCCCTCGCAGGCCGCTCGGTATCGAGCTTCCTGCGCAACAAGGCGTCTGCCGATGACGACGTCGGCATGCTGTTCGACGCGATGCTTCACCACAACCTGATCCAGCGGACCCACGACCAGTTCGGACTTCCGGACCTGTCGGCCCGGCGATTCGTCACCGGTGGGTGGCTGGAAGAGCTTGCCTGGCTGGCCGCTGTGGATGCCGGTGCCGACGAGGCTTACTATTCGCAATTGATCGGATGGGAAGTGAACGGCTACAACGGCGAGAACGAGATAGACGTGATTTTCCGCCATGATGACCGGCTCGGGTTCGTCTCGTGCAAGGCGCTGCGCTCGACGCTGTCGGCGCGCGACCGCAAGCACCGCTCACGCATGATGGACGCCGTGCATGAGGCCGACAACCTGGCCGACCACTTTGGCCGCCCCGGCGAACGTGTTGCCGTGCTCGTCACCACCGACCTTTTCGATGACCGCAACGGTGCCCCGCGCTACGAGGCGCTGATGGGCAAGGCGGCCGTGCTGGACGTGCGCATTGTGCCGCTCGAGGACATGGACTGGAACAAGCTCACCACGGTCATGCGCAACCTCATGGAAGCGTGATTGCATTTTTCCGCGCCATCGCGCACATCACTGCACACCCAATCAACCAGAACCTGGAAGGACCGCATCACCATGAAGGCAATCCGCATTCACGAGCCGGGCGCACCCGACGTGATGAAGTACGAGGACGTTGAACTGGCAGCCCCGGGCGCTGGCGAAGTGCGCCTGCGTCACACCGCCGTCGGCCTCAACTACATCGATACCTATCACCGCTCCGGCTACTACAAGCTGCCGTTGCCTTTCACGCCCGGCATGGAAGGCGCCGGCGTGGTGGAGGCGTTGGGCGAGGGTGTGACCAGCCTGAAGGTTGGCGACCGCGTGGCATACGGGGCAGGGCCAATCGGTGCCTACTCTGAACAGCGCAACATGCCGGCCAACCGGCTGTGCAAGGTGCCTGACAGCATCGACGACCAGACCGCTGCCGCGCTGATGCTGAAGGGCATGACGGTACGCTACCTGTTGCTCGAGACCTTCAAGGTCAAGAAGGGCGACACCATCCTGTGGCACGCTGCTGCCGGCGGCGTGGGCCTGATTGCCGTGCAGTGGGCCAAGCACCTCGGCGTTCGGATGATCGGCACGGTTGGTTCGCCGGAGAAGGCTGAACTGGTCAAGTCGCTGGGTTGCGCCGAAGTTATCGATTACTCGAAGGAAGACGTGGCCAAGCGCGTGCGCGAGCTGACCGATGGCAAGGGTGTGCCGGTGGTGTACGACGGCGTAGGCAAGGCCACGCTCGATGCCTCGCTTGATTCGCTCAGCCCGCGTGGGCTGCTGGTCAGCTTCGGTGCCGCATCGGGGCCGGTGAAGGATTTCGACACTGGCATTCTCGGGGCAAAGGGGTCGCTCTACCTCACCCGCCCGACCGTGATGACCTACGTTGCCTCCGATGAAGCCCTGCAGGCCAACGTCGCCGACGTGTTCGATGTGGTCAGTTCAGGTGCGGTGAAGATGGAGATCAACCAGACCTACCAGCTGTCTGACGCCGTGCAGGCCCACAAGGACCTCGAAGGCCGCAAGACCACCGGTTCCACCGTCCTGCTGCCCTGATCGCTGACCGTCAGGATTGCCAACAAAAAGCCGCCGTGGAGGAACCTCTGCGGCGGCTTTTGGTTTATACGGCGGGCTGGACGCAGGTCAGCTGGCCGGGCAGCGATTGGGTTCCCTGGTTGCGAGTTGCTGCCATGTTGCGCCGCACGAGGTGTTCTCGCACAGGAACCTTGCCAGCGCCGGCGTGGAAATGGCGTGTGCCAGGTTGAGGGGCCGCCCGTTTGCGTCTGACAGGGTGGAGACCAGCATGCCGGTCAGTTCACCACGGTCATCGAACAACGGACCACCCGATTCGCCCTTCTTGGTTGCCATGCGCAGCTCGATGGCATCAGGATAGCCGAACTTGTTGTAGCGCACCGCGCGGCCGAAGCTCATCGAGTTGACCGAGCCGATGCGGGCCGTGTCGTTCTTGGAGTGGGGCTTGCCCAGCGAGAACACAGGCGCACCCCGCGCCATGCAGTGTCTGTTGGCAGGGCTTACGGCTGCACCGCTGAGGTTGCGCAACTTGATCAGCGCTATGTCGTTTTCCGGCTTAACGGCAACCACCTTGCCGGTGTAGATCCGCCCGTCCGCGCCGCGGGCATCGACCGAATTGCCGGGCTGCACGGCCACGTGGGCCGCGGTCATAACCAATCCGTCGCCCACGATGAAGCCGCTGCCGGAGGTCAGCGCATCCGGCATGATGGCCGAGCGCATGGCACCGCGGGTGTCCTTCTCGTGTACGACCAGCGTCACGTAGGATGGATTGGTCTTGGCTTCGAGCTGCCGTATGTGGCTTGAAATGACGCCACCAGCCGGTTCGGCAGTGGTGTCCACGTCGATCGTGCGGGGTTCCAGCAGGGCAGAGTTCGTCGCGCCGCCGGCACAGCCTGCCACGGCAAGACACAACAGGACACTGGCAACAAGCTGGCGCACCATCAACCCCTCGGAACTTTCGCAACTGCGAAACAAAGCAATACACCGGCTGCTTGTCGCGTGCCACATCAATGTCGGGAACAACTGGGCGAATATGTGGCCCACACGCTCCGGGACGCCATTTGGCGGGCCTGCGTGCAACACTTTTTCGCGCACTGTTGCAATTTGGTCACAGTGGCACGGCGCCGGTCGCATCACACTGCCAGGATTTGCAGCAAGTGCCGTTTGCGGGGGCAGAACACGACTGTCATGAATGGAGGCCTCGTCCGGAATCGAACCGGAGTAAGCGGATTTGCAATCCGATGGATAACCACTCTCCCACGAGGCCTTCGCGAGGTCGTATCCGGATTTCTCCGGACCGGCGCTGCTTATAGACGACAGTTTGCCGGCACACAATGTCTCGTTTGGCGGCTCCGACACGCCGGCTGCAACAAACCTGCTTGGCGATGGCGCGCGAGGTTGCTAAGGAAGCACCAACGTGAGCGCCGTTGCCTTGCAGAGGGCTTGCGCGCTCACCCGGATGCGATGTCCTGACCAGCAAAGGTTTACGCGATTATGCTTGATTACTCTGTCGCCCGCGAAAACATGATCGAGTCTCAGGTTCGCCCCAACGGCATCACCGACCGGCGGGTCATCGATGCACTGGCACTGGTGCCGCGTGAACAGTTCGTGCCGGATGCGATGAAATCCATCGCCTACATGGACAACGACATTGCCTTGCCCGTGACCGAAGGCGGCGCCCGCCGTTACCTGCTGGAGCCGATGGCCTATGCCCGCATGCTGCAGGCTGCCCGAAATCAGGCCAGAGGAAAGCGTTCTCGACGTTGCCGGCGCATCGGGATACTCGGCGGCGGTGCTCAGCTATATTGCCCAGACAGTCGTGATGATCGAAAGCGATCCAGGGCTGCTGCGGACCGCCAATGAGAACCTGTTGCGGCTTGAGGCTTCCAACGTCGTGACCATCGAGGCAACGCTGACCGGTGGCCACCCGGCCGAAGCGCCATATGATGTCATCATAATCAACGGCCGTGTTGCGACCGTGCCGGACGGGTTGCTGAACCAGTTGTCCGGCAACGGCAGGCTGATCGCCGTCGTAGGCACGGCCGATGTTTCGCAGGCGAGGGTTTATACCCGAAGTGGCGGCACTTTCAGCCATCGCCACGCCTTTGATGCCAGCGTCCCGTCGCTGAGGGAATTCGATGCACCGCCCGCAGGATTCCGGTTCTAGCTGTTGCATCGGTGACGTTGCGTAAGCCACTCAAGGCGGTTGGCCGCATTGCTGTCACGTTGAGGTCGTATTCATGAGAGTAGCGGGTTTACGCTACATCGAGCGACTTTATGGTGTGCACAGGCTGGCCTTGACTTGATTTGGGATACCTTATTAGTGATTCATTAACCGTCCGGGTCCAAATGTTGGTAGGTGGCGATTCCAGAGGGGAACCAGGTGCGGCAGGGAATGAATTCAAGACGGCAGTGGGCTTTGCGGGGTGCTGCAACAGCATTTCTGTTGGCGGTCTCGCTGACAGTGTCTGCTGGTGCTGCGCGCGCTGAAACCATCGCTGGTGCCCTGGCGAAGGCCTACATGACCAATCCGGCACTGGCTGCAGACCGTGCCCGGCAGCGCGCCACGGATGAAGCCGTGCCACAGGCGAAGTCCGGCTGGCGGCCGCAGGTGCAGGCTGGAGCCGAGGTTTCCCGCAACTGGCAGGGATCGAATCTCAAGGGTGCCGGCGGCAACAACAAGTCTGATTTCACCACGCGCAGCTTTTCCATCACGCTGAACCAGCCGATCTTCGACGGCTTCCGGACCGAGAACGCCGTCAAGCAGGCAGAGGCGACGGTAGGCGCGGGTGCCCAGAACCTGCTGGCAACCCAGCAGAACACCTTGCTCGCTGCGGCCACCGCCTACATGAACGTGCTGCGCGACCGCGAGATCGTGAATTTGCGACGACGATCGCTAGATTTTTTTAGCGAGGAAGTACGGGCCAGTCAGGCACGATTCAATGTTGGTGAGATAACCAAGACTGACGTTGCGCTAGCACGAGCGCGTGAGTCTGCGGCACAAGGTAACCTCGCTGTCGCCATTGGCAACCTTGAAGCGTCTGTTGCCAACTATGTCCGGGTGATCGGCGATGCGCCGGGCAAACTGAAGTATCCGGGCCTGTCGCCGCGCGTGCCCAAGACGCTGCGTGCCGCCATCGACATTGCCCAGGAAACCAACCCGCAGATTCTCGCTGCCGCCTTCAACGAGGAAGCCGCCATTGCCAACATCGGCGTCGTGCGGTCAGACCTTCTGCCAAGGCTTGACTTCCAGGCGCAGTATTCGGTGGCGAATGAGCCATCCTCGCAGTTGAGTGACTCCGAGCAGGGCAGTGTCGGCGGCGTGCTGTCGATCCCGATCTATGACGGCGGCCTAACGTACTCGCGCATTCGCGAGGCCAAGGAAATTGCCAGCCGCAGCCGCCTCGATGTGCTGGATGCCGGCCGGCAGGTGCGCGAGAGCGTCGTGACCTCGTGGCACCTGCTGATGGCCGCATCGGCCACCATCACCGCTGCGGGCGATGCAGTGAAGGCCCAGTCCATTGCACTCGAGGGTGTGCGGCAGGAAGCCCAGGTCGGCACCCGTACCACGCTAGACGTGCTGGATGTCGCCAATGAGTTGGTATTAGCATCTATCGCACTCGCCAATGCCCGCCGTGATCGTATTGTCGCTGGCTACCAGTTGGTCGCTTCTATCGGCCAGATGACTGCAGACAACCTGCGCCTGTCGGTGCCGATGTACGAGCCCGCCATCCACTATGAGCTGGTGAAGGACAAGGCGTTCGGCTCCAACGTGCCCCCGCTTGACTAGAGTAGTTCAGGTTTCGATGCGAAACCTGAAATTCCCGGATCCTGCATAGCTGTCGACAACTGACCTGTAACGCAGGCCGCCCCTTGTGATATGTGGTGTGCGTCCCGATACTTTGTGCGGGAGAGCGGTTTCAATCTGCAAGGCATGCGGTTCATTCATGGGCAAGCCCGAGAACAGTCCACCGGACGGGCAGAGCGTCGAGCAGTTGCTCTCGTCGATCCGGCAAGCCATCGAGGCTGATTCCCGGCAACAGCCGGATATTGCTCCGCTGCGCCCGTCACTCGACGCAGCCTTGCCGGCGCCCGGCACAGTGCCGCCGGCGCCCCGGGTTCGCGTATCCGCCACGGTAAGGCAGCCTGCGCCACCGCCGGTCCAGCCGGCGCCGGAAGCGGTAAATACGGATGACAAGCGCTCGGCACGTGACGTAAGGCGTGGTCCGGGTTATCTTTCGCAAAATCCGTACAGGTTCCGCTATTCACTGGAAGGCTCGGCAACCTACATGAACTTGCGCAACAGGCTGTCATCGCTGGGCCAGCGCACCCGCGCCGATTCCGGGCAGGTCGATGGCGTCGCTGCTGGGTGGTGACGTGCGCCGGGAAGAACAGCGCGCCAAGGCCTATCCGCCCGCACCACCGCAACAGCCAGAGCCTGCACCCTACCAGCCATCGCAAGGACTGCGCTCGTCGCTGCCGCCAGCCGAGGATTATGTCGAGGACTTCGTGGCGACAGAGCTCGCGTCCGGCACTGTTAGCTATTCGCCCGACTATCACGAGTGGTCGCTGGACCAGAGCTTCGACACCTATGCACCGGAAGAACCGGAGCAGTATGAAGTTCAGCTCCAGCCGCAGCCTGAGCAGGCGTACGTTCTGCCGGGCACGGTTGCCGAGGAGCCCCTGGAAGAGCTGGATATCCAGTACGCGGCTTATGCCGAGCCTGAGCCCGAACCGGAACCCGGACCCCAACCCGCGCCGGACGAAGGCCAGGGCCAGTTACCGCTGGAAGCCATGATCCGTCAGATCATCGAACCGGAACTTGCCTCGTGGTTCGACGAGCACATGCCGGACCACGTTGCCCGCGCCATGCCGGATGAGGACGCGTTCATCGCCATGATCCGCCCGCTGATCGAGGACTGGCTGGCCGACAATCTCGCGCCCATTGTCGAGCAGGCGGTGAAGGACGAGATCGCCCGCATCACCGGCCTGAAGCGCTAGTTTCGACACCTCTGCAGCCTCGACCGTTGCAACCGCGCGTGCGCTGGTGTTTAAACCACCGCAATCCATTCCCTTTCAGACAGATTCCCGTGACCCGCCATGCTCGACAAGCATTACAATCCCGCCGACATTGAAACCCGCCTGTATGAGGCGTGGGAAGCCTCCGGTGCCTTCAAGGCCAACCAGCGCCCCGAGGCCGATCCGTACTGCATCGTCATTCCGCCGCCCAATGTCACCGGCAGCCTGCACATGGGTCATGCACTCAACAACACGGTGCAGGACATCCTGTGCCGGTTCGAGCGGATGCGGGGCAGGGACGTGCTGTGGCAGCCGGGCCTGGACCATGCCGGTATTGCCACGCAGATGGTTGTCGAACGCCAGATGGCCGAGCGCCAGGAGCCGGGCCGGCGCGAGATCGGCCGCGAGGCGTTCCTCGACAAGGTGTGGCAGTGGAAGGCGGAAAGCGGCGGCACCATCATCGGCCAGCTGCGCCGGCTGGGTGCGTCATGCGACTGGTCGCGCGAGCGTTTCACCATGGACGAGGGCCTGTCGAAGGCCGTGCTGAAGGTGTTCGTGCAGCTTTACCGGGAAGGGCTGATCTACAAGGACAAGCGCCTCGTCAACTGGGACCCGAAGTTCGAGACCGCCATTTCCGACCTCGAGGTGGAGAACACCGAGGTTGACGGCCACATGTGGCACTTCAAGTATCCGCTCGCCGGTGGCGAAACCTACGAGTACGTGGAGAAGGACGCCGACGGCAACGAGACGTTGCGCGAAACCCGCAACTACATCTCCATCGCCACCACGCGGCCGGAAACCATGCTGGGCGACGGTGCGGTGGCCGTGCACCCGTCCGATGAACGCTACGCGCCGATCGTCGGCAAGCTGTGCGAGATTCCCGTCGGCCCGAAGCAACACCGCCGCCTGATCCCGATCATCACCGACGAGTACCCGGACCCGGCGTTCGGTTCCGGCGCGGTCAAGATCACCGGCGCGCACGACTTCAACGACTACGAGGTTGCCCGGCGTGGCGACATTCCGATGTACCGGCTGATGGACGTCCGCGCCGCCATGCGCGATGACGGCCCGCCGTACGCCGAACAGGCCGCCCGCGCGGCGGACATCGTTGCCCGCGGCGGCACGCCGGACCCGCGCGAGGTCGACGACATCAACCTGGTTCCGGACGAGTACCGCGGGCTTGACCGCTTCGAGGCGCGCAAGCGCGTGGTCGAGGATATCGACGCCGACGGCCTGATGATCATGGTCGAGGACCGCAAGATCGTGCAGCCGTTCGGGGACCGCTCCAAGGTCATCATCGAGCCGATGCTGACCGACCAGTGGTTTGCCAACGCTGCCGAACTGGCGAAGCCCGCCGTTGCCGCCATCGAGAGCGGCGATACGGTGTTTGTGCCCAAGGCGTGGGAGAAGACCTACTTCGAGTGGATGCGCAACATCCAGCCATGGTGCATCTCGCGCCAGCTGTGGTGGGGTCACCAGATCCCCGCCTGGTACGGCGACGACGGCGAGGTGTTTGTCGCCGAAACCGAGGCGCTGGCCGAGGAGCAGGCCGAGGCGCACTATGGCCACCGGGTCAAGCTGACCCGCGACGAGGACGTGCTCGACACCTGGTTCTCGTCGGCGCTGTGGCCGTTCTCCACGCTCGGCTGGCCGGAGAACACCCACGAGCTGCAACGTTACTATCCGACCAACGTGCTGGTCACCGGGTTCGACATCATCTTCTTCTGGGTTGCCCGCATGATGATGATGGGCATGCACTTCATGAAGAAGCCCGACGGCTCGCCCCAGGTGCCGTTCGACACCATCTACATCCACGCCCTTGTCCGCGACGAGAAGGGGCAGAAGATGTCGAAGTCGAAGGGCAACGTCATCGACCCGCTGGAGCTGATCGACCAGTTCGGCGCCGACGCGCTGCGCTTTACCCTTGCCGCCATGGCCGCGCAGGGACGCGACATCAAGCTGGCCACAGCCCGTGTCGAGGGCTACCGCAACTTCGGCACCAAGCTGTGGAACGCCGCACGCTTTGCCGAGATGAACGGGGCGGTGCGCGTGGACGGGTTCGATCCGGCAAGCGCCAAAGTCATGCTCAACCGCTGGATCGCTGGTGAAGCTGCGAAAACGCGCGACGCCGTCACCTCGGCCATCGAGGAGCACCGCTACAACGAGGCCGCAGGGGCGCTGTACAGCTTCATCTGGCACACCTTCTGCGACTGGTACGTGGAGCTGTCGAAGCCCATCCTCAATGGCACCGACGAGGCAGCCCTTGCCGAAACCCGCGCCATGACCGCGTGGACGCTCGACCAGATCCTGAAACTGCTGCATCCGTTCATGCCGTACATCACCGAGGAGCTGTGGCAGAAAACCGCTGGAGACGCGGGCCGCAACACCATGCTGGTCACCGCTGCCTGGCCGGAATATTCAGGGCTTGGCGATGCCGGAGCGGCGGCCGAGATGGAATGGGTCATCCGCCTGATCACCGAAATCCGCTCGGTGCGCTCGGAAATGAACGTGCCGGCGGGGGCAAAGATCGCCTGCGTGCTTGCGCACCCGTCGCCGGAGTCGGCGGCCCGCGCCAAACGCTGGGAAGCCGAGATTTCGCGCCTGGCCCGGCTGGAAACGCTCAGCGTGGCGGATGCGGTGCCCGAGGGCTCGGCCCAGATCGTGCTGGACGAAACGGTCATCGCGCTGCCGCTGGCGGGCGTCATCGACTTCGCGGCGGAGAAGGCGCGCCTCAACAAGGAACTGGAAAAGACCGCCAAGGACATCGCGTCCATCGAGGGCCGGTTGAACAACCCCGGCTTCGTGGCCAAGGCTCCGCCGGAGGTGATCATCGAAGCCAGGGAACGCCGCGACGAACTCAGCTTGCGCGCGGGCCAGGTCAGGGACGCGCTGGGCCGGCTTGAGGCGTTGGGGTAGAAAGCCTGAGCGAAGCGACGGCGCGGACGCAAGGCAAGCGAAGCGCCGCCGTCAGTCCGGGCTTCGCCCCCTCTCCCGCTTGCGGGGGAGGGTTGGGGTGGGGGCAGGTCGGTATCCTTGCACGCTCATTCTGTCATCCCCCGGCTTGACTCTTCACTGTCATCCCCCGGCTGGATTCCAACCTGTCATCCCCCGGCTTGACCGGGGGACCCAGTACTCCCGGCGCTGGAGTTCTGCACAGGCTTCGATTGCGCAGCGTTCTAAGATGTTGCCCCCACGTCTTGATGCGATAATCTGCTGCAACTTGGTCGCATTGGCGCGGACGGCTTCTTGCATGACACGAGACGAAACCATCGCCTTGTTCCTGAAGGGCAAGGACGCCTGGAACGCATGGGCAGAAGACATGTTGGCGCAGCGCAAGGCGCTGGAAGACAGCGGTCAGTGGCAAATTAGCCCGGGCAATTCAGTAGAACACGCTCGATCAAACCCGGAAACAGCGAATTGGCTCGCATTAGCTTGTGCTGATTTTTCCAACATTGAGATGACTGGCAAGAAACGACCGAATTCTTCCAGTGTAAGGCTTAGCAAAAATGTGAGCGGCGCTAACGTTTACGAACTGAATATGGATCAGATCGATTTTTCCGGATTTATATTTCCCGCCAATGTTTCTTTTGAAAATTCAGTTTTTCATATTAAAACCTACTTCAGTGATTGTCAGTTTTATGGATCTTCCAATTTTGTTGGAACGAAGTTTGCTAAGTCTGTGACGTTTCATAATGGTAATTTTTGGGGTTTTTGCACTTTTAATAACTCAAGTATTGACGGCGTAGATTTTTCAAACGTCGTATTTCATCGTTCAGCTAAATTTAAATCGGCATTTCTCAGAATTTCATCAGATTTTAGAAATTGTGCATTTCGTGGTACTGCTCAATTTAATCGATGTTGTTTTGCAGAAACCGATTTTGGTCGGGTCAAGTTTTTTGGGCCAACGAGTTTCTCTAAGTCACAATTCGACGGGGAAGCTCTGTTTAGGAGAGCAATGTTTCTTAACGGCACTCTCTTTGAGCAGGCAGTTTTTCATGGATTTACATCATTTTTCGAAGCGAATTTTGAAAAATCAGTATCTTTCGATAAGGCGAAGTTTGAAAATAATGTCTCGTTCAAGGATTTGACTATTCTTAATGAAGCGAGATTTTTGAGAAGTCCTGTTTGAAGGTAATGCAAACTTCACGAGCTGTTTTATAGGCGGTTTATCCAATTTTAGTTCTGTACGCTTCAATGAGGGGGTTCTTTTTACTAACAGCAAATTTCTGGGGGAATGCTATTTTAACTCCATCAGATCGGATAATTCATTCTTGTTAAGGGGCGTCAGGTTCGCCCAAGTCCCTAGTTTCGCGGAAGCTGTATTCCATTCTGCCCCCGTGCTGGACGACATGGAAGTGCAGTCACCAATGGCTTACAGATTATGGAGTAAATTATTTAATGTTTCTGAGACACTAGCACCGCGGACTTATATACAGTGTTTTGAAGTTGCTAGGCTTCCGGATGACTATCAAAAGTTCCGTGTATTACGTAAATTGGCTACAGAGACGGGCGATCATCAGCAGGAAATGGAATTCTTTGCCCAGGAAACCATGTGCCGCCGGTTCTGGAAGGACAAGCCGTTCAGCGGCGGGGCGGGGCGGTTCTGGTTTGGTTGGTTGTATGAGAAAACATCTGATTTCGGGCGCAGTTTTGCTCGGCCGTTTGTTGCCCTGCTGCTGACATGGGCTGCGTTCAGCTACCTGTACGCAATATTGAATACCAACACATTTGATCTAGTTCAGGCAGCCTATATTTCCGTTCGCCATAGTCTGTTGATTTCTGGTCTGAGCAAAACCAGTACACTCGATACTGCAATCACGATCTTGTATGGTGACTCCATCCCGACCGGGGTTGCATGGCTGATGGTGTGTCAGCCGTTCATTTGCGTGATCTGGTTCTTCCTGTTCGCCCTGGCGCTACGCAATCATTTCCGCATCAAGTGAACTTGACATTATTCCTATCATGGACTATAGTCCTTTCACCTGATCCGGTGGAAGGGATGGCATGCGTTTCCATCTCCGGGCCAGGCGGTGCGAGCCTGTGGTGCGGTGGTGAAGTAACGCCATCAACGTGCAACAGGGGCGAAACCGGATTCAGCCGGTGCCACAGTTGGCACCAGCGGCAGCAGCCTGTCATGCGGTGACGTGCGGCAGGGAAAATATGCTGAATCCCGTGGGGGTGAAAACCGCTCAGGGCCCCAGGCCATCCGGATAAGCAAAAACCGCGCATTGGCGGGCTGCTTCAGCAAGCGCCTACATATCCAAACAACACCGGTGCGACCTGAAGTGGCCCGTGTTTCCTTTGACATCGCTCACGGCAGTTTCCGCTGCGCGTGATCGCCTCCGCGTGGGCGGGCAACAAGAGGCGTCGAGGAGCGCAGTTCTGACAGGGATCAATGTAAGAGCCCGCCTCGCAGTCGCTCGGATGGGAGATTTCAAAAGGCATGGAGGAGCGCAGCTCCGACAGGGAAGCAGACAAGAGGCGTAGAGGAGTTACCTCAATAAACCGCCATGATGTATTCGCGCGGTTTGCCGACAAACGCCGGCGGCCAGTGGCCAACGCGCACCTGCACCTTGCGGCCTTGCGGAATGGCGTGCCAGGCGTCTTCCACCCCGACCGAGTAACCGATCACCGGCACCTTCAGCAGCGGCACCTCGCCAAGCTCATGCGTTGTGATGGCGTAGCGCGTGCCGGTTATGCCGCGGCGGGTGTTGCCGTCGCCGGACACCTTGCCGGTCACCGTCAGGGTGCGTACTTCGGAGGTAGCCTGAACATAGCCGAGGCTGGCACCGATGAAGCAAACGAGAACCATGATGTAGCGGGAATTCTCGAACATGATGCGGCTGTCCCTGTGCCGATGGAAGGTTGCAGCGTACTCCCGTTGGGTAAACAAACCACTTTCCCATTGCCAAACCGCGCATTCTCTCCACCAATATCCGTTCAGCGCCCACCCTGCCGGAGCCTCGCCGCCCATGTCCCACGTTGCTGGAAGCCTCATCGACCTGTCCCGCTATCCCATTCACGAAGATGGCCCCGCGCGCGAGGCGCTGCTCGCGGAGGTCCGGCGCGACCTGGCCGAGGATGGATGCGCCGTCATCAAGGGCTTCCTCAACCCTGCCGGCATTGCCGCGCTGACCGCCGAGGCGGATGCCGTGTCGGCTCACGGCCACCGTTCGTTCAACCGCACCAATGTGTACTTCACCGCAGATGACCCGTCGTTGCCGGAGGAACACCCGAAACGGCAGTTCTTCGACCGTTCCAACAGCTTCATCCCGGCAGACAACTTCCCGAAGGCCGGGCCGCTGCGCACGGTGCACGACTTTCCCGCCTTTGATCCGTTCATCCGCGACTGCCTGCAGGAGGAGAAGTTCTTCCGCTATGCCGACCCGCTGGCCGACGTGATCGTCAACATGGCGGAAGAGGGCAACGGCTTCCCGTGGCACTTCGACACCAACAACTTCACCGTCACACTTGCCTTGCAGAACGCCGAAGATGGCGGCGAGTTCGAGTATGCGCCCAACATCCGGCAGGACGGCGAGAATTTCGGCGAGGTGTCGCGGGTGCTTGCCGGCACGTCGGACAAGGTGAAGGTGCTGAAGCTGGAGCCGGGCGACCTGCAACTGTTCCGCGGGCGCTATTCGCTGCACCGGGTGGCGCCGTTGCGCGGCGCGCGGCGGCGGTACGTCGCCATCATCTCCTATGTCGAGGAACCGGGCATGGTCGCCACACCCGAACGCTGCAAGCAGCTTTATGGCAGGGTGCTGCCGATCCACTATGAGCGGGCAGGCCTGCGCGCCGACAGCTACATCGATTGAGGAGAGACGGCACGTGCATCTGAAACGCTGGAACTGCATCGCGCTGGCGGCGTTCGCGCTTGCCTCACCCGCCCTTGCCCAGGATGGCGCGCGCCATGAAGGCAAGTGCCACGACAAGAAGGCATGGTTTGCCAATGCAGAGGCCGACGGCGCGTCGGCCGTGCTGCTGCCGTGCGGCGAGGAAGAACCCGCCGCCGTGCTGGCGCTGTACTGCAAGCGAGCGGACCAGTCGGTCCAGATGCAGGTGGAGGCGGGCCCCGGTTTCAACGAAAACGAGAGCTACACCACCATCGTGTCCGTTGATGGCGAGCCGTTCAAGTATTCGGCCCGGTGGAACCCGGACGGCATGTACGAGCGCTTCGAGTTTGCCAGCGGCGCCGATGACCCGCTGCTGGAGGCGTTGCAGGCCGGCAACGAGGCAGGCGTGGCAATACAGGGCAACGCGGTTGAGTTTTCGCTGAGGGGGTCGCGGGCGGCCATCGGCTTCATGCTGCGCCACTGCGTGAAGTAAATGCGGTTAGGAATTGGTTAGTAGCCAGACGGTAACCTGCCGCTACGGAAAATTGCGGGAGAGTATCCGATGAGCAGCAAGCTTTTCATGGGCGGGGTCATGGCCGCCGGGGTCATCATGGCGGTTGCAGGCGGTGTTGACCTGGGTGGCCTGATGGGGTCGGCACCGTTCCACTACGCCAATGCCACCGAGCAGGAGAAGGCCGAGTTTCTTGAGGGGGAGACCAAGTACCTGTCCAAACGGGTCAAGCGGTCGGTGGTCAATCCCAGTGGTGTTGGCTGGAGCGCAGGTTTGCGGGCGACCGAGCACGATACCCGGCGAAACGAGGTTCGCTTCGTGGTCAAGTATACCGGGCAGATGGCAAACAACGGCAAAGCGCAAGCTGCCTTCCAGCAGATTCAGCAGACCATGTGCGGCTGGCGCACCTCGCGCCGGCTGGCTGGTGCCGGCACGCGGCTGGTGTTGAAATTCGTTGACAAGGACAATCGCACCACCCGTCAGATCGTGTCGGACAATGCGACCTGCAAGGTTTCCGCGTAACGTCCAAGTCAGTCCTCGTCGTGCCAGGTCGTGGACACGTAGGTGTCGTCCTTCTGGCCGGCGCGTTCGAACTGCAGGAACTGCCAGTAGCCGCAGGTCTTGCCGGGATAGTCCCGGCAGGCGGCGGGGCGGGCAGGGTAGATGGTGCAGCGGCGCTCATCGACGTCGAAGAACTGGCAGATGCGCCCGAAGTGACCGTCGGGCAGCCGGTTCAGCAGCCGCTTGTAGCCGTGTGCGGCGTGAAAGTACTCCCGCTCGGCTTCCTCCAGCGGCACGTCAAGATGGCGCGCGATGCGTTCCGCGTCACGCTTTGTCACCTGAATGATCGGGTAGGAGCAGCAATAGCCGGGGCACTTGCTGCAGTCATAGGCTGGCTTGCTCATCTGGCGGCTCGCGGTGCGGCGCAGAGTTTCTCGAAAGCGGCCGAGGTCTTGCGGATTTCGGTGGTGAGCCATTGCCGGAAGGCCAGGCCGGCGGCGTTGAGTTTCAGGCCCTTGCCCCAGACCAGCCAGTAGCCTTCATCGGTTTCCTGAATGAAGTCGAACGGGCGCACCAGCGTGCCGGCGGCCAGCGCATCGGTGGCGTTGAGCTGGTCGGCCAGCGCGAAGCCCTGACCCGCTTCTGCTGCCTGGATGGCAAGGTAGTTCTGGAACAGCGGCCCGGACCAGGCGAGATCGCCATCGGACCCACCGGCGGCGCGCAGCCAGTCGGCCCACCATTGCCGGGAGTTTTCGTGCAGCAGGGTATAGCGGGCAAGGTCGTCAGGCTTTTCCGGCGGGTTGCCGGCAATGACCTGCGGGGCGCAGACCGGGAACACCTTGGCCGTGCACAGGGGTTCGGCCTCCACTTCGGACCAGCCGCCCGAGCCGTAGCGGATGGCGATGTCGTCTTCGCCTTTGTAGAAGTCGGAGATGTATTCGCCGGGGCTGACCGACAATTCGATGCCGGGATGCGCCTGGTTGAACTTGCCCAGCCTTGGCACCAGCCAGCGCGAGGCAAATGCGCCATCGGGGGCAACGGTCAGGTGGGAGCTGTCGCCCTCGATCATCGCGTCGCGGGTTGCTTCCGCAATGGCATCAAAGATCGGCGTGAGGCGCGCGGCATAGCGCTTGCCGGTGTCGGTCAGCACCACGCCGCGGCCGGTGCGCACGAACAGTTTGGTGCCGAGCCACTCTTCCAGCTCGCGCACATGGCGCGATACCGCTGCATGGGTGACGAAAAGCTCGTCAGCCGCCTTCGAGAAGCTTTGCGGGCGTCCCGCGGCTTCAAAGGCGCGGAGCTGGTTCAGCGATGGCAGGCGGCGACGCATGGCAGGTTTCCGGTCATGACAGTTACATAACAATTAATTTCACATATGATATGTGATATTTCCTTACATGTCAGGTCAGTATTTGCCGTTTGCGGTGCAGCATGGAAGCGCTCATATAGGTGTCATCAGAACAACAGATGTTCACAGCAACACCAAGGAGAACGGTCATGAGCTGGATTTTTGAAGCCTACGCAAACGTTTACAGTGCCGCCCTGTTTGGTGGTATGTCGCCTCGCGGTTCTGCTGCAGGTGCGAAGGACCGCGCCGCAGCCGAAGGTTGCCGTACTGCCAGCTACCTGGCATCCTTCCGCTAACGGCGGCGTCTTGCGGGTTACGCGAGACAACACAAAGTATCCTCCCGGGCGCCTGCTCCTCCGATCAGTGAGGGGCGGGCGCTTCTGCTATGACGGCCACCTCGACGACCCAGTCCGGGTTGGCGAGGCCGGAGATGATGAGCAAGGTTGAGGCAGCCTCATGCCCCTGCATCATCTGGTCGCGAACCTCGCGATAGACCGGTACGCCAGACGGGTCGGTAATGTACACGGTCATCTCGATGATGTGCTCAGGACCCAGGTGCTGGTCCGCCAAGATCGCGAGCGCATTTTCCCACGCCTGTACATGCTGGCCACGCTCGTCGGCAGCCAGCTTGCCGGCCACATCGACGCCAACCTGTCCTGATACGAACACAAGGTCACTGCCGGCTGCAACGCGAACCGCCTGGGCGTAACGTGAGAACGGGGCAGGCGCATTGGCTGATTTTATCGGTTTTGGCACGGGAGTTTCCTTTCAGGTGACTTGCACAAGTGGCTTGGAGTATATAGAACATACTAGGAACATTCATGACGTCAGTCATGTGGACAAGGCATAGGCGAGGCTGGCAGGGCGAAGACGCAGAGTCTAGTGTCTGCGCAACACGCAAATGGAGGAGAGACGAAGATGGCAGGTTCGATCAACAAGGTAATCCTGATCGGAAACCTGGGCGCAGACCCGGAAATCCGTCGCACCAATGATGGCCGGCCAATAGCCAACCTGCGCATCGCCACATCTGAAACGTGGCGCGACAAGAGCTCCGGCGAGCGCCGCGAGAAGACCGAGTGGCATACAGTCGTGATCTTCAATGAAGGCCTCTGCAAGGTTGCCGAGCAGTATCTGAAAAAGGGCTCGAAGGTTTACCTCGAAGGCGCCTTGCAAACCCGCAAGTGGCAGGACCGCGATGGCAATGACCGCTATTCCACCGAAGTGGTGCTGCAGGGATTTGGTTCAACGCTGGTGATGCTGGACGGACGCAGCGGCGGCGCAGGCGAGTCGGGTGGCTACAGTCAGGACGCGGGCGATTTCGGCCGGTCCAGCCCGATGCAGCGGCCACAAGGTGGTGCACGAGGCGGCAACGACGCACCCTCGTTCGCCCGTGACGACCTTGATGACGAAGTGCCGTTCTGAGGCTGCATCATCGCAGGGGAAGGCGCGAATCGGGCTGGATGATCGAAAAATGCCGGTTTCCGGGGATTAACCTTTACCGTTTGCTAACCAGGAAGACCCTAAGAGTCTTGCGAGGTTTGTATCTGTATTGCGCTGCGTCAAGTTGCCTTGTGCGGTGCCACATTGTGGGCACTATTGGCATGCAAACAGTCAGTGTCTGATGACAAACCAATGACAGTCTGCCGGTTCGCGGGAAGTGCCCGCGTCCTCAATGCCGGCGTGTTCCGGGGATGAGTTTTATGAAAAGATTTGTGGTCGCCGCAGTTTGCGGTGCAGGTGTTGTTTTGGCTGCGGCCAATGCAAGTGCATCCGAAGCCTTGAAGTCTCACGAGATCAAGCGGTTCGTACCCGGCCAGGCGTCGGCAACGATCATGGGTTCCAAGGTGCGCATTCACATGGCGCGCGGTGGCAGCCTGTCAGCGAAGTGGGATGGCGAGCGTGATACCGGCACATGGCGTGTCAACGGTGACAAGCTCTGCATCAAGTTCAGCAAGTGGATGAACGGTGCAACCCGTTGCTCGGCCGTGACGCGCGCCGGCAATTCCTACCGCGTGGCTGGCGTGACGTTCTCCAAGAACTGATTTTTTCCAGCCCAAGCGTTTTCCAGCCTGCCGTGATCCGTCGCGGCAGGCTTTGTCTTGCCCGCATGGCAGTGGTCGCCGTGCTCCGGTCAAGTTGACGAGGATTTCAATTGCGACAGCCAGACCTGTTCGGTGTGGTGTTCGCCTGACTGCACCTCGAGGAACAGCCGCGTAATCTGCGGGTGGGCGGTCTTGATTTCCTGCTCCAGCCTGTACATCGACTGCTCCAGCGCACCGGTCGTCATGTCATCGCGCATGTCCATCGACACGGCCAGCAGCACGTCTTGTGGCCCCATGTGCATCGTGCGCAGCTCGTTGATCTGGTTGACCGCCTCCGACCGGTTGATGATGGCATAGAGATCTACTGCCAATGCGTCCGACACGGCCTCGCCAATCAGCAGGCCCTTGGTTTCGAAACAGAGGAATATGGCCACACCGGCCAGCAGGATGCCGATGCCGACCGAGGCAGCGCCGTCCATCCACGGCAGATCGAGATACTGGGCTGCCAGCAGCCCGGCGAAAGCGATGGCCAGCCCGGTCATGGCGGCTGCGTCTTCGAAAAGCACGGTGAAGAGGCCGGGATCCTTGGACTGGCGCACCGCTGTCCATACCGGGGTGTCGCCACGCCGCCTGTTGAATTCCTTCACCGCGATGTAGAGCGCGACGCCTTCGAACACCATGGCGAGGCCTAGCACGACGTAGTTCACCATCGGGGAGGAAACGATTTCAGGGTGCTGGATCTTGTGAATGCCTTCGTAGAGTGAAACGCCGGCGCCAATGGAAAAGATCAGCAGGGCGACGACGAAAGCCCAGAAGTAGAGTTCCCGGCCGTAGCCAAACGGATAGTCGCGGTCTGCGGGGCGCTCAGCCTTCTTCATGCCGTAGAGCAACAAGGCCTGGTTGCCGGTATCCACCAGCGAGTGAATGGCCTCGGACAGCATGGCGGACGATCCGGTGTACAGGGATGCCGCGAACTTGGTGCACGCGATGGCGCCATTGCCGAACAATGCCGCGATGACGACGCCCTTTGAAGTGCCTGCAGCCATGAAACCCCGTTTTGCTTCCCCGTTTTGCCGCTATAGTGCGTTGGCATGCCGGCAGGATCAACCGGCTGGCCAGTTTCGATGCCGAAACGACATGTGGTGATGCCGATGAAACAACAATGGTCGTGGGTGATTGTGGTTGCATGGCTGCTCGCAGGCGGGCCTGCCAGCGCCGGGGAGGCAGCCGTTGAAGGCGCTGCCGCGCAACGGGACGCTGGTGGCACCTGGCGGTTCGACGTGACGGTGAGGCACGCCGACGAGGGTTGGGACCACTACGCCAACCGCTGGGACGTGATCGGCCCCGACGGGACAATCCTTGGCGCGCGCACGCTGCTTCATCCGCATGAAACCGAGCAACCATTTACCCGGTCATTGGGTGGTGTGGTGATACCGGAGGGCGTCAAGACGGTGACAATCCGCGCCCATGACAGCGTCCATGGCGAGAGCACCCGGTTATTTCCCGTACAGTTGCCGGATTGATGGTAGGGGTGGTGCGGGGTGTCCCGGCCTTGGGGCGGAACCCGGTCCGATATTGCCAACCCACGTTGCCCTTGCGTCCCTCGGGCTTGACCCGAGGGTCCACGGCCTCATGGTTCCCCGGGTCGCGGGCGTACCGCCCTTGCCTGGGGAAGGCATCGAACGGCGGTGAGGCAGGACGAGGCAGGTGCCAGGTTACACCTGCATGAAACCATCTTCGCCGTTGGGCATGAACGGGTTCCACGCCAGTTCCCACAGGTGGCCATCAGGGTCTGCGAAGTAGCCGGAGTATCCGCCCCAGAACACCTTCCGCGGCCGCTTCACGCCGGTTGCGCCACAAGAGACCGCATGCTGCCACGCCTCGTCCACGTCTGCCTCGCTGGCGAGGTTGTGGGCAATGGTGACGCCGGCAAAACCCGGCTTGCTGTCGGGCACGCAAGCGTCCTCGGCCAGCGATGAACGGCCGAAGAGCGCCAGCACCGTGCCCCTGGTCTGGAAGAACGTGACCTGGTCATTCGAGGCGTCAGACCGGGTGAATCCCAGCCGCTCGTAGAATGCCGTAGATGCGGCCACGTCGGCCACGCCGAGGGTGATCATGGTGATGCGGGGGGCAAGCATCTGCGTCTCCAGGTATGTGAACAAATAAGGAACAACTGTATCTCGTGACCGCCCGTGAGGCAAGTTCCTGACAGGGAATCAAGGTGCGCGAATAAATTCATTTAAAACAGATATTTAGACTGGACGGATAGACTGCGCGAAGTTTGCTTGTGGAGACCTGATTTGCTAGGTTGAGGGGTAGGGATTCGCACCAATCGGCCCGGCCTCGTCACGCCGGGAGTACTGGTGCCGGAGAAGGGGACTGCGGGCCGGCTGTTGCATGGTCCGATCCGGCCAAGGGAGCCGACGCTTGAGCGACGACAACGAGATCAACCGCCACCTCTGCCGTCATTGCCGGACGAGGGGGGCATCAGCACCATCACCATCGAAGACGAGATGCGTCGCAGCTATCTCGACTATGCGATGAGCGTGATCGTCAGCCGCGCGCTGCCCGACGTGCGCGACGGGCTGAAGCCGGTGCATCGCCGCATCCTGCATTCGATGAACGAGAACGGCTACGACTGGAACAAGCCGTACCGCAAGTCGGCCCGCGTCGTCGGCGACGTGATCGGTAAGTATCACCCGCATGGCGACCAGTCGATCTACGACGCACTGGTGCGCATGGCGCAGGACTTCTCGATGCGCCTGCCGCTGACTGGACGGGCAGGGCAACTTCGGCTCGGTCGATGGCGATCCGCCGGCGGCCATGCGTTACACCGAAGTGCGCATGGACAAGTCCGCGCACGCGCTGCTGGAAGACATCGACAAGGACACGGTCAACTTCCAGGACAACTATGACGGCTCGGAGCGCGAGCCGACGGTTCTGCCGGCACGTTTCCCGAACCTGCTGGTCAACGGTGCCGGCGGCATCGCCGTGGGCATGGCGACCAATATCCCGCCGCACAACCTGGGCGAAGTGGTCGATGCGACCATCGCCATCATGGAAAACCCGGCGATCGGCTTCGAGGAGCTGAACGAGATCGTGCCGGGGCCGGATTTCCCGACCGGCGGCATCATTCTCGGCCGCGCCGGCATCCGGCTGGCCCAGTCAGACCGGGCGTGGCTCGGTGGTCATGCGTGGCCGGGCTGACGATCGAGGAAGTTCGCAAGGACCGCGAAGCCTCATCGTTCACGAGATCCCGTATCAGGTGAACAAGTCGTCGATGATCGAGAAGATCGCCGAACTGGTGCGCGACAAACGCATCGAGGGAATTTCGGACATTCGCGATGAGTCCGATCGTCACGGCATGCGGGTGGTCATCGAGATCAAGCGCGATGCTGTGGCGACGTGGTGCTGAACCAGCTCTACAAGTTCTCCCAGCTTGCAGATCGTCGTTCGGCGTCAACTCGGTGGCGCTGACCGGTGGCCGACCGGAAATGATGACGCTGAAGGACATGCTGCTGAAGCGTTTGTAGCGTTCCGCGAAGAGGTCGTCACGCGGCGCACCAAGTTCCTGCTGAACAAGGCGCGCGACCGGGCCCATGTGCTGGTCGGCCTCGCCATTGCCGTTGCCAACATCGACGAGGTTATTGCGCTGATCCGTAAGGCACCGGATCCGGCAACCGCACGCGAGCAGTTGATGGGCCGCGACTGGCCGGCCAAGGACATGGCGCCGCTGATCCGGCTGATTGCCGATCCGCGCCACCAGCTCACGGAAGACGGCAGTACCGGCTGTCGGAAGAGCAGGCCCGCGCCATTCTCGACTTGCGGCTGCAGCGCCTGACGGCACTGGGCCGGGATGAAATCGGCGATGAGCTTGAAAAGCTCGGCACCGAGATCAAGGATTATCTGGACATTCTCGAGCTCGCGCGCACGGGTGCAGCGATCATTCGCGACGAGCTGATGGCGGTGAAGGAAGAGTTCGCCACGCCGCGCCGCACCGAGATTGCCGATTATCTCGGCGACGTGGACGACGAGGACCTGATCGCCCAGGAAGACATGGTCGTGACGGTGTCGCACACCGGTTACATCAAGCGCGTGCCGCTGACCACCTACCGCGCGCAACGGCGCGGCGGCAAGGGCCGCTCCGGCATGCAGACCAAGGACGAGGATTTCGTCACGCGGCTGTTCGTGGCCGATACGCATACGCCGGTACTGTTCTTCTCGTCGCGCGGCATGGCCTACAAGATGAAGGTCTGGCGGCTGCCGCTGGCGGCTCCACAGGCGCGCGGCAAGGCGCTGGTCAACCTGCTGCCGCTGGAAGAGGGTGAGCGCATCACCACCATCATGCCGTTGCCAGAGGACGAAGCGACCTGGGCTGATCTCGACGTCATGTTTGCAACGACGCGGGGCACGGTACGGCGCAACAAGTTGTCCGACTTCGTGGAGGTGCGCCAGAACGGCAAGATTGCCATGAAGCTCGACGAGGGCGACAGCATCGTCGGCGTGGAAACCTGCATCGACAGCGATGACGTGCTGCTGACCACGGCGAAGGGCCAGGCGATCCGCTTCAAGGTGACGGATGTGCGGGTGTTTGCCGGCCGGAACTCGGTCGGGGTGCGCGGCATAACGCTGGCTGATGGCGACACGGTGATCTCGATGACGATCCTGCAAGGGTTCGTCGCGACGTCCGATGAGCGCACCGCCTACATCAAGATGCGCCGCGCAATGGACGGCGACGATGCCGACGCGCCGGACGCGGACGACGATGCCGCCACGGATGTTGCCATCAACCAGGAGCGCTACATCGAGATGAGCGCTGCCGAGCAGTTCATCCTGACGCTGTCCGAGAACGGGTTCGGCAAGCGGTCGTCGGCCTACGAGTACAGGCTGACCGGCCGTGGCGGCAAGGGCATCACCGCGATGACCGTGAATGACCGCAATGGTGAGCTGGTAGCCACGTTCCCGGTCGACGAAAGCGACCAGATCATGCTGGTGACCGATGGCGGCCAGCTCATCCGCTGTCCGGTCAACGACATCCGCATTGCCGGGCGATCCACGCAGGGCGTGACGGTGTTCCGCACGGCACAGGACGAACGTGTAGTCTCGGTCAGCCGCATTTCGGAAGACGTCAACGGCAACGGCGATGAGGATCACCCGGACGGGGCGGACAGTGACCCGGATGCCGGGGAAGCCCCGGCGCCGGAGGGTTCGCCGGACGTGTGACGCCTAGCGACCGAACGCCACCAGCGGGGTTGAGGCCGGGATATACATGGGAAACCGGGGCGAACCATCGCCATTGTGGCCGACGCACAGCAGAGGCCGGCGGCGCAAGCGGTGCAGCATGGCAGCCTCGCGCGGTTTCAGGTGGCGCGACGCCCCCCACGCGATGACGATGTCGCCCTTGTGGCGGGAAATCCAGGCCAGTGCGCGCTGAATGGCTTCGTCGTTGCCGGCATCGGGCGCAGCGGCATGTGCATCGAGCCGGGTCGAATCCGGTTCGATGAGGGCGCACAGGTTCACCACGCCATGCACGTCATAGCCGTGCCGCGCACTGATTCTCGTTGTCATGGTGGTGGTCGGGTCGTTGGTTTCGTGATCAGCGCGGCTGGGGTTCATCATGATCCACAGCACGAAACGGGAGCGCCTTTCGGACAGGTTCCGGCGCAGCCAGTAACGCCTTGTGCCGCAGGTGGAGAACACGGCGGGGCGGCTGGTCATTCTCGGAGGAAGGCCGTTCATGACATCGAGCTAACACCGGCTTGACACGGCGTGCAATCCGGGGATGAGCTTGCTGCCTTGTTCAAGCGGTGTGGATGCCGGTGTCATGTCCTTTCAGCTCTACCTCACGTTCCTTGGTGCCACGGCGCTGCTGTTCCTGACGCCGGGGCCGGCCATGTCTCTGGTGCTGGCCAACAGCGCGGCCCACGGGGTGCGCGCGGGGCTGTTGACCGTGGCGGGTACGGCGGTGGGGTTTGCCGGGTTGCTGGTCATCGTGATCGCTGGCATGGCGTGGATCGTCGAGGTGATGGCGCACTGGTTCGACTGGATTCGGCTGGCCGGTGCGGCCTACCTGATCTGGATGGGGGCAACGCGGTTGTTCTCGCCGGCAGACACAAGCGGCAAGCTGCGCGCCGGGCGCAGCGCCTGGTTCAGTGAGGGCATGACGGTTGCCGTGGCCAACCCAAAGGTGCTGCTGTTTCTCGGGGCCTTCCTGCCGCCATTCATCGATCCGGCCGGCAACGTGGCATTGCAGCTTGTCGTGCTGGCAGCGACCTTCGTGGTGTTGAGCCTGGCATTCGGGGCGGGGCTGGCGTTGATGGGGTCGGGGGCACGGCGGATATTCTTCGGTAATGGTGGCCGCCGGGTCGAGCAGGCCAGCGGCATCGTGCTGATCTGTGCCGGTCTCTGGCTGGCCATATCAAAGCGCTAGGAGATTTCCATGACGATCCTGTCGATTCCGGTGGAGCTTTACGCAGCCTTCGTGCTGGCCTGTGCGGCCATCGTGATCGTTCCCGGGCCCACGGTCACCGTGATCATTGCCAACAGCCTTCGGCATGGCGCACGGGCAGGGTTGCTGAACGTTGCCGGCACGCAAGCTGGGCTCGCCATCATGCTGGCCGTGTTGGCGGCTGGCCTGCAGGTGATCGTTGAAAGCATGGCCCATGTGTTCGACTGGATCAGGCTTGCCGGGGCAGCCTACCTGATCTGGCTCGGCATCAAGCTGCTGCGTTCGGACGGCAGGATGGGCGCGATCAAGGACGTGCCGCGGGCGCGCGGATCCTACTTCTGGCAGGGGTTCGTGGTGATCCTGTCAAACCCCAAGGCGCTGTTCTTCTTCGGCGCCTTCATTCCGCAGTTCCTCAACCCGGCTGGCAATGCCATCGCCCAGACCGTCTTGCTGGGAGCAACCTTCATGGCCGTCGCAACCGTGCTGGACGGTGCATATGCACTTCTGGCGGGTGGCGCGGGCAAGTGGCTGAGCCAGACACGCGTGCGGGCGCTGGAAATCGGCAGCGGCCTGTGCCTGATCGGTGGTGGCATCTGGCTGGCGATGATGCGCCGGGTCTAGGCATCCGGGTTGGTGTTGGCGGCCCCGTCCTGCTGCATCAGCCGCTTTCGCTGAAACGGATAGAGCTGCTGCTTCCAGTAGCCGACCGGAACCTTTTCCGGCACGCCATATCCGTTCGGCCAGCGGCTGTCGGGGAAGTGATAGGTGCCGAACAACCGGTCGAGCCAGGGGAAATGGATGGCGAAGTTCTTGTCCACCGCTTCGGCTTCAAGTCCGTGGTGCCAGTGATGGAACCTCGGCGTGACAAGAAACTTGCCCAGCATATTGAAATCGCCACGTAAATTGGCGTGAACCAACGCAGAATACACATAGATGAACGTGATGTAGGCCTGCATCACGGCGGGTGAAAAGCCGAGCGTCAGCAGTGGCAGCGAGGTGACCCCGCGCAACAGCACGACCTCGATGAAGTGCATGCGCGCACCGGCGAGCCAGTCCATCGACTTGGCCGAATGATGCACTGCGTGGAAGCCCCACAGAAACGGGATTTGGTGGAACGCGCGGTGGAACCAGTACTGCACGAAATCGGTCAGCAGCATGATGGCAAGAAACTGCAGGATCGCCGGTTGGGCGGCAATCACCGCGCGGATGTGGTCGAAACCTGATGTGGCAGCGTTGATATAGGTGGAAGGCGCCAGCGACAGGAAGGTGATGATCTGGACCAGCATCGAGCTGACCAGGTAGTAGAACAGGTCCTCGCGCCATTCAGGCCGGAACAGCCGCTGCTCGCGCTTGTGCGGAAAGAACCGCTCGATTGGCGCAAACATCAGCCCCGCTGCCAGCAGGTTGACGATGAAGAAGTCCAGCCCGAAGAAGATGCCCCAATTGGCGGTGTCCCTGGCCTCGACCCGTGAGCCACCCAGCAGGATTGCAGCCAGAACAATGACCAGTGCGGTCAGGCCCAAAGCGGGGCGCGGGCGCAGAATCAGGCTGAGCAGGGCGAGGGCATAGGCCGAAACAAGCGTCAGGTGGACGATCAGCCGGAAGCCGCCATAGGCGCGCAAGACTTCCAGTTCAGGCATGGAAAACCATGCCGGCCAGCGCAGCGCGATGACCATGCCCAGTCCGGCAAGGCCCAGCAGCAGGCCGAAGAACCCGGCATACCAGCCCGAGCCGACCTTGCGCACCTCGACGGGTGCTTCAAGATCCCTGATCAGTTTCCGCAAGTAGGACACGCCCCATCCTCCGCCCGTTCTTTGCCCTTGCTGAATATCATGCAGCACAGATTCGGTTGACAGGTTCATCGTTGTTTTTGAGTAGAAAAACTTTTATTGCTCTGCACATGACTCGAAGCGGATTTTACCCCGGCAGTTTTGACCCGGTTACCTATGGCCACATGGACGTGATCGCGCGCGCTGCCCGCTTTCTCGACAGGCTGGTGCTTGGCGTGGGCGTGCATCACGGCAAGACACCCTTCCTGGCCACGGACGTTCGGCTGGCGCTGCTGGACGAGGTGGTCGAACCGGTGCGTGTGGCAACAGGTTGCGACATTTCCATTGCGACGTTCGACGGACTGGCAGTCGATGCGGCCCGCACGGCGCAGGCGCAGGTGATGGTGCGCGGGCTGCGTGATGCATCCGACTTCGATTACGAGGTGCAGATGGGCCAGATGAATGCAGGTCTCGCGCCGGACATCGAAACCGTTTTCCTCGCGGCAAGCCCGGCCACCCGCATGATTGCCTCCTCGCTGGTCAAGCAGATCGCGCGGATGGGCGGCGATATTTCGCCATTTGTGCCTGATACGGTGAACCGTGCCGTCACGAAAGCGTTGAAATCCTGACTTCAAACTCCTCACACCCTCAAGACAACCCGGAGATTGCCAATTGAACAAGTTTGCAGCAGCGCTGGCAGGCATCCTGCTGGCCGGATCAACCACCGCAGCAACCGCCGCCAACCAGCTCGTCATGGAGTTGAAGTGTGGTCCGGTGGTTATTGATCTTCGCCCCGACATTGCCCCGAAGCATGCCCAGCAACTTACCACGCTGGCATCGCAGGGCTTTTATGACGGCATCATCTTCCACCGCGTGATCAGCGGCTTCATGGCCCAGACCGGCGATCCGACCGGCACGGGCAGTGGTGGTTCCGAGCTGCCGGACATTCCGGCCGAGTTCAGCAGCGAGCCGTTCGAGCGCGGCACCGTTGGCATGGCGCGCTCGTCCAACCCGGACAGCGCCAATTCGCAGTTCTTCATCATGTTCACCAAGTACCCGTCGCTTGACGGCAACTACACGGTGGTGGGCAAGGTGTCGTCCGGCATGGAGTGCATCGACCAGATCAACAAGGGTGAGCCACCGGCAAGCCCGGACAAGATCAACAAGATGAGCGTGAACTGACTTGGGGCGCTCATCCCCTCGCATTGTTTTATGAAAAGCCCAGAAGGAGAGACTGGTGGCAGACCTTGATCCCGAAAATACCCTCATCATGGAAATCCCGCATGGCCGCGTGGTCATCAGCCTGCGCCCGGACGTGGCGCCTGGTCACGTTGCGCACATCAAGGAACTGGTGCGCGAAGGCTTCTATGACGGCACGCCGTTCCATCGCGTGATCGATGGCTTCATGGCGCAGGGCGGCGATCCGACCGGCACCGGTACGGGTGGTTCCAAGAAGCCGAACCTGAAGGCCGAGTTCTCCGACGTTCCGCACAAGCGCGGTACCGCGTCGATGGCCCGGTCGCAGAACCCGAACAGCGCAAATTCGCAGTTTTTCCTGTGTTTCGCGGATTGTTCGTTCCTTGACGGCCAGTACACGGTGTGGGGCGAAGTGGTTGAAGGCATGGACGCCGTCGACAAGATCAAGCGCGGCGAGCCGGTGTCCAACCCAGACCGCATCACCAAGATGCAGGTCATGGCGGATGCGTCCTGAGTCCAGGCTTGCGGGGGCAGGGCTGTTGTCCTGCCTGCTGCTGGCCGGTGGTGTGGCGCCTGCGTCGGCCACGCAGAACCTCGTTTGCGGCTATACCGACGATGTTTCCATCACCTTGCTGATGGGCTCGCTGGAGGTTGCGTCGATCGTGCGGGCTGACGTGACTGCCGCGGGCCAGCGCTGGTCGACGCAGGAAGCCCAAGGCCAGACGCAGATCATCGTCGGCCAGGCATTCCAGACTGCAAACGAACTGCGCGTCGATTTCACCGACAAGGACGTGAACCTGGTGATGGTCCGGCTGCGGCTGTTCCAGGCCGCCGACGGCGACAAGTTTGCCCAGGCCGGTACCTTGAAGATCGAGGGAACGGGCGTGTGGCCGGTCATCTGCTCGGAAGGCGGATGAGCCGTTTGGCGGGTTCTCCATGAAAGTTGACCTGTTCGATTTCGAACTGCCGCCGGATCTCATCGCGCTGCGGCCTGCAAACCCGCGTGACAGTGCCCGGCAGCTGGTCGTGCAGCCGGGCCGCGAGCCCGAACTTGCCGATGACGTCGTGTCGAACCTCGCCTGCCACCTGAAACCCGGTGATGTGCTGGTGTTCAACGATACCCGCGTGATCCCTGCGCGGCTGTTCGGTCACCGCACGGGCCGGGGTGATACGTCGCCTGCCATTGAAGTGACACTGCACCAGCGCGATGGAGAGGCCGGTTGGACCGCCTTTGCCAAGCCGGGCCGCAAGCTGGCCGTGGGAGATACCATCAGTTTCGGCGGACGTGGCGATGTCTGCTACGTGGACGTGCTGACCGCGACAGTCGAAGCCAAGGGGGAGGGCGGCGAGATCAGCCTCGCGTTCAACCTGCACGGCGCCTATCTCGATCAGGCAATCGCGCAGCACGGCGTAATGCCGCTGCCGCCCTACATTGCCTCGAAGCGGCCGGCAGACGAGCGCGACCTGAGTGATTACCAGACCCTTTTTGCCGCAGCGGATGGTGCCGTTGCAGCACCGACGGCTGCGTTGCATTTCACGCCGGAGCTGATGCAGTCGCTGGCAGCGCGTGGTGTTGCCCACGAGTTCGTGACGCTGCATGTGGGTGCGGGCACGTTCCTGCCGGTGAAGGCGGACGACACGGGCGAACACAAGATGCATTCGGAATGGGGCGTGGTGAACGCCGGTGTTGCCGAACGGCTCAATGCAGCACGCGCATCGGGCGGGCGGCTTGTCGCCGTGGGCACGACGTCCTTGCGGCTGCTTGAAAGCGCAGCGGATGAGGCCGGGGTGATCCAGGGCTGGTCAGGGGCGACAGACATCTTCATCACGCCGGGCTACAGGTTTCGCGCTGTCGATGTGCTGATGACCAACTTCCACCTGCCGAGGTCGACCCTGTTCATGCTGGTGAGCGCGTTCTGCGGGCTGGACGTGATGCAGCGGGCCTATGCCCATGCAATCGCCGGGGGCTATCGTTTCTATTCCTATGGCAACTCAAGCCTGCTATTCCCGCCCGCACCATGACACAGCATTTCGGTTTCACACTTCATGCCACGGACGGACTGGCGCGGCGCGGCACGGTGCATACCATGCACGGTGACATCCGCACGCCTGCCTTCATGCCGGTCGGCACGGTGGGCACGGTCAAGGCGCTCTACCTGGAGCAGGTGAAGGAGGCCGGTGCCGACATCATCCTCGGCAACGTCTATCACCTGATGCTGCGGCCCGGTGCCGAGCGGGTGGCCCGGCTTGGGGGCTTGCACCGGTTCATCGGCTGGGACGGGCCGATCCTGACCGACAGTGGCGGGTTTCAGGTGATGTCGCTGTCGCAGATCCGCAAGATCACGGAGGAGGGTGCCACCTTCCAGTCGCACATTGACGGCACCAAACACCACCTGACGCCGGAACGGTCGATGGAGATCCAGCGGCTGCTCGGGTCCACCATCCACATGCAACTGGACGAGTGCCTTGCCTTTCCGCATGAACGGAAGGATGCAGAACGCGCCATGCAGTTGTCGCTGCGCTGGGCGAAGCGCTCGCGCGAGGCATTTGGCGACCAGCCGGGCCGGGGGTGTTTCGGCATCGTGCAGGGCGGCACGGATGCGGCCCTTCGCGAGGAAAGCGCCAAGGGCCTGCTGGAAATCGGTTTCCACGGTTATGCCATCGGCGGGCTGGCGGTGGGCGAGGGGCAGGAGTTGATGCTGTCAACCCTCGACGTGACCACGCCGCACCTGCCGCAGGACAAGCCGCGCTACCTGATGGGTGTCGGAACGCCGGACGACTTGCTGGAGGCGGTGGCGCGCGGTGTCGACATGTTCGACTGCGTGATGCCGACCCGGTCAGGCCGGCATGGCCAGGCGTTCACCAGCTTCGGCCGCCTCAACCTGCGCAACGCCAGGCACGCCGAGGATTTGCGCCCGCTTGATTCGTCGATAGGCCACCCGGCGCTGAACAACTATTCCCGCGCCTACCTGCACCACCTGATCCGCTCGGGCGAGATACTCGGCATGATGCTGCTGTCCTGGGCCAACACCGCCTACTACCAGCACCTGATGCAGGAAATCCGCGATTCCATTGAAAACGGGCGCTTTGAACAGTTCCGCAACGACACGAAGCAACGGTGGCAAGCCGGAGAGCAGGGCTGATGTTCAACGTGCGGAATTGCCGCAATCCAGTGCAAATTAGCATTCGGGGATTCGCCCCGGGGATGGTATCAACAAGGTCCGTCCGGGCGCGAGCCGGCCATCAATCCGGCTCGCATCTCTGCCCACTATGTCCCTAGCGAAGAGCGTGAACTTGACATCTGACAGATCCAACTGGATGGCGCGACTGGCGCCATACCGTCAAACCGATGGCCAGCGTGCCGTTTTTGAAATCATCGTGACATTGCTGCCGTTCATGGCAGTCTGGGCAGCCATGTGGTGGCTGATGCAGTACTCGGTGCTGCTGTCATGGCTGCTGGCACCGCTGGCAGCCGGGCTGCTGGTGCGATTGTTCATCATCCAGCATGACTGCGGTCATTCCTCGATGTTCACGTCGAGCACGGTCAACAACTGGGTGGGCCGCGCGCTGGGCGTGCTGACGCTGACACCTTATGACTATTGGCGCCGCACCCACGCGCTGCACCATTCCACGTCCGGCAACCTGGACCGTCGCGGCATCGGCGACATCACCACGTTGACGGTTGAAGAGTACAACAAGCTGTCTGGCTGGGGAAAGTTCGGTTACCGGCTGTACCGGCACCCGGTCGTGCTGTTCGGCTTCGGCCCGTCCTGGCTGTTCATGGTCTGCCACCGGCTGCCGCTGATGGCGGCACGGCGCGGCGAGCTGCCGTGGGCCAGCACAATGGGCACCAATGCCGGCATTGCCGTCATCTACGGCCTGATGATGTACCTCGTCGGTCCGTGGACCTTCCTGCTGATCCAGATTCCCGTGGTGGCACTGGGCGCGTCCATCGGCGTCTGGCTGTTCTACGTACAGCACCAGTTCGAGGATACCCACTGGGAACGTTCCGACAACTGGAACCACGAGGAAGCCGCGCTTCACGGCAGCTCCTATTACGATCTGCCCAAGCCGCTGATGTGGCTTACCGGCAACATCGGCATCCACCATGTGCATCACCTGTCGAGCCGCATCCCGTTCCACAAGTTGCCGCAGGTGGTCGAGGACTTCCCAGAACTGTCCGAAACGCGCAAGTTCACCCTGCTGGAAAGCTTCCAGTGCGTTCGGCTTACCCTGTGGGATGAGGCGAGGCGCGAGCTGATCTCGTTCCGCGACCTGCACTCGAGAGCGCTGCCGGCCTGAGGCGGGCAGCGTCACTCCAACCTCCCGTTCTACTTTATGACGCCACGCAGGAAGTGGTGGTTTCGATGCTTGCAGTTGACGTTGCAGGGCAACCATGCGACATGATGGCATCCATAGTAGACAGGGCAGGAGTCCGCAAAAATCATGAAGATGCAGGGCGAAGAAATCATCGCCGCACCCCGGCAGGTTGTTTGGGACGCGTTGAATGATCCTGAGATTCTCAAGCAGTGCATCACCGGCTGCGATGAAATCAAGAAGAAGTCGGCAACCGAGTTCGAAGCCAAGGTCACGGCAAAGGTCGGACCGGTCAAGGCGTCGTTCGTCGGCAACGTCAAGATGTCCAAGCTCAACCCGCCCCGCAGCTATGTCATCAGCGGCGAGGGCAAGGGCGGCATTGCGGGCTTTGCCAAGGGCGGTGCGACGGTGCAACTGTCCGACACGGCCGATGGCAACACCAAGCTGTCCTACGACGTGGATGCCCAGGTAGGCGGCAAGCTGGCCCAGATCGGCTCACGGCTGATAGACTCGACTGCCAAGAAGATGGCAGCGGACTTCTTCAAGAAGTTCAATGCGCTTGTGAGTGCACGGGCGCTAGCCGCTGAAACTGAAAAGAAATCCGCACCTGCTGCCAAGAAGGCGCCGGCGAAGAAGGCTGCTGCCAAGAAGGCAACCGCCAAGACATCGGCTGCCGCCGCCAAGGCTCCTGCTGCGTCCAAGACCGCTGAAAAGAAGGCGCCTGCCAAGGCTCCAGCGGCAAAGGTTCCTGCAAAGGCAACTGCCACCAAGACTGCAGCCGCGACCAAGACCGCAGCGGCCTCGAAGTCTGCAGCCAAGGCCAGCGTGAAGTCTGAGAAGACGACGCTCAGCAAGACGGCGGCCAGCAAGACGGCGGCATCACAGCCTGCCAAGACTGCCGCCAAGCCCGCAAAGACGTCGGCGAAGACCACGGACAAGCCTGCGAAAGTTGCTGCAAAGCCTGCCGCGAAGGCTGCTGCAAAGCCTGCTGCCAAGACGGCTTCCAAGGCCTCTAAGAAGTCTGCAAACACGCCAAAGCAGGGCACCAGCAGTGTGCCGGCGGGCGGGTCAGCACCCTCGATGGCGCCGGTGTCCAACACCGCAGCTGCCGTTACGCCTGCTGCCGTTGCATCTGCACCGGCGCAGAAAACCAGCGACAAGGTAAGCAGCCCGGCGGACAACGTGCCGCCCCAGGCAAAGGCAATGTCGTCGGTGTGGATGTTCGCCATGCTGGCAGCAGTGGCAGGGCTGATCATCGTGTGGGCATTCGGCCGGAGCTGACGTTCCGCCCAAGTCTGTCCGCATGAGGAACGGCCCCATCTTTGCCTGTTGTTAAGCAAGTTTGGTGTTATCTGCCGTTAGTTGAGAGTGTGCGGAAAACCGCGTATCGCGGTGAATGAGGTTGGAGAGGCTGTGAACCAGAAGCAGGCGGCGCAAGGCCTCGGGGCCGCACTGGGCGAGGCGCGTGCCGCGCTCGTTTCGACTGGCGTTTTCAGTTTCGTCATCAATCTGCTGATGCTCAGCGGTCCGCTGTTCATGTTGCAGGTCTACGACCGTGTGCTGACCAGCGGATCGGTGCCGACGTTGCTGGCACTCACCCTTCTGGTTGCGCTGCTTTATGTGCTGTACGGCTTCCTCGAGTTCATTCGCGCCCGGCTGATGATGCGTGTCGGGCGTACGCTGGATGAAAACCTGCGGGCGCGCGCCTTCGATATCGTCAACTGGCATGCGTTGCAGGGAGACCCGAAGGTCCGGTTGCAACCCGTCAATGACGTGATGACGCTGCGCCAGTTCCTCTCGGGACCGGGTCCGTTTGCGTTCTTCGACATGCCATGGGCGCCCGTCTATTTGGCTGTCATCTACATGCTTCACCCTGTCCTGGGCATCGCATCTGCGGCTGCGGTCGTTCTGCTTGCCATCGTGGCGTTGGTCAACAACCGGCTGATCCGCGAACCCACAGGCGAGGCCCAGGCAGCGACCTCGAGAGCACAGGCCATGTCGGAACAGGCCTTGCGCAATGCAGAAGTTGCCAGCGTGCTGGGCATGTCCGGCACCTTGCGCGACCGGTGGATGGTGCAACAGCAGGACGCGCTGGAAGCGCAAACACTGGCAACAGACCGTGGCGGGTTTGCGTCGGCCACGTCGCGCACGCTGCGGTTGATGTTCCAGTCCGGCATTCTTGCGCTCGGCGCCTATCTGGCCATCCTTCAGGAGATTTCGCCCGGTTCGATGATCGCAGCGTCCATCATCATGTCGCGCGCGCTGGCACCGGTAGAGCAGGCGGTTGGCCACTGGCAACCGTTCATCAACTTCCGTACCGCCTGGCGGCGGCTTTCCATGTTGATGCAGCGCACACCGGGCAAGGCCGATCCGATGCCGCTGCCGGAACCGACCGGCAAGCTGGCCGTGGAAGGGCTGTCAGCCTTTGCGCCTGAAGCTGAGAAACCGCTGATCTACAACATCTCGTTCGAGGTACCGCGCGGAGCCGGTCTCGGCATCATAGGTCCAACCGGTGCGGGCAAGTCCACGCTGGCGCGGGCCATCGTGGGTGTGTGGCCAAAACTGCGCGGCAAGGTGCAGCTGGATGGTGCCGACATCAAGCAGTGGGATCCGGACGTGCTTGGCCGCCACATCGGTTACCTGCCACAGGATGTCGAGCTGTTTGACGGCACGATTGCCGAGAACATTTCACGGTTCACGCCTGATGCGAGCCCGGATGCCATTGTCAATGCGGCCCGGCAGGCCGCTGTTCACGACATGATCGTGCGGCTGCCGGGCGGTTACAACACAGTGGTAGGCACGGGCGGGCACCGGCTGTCGGCCGGCCAGTTGCAGCGGGTCGGGCTGGCGCGGGCCATGTATGGCGATCCGGCGCTGATGGTGCTCGATGAACCCAACGCCAACCTCGACGCCGAGGGCGAGGTAGCATTGGTGCAGGCGATCAGCAATGCCCGCAGCCGTGGCGGTACGGTGATCATTGTGGCGCACCGGCCCAGCGCGCTGGCGGCCATCGATACGCTGTTGATGTTGAAGGATGGCCAGCAGGTCGCGTTCGGTCCCAAGGATGAAGTGCTGGCGCAGGTGCTTCAAGGCCGCGCGGCCGGTGGGCAAGCCGTCAAGCCGGAAGCGGCCAATGATGCGAAGAAATCAGACGTGGCATCGGCGCGCCGCAATGCTGCGGGCGGTGCCATTCAGCCAGCTTCAGTCATTGGCACATCGGCCAACCTGTCGGTCGTACCCAGCCGGGACAAGGACACATGAGCTCTCCCAAGACCACTTCAGGACTGCGCAATTACCAGCTGGCTGGGTTTGCCGGGCTGTTTCTCATCATGGGCAGCGTGACGGGGTGGGCCGTCATGTCGGAAATCAACGGCGCGGTGATTGCAAGTGGTAGTCTCGTGGTGGATGGCAGCACCAAGCTTATCCAGCATCGTGACGGGGGTATCGTGGCCGAGATACCGGTCAAGGATGGTGACGAGGTAAAGGCCGGCGACCTGCTGCTGCGGCTGGATGACACCGATGCCCGCGCCGAACTGAACATCATCAACTCGATCCGGAGCGAGTGGCTGGCCAAATCGGCCCGTCTGAAAGCCCAACGTGACGGACTGAACAGCATTTCCTTTCCAGCGGAGCTCCTCGCCCGCAAGGCCGAGCCGGTCATTGGAGAGCTGATCGAGGGCCAGACCCGCCTGTTCATCTCGCAAAAGGCCTCGCTGGACGGCCGTATCCAGCAGCTTGAAGAGCGCATCCTGCAGCTCGAAAAGGAAATTTCGGGGGTCAATGCCCAGTTGGCCGCCAAGGAGTCCCAGCAACGGCTGATCCAGCAGGAACTGACCGGCATGCGCACATTGCTGGCCGATGGGCTGGTTCAGGTGACACGAGTACTGGCACTTGAACGCGAGCAGGCAAGGCTTGGCGGCGAGACCGGCCAGCACGAGGCGCAGATTGCCCGTGCCCGGGGCCAGATCGGCGAGGTGAAGGTGCAGATTCTCCAGCTGAAGGATGACGCCCAGACAACCGCGCTGAGTGAACTGCGTGAAGCCGACGCCAAGGTGGCCGAGTTTGACGAACGCCGCATCTCGGTTGCCGCCAAGCTTGGCCGCGTCGAGATCCGGTCACCGCGCAACGGGTTTGTGCACCAGCTTGCCGTGCACACGATCGGCGGCGTGATCGGCGCCGGTGATCCGGTGATGGTGATCGTGCCGGAAGAGGATCCGCTGATCGTGGAAGCACAGGTGCGGCCCCAGGACATCGACCAGGTCCGGATGGGCCAGCCGGCCATCATGCGGTTCCCGAACGCCTCTCATGCGACCACACCGCAAATCAGCGGGGAAGTCAGTTTTGTCAGCGCCGACCTCAAGCAGCCGGAACCCAGTCAGCCACCGTTTTACTCGATCCGGCTGAAGATGAAGAAGGGTGAGGATGCCAAGCTCAACGGGCTTGAGCTGAAGCCGGGCATGCCTGCAGAAGCACATATGCAAACCGATGGCCGCAGCCCCTTGAGTTATCTCCTGAAACCGTTTAGGGACCAACTCCAGCACGCCCTCAGGGAGCGTTGATTGCCGCGCCGTCCTGGCGCCGGTTGTGGGAGCCTGTAGCTCAGTTGGTAGAGCAACTGACTTTTAATCAGTAGGTCCAGGGTTCGAATCCCTGCGGGCTCACCATAAAATCAATGGGTTAGACGGACTTCTTCAAAGCGCGAATTGCGAGTTATAAGCAATTTGGAAGGAAGGCTGCTCTCATTCTGTTCCGAATATTCGCCTAAAGCATTTCACATGGTGGTATCGTTCTCCTGTCAGTTTCGGACGGCGACGATGCAGAGGTGCGTTTTCATATCAAGAAGAATTATGCCGGCTATGGGCTGATGTAAGTGCGCTGTTGGAACGCCACGAGATCAATGTGTACATTTGATTACCCTTCATCAGATGGCTAGTGGTCAAGTTGGTTTCAATTTCCATGATGAATGTGCTCCTGGCCGCCACCCGCTTTGGGCCGACGCTCGCAAGACATGCTGCACGGCTCGCAAGGCGATGCCAGCGGCATGCCGTGTTGCCGGTTCACCTTCACGAAACAAGTTGGGATGCCGACCGGCACAGGTTCGCGTTCTCGCGCCGATCCTCGGCACTTCACCTGGCGATCTCGCGCGTAGCGCTTATGCTTGATCCGGACACGGCCATCGCCCGAATTTCGGCAATGACAGCAGTACTCGCGAAATGCGAGCCGGGCATCACTGGAACTGCAGAGTTTTCCGATGGCGAGCACTGCGGCGAAGGAATTGTCAGCATGTGTGGCTATCACCCCGGCAGCATTCTGATACCTGACAACGAGTTCATTCAGTCCAGGGGATATCACAGGCTGCGAAGTCTGACCGATCACGTGCCAGCCTTCGAGGCAGCCCATAACTCCTCTGCTGCATCGACTGAAAGCCATTGTGTTTCATAAGTCCGTGTGCCGCGTGGTGACACGCGCAAGCCGAAGCCCGGAAGAAGGCTGTCCCAGCCCATGTAGTCGGTGCCGGTGGGTGCCGCCTGATCGACTACGCACTTTGTCAACTTTGGCATCAAACAGCTCCGGAATTGGGAGCAATTTGGAAGCATATGGCAGCAAACTGGAAGCAAATTCGATGTCAGCCAGCGTTGAAGTGTACCTTGCCGAGGCCGGACACGTCATAGCCCGACAGCGCCTGCGCCCGCTCCCTGAAGCGGGCTGACCGGGTGAACTCCAGCAATGTCTGCACCGGTGGTTCGAACCACTCGCGCCGCCACACCAGCAGGTCGAATCGCTCCCGCACGACGGGGATGAACTCCAGCTTGAACTGCGCCGCCACCGCCTGCAGGCCGAACGCAGCGTCCGCATGGCCTTCCACCACGGCGAGTGCAGCATCGACCTCGGTGCGGGCCGGCACTGTCATGGTCATGTCGCCGGCGGTCATGCCTGCGCCGGACAATTGGCGGGCCAGCAACGCCTGGCTGCCGGACCCCGCCTGCCGGGGTGCAAACCGCAGTCCTGCCAGATCGCTGATCGAGCGAACCTTGGCTGGATTGCTCGTGGCAACCATGATGCCGCGCTCGCGCCAGGCCCATTCAACCAGCACGACGGGCTCAGCCGGAAAAAGGGTGGTTACCGCAGCCACGTTCCAGCCGCCGGTAGCCTCATCGATGATGTGCACGCCGGCCAGCACGCCTTCATGGCGGGCAAGCCGGTCGAGGCCGTCCTGGCTGCCATCGAACAGCGTGCCAAGCCCGCAGCCGCTTTCGCGCAAGGCCCAGTCGAGCAGCGGGTCATGACTGCCCAGTGCCATCAGGGGCAGGGCAGGCAGGCGGCCTGCCTGCGACGGGTCAGGTCCGTGCAGCCGCAGCCAGTGAAACACCGCCTCGCGCTCGAACAGCCACTTGCCGAGCGCGCGCGTGGCGGGAAGCTCGCCGGAAGCAGCAAGCTCATAGATCTTGCGTTCCTTGACGTGCAGCAAGGCTGCAAGTTGGCTGGCCGTCAGGTACTTTTCTGAGAGGGCGTCTCCGGATGCTGCGAGGCCGGCGCGTTTGAGCTGGTTTGTCATGTCGGTTTGCGGAAGAAAGCGGTGCCGGTCAGGACTTGCCCTCGGCCCGTTCCTCCAGCCGGTTGTGGTCGAGGATGGTGACATGGGTGTTGTGCTGCACCGCGATCAGGCCTTCCTTCTGCAGCACGGTGAACTGGCGGCTGACGGTCTCGATGGTCAGCCCGACAAAGTCGGCAATCTCGCTGCGGGTGAGTGGCAGGTGCAGGTGAAATTGCCGGCTGGAGGTATCATGGTGCTGTCCCAGGTGGCGGGTCAGCAAGACCAGGAAGCTCGCAACCTTCTCGAGCGCCGTCTTGCGGCCGAGCGTCATCATCCAGCTTCGTGCTTCGTCAAGCTGGAGCAGCGTCTGCTCATGTAGCCGGTGCTCGAAGTCGGGCTCGACCTTGAGCATGCGTTCGAACTCGGCCTTGGGAAAGACGCAGATCTCGACGTCGGTCGCGGCCTCGATGCTGACCGTATTGATCTTGCCGAATGGCTTGCCGATGAACTCGGGCGCAAACTGCAATCCGACGATCTGCTGGCGGCCATCGGCCAGCAGCTTGCTCAGCTTCACCGCACCATCAACGATGTTCGCGTACTCCACGACCTCGTCTGATTCGAAGGAAATGGTGTCGCCGGCTGATATGCGCCGGCGGCGCGTCGTGGCCGACAGCCGCAGCAGCTCAGACGTCTTGAGCGCCTTGCAGATGCCGAAAAGCCGCGCCCCGCAGACGGAGCAGCCTGCCGGAATGGCGTCGTGTTCAGTTGTCTTCAATGGCCGGATTGTCACTGGAGTACCGATCATTTTGCAATACCGTCGATGGTCGAGGTTTGACACAGTATGGGCCGTAACGAGTGATCGCACAATTGCGCCGTTAATGCGACCCCTGCCACAGGCTTGTCATGTTGAACGGGTTGAACTTTCTCATGGGTTGCTTATTGTGACCCCGGGTCGGGTGGTGATACTACCTGAATCGAGTCCGGGGGCTTTCCGAACGGCTTTTAAAACGGAGGACGGACATGACTTTGAATCGCAAGGGCGTGGCGGGACCATTGGCCTGCATAGCCTGCGCTGCAGTTTTTGTGACATTGGGTGGCGGTGATGCGAAGGCATCGACCTGTGGCGTCGATTGGGCGCATCCCGGCAAGTACAAGATCGCAGGCAGTTTCCGTGGCAAGAAGGAATTGACCAACGCATTCCTTGGCAAGGATTGCCGCATCGTGCTGCAGGTGCCCGGTGTCTACACCGGCGGCAAGGTCAAGAAGGCCGGTTCCTGCCTGACGTTCGACTTCAAGGTTGAGGGTGACAAGACCACCTACAACGCCAAATGGTGCGAAACCTATGGCCTTGTGCCGTGGCAGGGCAAGACGCTGCGTGCGGCGGTAACGCCCCAATTCAAGGTGCCTACCAGCAAATCCAGCAACTTCTGACGGCGGACCAGCGGGTCTGTCTGGCGAAGCGTGTGCTTCAGCTTTCAAATCTCGTCTGACCTCGCCGGTTCTCGTCGATCGGCAGGTCAAGATGAATTGGCTGGTGGGCGCGCTGCGAACATGCGTGGCGCGGGCATAGCCGGCAGTTGATGCCGATCGGGGTGAACAGGGCCGGATCGGCAAGCTGGTACTGGCCTGCATAGACCAGCTGCCCCGCGTGCTCGATCGAACATCCCAGTGTGACTGCCAGCCGGTGATCCTGGCTCTGGTGGCCGTGGGTCGGCCGATCAACCGTGCGGTTGATGGTGAAGTACCTGGTGCCATCCGGCATTTCCACGAACTGCGGCAGGATGCGCCCCGGCATGCGGAAGCTGATGTGAATGTCCCAGCGCGGACAGGCACCACCATATTCCGCCAGGTGAATGCTGGTGGCGTTGAACCGCTTGGTGACGTTGCCGGCCTTGTCGATGCGCAGGAAAAAGAAAGGAACACCCGTGTTGCCTTCGCGCTGCAGCGTGGTGACCCGGTGGCAGGCCTGCTCGAACGACACCCCGAACCGCGCAGCCAGGTGATCAAGGTCATAGCGTGAGCCCTGCGCCTCGGCGATGAAGGCATCGTAGGGCATCAGCACGGCTGCGGCGAAATAGTTGGCCAGTTCGACGCGGCAGCGGGCCTGCTCCCGCTGCCCATCGATGCCATTGGTGGCAATGATGGTATCGATCGTGTCCGCATACTCGAGCAGGCCGATCATGTGGGTGAGCTGGAACAGCCGGTTGGGGTAATCCAGTGTCTCGGACAGCAGCAGCTTGCGGCCGTTCTGGTCGTAGAACCGCAATGTACCGGGCAACTTGTCCACCGAGACAGTGCTCACGGTGATGCCAAGCCGGGATTTCAGCCGCGCCTTGAGGTAGGTGTAAACCTCGTCCGGCGCCACTTTCTCGTCATTGTAAAAGTTCTCGGCCGCGTTCTCGATGGCGGCGAAGTGGTTGCGGTTGCGCCGGAACAGGTCATGCACAATGGCCTCCGGCGTCGCGGCAAACAGTGGCCCGTCGTCGGCGCTGTTGGCGGCCTCGCGCTGTGTCATGACGCGTTCGGTCAACAGCCGGTAGCTGTCATACAGGTCCACGATGCTCTGGACGAGGGTGGGGCTGTGATCAAGCGCGGCGCGCATTTCCTGCAGGTCGGGGCGGGTCTTGCCGAAGACCGGGTCCTGCAGCACGTTGCGAAGGTCGGCCAGCTTGTTGGCGCTGTCGTCGGTAACGAGGTCCCGCCAGTCAACCCCGTAAACTTCCGAGATTCGCATCAGCACCTGCACGGAAACGCTGCGCTGGTTGTTCTCGAGCAGGTTGACGTAGGACGTGGACAAGCCGAGCGCCCGCGCCATGTCGGCCTGGGTCAGCCCGCGCTGGTTGCGCAATTGCCGCAATCTGGGGCCGAGAAACGTCTTGCCAGGCTTCATGATCCATTCCGTCTTGTAATGTGTACATTTACAATATTACAGTTCGGTGTTTTGTAAACAACACATATTTCACAATCACCCTGTTTAACTCGCCGGATGCCGCCTGATGATCTAGTTATCCATCCCATGGAAGCAGCGCACCAATGACGCCTTCCGATTCTGGAGGAAACTAGAATGAAAAACGGTCACAGCCATCTCTTCATCCCCGGTCCGACAAACGTGCCCGAGCGTGTTCGCCAAGCCATGAACGTGCCGATGCAGGACATGCGCGCACCGGACTTCGGCGATCTCACCAAACCGCTGTTTGCTGGTTTAAAAAGGGTCTTCAAGACCACGCAGGGCCGCGTATTCATGTTCCCGGGCTCCGGCACCGGTGCATGGGAAAGCGCCATCACCAACACCCTCAACACGGGCGACAAGGTTCTGATGTCGCGTTTCGGCCAGTTCAGCCACCTGTGGGTGGACATGGCGGAACGCCTCGGGCTGGACGTGCATGTTTGTGACGTCGAGTGGGGCAAGGGCGTACCGGTCGAGGAATACGCCCGGGTGCTCGAAGCTGACAAGGAGCACAAGATCAAGGGTGTGTTCGTCACCCAGAACGAAACCGCCACCGGCGTAACCTCGGATGTAGCCGGCGTCCGCGCGGCACTCAACGCGGCAGGCCATCCGGCCATGCTGTATGTCGATGGCGTAAGCTCGATCGGGTCGATCGATTTCCGTCTCGATGAATGGGGCGTTGACCTCGCCGTTGCCGGATCGCAGAAGGGTTTCATGCTGCCAGCAGGCCTGTCGTTCCTCGGCGTCAGCCAGAAGGCACTGGAAGCCAGCAAGTCGTCGAAGATGGCGCGCTGCTACTTCTCGTTCGATGACATGCTCAAGTTCAATGACGACGGTTACTTCCCGTACACGCCGCCGACCCAGCTGTTCCACGGCCTCAAGGCTTCGCTCGAACTGATCGAGGAAGAGGGCCTGGAGAACATCTTCACCCGTCACCACCGGCTGGCCGAAGGCGTGCGCCGCGCCATCGCTGCGTGGGATGGCTGCCGCCTGTGCGCAGCATCGCCGCAGTGGCACTCGGATACCGTTTCGGCAATCGTTGTGCCTGAAAGCATCGATGCCCGCGACGTCATCAGCATCGGCTACAGCAAGTACCGCACCAGCTTCGGCTCGGGCCTGTCCAAGGTCATGGGCAAGGTGTTCCGCATCGGCCACCTGGGTGACCTGAACGAGGTGATGTGCCTTGCAGCGGTTGCGTCAGCTGAAATGTCGCTGCGCGATGCAGGTGCCCGGATCGAACTTGGCTCCGGCGTTGCCGCAGCCCAGTCGTGGTACATGATGCCGGCAGACCAGCAACTGAAGGTTGCCGCCGAATAATACCCGCTTACCGTTGTCGTTCCTCCAGATCGACACACCTGGCGCACTGGTTCTTCCCTGTCAGGAGGCCAGTGCGCTTTTTTATTGCCGCGCGCCAATCCGCCCATATGCTGCGCCCGGGTTTGGGATTCGCGGGTGAATGCGGCGATGGCCGAAACATTTGACTTTATCATCGTAGGTGCCGGGTCGGCAGGCTGCGTACTGGCAGCCAACCTGAGCGAGAGCGGACGCCACAGCGTCCTGCTGCTTGAGGCAGGGCCAGACAGGACGCGCAACTTCTGGGTGACCATGCCGCTGGGCTACGGGCACTCCATCTTCAACAATACCGTCAACTGGATGCTGTCCAGCGAGCCGGACCCCAACCTGGGTGGGCGCCGGCAATACATTCCGCGTGGCAAGACCGTGGGTGGATCCGGCTCCATCAACGCCATGGTGTACATGCGCGGCACGCCCGCCGACTACACTGAGTGGGAAGCCGAAGGCAATCCGGGCTGGGGCTGGCCGGACGTGCTGGCAAGCTACAAGCGGATCGAACGCCACACCGTGCAGGATGCCGACTGGCATGGCCATGACGGACCGCTTGAAATCACCAGCCGGTCGGCCTGGTCGCACCCGATCTGTGAGGCGTTCATCGAGGCTGGCCGCCAGCTTCAGTACCCGGTGAACGATGATTTCAACGGCCGCTCGATAGAGGGTGTGGGCTACTACCACCACTCGATTTGCGGGCGCGGGAAGCGAATGTCCTCGGCGCGGGCATGGCTGGAGCCGGCACGTGGCCGCAGCAACCTGAAAGTCGTGACCGGTGCCCACGTGCAGCGGCTCGACATGGATGGCCGCCGGGTTACTGGCGTCACGTATCTGCTCAACGGGCAGAGCCTTACGGCAACTGCGGGCAGGGAGGTGATCGTCTCGGCCGGGGCCATCCATTCGCCGCACCTGCTGATGGTTTCGGGAATCGGCCCGGCAAACGATCTCAAGCGGGCGGGGGTAACGCCCCTGCATGACCTGGCTGCCGTCGGCCAGCACCTGCAGGATCACGTTGCCTACGACATCAAGTACCGCTCCCGGGTACCGACGCTCAACCAGCAGCTCAACAACTGGCCCGGCAAGTTGCTTGCCGGCATCCGCTACCTGCTGACCGGCACGGGCGTGCTGTCTACCGGCACCACCCATGCCGGCGGGTTCGTGCGCTCGGCACACCATCGCGAGAGCGCCAACCTGCAGCTATACTTCTCGCCCCTGAGCCGGGATGTGGTGCCCGGTGGACCAGGGCGCATGGGTCAGCCGGACAAGTATGCGGCTTTCAGCATGAGCATCTGCAACATGCGGCCACTGTCGCGCGGCTGGCTGAAGCTTGCCGGACCGGCAGCCGAGACCGCACCGGCGGTGCAGTTCAACTTCTTGTCCGAGCAGCGCGACGTTGATGAACTGGTCGAAGGGGTATCATTGCTGCGCCGGTTTGCCGAGGCGCCGGCCCTGGGCAGGATCATTGAACGCGAGTATATCCCGGGGCCTGACGTGGCCACGCCAAAGGCAGTCGAGGAAGATATCCGCCAGCGCTGCTATTCCATCTACCATCCATCCGGTACCTGCCGCATGGGGCCGGATATCCGCACCTCGGTTGTCGATGCCCGTCTGAAGGTGCACGGGGTGCACGGGTTGCGGGTGGCCGACGCCTCCGTAATGCCCTTCGTGGTCAGCGGAAACCTCAATGCTCCCAGCATGATGATCGGCCAGCGGGCCAGTGAAATCCTGCTGCAGGAGCTGCAGGGTCAGGGCTGACAACTGACGGCAGTTTGGAATTATTCCAATTAAAATGTAGTATTTTCAGATGGTTACATGCTGCCAGAATGTCGCATAATCGCATTTTGGGGTTGCCAAAATTATTTCTGACTGTTTTAGTCGGTTAACAGTCAGTCACAATCCGGAGCCGTCATGACCAACCGTCCATATTCGCTAACCCGCCGCAGCCTGCTGGCAAGCACCGCCGCCACGGCAGGCCTGCTGGCCGCGCCATCCATCCTGCGCGCAGCCGGCGAGATCAACCTCTACACCTCGCGCCACTACGAAACAGACGAGGCGCTCTACAACAACTTCACCAGCCAGACCGGCATCAAGGTCAACCGGATCGAGGCCAAGGCGGAAGAGCTGATGGAGCGGCTCAAGGCAGAAGGGGCCAATTCACCCGCTGACCTGTTCATCACCGTGGATGCCGGCAACATTCAGCGCGCCCAGGAAGCCGGGCTGCTGCAGGCTGTGCAGTCAGAGGTACTGACCAAGGCCATTCCGGCGCACCTGCGCCATCCGGACGGATCGTGGTTCGGCTTTTCCAAGCGGGCTCGCGTTTTTGCCATCTCCAGGGAGCGGATGAAGCCGGATGCAGCCACGACCTATGAAGCGTTGGCCGAACCTGCCATGAAGGGCAAGGTGCTGATCCGGTCATCCAGCAACATCTACAACCAGTCCCTGATGGGCTCGATCATTGCGGCCCATGGCGAAGATGGCGCACTGGAATGGGCCAAGGGCATTGTCGCCAACATGGCGCGCGCGCCCAAGGGCGGCGACACCGACCAGATCAAGGCCGTGGCAGCGGGCGAGGGCGATATCGCCGTGTGCAACAGCTACTACCTTGGCCGGTTGATCAATTCGACCAAGCCGGAGGACCAGGAAGTTGCGTCCAAGGTCCAGATCGTGTTCCCGAACCAGGATGACCGTGGCACCCATGTGAACATTTCAGGTGGCGGCGTTGCCCGCAATGCCAAGAACGTCGATGGCGCCACCAAGTTCCTCGAGTACCTCGTCTCGGAACAGGCGCAGGAAATGTTTGCCAGCGGCAACGTCGAGTACCCGGTGGTGGCTGGCGTCAACCTGCCGGCACCGCTGGATGCGTTCGGCGACTTCAAGGAAGACCAGCTCGTGGCGCAGCAGTATGCAGCCCTTAACTCCAAGGCTGTCGAGTTGATGGACAAGGCGGGCTGGAAGTGAGTGTTGGGAGCCTTGCCGGTCGACGCGTCCTGAAAAGGGGCTGCACGTGACGGCAGACAGCCACGCAACCGGATCGTTCACGAACGCCGGTGCCAGGGGGTGGACCCGAAAGGTCCGCCCCAATGGCGTTGTAGTGGCTGCAATGGTACTGGCGGCATTGGTCATGCTGCCCATCATGGCGGTGGTCGCAAGCCTGTTTTCACCGGGCCAGGGCTCACTTGGCCACCTTATGCGGACGGTGCTGCCTGAATTGCTGCTCAACACGTTCGGCCTGCTCGTCATGGTGGGGGCCGGTACGGCGTTTGTCGGCACTGGCTGCGCGTGGCTGGTAAGCGCCTTCCGGTTTCCAGGGTCTCGCCACATGCACTGGATCCTGCTGCTGCCGCTGGCCATGCCGGCGTATATCATCGGCTACGCCTACACGGATTTCCTGGTCTATGCCGGTCCACTACAAACGGCCTTGCGCTCCATGACCGGCTGGACCCGGAGCGACTACTGGTTTCCCGAGATCCACTCGCTGTGGGGCGTCAGCCTGATGCTGGTACTGGTGCTTTACCCTTACGTTTATTTCCTGGCGCGTACCGCCTTCATGGAGCAATCGCGCGGCCTGCTGGACGTGGCCCGGACACTGGGCAGGGGGCCGTGGAAGGTGTTCCTGACAGTCGCCCTGCCATTGGCGCGCCCCGCCATTGCAGCGGGCATGGCGCTGGCGCTGATGGAGGCGCTGGCTGATTTCGGCACCGTGCAGTATTTCGGCGTGCAGACCTTCACCACCGCGATCTACCGGACGTGGTTCGGCATGGGCGACCGCATCGGTGCCGCCCAACTGGCATCCGCGCTGCTGATGTTCGTGTTCCTGCTGGTATCGCTTGAGCAGTGGTCACGTTCGCGCAGGGCATTTCATGACACCTCCCGGCGGCAAACCAAGCCGATGCCTGCAGCCCTGCATGGCTGGCGCGGCTGGGCGGCGCTCGGCCTTTGTGCCATCCCGGTTCTGCTCGGCTTTGTGTTGCCGGTGATGATCCTGTTGAACCTGCATCTTGAAGGAGGGGACGAACTGCTTGGCACGCGTTTCCTGGGCTATGCCGGCAACAGCTTCCTGCTGGCCGGCACCGCAGCCATCATCACCACCTTCTGTGCGGTATTGACCGGATATGCATTGCGGCGCGGCGGGGCCATCAGCGTCAGTGTGGTCAGGCTGGCGACGCTCGGCTACGCCATACCTGGCACCGTGATCGCGGTTGGCGTGCTCATTCCGCTGGGCGCTTTCGACAACTGGCTCGACGGACAGATGCGCAACTGGGCTGGCATTTCAACCGGCCTTCTGTTCTCCGGATCCATGATGGCGCTGCTTTATGCGTACCTCGTGCGGTTTCTCGCCGTGGCCAATGGTGCAATCGAGACCGGCTTCCGGCGAATTCCACCGCACATCGACGATGTAGCGCGCACGTTGGGCCGCACCCGGCGGCAAGTCATCACCCAGGTTCACCTGCCTTTGCTGCGCCGGTCCATGCTGATGGCGGCGGCCATCGTGTTCGTGGATGTGCTGAAGGAACTGCCCGCGACACTCATCGTGCGTCCGTTCAACTTCGATACGCTGGCTGTGCGGGTCTATCAACTGGCCTCGGATGAACGGCTTTCGCAAGCGGCCACGGGCTCGCTCGTCATCGTGGCAATCGCCTTGCTGCCGATCATCCTGCTGAACCGCGTGGCAGACCGTCCGCTTGCCAGTTGAGCAGCCACCTTGGCAGCCTTGAAAAGTCCTCAATAAATCCTCAAGAACTGCGGTCTATGGTGCGTCTGGCGAGTTAAGGGGAATCGCGCCACAACAGGGGCGTGTAGCGAGGTTTTCGGACATGACGGACATTGCTTGCATTGTGCTTGCAGCGGGCATGGGCACGCGCATGCGCTCTGCCGTGCCGAAGGTATTGCACAAGGCCGGTGGCCGCACGCTGGTGGGCCACGTGGTTTGTGCGGCTCGCGATATCGGTGCGCAGAAAATCATCGCTGTGGTCGGTGATGATGCCAGCGGCATCGAGGCCGAGATCAAGTCGCACGTGCCCGATGCCTCGATTGCCATCCAGTCGCCTGCGCGCGGCACGGCCGATGCCGTTTCGACGGCGATGCCGGCGCTTGCAGGATTCAACGGCACGGTGCTGGTGCTGTTTGGCGCAGACCCCCTGATGCGCAGGCAGACCCTGGAAGTCATGACGGCAGCCATCAGCGGGAGCACGAAGTTGGCAGTCCTGGGGTTTCATGCCGCAAATCCAACAGGTTACGGTCGTTTGTTGACAGCGCCGAACGGCGAACATGTAGCCGCGATCCGGGAACACGCCGATTGCACGGCCGAAGAACGCGAGATCACGCTGTGCAATTCTGGTGTCATGGCGTTTGAATCGGATCTGTTGAAAGCGCTGCTGCCCAGGATCAGCAACAACAATGCCAAGGGCGAGTTCTACCTCACCGACATGGTCGAACTGGCCAGCGCTGCAGGTGAGAAGGTTGCGCTGGTGCAGTGCCCCGAGAGCGAAGTCCAGGGTGTCAACACGCGCGCCGAACTGGCAGCCGTCGAGGCCGAGTTCCAGCGCCGCTACCGTGACAAGGCAATGGCGGAGGGTGCAACCCTGATCGCGCCGGAAACCGTATTCCTGTCGGTTGATACGGTGATCGGCACCGATGTGGTGATCGAGCCGCACGTGGTGATCGGCAACAACGTGACCATCGGCAACAATGCTGTCATCCATTCATTCTGCCATATCGAGAATGCCGTGATCGGCGAGGGCGTGGAACTGGGGCCATATGCCCGCATCCGGCCTGGCACGAACCTTGCGAACAAGGTCAAGATCGGCAATTTCGTCGAGATAAAGAACGCCTCCATTGAGCAGGGTGCCAAGGTGAATCACCTCAGCTATGTCGGTGATGCCCGCGTGGGCGAAGGTGCCAATATCGGAGCAGGTACCATCACCTGCAATTTTGACGGGTTCTTCAAGCACCACACCGATATCGGGGCAGGTGCCTTCGTCGGCTCCAACTCGGCACTGGTGGCACCGGTTACCATAGGCGACGGCGCCTATATCGGCTCGGGCAGCGTGGTGACCCGCAACGTCGAGCCGGGTGCCCTGGCTGTGGCGCGTGGCCAGCAGGAAAACCGCGAGGGCTGGGCTACCCGCTACAACAAGGCGCAGAGTGCACGCAAGCAACAGGCTGCGGCCAAAAAGGGATAATATTCATGTGCGGAATTATTGGCATCCTGGGAACTGAACCTGTTGCCATGCAACTGGTCGAGGCGCTGCGCCGGCTGGAGTATCGCGGCTACGATTCAGCCGGCATCGCCGTGCTGGAAGCCGGCGAGATCAGGCGTACCCGTGCCCCCGGCAAGCTCGACAACCTGTATGCCAAGGTCGCCGGCAACGGCTGCAAGGCAACCACCGGCATCGGCCACACCCGCTGGGCCACGCATGGCGCGCCCAACGAGACCAACGCCCACCCGCACCAGGCCGGCAACGTGGTCATCGTGCACAATGGCATCATCGAGAACTACCGCAGCCTGAAGGATGCACTGATCGCCGATGGCGTGAAGTTCGAGACCGAAACCGATACCGAAGTCGTGGCACAGCTCATCAACAAGAAGCTGTCCGACGGCATGGCCCCGCGCGAGGCAGTCCGCACCACCTTGAAGCAGCTGCAGGGCGCGTTCTCGCTCGGCGTGCTGATCAAGGGTGAGCATGACTTGATGTTTGGTGCCCGGCAGGGTGCGCCGCTGGCCGTCGGTCATGGCGACGGCAAGATGTTCCTCGGCTCGGATGCCGTTGCTCTGGCCCCGTTCACCAATCGCGTCAGCTACCTGGACGACGGCGACTGGGTAATCCTGTCACGCGCCGGGGCGCAGGTGTTTGATGCCAACGACAAGCCGGTCGAGCGCGCTATCAGTTTCTCGCAAGCCTCGACCATGCTGGTCGACAAGGGCAACCACCGCCACTTCATGGCCAAGGAGATCGAGGAACAGCCGGAAGTCATCGGCCACACGCTGGGTGAGTACATTGACTTTGCCACCAACTCGGTCCGCTTGCCCGACAACCTGCCTTTTGACTTCGCCAAGGTGTCATCGGTTACCATCACCGCCTGCGGCACGGCGTTCTATGCCGGGCTGACTGCCAAATACTGGTTCGAGAAGATTGCCCGGCTGCCGGTCGAGGTCGATATCGCGTCCGAATTCCGCTATCGCGAAGCGCCCCTCAACAGCAATGGCATCACCATCGTGATCTCCCAGTCGGGTGAGACGGCAGACACGCTGGCAGCCGCCCGCTACAGCCTGTCCCAGGGCCAGAAGGTGATGGCCATCGTCAACGTGCCGGAATCCACCATCGCGCGGGAATGCTCGGCGGTCGTGCGCACCTACGCCGGCCCCGAAATCGGCGTTGCCTCCACCAAGGCATTCACCTGCCAGCTGACGGTGCTGGCCTGCCTCGCCATAGCAGCAGCCAAGGCGCGCGGCACCATCGACACCGTCGAGGAGCAGCGGCTGGTCAAGGCACTCGTCGGCCTGCCGCGCATCATGTCTTCGATGAAGCCGATGGAAGCCCACATCGAGGAAGTGGCCCGCAAGATCGCCAGCGCCCGCGACGTGCTGTACCTCGGGCGTGGCATCAACTTCCCGATCGCCATGGAAGGCGCGCTGAAGCTCAAGGAGATTTCCTACATCCACGCCGAGGGTTATGCCGCCGGGGAACTGAAGCATGGCCCCATCGCGCTGATCGACGAGAACGTGCCGGTGGTGGTCATCGCCCCGCGAGACGAGCTGTTCGAGAAGACCATCTCCAACATGCAGGAAGTGGCAGCACGCGGCGGCCAGATCGTGCTGGTGACCGACGAGACGGGAGCCGCCGAACATGCCGCCGATGCCTTCGAGGTGATCGCCGTGCCCGAGGCGGATCCGTTCATTTCGCCGATGATCTATGCGGTGCCGATGCAGCTTCTGGCCTACCACGCAGCGGTGTTCATGGGCACCGACGTCGACCAGCCCCGAAACCTCGCAAAATCGGTTACCGTCGAATAATTACGCATCCTGACGAAATTCGTTCAGTTTTTAGCTAATGTTTAACCATGCTCCGGCAATCTTGCGGGCATGAAAATACAGTCAGTTGTCATTGCGTCTGTCAGTGCCGTGTTCCTTGCTACAAGTGTAGCTGTAACCGCCGTCGCAGCCGCTGAAACCAAGTCACCGGCCGCGCTCATGCAGCAGGCCTACACGCACCTCGTGTCCGGCAAGGCCGAACTGGCCGTTGCCGGATACTCAGACATCATCGACAACACTGCAACACCAGTCCACGACAGGGCGAGCGCTCTGTTGAACCGGGCACTGGCCTACCAGAAGCTGTCACGGCAGGACAAGGCGCTGGAAGATTATACCGCCGCCATCCAGCTGGATTCACTCAACGCCAAAACCCGCGCGGCCGCCCTTTACAATCGGGGTCTGGCACATGCACGCCTGTCGCAGAACTTCGAAGCCGTCGAAGACTTCACCAACGCGTTGTACCTTGACCCGCATCTGGCAGAGGCCTTCTACAGCCGCGCCAACGTGCTGCGCGCAAGCGGCCAGTATGAGTATGCGCTGATGGACTACACGCGTGCCAACGAAGCCGGTTACCGCCATCCGCACCTGACCTGGTATGGCAGGGCACTGACCTACATGGACTTGGGGCATCGTGATGAGGCAACGGCTGCCTTCCTCAAGGTTTATGGCCTGAAGCCTGATTTCAAGGAAGCGCGCGAACGGCTTTCAGATCTTGGCGTGGACGTGCCTGCCAACCCCGACAGCAACCAGATCAAGCTGGCCGTCATACCGGCGCAGAACCTGATGGCTGACGATCTGGTAACCGGTTCGACCAGCGCTGCCACCTTGCGCGTTGCCAAGTCCGTCCAGAAGGAGCCGGTGGCGCCGCCTGCGGCATTGCTGAGCGGGTTGAAGCCGGTGTCCATGCCGCTGTTCGATGTGGCCAGCAACACGCCAGCACCGGTCAACCCGTTGCCGGCCAAGCCTGAAGCCATTTCGGTGGCGGACGTCGGCCCCGTACCTTTGGCCCAGGTTGCAGCCGAACCGCCGGCTGTCCAGATCGAGCCGGTGAGCGCTCCTGCGCCGCAGCCGGTCAATCTTGCGACGGCACCAGCCGGGCAGGGCGTTGCCGACAAGCTCGAGGGATGGACGGTGCAGCTGGTATCGCAGCGCGACGCCGAGAGTGCCTGGGACAACTGGAACCGCATCCAGGATCGCAACAGCCGCATCCTCAAGGGTGTCGAGGCTGCCGTGATCAAGGCTGACCTTGGTGACCAGGGCATCTACTACCGCTTGCGCGTGCACAAGCTCGACAGCAAGCAGGATGCCTCGGACCTGTGCCGCAAGCTGAAGCGGGCCGGCACAAGCTGCTTCGTCGCGCGCGCCTCTTAACTGCCCGATGTTGGCCGGCTGACCAGCCAGGCCGCCACAGCTGACAAGATCGCCCCCGTCATCCACACCGCGATGGCGGGGGCATCCGTTCCAAGCGCCAGCCAGGCAAGGCTAGCAGCCATCATCAGCACGGCAGTCACCTTCGCCGGCAACGGGATGGAGCGATCGCGCTGCCAGTCGCGGATGTAGGGGCCGAGCAGGTGGTGCTCCACCAGCCAGTCATGAAACGCCGGCGATGAACGTGCAAAACACGCCGCTGCAAGCAGGAGGAAGGGCGTGGTGGGTAAAAGCGGCAGGAAGATGCCGACAACACCCAGTGCCACGAACAGGCCGCCAGTTGCCTTGAGTGCAAGGTTTATCATACGGGACCGGTCAATCGGGGTGGACCATGCGGGGCCCTCGGGCCCTGATCATTCGATTGTGTTGTAGCAGTCAAACCGGGGCCGTGCTATGGCAGAGACCAGCCGGTGCGCACGCGTCATCCGGTATCCGTTCCAACTGACATTCCCGGACTTTTCGAAATCTGATGCTTGGCCGCCTGCGCACCTATTTCCTGACCGGCATCATTGTCGCCGCGCCCATCGCCATCACCATCTGGCTGGTGTGGTGGTTCGTGTCGCTGATCGACGGCTGGATCAAGCCATTCATCCCGAGCGTGTACAACCCGGACAACTACCTGCCGTTTCCGGTGCCTGGTGTGGGCCTCGTTGTGGCACTTTTTGTCATCACCGTCATCGGTGCACTGGCTGCCAACCTGGTGGGCAAGACGCTGATCAATTTCGGCGAACGCACGCTGGATCGCATGCCCGTAGTGCGCTCGGTATACAAGGGCGTGAAACAGATCTTCGAGACTGCCTTGTCGTCGGGCACCGGCAACTTCAGTTCGGTCGGTATCCTCGGCTATCCGCGCCCCGGCGTGAACGTCATCATATTCATCGCGCGTGAACTTGATTCCGGCGAGATCGGCATGGCACCGGGCAAGCGGTTCTATTCAGGCTTCATGCCCACAACGCCCAACCCCACATCCGGTTTCCTGTTCTTTGTTGAAACCAGTGAAGTGACGATCCTGGACATTACGGTGGAAGAAGCTGCCAAGCTGGTCATTTCTGCCGGGCTGGTCACGCCGCAGCAACTGCGCGAGGCAGACGTCTCGGTCGCGCGCGAGGACGACGTTGTATCAATCCTGACCAGCCGCGACACCACGCTTGAACGGCAGGATAGGCCGAAACCTTCAGCCACCAACGTGAAGAAGGTCCCGGCCTCACGCGCCCGCAAACGCAAGGGCTGACCGGTCAGCCGGCAGACAGCAGCCGGATCGCATCATCGCGTTCAAACAGGTAGAGCAGGGTGCGCAAGGCTTCGCCTCGTTGGGTCTTCAGACCTGCATCGGTTTCCAGCATCAGCCGTGCATCGTCACGAGCCACCTGCAGCAGGTCGGCATGGTCGGCCAGGCTGGCCAGCCGGAACCACGCCATACCGGATTGCCGCGTGCCCAGCACCTCGCCGGACCCGCGCAGCCGCAGGTCTTCCTCGGCAATCACGAATCCGTCTTCCGTCTCGCGCATTATCTTCAGCCGGGCAGCAGCGGTTTCGCCGGGCACGCCGTCATACAGCAGCAGGCAGCTGGACGCCCCGCTGCCTCGGCCCACGCGACCGCGCAGCTGGTGCAACTGTGCAAGGCCGAAGCGTTCGGCATTCTCGATGATCATGATGGTGGCCTCGGGCACATCGACGCCCACCTCGATCACCGTAGTCGCCACCAGCACCGATAGGGCGCCTGCCTTGAAGGCGGCCATCACGGCATCCTTCTCCGCCGGTTTCATGCGGCCATGCACCAGTCCGACGTTGTTGCCGAACACCTGCTGCAAGGCATTGTAGCGCGCCTCGGCGGCGGTCGAGTTGACCAGGTCGCTCTCCTCGACCAGCGGGCACACCCAGTAGGCCCGCTTGCCGGCCTGCACCGCGCGCGCCAGGCCGCTGACCACCTCCTCAAGCCGGTCAAGCGGCATGACGCGGGTCTCAACCGGCTGGCGCCCGGCAGGCTTGCCTACAAGCCGGCTCACGTCCATGTCGCCATAGGCCGTCAGCGCCAGGGTGCGCGGTATCGGCGTTGCGGTCATCACCAGCAGGTCACTCGCGCGCCCGGCCTTGGATTGAAGCGCCAGCCTCTGGTGGACGCCAAAGCGGTGCTGCTCATCGATGATGACAAGGCCAAGGTCGCTGAACTCGACGCCTTCCTGGAACAGGGCATGGGTGCCGATCAATATGTCCGTCGCGCCACTGGCCAGGTTCGCCAGCTTCTCCTCGCGCACGGATCCCTTGTCGCGGCCCGTCAGCACGTCTGCGGTCAGTCCGGCCGCCTTGGCCAGCGGCGCGATGGTGGCAATGTGCTGGCGCGCCAGGATATCGGTCGGCACCATCAGCGCAGACTGTGTACCGGCTTCGGCTGCAGCGGCCATGGCGAGCAACCCCACAACCGTCTTGCCCGAACCGACATCACCCTGCAGCAGGCGCAACATGCGCGCCGGTGCCGCCATGTCTGCGGTTATTTCAGCCACGGCTTCAAGCTGGGCAAGCGTCAGCGAGAACGGCAGGGCGTTGATGATCGCATCCTGCCGGGTGCGGTTGCCCTTCAGCGAGCGGCCGGCGGCACGCTTCATGTGCCTGCGCACAAGTGCCAGTGCCAGCTGGTTGGCCAGCAACTCGTCATAGGCGAGGCGGCGGCGGGCAGGATTGGCGGGGTCGAGAACACTTGCAGTTTCGGGCACATGCAATTGCTGCAAGGCATGATGAAACGGCGGCAACCCTTCGCGGGCCAGCCAGTGCCGGTCCTGCCATTCCTCGAGCCTTGGCACATCGTCCATTGCTTCGCGGATGGCCTTTCCGAGCATCTTGCCGGATATGCCTGCAGTCAGCGGGTAGACCGGTTCCAGCAGCGGCATTTCGGCAAACTGCTGTGAAGTGAGGACGTGGTCCGGATGCACAATCTGTGGCGCGCCGCCATACCACTCGATCTTGCCGGAGATGTAGCGGGTCTCACCCTCCGGCAGCAGCTTTTCCAGGTACGGTCCGTGGGAATGAAAGAACACCAGCGGGAGGTTGCCGGTGTCGTCGAATACATCCACCCGGTAAGGCACCCGGCGGTTGTGACGCGGTGGCGGGCGATGCTGGCCTATGGTCGCCTCGATGGTCACGATGCCTTCCTGCGGCAGCGCGGATATTGTCGGCCGGTTGCGCCTGTCAATCACGCCTGACGGCAAATGAAACAGCAGGTCCACCAGCCGGGCCGGCATCTGGCTGGCGTTCGGGTCAGCCGACTGTGTGCGCACCAGCGGCGACAGCAACTTCTCGACCTTGGCGCCGATCCCTTTCAAACGGCTGGCCGCAGAGAAGTAGGTGTTGAGAATTTCCGGTCGCATCAGCCTGTCCGGCACTTTCCGTGTTGGCGAAATCGGCCTGGTTTACCGCCAGCCCGGTTGCGTTTCGCGTATGGTTCTTTCATAAACCGGCAGTTGGTGCGAGTTCAAACGGGCTGACGCGCAACTTCAACGGAAATCACGTGACGCAAACCCTCGACTCCCGGCGCAAACGCATCATCTGGCGCGCGACCCATCGCGGCATTCGCGAGATGGACTATGTCGTCGGCACGTTCGTCCGGGCCCACGTTGGCGAGGCATCCGAGGCAGAGCTCACCGAGCTTGAACGGATCATTGAATTGCCCGACCAGGACCTGATGGCGTGGATGACGGGGGCCAGGTCCGTGCCAGCCGACGTCGATTCACCGCTACTGCAGCAAATGCTCGCAACCCGTTTTGATGAAACATTTTTTGGAAATCCCTGAGTGACGCCTGACGACCTGAAGAAAGCCCTGGCACAGCCGGGCAAGACCATCGTGTCCGGCGCGCCCGAGGGGCTGGACGGCATGATTGCCGGTGATCTCGCGCGCGCAGCGGGTGACCGCCTGCTGCTGCACGTGGCGCGCGATGACCAGCGCGCAGCCATGCTGGCTGAAGCAATTTCATTCTTTCACCCTGAAGTGGAGATCATCCCGTTCCCGGCGTGGGACTGCCTGCCATATGACCGGGTGTCGCCGGCGGCGGAGATATTGTCTCGGCGGCTGAGTGCACTCACGCGGCTGGCAAACGGTGATTTCAAGCGGCCTTGCCTGGTGCTGGCAACGGCCAATGCCGTCCTCCAGCGGGTTCCGCCACGCAGCGTCATCCGCAAGGCCAGCTTTACCGCAGCACCCGGCAGCCGGGTCGATACGGCCGAGTTGCAGGATTACCTGGTCAAGAACGGGTTTTCGCGCACCGGCACGGTTGTCGATCCTGGCGACTACGCTATCCGTGGCGGCATCATCGACATATTCCCGCCGGGCAGCGAGCAGCCCGTGCGGCTGGATTTCTTCGGCGACACGCTGGAATCGTTGCGCAGTTTCGATCCGCAGTCACAGCGCACCACGGCCCAGCTGAAGGGTTTGAAGCTGGACGCCGCCAGCGAGGTTCTGCTGACGCCGGACACCATCTCCACGTTCCGCACCGGTTACACCGCAGCGTTTTCCGGGTCGGGCATGAACGATGCCGTATACGAGGCGGTGTCTGCCAGCCGGCGCTACCAGGGCATGGAGCACTGGTTGCCGCTGTTCTACGACAAGCTTGAAACCATCCTCGACTATGCCGGTGATTGCGTGGTGTCGCTCGACCACCTGGCGGACGAGTTGATGGAAGCGCGCAAGACGCAGATTTCCGAGTATTACGACGCACGGCTGGAAGCGCTCAACAAGGATACGTTTGGCGCGCCGGTGTACAAGCCGTTGCCGCCCAACCGGATGTACCTGGCCGGTGACGAGTGGGCGGATGCCATGGCCGGGCGTCCGGTCGTGTCACTGACCCCATTCGAGGCACCGGAAGGCGGCCAGATGCGGGTCATCGCGGCCGGCGGACGACAGGGACGCAGTTTTGCCGTTGAGCGGGCCGAGGCAGGCCGCAATGTATACGAGGCGGTTGTGGGCCATGTGCGCGCGCTGCAGAAGGCACGCAAGCGTGTCGTGCTGGCAGCGTGGAGCGAAGGCTCGCGCGACCGCTTGCAAGGCATCCTCAAGGACCACGAACTGGGTCTGGTTGTTATCGCCAAGGACGGCCCAGAGGCGCTCAAGCGGTCACGCGACATGGTGTCCGTGGTCATCCTGGGGCTGGAGAACGGCTTCGAGACTGACGATCTTGCCGTCATCGCTGAACAGGATATCCTGGGCGACCGGCTGGTGCGGCGCTCACGGCGCCAGCGCAAGGCCAGCGACTTCATCTCGGAACTCGCCTCGCTGTCACCCGGCGACCTGGTGGTCCACGCCGATCACGGTATCGGCCGGTTCGAGGGGCTGAAGGTGGTGGAGGTGCAGGGCGCGCCGCATGACTGCCTGCACCTGAGCTACCATGGCGGGGACCGGCTGTTCCTGCCGGTCGAGAACATCGACCTGTTGTCCCGGTTCGGTTCAGAAGACGCAGGCGTCAACCTGGACAAGCTGGGTGGCGTTGCCTGGCAGGCCCGCAAGGCGCGCCTCAAGGAGCGGGTCCGCGAGATCGCCAACCAGCTGATCAAGACCGCCGCCCAGCGTGAGCTGCGCGAGGCGGACGTGATCACCTTGCCGGACGGCATCTACGACGAGTTCGCCTCGCGATTCCCCTACGAGGAAACCGAAGACCAGCTGACCGCCATCGACGCGGTGCTGGGTGACCTCGCACGCGGCCGCCCCATGGACCGGCTGATCTGCGGCGATGTGGGCTTCGGCAAGACCGAGGTCGCGTTGCGCTCGGCGTTTGTCACCGTGATGGCGGGCAAGCAGGTGGCCGTGGTGGTGCCGACGACACTGTTGGCTCGCCAGCACTTCGCCACGTTCTCAGCCCGCTTCAAGGGTTTGCCGGTGCGCATCGAGCAGGCATCCCGGCTGGTCAGCCGCAAGGACATCAACGAGGCCAAGAAGGGCCTCGAGAGCGGCGACGTGGACATCATCATCGGCACCCATGCGCTGCTGGCCAACGATGTGAAGTTCCGCGACCTGGGCCTTCTGGTGATCGACGAGGAGCAGCACTTCGGCGTCAAGCACAAGGAAAAGCTGAAGGAACTGCGCGCCAACGTGCACGTGCTGACGCTCACTGCCACGCCCATTCCGCGCACGCTGCAACTGGCGCTGTCGGGCGTGCGCGAGCTGTCGCTGATCACCACGCCGCCGCTCGACCGGCTGGCGGTGCGAACCTACATCTCGCCGTTCGATCCCGTGATCATCCGCGAAACGCTGCTGCGTGAGCTGTACCGCGGCGGGCAGAGCTTCTACGTGGTGCCGCGCATCTCGGACCTGGACGAGATCGCCTCATTCCTGCGCGAGCAGGTGCCGGAAGTGAAGGTTGCCATTGCCCACGGACGCATGGCACCGACCGAACTCGACGACATCATGAACGGTTTCTATGACCGCCAGTACGATGTGCTGCTGGCCACCACCATCATCGAGTCCGGTCTGGACATTCCCACCGCCAACACGCTGATCGTGCACCGGGCCGACATGTTCGGGCTGGCCCAGCTCTACCAGATCCGCGGCCGGGTAGGGCGCTCCAAGCAGCGCGCCTATGCGCTGTTCTCGGTGCCGGCCAACAAGCCGATGACGGCTCAGGCGGAAAAGCGTCTCAAGGTACTGCAGTCGCTCGATTCACTCGGCGCCGGCTTCAACCTGGCCAGTCACGACCTGGACATTCGCGGTGGCGGCAACCTGCTGGGCGAGGAACAGTCGGGCCACATCCGCGAGGTCGGCTTCGAGTTGTATCAGCACATGCTGGAGGAAGCCGTGGCTTCGCTGCGGTCCGGCGACCTTGAAATTGAAAGCGACGGCCAGTGGTCACCGCAGATCAATGTCGGCACCTCGGTGCTGCTGCCGGAGGAGTTCATTCCCGACCTGCAGGTGCGGCTGGGCGTCTACCGGCGGCTTGCCGACCTGCCGACCCAGGAAGATCTCGACGGTTTCGCAGCCGAGTTGCAGGACCGGTTTGGCCGCCTGCCGGAAGAGGTCACGCACCTGATCGACATCGTGTCAATCAAGCTGCTGTGCCGCGCGGCCAACGTGTCGAACATCGATGCCGGGCCAAAGGGGGCCGTTTTCACGTTCCGGGACGGCAAGTTCCCCAACCCCGAGGCGTTGGTGCAGTGGATCAATGACCAGGGCAGCCGTGCCAAGATCAGGCCGGACATGAAGCTCGTCATGATCCGCAACTGGGAGACGCCGGCTGACCGGCTGTCCGGCACGCGCCAGCTGATGCAGACACTGGTCAAGCTCGCCGGGGTGACATAATTCCGTTGCTATTGGGGCGCTAATACAACCTCATGAAGAACCTGTTCCCGATATGGCAACTCTGGCTGAACCAGCAGCAGATGATGGGCAATGCCGCCATGACCATCCTGCATCGCACGATGCAGGGTGCCAATGGCACGCTCAAGGCCAGTGACGTGTTTGAAATGGTGTCGGAGAAGCAGCTTGCGGCGAATGAATCCGCCCTGCAGGTGCTGAAATCGGTGAACCGGGGCAAGACCAGTGCCGAGCAACTGGCATCCGCGGCCCTCAAGCCCTACAGCAAGCGCACCAAGGCCAATGCGAAGCGGCTCGGCCGCAAGAAGCGCACCAAGTAACCGGGCAACGTGTTCTGAGGTTCAGGCGTTGCCGGCAGGCAGGGCGCGCTCGCGGGCCACTTCCTGGATGGCCTGGGCAATCACTTCCGGCTCCCGCGCTCCCAGCACCGCGAAGCGGTTGCCGATGATGAACGCAGGCACACCGGTCACGCCCATCTGCTGGATTTGAGCAATCTCGGCCTGTGTTTCGGCCACGTCGGCATCGCCCGAAAGCAGGTGCTCGACCACGGCGCGCTCTATGCCTGCATCGACCGCAGCATCGGCCAGCACCGTCTTGTCGGTCAGGTCAGCCCCTTCCATGAAATACAGTTGGAACAGCCGTTCAACGGCGGCGTCCTGCACGCCTTCCGCCATCGCCCAGCGGATGATCCGGTGGGCATTCAGCGTGTTCGGCGCAACCGTGATCTTGTCGAAGGCGAAGGCGATGTCTTCGGCCCGGCCTGCTGCGCGTACCGGCTCGTAAATCTGTTCGGCGCCTGCGTCAGAGCCGAACTTGTTGCGCAGGTATGCCTGGCGGTCCATGCCGTTTTCAGGGATCGTGTGGTCAAGCTGGAACGGCCGCCAGCGAATGTCCACGTCGATGCCTGGCAGCATGGCCAGCGCTTTTTCCAGCCGCCGCTTGCCGATATAGCACCATGGGCACATCACGTCCGATATGACGTCGATCTCGATTGGCTCGATGAGAGCGGGGCCGGTCTCAGCTGTCATTGGCGTGCTCCTTGCGCTGTTTCAGCAGGCTGGCAAGCGACTTGCGCATGATCTTGCCGTTCGGTGTCTGGGGCAGGGCCTCGCAGAAGAACACCTGTTTCGGCACCTTGTAGCGCGCCAGCGAGCCTCCGGCAAAGTCTATCAGCTCGGCCTCGGTTACAGTCCTGTCAGGACGTTTCACGATGAATGCGGTGACCAATCGCAAGCCGGGGTTGATCTCCACCTCGGTCACGCCCGCCTGCTGTACTGCCGGGTGCCGCATCAGCGCATTCTCCACCTCCAGCGGCGAGATGCGATAGCCAAATGATGTCATGACGTCGTCATTGCGGCCTTCGTACCAGAAATAACCGTCGTCATCGAAGTGGCCAAGGTCACCCCCGACGAACCAGTCGCCGCGATAAACGTCGTGGTCTTCCTCCGGTTTCCCCCAGTAGCCCAGCATCATGCCGGGGTCGGACCGGTGCACGGCAATCAGGCCGGTCTCGCCGGGAAGCAGCGGTGTTTCGCCGGAATTCACGCTGAGAATGGCAACGCTGCGGCCTGCCTGCGGTTTGCCGGGGCTGCCGGGCCTGGTGGGCACCTTGGGCGATGACGACACGTAGGTCGAGATTTCACTCATGCCCAGCGCCTCGTACAGCGGTATTCCGGTCGTTTGCTCCCACTCTTCCATCAAGGCAACCGGGCAGGCTTCACCCGCCGTCAGGCCGTGCCTCATGCGCCCCACGGCGGAAGGCGACAGGCCGCCGTCGGCCAGCAGTTGCCGGTACAGCGCAGGCACAGCCGCCATGATAGTGGGTTGCAGCTGGTTGATCAGCTTGAGCCAGATGGTGCGATCACGCGGGCCGGTATAGACGATCGACGACGCCCCATTGGCCCACGGGTCGAACAGGCCAGTCCCCAGCGTGTAGGTCCAGTTGAAGGCACCGGTGTGCAGCAACACGTCTTCGCTGCTTATGCCGTACCAGCCATCATACATCGGCCTGCGGCCCCACACGGCGCGCTGCGCATGCAGCACGCCCTTCGGTGTGCCTGACGTGCCGGAGGTATACACCATGTACCCCGGCTGCTTGGCGGCCGTGTCTGCCCAGGTGCCGCGCGGGCCGGTCTTGAAGGCCTTGAGGTCGCCGGGGCCGATCAGCTTGATGGACGCGTCGAGCACTGGCAGCTCCAGCTTGCCGTCATGCACAACCACAGATGCACCACTGTCAGTGATCATGTAGTCGACTTCTGCCGCCGACAGCATGGACGAGGCCGGGATCGGTACCATGCCGGCGGCATTTGCCGCAAAGAACACCGCCGCGTAGTCAAAACTGTTGCCCATGCGGATGAAGATGCGCTCACCCACTGGCACCTGCAGCAGGGCGAATGAACTTGCCAGCCGCAGCACCGTATCCTCGATCTGGGCGAAGGTTAGGTGGTGGATAGCTTCACCATCGGCGATGGACAACGCCACCTTGTCGGGTGACCGGCGCGCAGACGCCGCAATGCAATACCGCGCGAGGTTGAACCGCTCGGGCGGCAGTTCGCCCGTGAACCCGATTGTCATGGTGTGGAGATCCAGCCGGTTTCAGGGCGGAACCCGTACAGCGACGGCTTGGCAGGGTGCTGGACCTGGTTCCAGCGTGCCACCCACTGGCCGGGTGCATGGAACAGCTGCAGCGCGTAGTGGCCTTCCAGCAGCAGCCGGTCGAGTGCGTGTACTGCATCGTCATAGGTGGCCTTGTCGCGGGCTGACAGCATGGCCTGGATCATCGCGTCGATGGCGGGGTCATCGGCACCCATGTAGTTGCGCGTGCCTTCCTGGGTGCGGCCCCGGCTGCCCCAATAGAAATCCTGCTCGTTGCCCGGTGACAGCGAGTTGCTCCAGGTGAACGGGATCATGTCGAAATCATAGGTGTTCAACCGCCGCTGGAACTGCGCCGAGTCGATCTGGCGAATGTCCATCGCCACGCCGATAATCTGCAGCATCCGCTGCCAAGCCAGCGCAATGCGCTCCTGCTGGCGGCTGACCACGACAATGGTGAAGGCGAGTGGCTGGCCGTTATCGTTCTGGAGCATGCCATTTGTGGCCTTCCAGCCCGCATCGTTCAACAATGACAAGGCCTTGCGCAGGTTCTTTCGATCACGCCCGGAGCCGTCTGACTGGGGTAGCTGGTAGGTGCCGTCCAGGATCGATGGCCGGATGTCGGCACCTGCCTGTTTCAGCATTGCGCGCTCATTGTCCGTGGCCGGATTGCCGATGGCGCTGAGGTAGGAGCCAGAGAAATAGCCTTGCGTGCGCTCCATGCGCGAGTGGAACAGGTTGTCGTTGATCCACTTGAAATCAAACGTGTGGATCAGCGCTTCCCGCACGCGCTTGTCGGCGAATATCTCGCGCCTCGTGTTGAAAACCAGTGACCAGGCCGGGTTTGGCAAGCCTACCTTGACCTCTTCAAGGGTCACCGGCTTGCCATCGAGGTCGGCATAGCCCACGGCCCAGCGTGAGGCATCTGTCTCGAACCGCAGCAGAGCTTCGCCCTTCTTGAACGATTCAAACGCGCCCTGCATGTCGCGGTAGTAGTCGTAACGGATCGTGTCAAAGTTGTATTGCCCGCGCGCCTGGGGCTGGTCCTTCGCCCAGTAATCCGGGTTGCGGCGGAAGATGATGTGGTCGCCCGAGTCGATGGTGTCAAACACGTAAGGTCCGGACCCGGTCAGCTTTTCCAGCGTCGTCTGCTCGAAATCCCGCGCTTCGAATACATGCTTCGGCAACACCGGCATCAGGCCGAGGATGAGCACCAGCTCGCGGTCGCCCGGTTCCAGCTTCATGTGCACGGTATGATCGTCCGGCGTTTCGACCTGCCGGACCTTGGCATAATAGGTCCGGTGGTTGGGCCGGCCCTTTTCGCGCAGGGTTTCCAGCGAATACACCACGTCATCGGCCAGGATCGGCTCGCCATCCGAGAACTTTGCCGCCGGGTTGAGCCGGAACGTCACCTCGGTGCGGTCCTCGTTCACATCGATGGTTTCGGCAATATGGCCGTACAGCGTGAAGGCCTCGTCCTTTGAGCGCATCATCAGGCTTTCGAACACCAGTTCGCGCACGTTCCACACCGGCTGGCCGCGAATGATGAACGGGTTGACGCTGTCGAAGCTGCCGATCAGGGCTTCGCGATAGGCGCCGCCCTTGGGCGCGTCCGGATTGGCGTAGGGAAAATGCGTGTAGCCGGCGGCAAGGGCGGGTTCGCCCTGCATGGCGATTGCATGACGCGGCTCCGCTGCAGCGGTGCCGCAAAGCCACAGCGTGATGGCAGTCAAAAGACCGGCCAGTATTCGGACATCAGCAAACATGGGCATTATCTAGACCGGGATTCGCCGGTAAAATCGAGCGCGATAACCGCTGCGCCGGCCTTGCGGGGCGCCCGGGTCAATGGGCAGCGTTGCTGCGCGGCAGGTACGCATGCCGGTCAGGGTCGTAGTTCTCGAAGAACTCCGGGATCTGCGGGTGCCGCACCGGGCTGTTGACGTCGTCAACCAGCAGGTTCTGCTCGGAAACGTAGGCGATGTACTCGGTTTCCTCGTTTTCGGCGAGCAGGTGATAAAACGGCTGATCCTTCGACGGACGCATTTCCTCGGGGATGGATTCCCACCACTCCTCGGTGTTGTTGAAGGTCGGATCAACGTCAAAGATGACACCGCGGAATGGGAACTTGCGGTGCTTCACCACCTGCCCAATGCCGAATCGCGCCTGTCTGTTGATCGTAGCCATGTGACAATAGATGCATCCAAATGCGGCGATGTTCAAGCAGTTGCGTTAACAATTATTACAGATTGATGGTCAATTGAGACCGTATTCCGCTGCCTTGCCGGGGTCGCGGGCGGCAACGAGACGGGCAAGGTCAGCAATGACCTTGGCCTGCTTCCACGTAGCGTCATCCTGCATCTTGCCGTCGATCATCACCGCGCCGGTGCCGTCGGGCATCGCCTCGAGAATGCGCAGCGCGAACCTGACCTCCTCGACGTCGGGCGAGAACACCCGCTTGGCGATCTCGACCTGCGTCGGGTGAAGTGACCATGCCCCCAGGCAGCCTTGCAGGAACGCGTTGCGGAATTGCGATTCGCATGCCGCCGGATCGGAAAAGTCACCGAACGGGCCGTAGAATGCCTTGATGCCGTTGCTCTGGCAGGCATCGACCATCTTGGCCACAGTGTAATGCCACAGGTCCTGCTGGAAGAAGGCACGCGCGGCATTGCCGCTGGCACCATGACCGCCCTGGTCGGCAAGCACACCATAGGCCGGGTGGCCGCCGCCAACCCGGGTGGTCTTCATGCCGCGCGAGGCGGCGAGGTCTGCCGGACCAAGCGACATGCCGTGCATGCGGGGCGATGCAGCGGCAATCTCGTCAACGTTCTTGACGCCCTGCGCTGTCTCAAGAATGGCGTGGATCATGATCGGCTTCTTCACCCCGGCGCGGGCTTCAAGCTGCGCAAGGAGCTGGTCGAGGTAGTGGATGTCCCAGGCCCCTTCGACCTTCGGCAGCATCATCACGTCCAGCTTGTGGCCGGCTTCCAGCACGATGCGGGTGATATCATCGAGCGCCCACGGGCTGTTGAGGCAGTTGATGCGGGTCCACAGGCCGGTCTGGCCGTAGTCGTGCGCCAGCGCCATCTCGATGAAGCCATCACGCGCGGCTTCCTTGGCATCTGCGGGAATGGCGTCTTCCAGGTTGCCCAGCACCACGTCCACCTGCGAGATCAGGTCCGGCACCTTTGCGCGCATCTTTTCCACATGCGGCGGCAGGAAGTGGATCATGCGTTCCAGCTTGACCGGTATTTCGCGCATCGGCTCCGGTGCGCCGATGGCAAGTGGCTTGTAGAACTGGCTGGGAAGTTTCATGGACCGGCACCCTCATGTATTGCTGCGATGCAGCATGAATAGAGCAGCCAGGCTCACCGGGCAATCACCATTCATGTTGTTGCGCGGCGCAGCTTTGGCGTCTAAACCGGCCCTCATCTCTTCGCCCGGACTTGAGCATCGGCCCGCCATGACAGACGCACATACCGTTCAGCCCCTGAGCGGGATAAAGGTACTCGACTTTTCAACCCTGCTGCCGGGGCCGCTTGCCACGCTGTTCCTGGCCGAGGCAGGCGCCGACGTGGTCAAGATCGAGCGGCCGGGCGACGGCGAGGACATGCGCCACTATGAGCCGAAATGGGGCCACGAGGCAGTCAACTTCGCCATGCTGAACCGGGGCAAGCAATCGCTGGCGCTCGACCTGAAGTCGCCGAAGCACCTGGAGTTCCTGCTGCCGCTGATCGCCGAGGCGGATATCATTGTCGAGCAGTTCCGCCCTGGCGTGATGGAGCGGCTGGGCCTGCACTATGAGGCGGTGCGGCTGGTCAACCCGCGTATCATCTATTGCTCGATCACCGGCTATGGCCAGACGGGCGCAAATGCGCTCAAGGCAGGCCACGACCTCAACTACATCGGCGATGCGGGCTTGCTGGCGCTGGCCATGGGCCCCGATGAAAACCCCACCGTGCCACCGTTCCTGGCCGCAGACATCGCCGGTGGCAGCTATCCGGCCGTGGTCAATATCCTGCTGGCACTGCTCCAGCGCAACCAGACCGGCGAGGGCACCCACCTCGACATCGCCATGACCGACAACATGTTCATGCTGATGTGGTGGGCCATCGGGCAGGGGCTGGTAGCCGGACAATGGCCGGGCAATGGCGATGCGCAACTGACCGGCGGGTCGCCACGATACAAGATCTATGCGACATCAGACGGCAAGCATGTGGCCGTGGCCGCGCTTGAACAGAAGTTCTGGGACGCATTCTGCGGGGCAATCGGGCTGGCGGAAACCTTCCGCGACGATGCCTCGGACCCTGCGGCAACCACAGATGCCGTGCGATCGCTGATATCGGAACACGACGCGGATCATTGGCGGCCCATACTGGCGCAGGCCGACTGCTGCTGTTCCATCGTTCGCACGCTTGGCCGATGCCATGCGCGACCTGAGCTTCCATGACCGGGGCGTGTTCGACCATACGCTGGTCAACGAGGCGGGCGACACGCTTCCCGCGACGCCAGTTGCCGTAGCGCCCCAGTTCCGCGGCAACGCGGACGCCGAAACCTCCGCGCCAGCCCTTGGCGCACACAACGACATGCTGCTGGGCAAGTAAGCCTGCCTGCCTCACGAATTGCGCACGATATTGTCAATGGCCGCCCTCGGACGGCCGGGTTAATGCTGCGGTAGTCCAAGCGCTGAACGAGGTGGAGACGATGACGACACGGCGCGCACTCATCGCAGCGCTTGCGCTGACAGCCGCAGCGGGCCTTGCTGCTGGCCCGGTCCAGGCGTTCACGCTCGACAAGGTCGAGAAGGACGTGGCCGCGGACTATCCGTCGGTTCAGCACGTGTTGCCCAATGCCGTTGCGGTCGGGCCGGCCACAGGCGACGTGCTGCTGATTGATGTGCGTGAGGAAGACGAATTCGCCGTCAGCCACCTGCCGGGTGCGCTGCGGGCAGACCCGGACATGGACCCGGACGAGTTCATGCAAGCGTTCGGTGACAAGGTGGCGGGCAAGCAGGTTCTGTTCTATTGCTCGGTGGGAGTACGCTCCTCGGACCTGGCGCAGCGGGTTCGCGAGCGGCTGGCGGCTGCCGGCGCCAGGGACGTTGCCAACCTGTCTGGCGGCATTTTCCGCTGGCACAATGAACAGCGCACGCTGATGAGCGGCACCGGACGGACGGATCTGGTTCACCCGTACAACGCTAGAGTGGGGCAGCCTGATCGCCCGTCAGCCCCAGATCAGCTACACACCGGTACCCGGCCAATAGGCCACAGTCCGGGTTTCAGCCCCGCATTGCCCGCGGCAGCGGTCCGGTCGGGTTAAGCCCTTCCAGCATCACCCGCTTGCGCAAGGGCGGCACGTGCTGCAGCAGCGTCATGCCGGCTGCGCGTGCGGCATGCAGCGGAAAGAACTCCGACATCAGCGAGCGGTTCATCGTGTCGATGACCGCCTGGCGCGGCACCACGTCCGCGCGGCGGCGCGCATCATACTGGTTCATCAGCTTGTCGCTGCCGGGGTCCTCGTCGAACCGGATTGCATCGGTGATCGCCTCTGCAGCATAGGCCGCATCGCGCAGGCTCATGTTCAGGCCCTGCGCCCCGATGGGCGGCACGACATGGGCGGCTTCTCCCACCAGGAACAGGCGGCCCGCAGCGAACGTGCGAGCGGTCAGACCTTGCATCGGAATAACTGCAGGCGATGACACGTCGCTGACCAGACCCAGTTCGCCGTGCATTTCAAGCTGGAGCCGCGCAGCAAGCTCGTCCTGCTGCAGGCCGGTGATGGCACCTGCATCTTCCGGGCGGACCAGCCACACGAGGCTGGAACGGTTGCCGGGCAGCGGCACCGTGGTGAACGGGCCAGACGATTTGTGAAACTCGATCGACACGCCCCGGTGCGGCGTCGAGTGGCTGAAGCTCAGCGCAAGGGCGGTCTGGCTGTAGCGCCATTCGGTGGTGGTGATGCCGGCACCGGCCCGCAGCACCGACTGGCGGCCATCGGCGGCGATTGCCACGGGCGCGGACAAGGTTGCGCCGGTGTCGAGGGTGACATGGGCGAGGCCAGCGTGCGAGCGATAGGCGGTGGCCTTCGCGCTCACCAGTTGCACCCCGGCAGCCACGGCCGCGCCATGCAAGGCCGCCACCAGCCTGTCCAGTGGAATGTTCCAGCCGAACGGTTCCTCGCCCAGTTCGCGGCAGGAAAAATTGATCGTGGGTGCCGCGAACATCGAGCCGGTGTCATCCACCAGCCGCAGCGTTTCCAGCGGGGCGGAGCAGGACTTGAGTTCGTCCGTCCACACGCCGATGGCTTCCAGCAGGCGGATGGCGGGCTGCATGAGCGCGACCGTCCGGCGGATGGCATCAGCCGTGGCAGGTGCAGTGTCAACGCCGGGGGCAACCAGCGCCACGCTTGCGCGCGCCTGTGCCAGCAGGCAGGCGGCTGCGAGGCCTGCCGGGCCTGCACCGGTAACGATTACATCAAGGCGGGGTGTGCTGTTCATGGCGCGCACTATTGCTGAATTGCGCGACGTCCTGCCAGTGGGCAAACTGATGCAGTTTCTCTATTGACGCAATTCCGGACCGAAAACCGGTTTCCACTTTTTCTGGAATTGCTCAAACCAGAACTTTCGGAGGACATCGCTTGGCATACACGGACATCAGGCTCGACATCGCGGACGGCGTTGGCCGCATCACGCTCAACCGGCCGGACAAGCTCAACTCGACGCGCCGTCAGATGCACCAGGACCTGCGCGCCGCGTTCGACGAGATTGAGGGGAAGGGCTGCCGCGCCGTGTTGCTGACGGGTGCGGGCAGGGCGTTCTGCGCCGGGCAGGACCTGAGCGATTTGCGCATGGACGGACCGGGCGAGATTGCTGAAATTCTGGAAGGCGATTTCAACCCGCTGGTCCGGCGCATTCGCGATCTGCCGATGCCGGTGGTGTGTGCAGTCAACGGCATTGCTGCCGGTGCGGGTGCCAACCTGGCGCTGGCGTGTGACATAGTGCTGGCCGCGCGTTCTGCCGCCTTCCTGCAAGCGTTTGCCCGCATTGGCCTGATACCGGATGCCGGCGGCACCTGGACCTTGCCCCGGCAGGTGGGCGAGGCGCGCGCCAAGGGGCTGGCAATGCTGGCCGAGCCGCTGCTGGCGGAAAAGGCGCTGGAGTGGGGCCTGATCTGGCAGGTGTGCGATGACGACAAGCTGATGGACGAGGCAACCGAGCTTGCCGTGAAACTGGCCCGCCAGCCGACGCGGGCCTTTGCGCTGATCAAGCAGGCGATCCACGCATCTGCCGCCAACACCATGGACGCCCACCTGGCGCTTGAGGCGTCGCTGCAGGCCGAGGCTGCCGCCACGCACGACTACAACGAGGGCGTGGCAGCATTCCTTGAAAAGCGCAAGCCTGCGTTCAGGGGCGAATGACCGCTCAGGACGGCGGCATGGTTGCCTGCATCGAGGCGCGCTTGGCGAAGGTTTCATAGAACATCGCCAGCTTGTCGCGGCCGTTGCGCCAACCCATGTCGGCATAGCGGAAGTCGAGATAGCCGAGCAGGCAGGCTGTGGCGATGGAGCCGCAATTGACCGAGGACAACTCCGTCGCCCAGTTGCGCTCAAGGTCATCCAGCCCGTTCTGGATGCGGACCCGTTGCCGGTCGATCCACTCGGGCCAGCGCATCGGCTCCGGGCGAAGGCCGGTTTCGTAGCGCAGGTTGACGCCTGAATCCATCAACCCGACGGCCAGCGATTGCAGGGTCAGCAGCCGGAAGCGGCGCACCGGTTCGTCCGGCAGCAGTGCCTTGTCACCGGCGTGGTGGCACAGGTACTCGCAAATCACCCGGCTGTCGTACAGCGACGCGCCATGGTTGCTGACCAGTGCGGGAATGCGGCCCAGCGGGTTGTCAGCCTCGACCTGCTTGTTGACCCGGTCGGGCAGGAACTCGCCCGTGGCAACAGGTTCGATCTCGCCGGATATGCCGAGTTCGTGGGCGGTGACGGTGACCATGCGAACGAATGGCGAGGCGGGGTTGTAGTGCAGCTTCATGGTGCGTCTCTCCTTGGGGTGTCATGTGCTTGCAACAGTAGTAGCCGAGGACAATCGCCCGCGCCAAACAAAAGGGGGGTCGATTGGCGGTTGTTTTCGCTGGACGCATCACCACTCAACAGGTCAAATCAGCCCCGGCCCGTCGCAAGGACGGAGTTTGACAAAACAAGGAGGCCACAATGGGCATTTGGGATTTCGTGAAGAGCGCCGGCAAGGCGCTGGGCATCGGCAAGGAAGACACCCCGCCGACCGCTGAAGAGCTGAAGAAGGAGTTGGATTCCTACAAGCTCGGCACCGAGAACGTGAAGGTGGAAATCCAGGGTGACAAGGCCATCGTCACCGGTGACGTGGCAGACCAGTCGATACTGGAGAAGGCGATCATCGCCGTGGGCAACACGCTGGGAGTGTCCAAGGTGGAGAGCAACCTCGTTGCGCCGAACCAGAAGGACCCGGTGTTCCACACGGTCAAGAAGGGCGACAACCTCTGGAAAATCGCCGAAAAGCAATATGGCAAGGGCAAGGGGCCGAAGTACACGGTCATCTTCGAAGCCAACAAGCCGATGCTGTCCGACCCGGACAAGATCTACCCCGGCCAGGTGCTGCGCATCCCCGACCTCAGCTGACACCCGTCAGCGGTACAGACAAGAAAACCCCGGCAAACTTGCCGGGGTTTTCATTTGTGCAGAAGCAGTGGCTGGCGTCAGCCGGCGCGCCGCAGGCTGTCGACGCGGGTGCGGGCAGAGTCCCGCAGTGCCTCGTCCACCACCTCGATGCTTTCGACCGTCTTGCCGACGGGGAACAGCGAGGCGCCGGCCAGCTTGACGTGCGCCCAGGCGAACGGCAGGCCGATGATGGTCACCGCGTTGGCCACGGCGAAGGTCAGGTGCATCACCGCCAGCCACCAGCCGGCCAGCACGAACCATACGACGTTGCCGGCCATGCCGAGGCTGCCGGTGCCCAGGTCCTCGCGGCCATAAAGTTCATCGCGCGAGATCACGTCGCGCCCGAACGGCCACAGGGTGTAGTTGGCCAGCATGAAGCACGAGCGCGCCCACGGCAGGCCGACGATGGTGATGGCACACAGGATGCCGACCAGGAACCAGGCCATGGCGGACCAGATGCCGCCAAGCACAAGCCAGAGTATGTTGAGGATCAGGCGTACCATGAAAGTTACTCCCCCAAAGTGTTGCGTTGAGCAGGATGTAGGTATGCTGTCATGGAAATTCCAGATCATCTGCCTCAAACAGGAGCAACAAGTTGATGAGACACCCGATTTTGGCCGGCCTGCTGGTGGCGTTGATGTGGCCGGCCGCCGCGCTGGCATCCGAAGAACCTGATGCCGAACTCTCGGCAATTCTGGAAGGCTGTGTCAAAGCAGCAGCAACTGCGGATGACCCAAGCCTGGCGGGGAGGACGTGCATCGGCAAGGCAGCAGAAACCTGCATGGAACGCCCCGGCGGATACGGCAATCTGGCGATGGCACAGTGTGCAAGCCTTGAGCTCAACTGGTGGGACAAGAAACTCAATCGCCATTGGGCGGAGCTGACAGAGCAACTCGAACCGGGCTCGTATGAAGCCTTGCTGAAGGCGCAGCGCCACTGGATTGCCTTCAAGGATGCCGATTGCCAGTGGGTTTATGATCACCAGTTTGGCGAAGGTTCAATGCGGATACCGACGAGCGCGTTCTGCATGATGGACGCCACCGCCGTTCGCGCGCTGAAACTGGGTGAACTGGTGCTGGAGCAGTAGACTTGCACTCAGGCAAGCATCCCGCCGCCGGTGGAAATCTGCGCGCGGATCATGGCCAGCGCCATGCCGACGGACGCGTGGCGGATCTCGTCGCGGCTCAGTTCGCCATACTGCATCCGCACGTGATGGGTGACCAGCCCGGTGCGCGCGCACGCGAAGTGAACCAGCCCGACCGGTTTGTCCGTTGAGCCGCCGCCCGGACCCGCAATCCCGGTGACCGAGACGGCGACATTGGCGCGGGAGTGGCGCAGTGCTCCCTCGGCCATCTCGCGCGCCACCTGTTCCGACACCGCGCCGTGCTGGTTGATCAGCACCATCGGCACGCCCAGCATCTCGGCCTTGGCCTCGTTGGAGTAGGTGACGAAGCCGCGCTCCACCATGGCCGATGAGCCTGCAATGCTGGTCAGCAGGCCCGCAACCAATCCGCCGGTGCAGCTTTCCGCCGTTGCCACCATCAGCCCGCCGTCACGCAGCATGTCCAGCGTGTCCTTGGCTTCGATGATGAGCTGGCGGTCGAACATGTTTCTACTCCGGCAGGCGGATGGTGGCAGTGGCGGCAGCGGCAATGCCTTCCTCGCGGCCGGTGAAGCCGAGCCACTCGGTCGTCGTCGCCTTGACCGACACGCGGCCAATCTCGATGCCGATAATCCTGGCTACGCTTTCGCGCATCGCATCAACGTGCGGGCGCATCTTTGGTGCCTGGCAAATCAGCGTCAGGTCGACATGGGCGATCTTGCCGCCGCGATCACGCACCATCCTGGCCGCGTGGTCGAGGAATATCCATGAGTCAGCACCCTTCCACTGCGGGTCGGTGGGCGGGAAGTGCTTGCCGATGTCGCCTTCGCTCAGCGCGCCATAAATGGCATCGGTGATGGTGTGCAGGCCCACGTCGGCGTCCGAATGTCCTTTGAGCTTCTTCGAGTGCGGGATTTTCACGCCGCACAGGATGACGTGGTCGCCGTCCTCGAACGCGTGGACGTCATAGCCGTGGCCGACGCGGATATCAGTGAGCATGCTCTGCGCTCCGTGGTTCAGCCGCGCATCTGCCTCGCGCAGGTCGGCGGCGGTGGTGATCTTCCGGTTTTCCGGCGTGCCGGGCACGATGGTGACAGCCAGGTCCGACCATTCTGCAATGGACGCATCGTCGGTGAAGTCCGAGCGTCCCGACGCGGCAGCGGCCTCGTGCGCCTGAATGATGTCGGCCATGCGAAAGCCTTGCGGCGTTTGCGCTGCCCACAACCCCGCGCGATCGACGGTTTCAGTGATTATGCCGTCTGCCGCGCGCTTCAGCGTGTCCGCGACGGCAAGCGCCGGGATGGCGGCGGCACCGTCATCAAGGGCCGCAAGCACGGCCGAAATGGTGGCGTGATCGACAAACGGGCGGGCGGCATCGTGGATCAGCACCTTGGCCGGGTTTGTCACTGCTACCGCCTGAAGGCCGTTCCATACCGATGCCTGCCGGGTTGCCCCGCCTTGAACCGGGTCCGGCAGGGTCAGGCCTGCCACTGCCTCATCATACAGCGGGCGATGGCCGTCGCCGATGACCGTCTGAACGGTTGTCACATCCTTGTGCGACAGGAACACCTCAAGCGTATGCCGCAGCACCTGCCTGCCGCCGATGTGCTGGTACTGCTTGGGCACGTCACCGCCAACGCGCAAACCCGCGCCCGCAGCAACGATGATGACGGCAACTGTCATGAATGCATGGTCCAGAGCATGGGTTGAGGCGGGCGTGTGCGCCTGACGTGAGGCGATCCTCTATCAGGGACATGGGCAACGGGGCAAGCATTTGGCAAGGTTGATAACGCGGAGTCACATGGCAAATGTCATGTTGCATCGCAATAACTTCCTGCTACAGTGCCTCAAAATTATTCCATATTCGAGAGTGCTGAATTTATGGGCATATCAATCGGCAAGCATGTAACGCGCAACCGCGTGTTCCTCGCGCCCATGTCCGGGATTACCGACGAACCGTTCCGGGTGTGCGCCCACACGCATGGCGCGGGGCTGGTGGTGTCGGAAATGGTTGCCAGTGATGCCCTTGTCAATGCGCGTCCTGACATGGTGCGCCGGGCCACGGGAGCGGGCAGGGTCAAGCCGTTCGTGCTGCAGCTGGCCGGACGCGAGCCTGAATGGATGGCGCGCGGGGCCGAGATGGCGCAGCGCATCGGCGCAGACATCATCGACATCAACATGGGTTGCCCGGCGCGTGAAGTGGCGGGCAAGCTGTCAGGCTCGGCCCTTATGCGCGACCTGGACCATGCGGCCACGCTGATCGATGCGACGGTCAAGGCCAGTTCCGTGCCGGTCACGCTGAAAATGCGGCTGGGCTGGGACCACGACTGCCTGAACGCACCTGAACTGGCGCGCCGGGCGCAAGCCCTCGGCGTGGCGCTGGTCACGGTGCATGGCCGCACCCGCAACCAGTTCTACAAGGGCAGGGCGGACTGGGCTGCGATCCGCGCGGTACGTGATGCCATCACCATCCCGCTGATCGCCAACGGCGACGCTTCCACCATCGAGGACGTGCGCACCATGCTTGATCAGTCCGGCGCTGACGGGGTCATGGTGGGCCGCGGTGCCTATGGCCGGCCGTGGTGGCCGGGCGTGCTGGCAAACCGGCTGGATGCAGGCTCTGGCCGCGACGAACCGCCGATCGACGAGCAAACGCACATTGTAGTGGCGCACAACGACGCGGTCATTGCGCATTATGGCGCAGCGCACGGGGTGAAGATTGCCCGCAAGCACATCGGTTGGGCCATTGACCGCTGGCTGGACGCCGGTTTCCTCAGTGCGGAGGATGCCGCGGCATGGCGGCTGTCACTGCTGCGCAACCCGGTTGCGGAGGAAGTGCGCGACGGCCTGCAACGGCTTGCTGATACCCTGTGCCGGGCCACGCAAGGGCAGGTGGCGGCATGAACAGGCCTGCTGCAGATCCGGCGTTGTCGGGCAACCTGACAATACCCGCGGCGCTGCTGATGCAGTCGCTGCCAAGCCCGCTGATCGCCATTGACGAAGGTGGCCACGTCATCGAGGCCAATGCGGCAGCAGAAGAGTTTTTCTCGCTGAGCCGGACCACGCTCAAGCGCATGGGCCTCGTTGATCTGGCCCCGTTCTCCAGTCCGCTGTTCAATGCCGTGGAGCGGCTCAGGAACACCGGCACGACGCTGGCCGAATACGGCATCAAGCTTGGCACACCGCGCTCCGGTGGCGAACGGACGGTGGACATACTGGCGGGAACCGTGCCCGAACTGCCCGGTGCAATGGTGCTGCTCATCCTGGAGCGCTCTGTCGCGCAGGCCTTTGACCGGCAGTTCAACAACCTTCAGGCGGCGCGCTCCGTGTCCGGCATGGCATCCATGCTGGCGCACGAAATCAAGAACCCGCTGTCTGGCATTCGTGGCGCGGCGCAGTTGCTTGAAACCGGATGCGCGCCGGAAGACCGCGAACTCACCCGGCTGATCTGCACCGAAACGGACCGCATCCGCTCACTTGTGGACCAGATGGAAGTGTTTTCCGACGAGCGCCTGCCCGTCATGGAGCCGCTCAACGTGCACACCGTGCTGGAGCACGTGCGCAGGCTTGCCACCAGCGGCTTTGCCGCCGGCATAGAATTCATCGAGCTGTATGACCCGTCTCTGCCGCCAGTGCAGGGCAACCGTGACCAGCTTGTGCAGGTGTTCCTGAACCTGGTGAAGAACGCCTCGGAAGCTATTGATAAGACGGAAAGTACTGGCAAGATCACGCTGTCTTCGGCGTACCGGCCCGGTATCCGCATGCAGGTACCAGGCTCGGACAAGGCAATCTCGCTGCCGCTCGAGATCAGCGTGCGCGACAATGGTCCCGGCATTTCCGATGACATGATGGGAAACCTGTTCGACCCGTTTGTGACCTCCAAGGACAGTGGCCGGGGACTGGGACTGGCGCTGGTCGCCAAGCTGGTGCGCGACCATGGCGGGGTTGTGGATGCCGCCAACCTTGGCGAAGGCACGATTTTCCGCGTCCTGCTGCCGCTTTCAACCCGCACACCAACAGATGGATTTGACCCATGACAACCGGTACCGTTCTCGTTGCCGATGACGATGCAGCCATCCGCACGGTGGTAACGCAGGCGCTGACCCGGGCAGGCTACGCCGTGCGGGCGGCCAGCAATGCAGCATCGCTGTGGCGCTGGGTTGCAGAAGGCGAAGGCGACGTCGTGCTGACCGACGTTGTGCTGCCCGACGAAAGCGGCTTCGACATCCTGCCGCGCATCCGTGCAAAGCGCCCGCGCCTGCCGGTTATCGTGATGAGTGCCCGCAACACCATCATGACCGCCATCACCGCCAGTGAGCGCGGTGCCTATGACTACCTGCCGAAACCGTTCGACCTGTCGACGCTGGTCTCGACCGTCGGCCAGGCGCTGGAGGATTTGCGCAAGAGCGAGGCGGCAACGGCCCGGCGCCAGCCCGTCGAGGAAGCCGAATCGCTGCCGATCGTTGGCCGCTCCAGCGCCATGCAGGACATCTACCGCGTCGTGGCGCGCATGACGCAAACCGACCTGACGGTGATGATCCAGGGCGAAAGCGGCACCGGCAAGGAACTGGTTGCGCGCGCGCTGCATGACTTTTCAAGCCGCAAGGGTTCGCCGTTCGTGGCCATGAACATGGCGGCAATTCCGCGTGAACTGATCGAGTCCGAGCTGTTCGGCCACGAGAAGGGTGCCTTTACCGGGGCGGTGTCGCGCTATGTGGGCCGCTTCGAGCAGGCCCATGGCGGCACGTTGTTTCTGGATGAGATCGGCGACATGCCGATGGAAGCGCAGACCCGGCTGTTGCGCGTGCTGCAGGAGGGCGAATACACCTCCGTTGGCGGTGTGCGGCCGATCAAGACCAATGTGCGCATCATTGCCGCGACCCACCGCGACCTGCAGCAGCTGATCAGCCAGGGACTGTTCCGCGAGGACCTGTTCTTCCGGCTCAATGTCGTGCCGATCCGCCTGCCGCCATTGCGTGAACGGTCCGACGACATTCCCGATCTGGTGAACCATTTCCTCGCCGAGTGCGGGCGGCATGGCCTGCAGCCCAAGACCTTTACGCCAGGCGCGCTGGATGCCATGCGCAAGGCGCGCTGGCCGGGCAACGTGCGTGAGCTGGAAAACTTCGTCAGCCGGCTGTGCGCCATTCACATTGGCGACGAGATCACTGCGCAGGTGATCGAACAGGAGTTTGCCAGCCAGAATGCGCCTGTCTCGACCACGCCGGCCTCTTCGGCGGCATCATTGGCGGAGTATGTCGAGAACCACCTTAACCGCTATTTCGGCGGGTTCCAGCCGGGCCTGCCGCCCGAGGGGCTGTACCACCGGATCATCCAGCAGGTTGAAGGACCCCTGATCAACGCCACGCTCGCCGCCACCAGCGGCAACCAGATCAAGGCCGCGCAACTGCTGGGCATCAACCGCAATACGCTGAGAACCCGCATCCGCGAACTTGGATTGAGCGTGGTGCGCACGCCCGGCACCCGGCGGATGGACTGATACTGCCTTGCCTTGCCTGTGAACAGCTTGACGTGTGGCGCGCAGGTGTCACATATCTGCCACATTGGTGTTGCGAATTGGCAACGGTCAATGCGGGGGTACTTCGACTGTTGTGAACGTCAAGGCGCGCTGACATTTCATGAATGCCACTACCGAAAAAACCGTTGCCGGACCTGTGTCTGGCCAGGTCAACCCTGTCGAGACCTTTCTTCTCAACAAGTGGGTGAACTGGGCAGGCCTCGTGCTGGTCATGCTAACGCTGGTGTGTGGTCTCGGCACGTATCTCTACCTCACCGGCCTGCTGCCGGTTGAGCCGAACGCCGGGCGCGCGCAGACGCTGCTGATTGCCAACGGCATCCTGCTTGCCCTGATGATCGCGCTGATTGGCTGGCAGGCCATCAAGCTTGCCATTGCACGCCTGAACAAGGTGGCAGGCTCGGGCCTTCATATCCGTATCGTCACGCTGTTGTCGGTGTTTGCCGTATTGCCGGCAATCATCGTGGCGGTGTTTGCTACCGTAACGCTGAGCCGGGGGCTTGATACGTGGCTGTCCACCCGCACCGAAGCCATCGTTGAATCTGCCGAAGCTGTTGCCGAGGCCTACATCAATGAAAACCTTGATACTGCGCGCAGCGATGCTGCCTTCATTGCCAACGAGCTGAACCAGCGCGCTGACGAGTTCAACACTGACCGCGACACCATCATCAAGCGCGTGGCGACCTATGGCGCGGTGAGGGGGCTGTCCGGTGTGTTCGTGATGAACCTCGGCAACAAGGAAGTACTGATTTCGGCCACCGCCAACAAGATGGTGCGGTTTCGTGCACCACCACCCGAGGACATTGCCCAGGCCACCACGGGCGAGATGGTGGTGCGCCCGCCGGTGCGTGGCAGCAACCTGATCCGCGCCCTGATCCGGCTGGAAAAGCTGGAGGGTCACTATCTGTACGTCTACCGGCTGGTAAACCCGGAGGTCATCTCGCAGCTTGAGAAGGCCCGCAACCAGCGCCAGCAGTTTGCCGAGCTGATGGCGCAGCGATATGCCCTGCAGCTGAACTTTGCAGCCCTGTTTGCCGGGCTGGCGCTGATCTTCCTGCTGTCGGCAATCTGGCTTGGCCTGCTGTTCTCCAACCGCCTCGTGCAGCCTATCGTGGGGCTGGTGGCCGCCGCGCGCCGGGTCAGCTCCGGCGAGCTCGATACCAAGGTGTCCACCGTTCGCTCAACGGGTGACCTAGCAACGCTGGGGCGCACCTTCAACCAGATGACCGACCGGCTGAAGACGCAACGCGAAGAGCTTGTCAGCGCCAACGACCAGCTGGACGAGCGCCGCCGGTTCATGGAGGCCGTACTGCGTGGCGTGAGTGCGGGTGTGCTCGGCCTTGACCGCGACGGCACCATCACGCTGTCGAACCGTTCGGCGCTGGAGTTCCTGGCGCTCGAGGAAGCCGATGTCATTGGCAGGCCCATCACCGAGGTGTTCGGGCAGGCCGTGCCGACGTTCGAGAAAGCCAGGTACCGCCCAGACGGATATGCCGATGACACGGTTTCGCGCCGCGTCGGCGACCAGGAGCGCAGTTTCGTCATCAGCGTCACGACCGAGCAGAGCGAGGCCGGGGTGGACGGTTACGTCCTGACCTTCGACGACACGACCGAGCTTGTCTCGGCGCAGCGCACGTCCGCCTGGGCCGACATTGCCCGGCGCATCGCGCACGAGATCAAGAACCCGCTGACTCCCATCCAGTTGTCTGCAGAACGGCTGCGCCGCAAGTACGGTGACCAGATCACCGGCGACCGGACGGTGTTCGACCAGTGCACCGAAACCATCGTGCGGCAGGTTGGCGACATCGGCCGCATGGTCGACGAGTTTTCATCGTTTGCGCGCATGCCGAGTGCGCAGCTTGAGCCCAACGACCTTGTGTCGCTTGTGCGTGAGGCGCTGGTACTGCAGAAGGCCAGTGACGAGCACCTCCGGTTCGAAACCGACATGCCGGACGATCCGCTGCTGCTGAACGTGGACCGGCGGCTGGTCAACCAGGCGATGACCAACCTGGTGAAGAACGCGCGGGAATCCATCGAGACCCGCCTGCAGTCCACCCCGGAGGAGCCGGGCGTCATCCGCATCGAGGTGGATACCAGTTATAATGACAAGGTGATCGTGCGCGTGATGGACAACGGCATCGGCCTGCCGCAGGAGAATCGCTCGCGGCTGACCGAGCCCTACATGACCACCCGCGAGAAGGGCACCGGGCTTGGCCTCGCAATTGTTACCCGCATCATGGAAGAGCACGGCGGCCGGTTGACGCTCAGCGATGCCCCCGCAGGATTCCATGGCGGGCGAGGGGCCTGTGTAAGCCTCGAGTTTCCGGCTGACGACCCGCCGGCGGTATCAATCAAAGATCACGGGGGTGATGAACAACAAGAACAACGGACCAGGGAAGGTGTGCACTGATGGCTGCTGACATTCTCATCATCGACGATGAACGTGACATCCGCGAGCTGATTGGCGGCATTCTCGAGGACGAGGGCTACGAGGCGCGCCTTGCTGCCAACAGCGATGCAGCGCTTGCTGCGGTGGCCGAGCGGCGCCCGTCCATGGTGGTGCTGGACATCTGGTTGCAAGGTTCGAAGCTGGATGGCCTGGACCTGTTGCTTGAAATCAAGAAGGCCCATGAAGACCTGCCGGTGGTGATCATCTCCGGTCACGGCAACATTGAAACGGCAGTGTCCGCAATCAAGCGCGGGGCCTACGAGTACATCGAGAAGCCATTCAATGCCGACAAGCTGGTCCACGTTGTAGGCCGGGCGCTGGAAACCTCGCGGCTGAAGCGGGAAAACCAGCAGTTGCGCAGTCTCTCCGGCGAAAACTCCGAGTTGATCGGCACGTCCGCCGTGATGAAGCAACTGGTCATGTCGCTGAAGCGGGTCGCGCCGAGCAATGGCCGCGTGATGCTGATGGGACCGATGGGCGCCGGCAAGGAACTGGCGGCGCGCTCGCTGCACACCTGGTCGACGCGGTCCGATGCGCCGTTCGTGGTGCTGCCCGCTGCCACCATGATGCCGGAGCGCATGGAAGAAGAACTGTTCGGCGTGGAAGACACCAGCGGCCGCCCGGTTCGCGTCGGCAAGCTGGAGGAAGCCCATGGTGGCACGCTCTACCTCGACGAGGTGGCGGACATGCCCATGGAGACGCAGAGCAAGGTGCTGCGGGTGTTGGTCGACCAGACATTCGTGCGCGTGGGCGGGGCAAAACCGGTGCGGGTGGATGTGCGTATCGTGTCGTCCACCGCCCGTGACCTCAACACGCTGATCAAGGCCGAAGCGTTCCGCGAAGACCTGTTTCACCGGCTTGCCGTGGTGCCCATCGTACTGCCGTCTCTGCACGAGCGGCGCGAGGACATACCGGAGCTGGTAAAGCATTTCTGCGCGCTGTATTCGGCGCAGACGGGCCATCCCGCGCGCCAGTTCGCCGAAGATGCGCTGGCGGCCATCCAGACGATGGACTGGTCCGGCAACGTGCGCCAGCTCAAGAACTCTGTCGAACGGCTTCTGATCATGTCCGGCGGCGATGCCGACCAGCCGATCAGCGCGTCGCTGCTGCCGTCCGACTTGACCGGTACCGGTGCGGGCAACGGCGGCAACGGCATGGAAGCCCTGATGAGCCTGCCACTGCGCGAGGCGCGCGAGGCTTTCGAGGGCGATTACCTGCGGGCCCAGCTCAGCCGGTTCGGCGGCAACATTTCCCGTACCGCCACGTTCGTCGGCATGGAGCGATCCGCCTTGCACCGCAAGATGCGCGCACTCGACATCGGCATCGCCGACCGGGCACATGAGGCCGAAGCCGAGCAATCCGCCACCGGATGAACTCTTCCACCGTATCGCCTTATCCGGCAACCGGCGGCTTGTTTTTGCTGGCTGCTTGGAGCATTGTCCGCGCCACACAAGACTGGCCAACCACGAGGCGATAATCTAGCCCGATGAAAATCATTATCTGCGGGGCAGGGCAGGTCGGCCGGGGTATCGCCGAACGCCTGGCAATTGAAAAACACGATGTCACCGTCATCGACCTTTCCAGCGAACTGGTTGAAGCCATTTCGTCCAACACCGACGTGCGCGGTATCGTGGGGCATGGCTCGCACCCGGACGTTCTGAACGAGGCGGGTGCCTCCGAAGCGGACATGATCATCGCGGTCACGTTCGTGGACGAGGTGAACATGATGGCCTGCGAAGTGGCCAAGGCATTGTTCAACATTCCCACCCGCGTGGCGCGCGTGCGCGACCAGTCCTACCTGCTGCCACAGTACGCCAGCCTGTTCACCCGCGAGAACACCGCGGTTGACGTCGTCATTTCGCCGGAAGTGGCCGTGGGCGAGATGGTGCTGCGCCGGCTGGCGCTACCCGGTGCTTTCGAGGCGATCTACTTTGTGGACGAGAAGGTGCTGACCCTCGGCATCAAGCTCGAGGATGACTGTCCGGTGGTGAACACCTCGCTGTCGCAGCTGTCTGGCCTGTTCCCGGACCTGCGCGCCGTGGTGTGCGGCATCGTGCGTGACGGCAAGCTGTTCGTGCCGCACTCGGAAGACCAGATGCTGCCCGGCGACCGTGTCTATGTGGTGGCGGACAAGACCCAGGCAACGCGCGTACTGGCGCTGTTCGGCCACGAGGAACGCCCGGCCCGGCGCGTGTTGATCGGCGGCGGCGGCACAATCGGCACCTATGTGGCGCGCAAGCTGGAAGAACGCGGTTCGCAGGTCACTGTGACCATTATCGAAAGCAACTTCGCGCGCGCTGAACAGGTGGCCGACGAGCTGGACACCACCATCGTGCTGCACGGTTCGGCGCTCGACTCCAGCCTGCTGGAGGAAGCCGAGATTGGCCGGACCGAAACCTATCTGGCACTTACCAACGACGACAAGGTGAACGTGCTGTCCGCCATGCTGGCCAAGCAGCACGGAGCTGCCGTATCGGCATGCCTCGTCACCAACCTCGACGCGCGCCCGCTGGTGTCACCACTTGGCATCGACGCCTATATTGATCCGCGTTCGGTCACCGTATCCTCGGTTCTGCAGCACGTGCGCCGTGGCCGCATCCGGGGCGTGCACGGGGTAGAGGCAGGCGAGGGCGAAGTGGTGGAAGCCGAAGCGCTGGAAACCTCGCCGATGATCGGCAAGCCCCTGCGAGACGCCGAACTGCCGGACGGCTTGCGCATTGGCGCCGTGGTTCGTGATGGTGAGGTGATCATCCCGGACGGCGACACAGAGATCCGTCCCAAGGACCGGGTCGTGATGTTCGCGCTGCGCGACAAGATCGAGGCCATCCAGCACCTGTTCCGGGTCAGCATCGAATATTTCTGAGGCATTTCGCGTCAGAAATTGCCGGTGGCATGTGCCTTGAGCTTTAACTATAGTATCGGACGTCAGGCGATAGACCCGTGCCGCGTGGACTGCCGGGCAATTGGTGCATTCGTGGCGGTGCAACCCAAAAACAAGAGAGGCCTCAATGGCACAAGAAAAGGCGCAAAACCTTCAGGATACCTTCCTCAATACGGTTCGTCGCAACAAGGTTTCAGTGACGGTCTTTCTGGTCAACGGCGTGAAATTGCAGGGTGTCATCACCTGGTTTGACAATTTCTGCGTTCTGTTGCGGCGCGATGGCATGTCCCAGCTGGTGTACAAGCACGCCATCTCCACCATCATGCCGGCCCAGCAGATATCGCTGTACGACGAAGAGGGCGATGGCAATTGATTGCCACGCACCGCCGTCAGTCTGGCAGCAACCCTTTGCGCGTCCAGCGCGTTGAAACCCTCGCAGTATCAGTTTGCGAGGTAGCTGGCTTCCATGGCCGATAGCGAAAACGGCGGCGGCGTCGAGTTTCAGATCGAGGGACCCCAGCTCACCCGTGCGCTGGTGCTGCATCCCGATGTCAGGATGCGCGGCCCCAAGGGCGGCTGGCGCGATGCGCAGGCGAAGCTGGACGAGGCTGTGGGCCTGGCGCTTGCCATCGAGCTGGAGATTGCAGCCGCGATCATCGTGCCATTGTCCGGTATCCAGCCGGCTGCCTATTTCGGCTCGGGCAAGGTGGCACAGCTTGGCGAGCAGATCGAGGCCGCAGAAGCCGACCTCGTCATCCTCAACGGTCAGCTCAGCCCTGCCCAACAGCGCAACCTGGAACGCGCGTGGAAGGTCAAGGTGCTGGACCGCACAGGCCTGATCCTGGAAATCTTCGGGCGGCGCGCCGACACACGCGAAGGCACGCTGCAGGTCGAGCTTGCCCACCTCAACTACCAGAAAAGCCGTCTCGTGCGGTCATGGACCCACCTGGAGCGCCAGCGCGGCGGGGCAGGGTTCATGGGTGGCCCGGGCGAAACCCAGATCGAGGCTGACCGGCGCATCATCCAGGACAAGATCAACCGGCTGAAAAAGCAGCTTGAGCAGGTGGTGCGCACCCGTACGCTGCACCGGCAGAGCAGGGCGAAGGTGCCGTATCCGGTGGTAGCGCTGGTGGGATATACCAATGCCGGAAAATCCACCCTGTTCAACCGCATGACTGACGCCGACGTACTGGCACAGGACCTGTTGTTTGCCACGCTGGACCCAACGATGCGCCAGCTTGAGCTGCCGCGCGGCCGGCGCATCATCCTGTCAGACACGGTCGGCTTCATCTCCGACCTGCCGACGACACTGGTAGCCGCGTTCCGGGCGACGCTCGAGGAAGTGCTGGCAGCAGACGTCATCCTGCACGTACGCGACATTGCCCACCCGGAAACTGAAGAGCAGGCGGAAGACGTGATGGCCGTGCTCAAGGACCTTGGCGTGGACAAGGAAGCCCGCGAGAGCATGATCGAGGTCTGGAACAAGATCGACCTGCTGGATGAAGATCACCGCGCCACACTGATCGGCGATGCAGCCGGGTCTGACCGGGTGGTGCCCGTGTCAGCGGTAACGGGCGAGGGAGTGGACCTGCTGCTTGCCCGGATCGAGGATGCATTGGCCGAACACCAACCCGTCTACCGGATTGAGCTGGCGCCTGATGAAGGTGCAAAGCTGGCCTGGGTTTACGGCCATGCCGAAGTGCTGGACCGCGAGGACGGCGAGGGTGGCCAGATCGCCCTGACGGCGCGGTTCGATGCCCGCAATGCCGGGGTGGCCCTGAAACAGCTGGGAGAACGCCTCAAGCCCGTCGGCGCCAGTTGAGCGGTTCTCGTCGGGGTCAGCCGGCTTGCTTGTCGAGCGCCCGGATTTCATCCCAGATGGCGTCCATCTCCTCCAGTGTTGCGGCAGCAAGGCTGCTTCCGCGCACTTCAAGTTCTGTTTCTACATAATTGAATCTGCGTGAGAATTTGGCATTTGCAGAGCGCAGGCACGTCTCGGCGTCCAGTCCCATGTGGCGGCCGAGGTTGACCATCACGAACATCAGGTCGCCGAACTCTTCAGCCTGCTTGTCGGCAGGCATCGTATCGCGTGCCTCGGCCAGTTCACCGGCTTCCTCGACGATCTTGTCGACCACGTGCGAGATGTCAGGCCAGTCAAAACCCACCTTCGCCGCGCGTGATTGCAGCTTCTGGGCGCGCGTCAGGGCGGGCAGGGCCAGCGGTATGCCGTCCAGATGATGGCTGTGCTGCTTTGCGGTACCCTGGCGCTCCTCGGCCTTGATCCGCTCCCAGAAGCCCTTGGCAGCCCCGGCAGACCGCGCAGCCTCATCGCCAAACACGTGCGGATGCCGCCGGATCATCTTGGTGTTGATCGCCTCAACCACGTCATCGAAAGAAAAATCGCCGGCTTCCCGGGCCATTCGTGCATGATAAACCACCTGCAACAGCAGGTCGCCCAGTTCCTCGCAGAGGTCGCCCATGTCACCGCGCTCGATGGCGTCGGCAACCTCGTAAGACTTCCTCCAGCGTGTAGGGAGCAATCGTCGCGAAATCCTGCTCCAGGTCCCACGGGCAACCGGTAACCGGCGTGCGCAGCGCCGCCATAATGGCGAGCAGGGTGGTGATTTCGCGTTTCGGCAGGGTTTCCGGGCGTCCAGCCGTTATTTCGACGGTGCCTTTGGCGTTTCCTTCAGGTGATCCGCCTTTATCCATACCTTGCATCCCTTGCTGCCTGCGGTGGCCTTCAGGCTAGCACCACAGGGCAGCCGGAGCCATGACTGCGGTTCAAAGGTTTCGACATTCTCCGCGAAACTTCCGTCCAGAACGAACACCTCGATGCCGCCAGGCACGTTCAGGTCAATCAGCGTGCCTGGCTCCCAAACTTCCAGCCGCACGTCTTCGCGGGGGTCATGAAACAACGGCATCACCATCACGCCCGGCCGGCCGGCAGCCGACACGCTCCGCATCTTGTTGGTGTCGATGCGCACGTGCGTCCTGTCTGCCATGTCGAACTGCCACAGCTTGACCAGGATGGTGCATCCGGGCCCGGAGCCGGGCGTATGGCGCGATTCAGGTGGATTGCGAATGTAGCTGCCGGCCGGAAAGTCGCCATGCTCGTCAGAGAACACGCCATCCAGCACCAGGAATTCTTCACCGCCGGTATGGACGTGCGCCGAGAAATGACTGTCCGGTGCATAGCGCACGATCGACGTGGCGCGCGCAACCTCATCGCCAATGCGGTCGAGCATGCGCCGGTCCACGCCGGGCATGGGTGACGGGATCCAGTCAATGCTTGCTCCATGAACCACGGCGCGCTTGCTGAAGTCTGAGTTGATATCCATTCAAGGGCTCTCCGGCAGGGGTCGGTTTGCAGTTCAGTGTCGTCATACAGCTAATTCGCATAATATATATTATGGAATATTATTTGCAGGCATATCGGCAGCAATCAGCCATCAGGCATCCATTCCGGCGATCCTGTATGTGCCGTCAGATATATTGCCCTGCCAGAACCACAGTGCCAACAGCGGTTGTTCATGGGTCGTTGTGGCGTGCTTGCGGTTCGATGCGTGCATGAACAAGTCTCCCGGCTTTCGGGCAACGAACGGCAGGTTGTCCATCTGCCAGTTTGCCGTGCCGCTCAGCACCAGGTAATGCTCGACAGCTTCGTGCCAGTGACTTGGATGGACCGTGTTCGCTTTCTGAAGGTACAGCCCGAAGCTCACTGTCTGATGCGCGATCATGGCACTGGGCCCAGCCAGCTCCACGTAGCAGTACCGGCCCCGGAAACTGTCCGGCACCCGTAGCGGTCCTTCAGTCCACGCCAGACTTGACCCGCTCCGCTCAAGCTCGCTGCGCAGGCCCGGATACATGTCCATCGCTTCCAGGGCTGCGGCATAGTCTGCTGCCAGGTGTGGCGGCATGCCTGATCCATATGTGACGTTGTCCGGGACCGCGATGGACTGAACAAGGTTTGCAAGGTCAGAATGGCCGCACGAGCCCCAGGTTTCACCCACAGCCGCCAGCAGCGCCTGCATCAGGAAATCTCCACCACCATGCCGTCATGGGCAGGCACGATATGCGCCGGCAGCTGGTTGCACAGCGTCCGGTAGTCGAGGTCGGTGTGCATGTTGGTCAGGATGGCGCGTTTCGGCCGCATCCGCGCGATCCAGGCCAGCGCGTCCTCGAGGTTGAAGTGGCTCGGGTGCGGCGTGGTGCGCAACGCATCGACGATCCAGACATCGAGGTTTTCCAGGTGCTTCAGCTGTGCGTCAGGTATTTCCTTGACGTCCGGCGTGTACGCCACGCCGCCCCAGCGGAAGCCCAGCGCGTCTATATCGCCATGGTTAACGCTGAACGGCATTGCCTCGATGGGTCCCGCCGCACCGGTGGTCGAAACGGTCTGGCCATCCATGATCGAGTTCATCACCAGGATCGGTGGATAGGACGAGCCCGGCGGCGTCATGAAACAATAGCTGAACCGCGACATCAGCATCTCTGCCGTGGAATGGTCGGCCCACACCTGCACGCGTTCACGCATGTTGATGGCGACCTGGCGCAGGTCGTCGATGCCATGGGTATGGTCTGCATGCTCGTGGGTGTACCACACCCCGTCCAGCGTACCGGCATTGACGCTGTTGAGCTGCGATACCAGGTCGGGCGAGGTATCGACCAGCACGCGGGTGAGGGCGTCCCCTTCCCGCTTCTCCAGCATCACCGAACAGCGCTTGCGCAAATTGCGTGGTTCGTTGGGGTCGCAATTGCCCCAGTTGTTGCCAACGCGCGGCACGCCGCCCGAAGATCCGCAGCCAAGTATCGTCAGCGTCAGGCTCATGCGGCTGCCCTGCCATAGACCGCTGGCCGCTCCACCTTCGCGAACAGCCGGAAGAAGTTGTCGGAGGTAATCCGCGCCATCTCCTCGACGCTGACGCCCTTCACACCGGCGAGGTGCGCCAGCGTGTGGGCGGTGAATGCCGGCTCGTTGCTGCGGCCCCGGTGCGGCACCGGCGCCAGGTATGGCGCATCGGTTTCCACCAGCATCCGGTCCAGCGGGCAGGCGCGTGCTGCCTCGCGGATGGATTCGGCACTGTTGAAGGTCACGATGCCGGAGAACGACATGTAGCATCCGGCTGCGAGGCCACGCTTCGCCAGGTCCATGCCCGACGTAAAGCAATGCAGCAGGGGCTTGAAGGCCCCCTTCCCCATCTCGTCCTCGATGATGGCGGCGGTGTCTTCCTCGGCCGAGCGCGAGTGGATGACCAGCGGCAACCCGGTGTCGCGGGCGGCGGCAATGTGGGTGCGGAAACCTTGTGCCTGTGCGTCGCGCGGAGAGTTGTCGTAGTGATAGTCCAGTCCGGCCTCGCCAATGCCGACACACTTGGGGTGCGCCGCAAGCTCTGCCAGTTGCTGCGCGGTGACGTCCAGTTCCTCGTGGGCATTGTGCGGATGGGTGCCCACGGTGAACCATACTTCCGGATGCGCTTCGGCAATTGCACACAGCACGTCGAAACGTTTTACCCTGGTCGAGATCGTCACCATCAGGTGCACGCCAGCCGCATGGGCGCGCGCAATCACCCCGTCGATGTCAGCGCTCAGCACATCGAAATCGAGATGGCAGTGACTGTCGACTATGGCTGGTATGTTCAACGAAACCGCTCCTGCTTGCCCGTCAGCCTGCTGCTTCCGCTTCGACGTAGCGCGGGAACACGCCTTCCGGCTTCGGCAAGGCGATGCCCGGCACGAGCGCAGCCTCACTCGCGCCAAACTGGCGCTTGGCACCGTCCACGCTCAACAGGTCGAGCAGCTTTCCCGCTCCATCGGGAATGAATGGCTGCGCGGCAACGGCCACCACGCGGATCACCTCGGCGGTGGTGTACAGCACCGTGTTCATCCGGTCGGGATCGGACTTCTTCAGCGCCCACGGCTCCTGGCCTGCGAAGTAGCGGTTGGCATCCGCAACTACCTTCCAGATGATTTCCAGCGCATTGTGCAGCCGGAACTGGTTCATCTCGGCGCGTGCTGCATCCAGAATGGCATAGGCCGCATCGAGGATTTCCCGGTCATCGGCCGTGAACGCGCCATGGGGTGGCACCTTGCCGTCGCAGTTCTTGGCGATCATCGATAGCGAGCGCTGCGCTAGGTTGCCAAGGTCGTTGGCAAGGTCTGCGTTGACCCGGTTGACAATGGCTTCGTGGCTGTAGTTGCCGTCCTGGCCGAACGGCACCTCGCGCAGGAAGAAATAGCGCATCTGGTCCACGCCGTACTGGTCGATCATCGACTGCGGATCGACCACGTTGCCCACAGACTTCGACATCTTCTCGCCGCGGTTGAACAGGAAGCCGTGCGCAAATACCTGCTTGGGCAATGGCAGCCCTGCCGACATCAGGAAGGCGGGCCAATACACCGTGTGAAACCGGATGATGTCCTTGCCGATGATGTGCGCATCGGCCGGCCAGAACCGCTTGCGGTCACCCTGCGTCAGGAAGCCCGTGGCGCTCATGTAATTGGTCAGCGCGTCCACCCACACGTACATGATATGGCCCGGCGCATCCGGCACCGGTATGCCCCAGTCGAACGTGGTGCGCGACACCGACAGGTCCTGCAGGCCGCCCTTGACGAAGCTCAGCACCTCGTTGCGGCGTTCCTGCGGGCCGATGAAATCCGGCTGGTCGGCATACAGTTTCAGCAGCTTGTCCTGGTAGGCCGACAGCTTGAAGAAATAGCTTTCCTCTTCCACCCATTCGACCGGCGTGCCGGTCTTGATGGAGTACTTTTTGCCGTCGCGGTTTTCGAGTTCGTCTTCGCCATAGAACGCCTCGTCACGCACCGAATACCAGCCCGCATAGGTGTCGAGGTAGATGTCGCCGGCCGCTGCCATGCGCTTCCACAGCTCGGTCACGGTTTCATAATGGCGCGGCTCGGAAGTACGGATGAAATCGTCGTTGGAGCAGTTCAGGGCTTTCACCATCTGCTCGAACTTTGGCGCCATCTCGTCGACGAACTCGGCTGGTGACTTGCCGGCACGCGCTGCCGTCTGCTGGATCTTCTGGCCGTGCTCGTCGGTGCCGGTGACAAACAGCACGTCGAATCCGTCGAGCCGCTTGAACCGGGCAAGCGCATCGGTGGCCAGCGCCTCGTAGGCGTGGCCGATGTGGGGCGCGCCATTGGGGTACGAAATGGCGGTCGTGATGTAGTATGTGGGCTTGTCGCTCATCGTGTTTTCTTCAGGCCCGGCGGGCTTTGTCGATCAGGTCAAACGCCTGCACCATGGTCAGGCGGCGGTCGAGGTTTAGGGCATTTGTTTCGCGAATGCTATGTCCGATTGCCTCGTGCGCGCGGGCCAGTTCCAGCCCCTGCCCGGTGGCTTCCGGGTTGCGGGCGGCGGCGCGGGCGGTCGTTGTTATCCAGCCATCGAGCAGGTCACAGAAGATGCGGAACCGGTCATCGGTACCGCGTCCGTGAAGGTCACTGGCAACGCCGATGCGGGTCGCCTCGTCAATGCGGCCACGGGCGGCGGCCTCGGCAAACCGGGCGAATATCTTGCCGGCACCGGTTTCGGCCAGTGACAGGGCAAAACCGGGACTGCCCTGTGCAAAGGCCAACTGCTTCAGCGCCGGCCCGGCTTCCGTGCCAGGCAGCGCCTCGAGCGCGACCTTCGTGTCTTCATCGCTTAACCGGCCCATGTCCAGTTCGATGCAGCGCGACCTGATGGTTGGCAGCAGGCGGCCACGCTGGTTGCACACCAGGATGAACACCGACTTCTGTGGCGGTTCCTCCAGCGTTTTCAGCAAGGCATTGGCGGCTGCATTGTTCATGTCTTCGGCTGCATCTACCACAGCCACACGCCAGCCCCCTGCTCCGGCCGTCTTGGAGAAGAAGGTGGCAGCCTTGCGGCTGGATTCTACGCTGATGCCGGCTTTCAGCTTGCCCTTCTCGGCCTCCCGCTGGATGACCAGCAGGTCTGGGTGGGCGCGCGCGTCCACCTGGGCGGCGACCGGATCATCCGGCGGCACGGAAAGGCTGTCGCGCGGGGCGGCTGTGGCATCGGGGTATCGCAACAGGTACTTCGCCAGCCGGTAGGCCAATGTTGCCTTGCCGATGCCCTTTGGCCCGGTCAGCAACCATGCGTGATGAAACTTGCCCGAGGCGTAGGCATCCAGCAGGCGTTGTTCCGCCTCGCGATGTCCGGCCAGAATTGACCGGCGGCGCGGATGTAGCGGCGTCTCGCGCGGATCGGGTTCTTCCTCGTCCGCACTCATGTGCCCTGCCCCGCAAGTTCCAGCGCGACGATTGACCAAATTACCTCGGCCACATCATCAACCGGCAGCGAGGCATCGATCACGCGGCAGCGCTGAGGGAAGTCGCGCGCGATCTGCAGGAATGCCTCCCGTAGCGCCTCGTGAAAGGCCAAACCCTTCTTCTCGAACCTGTCAGCACCACCGCGTTGGCGTGCGCGCTCCAGGCCGGCAGCAGGGTCGAGATCGAAGATCAGGGTGAGGTCTGGTTGTGTGGACCCTACGATGGTGTGGTCGAGTTGCTCCACCAGGTCCAGCCCGGCCAGCCCGGCAATGCCCTGATAGGCGCGCGTTGAATCCGCAAACCGGTCACACAGCACCGTGCGTCCGGCAGCCAGCGCGGGGCGGATGACCTGCGTCAGGTGACTGTCGCGGGCGGCATAATTCAACAGGGCCTCGGCAGCCGGGCTCCAGCGGTTGGGCTCGCCGTTCACCAGCAGGCTGCGCAGTGCATCGGCATCTGGCGTGCCGCCGGGCTCACGCGTTGTCACCACATCAATGCCCGCTGCCTGCAAGCGTCCGGCAAGCAGCTTCAGCTGCGTGCTCTTGCCCGCGCCCTCGCCGCCTTCCAGTGTGATGAACTTCGCCTTCATGGGCGGGCAAACTATCAACCGCCCAGTATCATGAAAAGCGCTGAATCAAGCGCCTTGCGCCACACGCTGTCGATCTCGCCAACGCTGTCGCGGGCGTACACCGGTTCCGAGGTCACGATGCGTCCGTCCGCAATGATGTTGACCTTGCCGACGGCGTCCCCCGCCTTGACCGGCGCCACGAGTGGGCCGTAATACACGAACTGGGCCTCGGCGGTCGCCTTCTCGTCGTCGCTCAGCAGCGTGCTGATGTCGGTCTTGGCCACCACGCGCACGGTTGACGTTTCACCACCCCACACCCGTGCCTGCGCCACGGCATCACCCGCTGCGAACAGGCGGATCGGGCGGAACTGGCTGAACCCGTAATCAAGCAGCCTGGTTGCCTCCTCGGATCGTTCCCGAGGCGAACCCAGTCCGGCCACGACCACGATCAACCGCCGGCCATCGCGGCTGGCAGAGCCGATCATGCCGTAGCCTGCCTCCTTGATGTAACCGGTCTTGACCCCGTCTGCACCGGGGTAGCTGCCGAGCAATGGATTGCGATTGCGCTGCTTGATGCCGTTCCAGGTGAACTCCGGCTCCGAATAATACTTGTAGAAATCCGGGAATACCTCGATCAGGTATCGCGCCAGGCTGGACAGCTCGCGCACCGAGGATTGATGCCCGTCTGCCGGCAGGCCGGTCACGTTCTTGAAGGTGGAAACGGTCAGCCCCAGTTCGCGCGCCCGGGCGGTCATGTCGGCGGCATAGCGTTCTTCCGACCCGGCCACACCCTCCGCGATGACAATTGCGCCATCGTTGCCGGACTGGATAATCACGCCCTTGATGAGATCGGCCAGGGCGATCCGCGAGCCAAGCTCCGCGTACATCGTTGAGCCACCGGACGGCGCCCCGCCCTTGCGCCAGGCGTTCTCGGACACGGCGAAGGTGTCATCCAGGGAAAGCCTTCCTTCCTTCAGCTTCTCGAAAACGAGCAGCATGGCCATGACCTTGGTCATGCTGGCAGGAGGAATGGCAGCGTCAGGTTCCTTGGCGAACAGAATCTTGCCGGACCGGCTGTCGATAAGGATTGCGTTGCCGGCGCGGGTGCTGAAATCAGTCGTTTGCGCGCGACCGGTAGCGGCGAACCCGGCCAGCATTGCGCTCACTGCAATTATGAACCCGGCTGACAACACCAATGCCGTGCGAAGACGCGAGCCGGATGTGTTCGTGGTGGCTTTTACTGACCTTCTGGACATGGTCGGCAAGGGTAAGCTTCCCCAATGGATGTGACAACCATCCATCGGGTGTTCAGCCCGTCACAATGCTGCCACCAGCTGTGACGTGAGACCCTGATGCATGCAGGAGTTACCGGCTTGCCGTGCGCAGACGGGCATCGTGGTGCCCGCGTGAACGTACCGCGTCCAGCGTTGCCTGCGCCTGGGATTCATCAGCAAGTGGGCCAAGCCGGACCCGGTAGATCTGGCCGTAGCTGCCTTCGGTTGAATCAACCTGCACATTGCCGAGATCGGCTAGTTCTGCCCGGGCGCGATCTGCATTCGACGGGTCCGAGAAGGCTGCAACCTGCACGAAGTATCCCTGTCCACCGGAGGCCGGCGCGATGCTGGCAGTGTTGGACGATGCAGACGCTGCAACCATCGTCGGGGTTTCAGAACCATAACGCCCATCACGCAGATCTGCCCCGGCAATCATGTTGCGCAGTGGCGTGCCCCGCTCCATTTCCTGGTTCATCGCAGCTAGGTGGCCGTAGTGCGGATCCTTCAACGGTGCGGGACCAATGTACTGCACACGTGCATTCGTCTTGCCCTTGCCACGGAAGCCAAGCACGTCAGCTGACCGCTTTGACATGTCGATGATGCGATCGTTAACGAACGGGCCACGGTCATTGACGCGAACGATCACCGAGCGGCCATTCTCGAGATTGGTTACCTTGGCGTAGCTGGGCAATTCCATGGTCGTATGGGCGGCAGTCATCTGCTCCATGTCGAACCATTCGCCGTTGGATGTCATGCGGCGGTTGAACTTGGGGCCGTACCAGGACGCAACGCCCGTGCGGTCATAGTTCGGGTCGTGATTTGGGTAGAACTTCTGGCCTGCCACTTCGTAGGGTTTGCCGATGTGACGGCGGCCGCCGCCCTTTGGCATCGGACCCTTCGAACTCTTTCCAGTACGGCGAGCCGACGCCTGCGAACGGATCCTGCTTGCCTCCGCCACCGGAACAGCCAGCAAGCGTCACGGCGATGGCGCACAGCAACCCTGCCCCCACGATGTAGAATCCACGGTGACTGCGGGACGGCAACTTGAGATCGGCGTGTCTGGACATGACCTGGATAACCCCTGAGTAGAATGCTTCGACCATGCGCACCGGCGGCCGCCTCGCCTGACGCAACATGGAAAACAGGACACTTCCGCGTCCGTTAAATGTTGAGCTACTTTTGCGCCGGACCGGTAAAGGCGGGGTTCCCAAACACGGTTAAAACTTGGTTTAATCATCACGGTCTTTTCCGCTGTCAGGCGGAATGAAAGGTCTTGAACGGAGCGTTATTCCCGCATGAACAAGCAACAGTCCACAGCCGCATTCACGCCCTCACTAACGGGGCAACTGGTTCGCGCCATCAACGCCCGCGGCATCGATGACAACGACCTTGAGATTGCCGCGCTGTTCACCCTGGATGCGGTTGCCAACATCGTGGCAGGCCGCAACAGCGGACCGGGCCGCAAGCTGCTGGCGTGGCAACGATCCATGCAGGAACTGAGCGGATCCAGCACTATCGACAAGGCCAGATTGTCATTTCTTTACGGAGCCTTGTGCCATATTCTTGAAGTTGATGACCTGCATCGGGCATCCGTCGTGCATCCGGGTTGCGTGGTCGTGCCTGCCGTGCTGGCAATGGCGCCTGGTGGAGACGGCCGTGCCGCCCTTACCGCCGTTCTGAAAGGGTTCGAGGCATGCTGCCGTGTTGGCATGAGCGTTGGCCCGGCGCATTACCGCATCTGGCACAACACCGCCACCTGTGGCCCGTTCGGCTCGGCCATGGCTGTCGCCGGCTTGCTCCACCTCGACGAAACCCAGACAGTTCATGCACTTGGCAATGCCGGTTCACAGTCTGCAGGTCTGTGGGAGTTCCTCGACACGGGTGCGGAAACCAAGCACCTGCACGCCGGGCGGGGTGCGGAGGCTGGTGTGGTTGCCGCAACGCTTGCCGCGCATGATTTCACCGGTGCGGCCACGATTCTCGAAGGCAAGCGCGGGTTTTTCAAGGCCACCTGCCCTGACCCGGACCCGGGGCAGCTGGTGCCGCGCCCGGACCAGCCATGGCAGGTCCACCAGACCTCGATCAAGCCGTGGCCCTCATGCCGTCACACCCACCCCGCAATCGACTGCGCCCTCACGCTTTATCAGCGTGTCGGCGGCGCCCGCAATATCCGCGCGGTGAGGGTCGAGGCCTATCCGGCTGCGTTGGACCTGTGCAACCGGGTTACCGTCAACAGCCCTTACGAAGGAAAATTCTCGCTGCAGCATTGCGTGGCAGCGGCATTGTCTGATGGTGAAGTGGTGTTCGACAGCTTTGAGGCACCGTGCCGCGAGCGCCTGGCGGACCTGCGTTCGCGGATTTCCGTGGCCACGGCAGATGCCTTTGCCAATGCCTATCCGGTTCACTGGGGCAGCCGGGTGGTGTTGACCATGCAGGACGGCAGCGAGATGTCGCAACAAGTCTCCGATGCGCGGGGCGACCCGGAATTGCCGCTGTCAGCCGGTGAGATGGCAGACAAGGCACGCGGCTTGCTGGTTCATGGCAACCACGCTGATCCCGACCGGCTGATTGAGGACGTGCTGGCAATGGCCAAGGGCGGCAAGGTGCCGGATCTGGCTGGTATCGTTCGCTAGATCAGGACCCTTAACCTGCTAGTTCGCGGCGGTTGACCCGCCATCAGTGGATGGTGCTGCCGGTTCAGCCTGCGATTCCACAGCGGTTGCGGTTCCCGTGGGTTCTGTCGATGCCTCCGGTGGCGTGCTTTCAGACGCCGGCTGGCTGGCCGCCATAACAGCCTTCAGCCGGGCATGGTTCTGCTGGCCTTGCTTGTTGCCGTCATCGGCTGACTTCCCGTACAATTCCAGGGCCTTCGCGAGATCCTTGGCCGTGCCCCAGCCCATCTCATACATGCCGCCAAGATTGTTGTTGCCCCACGAGTTGCCGGTTTTCGCGGTATCCTCGAACATGCGAAAGGCAATCGAAAGGTCGCGGTCCGTGCCATCACCCTTCAGGTACAACAGGCCAAGATTGTTCTTTGCCTCAACGTTGCCCGCGTCTGCGGCGATCGTGTAGTAGGTCACGGCCTTGGCCGTGTCAGACTTGACGCCGGTACCGTAGTGGTAGCCGTGGGCGGCCTTGTAGGCAGCGTCGGCATTGCCCTTGTCGGCAGCGCTGGCATAGAGCGTCAGGGCATTGCCGGGGTTTGCCTTCAGGCCGCCGGCCCCCTTCATCAACAACTCGGCCAACATGAACTGGGCTTCAGCATTACCCTTCTCTGCGGCCGTTGTCAGATACCGCGCTGCGCTGGTCACGCTCTTGCGGGCACCGTTGGCACCCTCCAGATGGTCCCTGGCCAGCGACAGCATCGCGGTAACGTCATCCTTGCGGGCAAGGTCACGCTTTTTATTGTATGACAGGCTGGAATAGTCGATGGACTGGCTGGCACCAGGAGCCGCTGTCTGTGCAAAAAGCGGGGTTGGTGCTGACAAGGCAAGCAGCGCCGCAAGGGCCAGTGTGCGGTAGTTGGACATCATTCCCCCATCAAGTTCGGACTTTTGCTTATTGCACGTACAATTGATGCGTGTAAATCCACCGCACAGGTTCAATCCGGGGCAATTGTGGTTACTTGACGCGCGTCCACGTCTGCGATCCACACAGGAACATGGCAAAACAGCCTTCAACGCCCATTGTTGCGCCATTGGGATTGAGGAACACGTCATAAACCTTGCCGTTTTCCGCGTTGTACACCAGCCCCTTGAGCTGGCTGTTGCCCTCATGGGGTTCGAGCTTGCTCAGGATGGTCAGGCCGATGATCGGCTGATTGCGGCGCGACGGTTCGGGATTGTTCACGTCAACCTTGGGTTGACCATTCTCATCGACCGGTTCCGACAACCAGACGATCCGCCCGCACAGGTACTGCCCGCACGGTTCGATGGCAATGTTGGCCTTGCCGTCCTCATCCGACCATACACCCTGGGCCTGCTGTGAAGCTGGTGCGGCGGCTTGGGCGATGTGGCTGATGGCAGGCACCATGAGTGCCAATGCAACAAGAAATGACAGGATGTTTTTCATGTAAAGCCGGACCGGATTGCTTTCTTGAGTTGCGAGTCAGATATCCACCATCTGTGGCCACACTAGGACAGATATGGTGAACCATTGATGAAAAACCAACGCGCCTGCCCCGGCAATGGTTCATTTCGGCGAACGGTAAGGCGCGCCGGGCGTATGTCGCCTGATTGATGCTTGCAAGCCGCGAACCGGATGGCTAAACCAGCGTCCGCAAGACCGGACATGATTGTGTCATGGAGCAGCCCTGCGGAGGGGTGGCAGAGTGGTCGATTGCGGCGGTCTTGAAAACCGTTGGGCCTCACGGTCCCGGGGGTTCGAATCCCTCCCCCTCCGCCACTTTTTTTCACTACGATATTGATGATGGACGGTATTTTACCGAGAATTGGGATGTAGCCCCACATTTCAGCCCTCGATCAGTCTTTCAAGGCTTGATCCGGTGTGGTCCTTGGAAGGCCGACTGCAAAGTGAACTGACGATGAACGGCATTGAACTTTTGCTGACCTACTTTTCAATTAGTTCAGCTGAACGGATGGCATCGCCCACGGATTCCCTTAGGTTTGCCGAATATGCCTTGAAGGTGGGTCAGAAAAAGTTCAACAAGGTGCTGCTAAGCCGTCCGGTTCGCGATTGCAGTGCATTCTTGGGAAGGGACATCTTCTTCCGCATTGACAGCATCATTGGCGCTTTCGGCCCATAGCGGCCTTTCAGCCGACCTGTGTCCAATGGCGGCTATGC